>NZ_JBNATW010000006.1:0-97198 GCF_049701175.1 Thermovenabulum sp.
CTTGTGGTGAGATGGTGAGTTTTAAAAAAACCTAAAAATACTTGACGCGATCAATAAAATAACCCAATATTGATAATTTTAAACAATTTTATGGTATAATATTTTAAATTAATTTTTCTGTATATTTTTATGCCTTATCACCACATAGGGAGGTGAAGCTATTGCGGAGGGCTGTGTTTTCCGTTCTCGTACATAACGAGTACGGTGTTGTTACGAGAATCTCCGGGCTTTTCACGAGGAGGGGTTTTAACATAACGAGTTTCACGGGCGAAGAAACGGAAAACCCTAAGATATCGAGGATTACCATAGTAGCTGAAGGCGATGAAAGGGAGCTTGAACAGATAAAAAGCCAGGTGGAAAAATTGGTGGATGTTATAAAAGTGGTGGAGCTTGATGTTAAGGCTTCTGTGCAGAGGGAACTTGCCCTTGTAAAAGTAAAAACCGATGATAGGAACAGGGCAGAAATATTTCAAATTGCAGAATCTTTTAGGGGTAAGATTGTAGACATTGAACCCGAATCGGTGATTATCGAAATAACCGGAGACCTTGAAAAAATAAAGGCGTTTTTGAACATGATGAAGCACTACACCATAATTGAAAGCGTAAGGACAGGCATTATAGCCCTTCAAAGGGGTAAAAAGGGCATCTTGGATGAAGAAGATGGAATTGAAAAGGCAAAGGAGGCTTTGTATGATTAGCGACAGGGTAAAAAAAGGATTTCAAAGGGCACCTCATCGCTCACTTTTTTATGCCATGGGATTTACAAAGGAAGAATTGGAAAGGCCCATCATAGGTGTGGTAAATTCAAAAAGCGAAATAATTCCGGGCCATGTTCACCTTGACAGGATAGCCCAAGCGGTAAAAACGGGTATATCTATGGCAGGAGGCACTCCCGTGGAGGTGCCTGCAATAGGCATCTGCGATGGGATTGCGATGAACCACATAGGTATGAAGTATCCCCTCGCAAGCAGGGAGCTTATAGCGGATTCCATAGAGGCATTGGCTATAGCCCATGCTTTTGATGGGCTTGTCCTTATCCCAAACTGCGACAAAATCGTTCCGGGTATGCTGATGGCTGCGGCGCGCCTCAATATACCATGCCTTGTGGTAAGCGGGGGCCCTATGTATGCAGGAAGGTATAAGGATAAAAAAATAGACCTTTCCACGTGTTTTGAAAGCGTGGGGAAATACAGTCAAGGGAGTATGACCGACGAAGAACTTGAGGAAATAGAAAAAAGTGCATGCCCCGGATGCGGCTCCTGTGCAGGGCTTTTTACTGCAAACTCTATGAACTGCATGGTGGAAGCTTTGGGCATGGGACTTCCGGGGAATGGGACGATCCCTGCTTACGAAGGAGCAAGAATAGCCCTTGCTAAAAAAGCGGGAATGGCTATTATGGAGCTTATAGAAAAAGACATAAAACCGAGGGACATAATGACCAAAAAAGCCTTTGAAAATGCTATTGCTGTAGATATGGCCCTTGCAGGGTCGTCTAATACGGTTCTTCATCTTTTGGCAATTGCCCATGAGGCAAAGGTTGATATTGATTTAAAGTTGTTTGACGAAATAAGCGCAAAAACTCCCAACCTTTGTAAGATAAGCCCGAGCGGGGAACACCGCATGGAAGACCTTCACAAAGCAGGTGGGATACCAGCTGTGATGAAGGAGCTTTCCAAGAAAGGGCTGATAAACTTAAATGAAATAACTGCTACCGGAAAGACAGTAGGGGAAAACATTGAAAATGCCGAAATTCTTGATAAAAGCGTCATAAAACCTGTAGAAAACCCTTATAGAGAAACCGGAGGTCTTGCGGTGCTTTTTGGAAACCTTGCTCCCGAGGGTGCGGTGGTAAAGGAAGCGGCGGTGGCACCTGAGATGCTTTACCATGAAGGGCCTGCAAAGGTGTTTGATTCGGAAGAAGATGCTGTCGACGCCATTTTAAATGGAAGGATTAAAAAAGGCGATGTAGTTGTTATAAGATACGAAGGCCCTAAGGGGGGCCCGGGTATGCGGGAGATGCTTTCCCCCACCTCGGCTATTGCTGGAATGGGGCTTGATAAGGATGTGGCTCTCATCACCGATGGAAGATTTTCCGGCGCTACTCGGGGAGCATCCATAGGTCATGTTTCCCCCGAAGCTATGGAAGGAGGCCCCATCGCCCTGATTAAAGACGGCGATATAATTAGGATTGATATAAAAGGAAGAAGGTTGGATGTTTTGTTGACCGATGAAGAAATTGAAGAAAGGAAAAAGTCTTGGGTCTGCCCGCCTCCTAAGGCAAAGGAAGGTTACTTGGCTCGCTACAGCAGGTTGGTAACCTCTGCTTCAAGGGGAGCGGTTTTAATATAAAATACAAAAAAAATAATGTAAAAAGCTTGTTAAGCTGCGAAATTCCAAAAATCGCAGCTTTTTATTTATATTTTTGACAAAGATTTTATAAAATGTTGTTTAACTTTATAAAAAAATTGTCGATAAATTTTACAAAAAATTTATTAACAGGTGTGGAAAGTATGTGGATAAATTATACACAATGGGGAAAACCCCCTTTAGTCTGCACCAATTCTTAGGGACAAGGGATGTAAATTATCAACACCTGTGGATAACTCTGTGGATAATTTGGATAATTTTTTTAAAAAAAGGTTTTTACTGGATTTTTGTCGAATAAAACCATAATATCGCAATAAGAAGGATATGCACGGGGGTTGAAAGAAATGGTATTTAAATTTGCAAAGAAGCTTTTGTATAAATTTTTAAGCGTAATACTCCTTTTTTCAATTATATTTACTTGCTTTACTGTAAAAACGATATTTGCAGCAGTACCGGTTATCAAAAGCATATCCCCAAGCTCAGGAAGTGCTGCAGGTGGGGAGACTGTTAATATTTATGGGGAAAATTTTACATCGGCAAATAATATTAAAGTGCTTTTCGGAAGTGCCGAGGCTAAGGTCATTTCTGTAAACACAGAAGGCACTTTGATAACAGTCGAAACTCCGTCTTATCCCCAGTTAGGGAAGGTAAGCGTTACCGTAAAAAACTCGGATACGGAAATTGCAATATCCGACCCTGCAAGCGGCGGAGGATTTGAATACCTCCAAAGCAAGCCCCAGATAGACTCTGTTTCCCCATTGACCGGCACCGCAGGGACGGAAATAACCATCACCGGCAAGGAGTTTATGAAGGATATAGATTCCCAAAGAAAGCTAATTGTTCAAATAGGTGGCTATGTGGCATCAAAGATAACCTATGTCAGCTCAACGGTAATAAAGGCTGTTGTTCCTGCCATGTTTATCGGTTACAAGGATATCCGGGTGGAAAATCCTGATGGCGGAACTGCTATTTATTACCCGGCGGAAGACAGCAAAAAGTTTTACTACCAGAAAAGCACCCCGACCGTAACCAGCATAACCCCAGCAAAAGGCCCCATTAATACCGCAACGGAGATAACCATAAAGGGTACAAACTTTGTTGCGGGCTATTATCCGGGCACTCAAACCCCTATAACAACCGTTACTGTAGGCGGTGTTTCTGCAACCGACGTGCAGGTGATAAACGAGACCACAATTATAGCAAAGACCCCACCCCTTTCAACCCTCGGGCCACAGCATGTGATTGTAACCGTTGACGGCGTGAGTGCTATAAAGGAAAACGGATTTACATATATATCAAAACCTGAAATAAGTGCTGTTAACCCCAATAAAGGAAGTGTCTTAGGGGGGACACAGATAAGCATTACCGGTTCAGGATTTATGAACGGAGCAACGGTAAAGTTTGGGTCAAATGCTGCAAAAAATGTGGTTGTTCAGAGTTCTACCTTAATTACTGCTACACTGCCAGAAAGTACAGCTTCAGGGCTGGTATCTGTTACAGTTACAAATCCGGATGGCGGAAGTTATACAAAGGATAATGCTTTTGAATACACAAGGACTACTCCTGTTATTGATAAAGTATCAAATACCATGGATTTTACCGGACCTGCAGAAGGCAGCGTGCTCGGCAATGAGTGGATTTATATAAAGGGTAAGGGTTTTGGGGATGACGGTTATCCCGATGAGGTAAAGGTGTATTTCGGTTCAAAGACTGCTTTGGAAGTCCGTCTGACTAAAACGTCTGAAGGAGATTATATAGCTGCTTTAACACCCCAAAGCAGTGTAGAAGGCACTATAACATTGAAGGTTGTGAATAAGGATGGAGGAACCGCTACTTCCTCTTTTACATATACGAGGAGTAAGCCTGTGATAACGGATATTTTCCCCACATCCTCTACAACCACAAAGCAGGAAGATGTAACTATTACCGGTTACGACTTCATGGATGGGGCAAAGGTTTACTTCGGAAGCTATGAGGCAAAAAATGTTGTTGTTTCAACTGATAAAAAGAGCATTAAAGCAACTATTCCCGAAAGTCCATCACCGGGGCTTGTGGATGTAAAGGTGGTAAACCCCGATCAGGGCACGGCGGTTTCCTCTCAGAAGTTTGAGTATGTGAAGAGCAATCCTGAGGTGACCTCTGTTGTCTACGATAAGGATGTGGGGCAGTACGTATATGCACCTATTAACGCGGATATTGAGTCCCTTATGAATATAAAGGTTAATGTTGGGACCACAAAAGGAGGCAACAATGTCAGGATAGAAGGCAAGGACTTTTCAAGCAATGCTACGGTTACCGTAGGAGGAAAAGCGGCTTTAAACGTAAAGGTAACCAAAGAATCGCCTGAAAGGCACATAATAACCTTTGAAACCCCTCTTGGAGATGTAGGGGTAAAAGATGTTGTTGTGCAAAATCCTGACGGTTCAAAGGTGACTGTGCCCTTCAAATACGTTATATCTCCTACAATAACCGGCATCACCCCTTCAACGGGCACCACGGAAGGGGGAGACATAGTAGAGATTTCCGGCACCAACTTTGCAGGTAAGGCTGAGGATATTAAGGTATTCTTCGGAGGGGCTGAAGCACAGATTCAAAGTGCTTCATCAACTAAGATAGTGGTGAAAACCCCAAGGAATCAGGAAGGCGCAAAAAATGTCACGGTGATAAACCTTACCGACTACGGCATTGACATAAAAAAGGACGGTTTTACTTATGTTTTGCCTCCGAGCAATCCGCAAATAGAAAGCATAAGCCCTTTAAGCGGACCGACGACCGGAGGTACCGAAATAACCGTTGTGGGCTATGACATAAGAAGCGGTGCCAAGCTTTACATCGGAGGGAATGAAGCTACGGTTACTTCAATAGAAGTAAAAGAGGAAATGTTAGAAGGCGGCGTTGTTTATAAAACCACGCTGAAGGCTGTTACACCGCCCGGTACCGCAGGGGAAAAAGAGGTCAAAGTGATAAACTCCGATGGGAAATATGCTCTTTCGCCGAAGCCCTTTACTTACAAAATACCCGAAAAGGCATTATCCATTACCAGCATAACGCCCAATAAAGGCTCGGTGCTCGGCGGCACCTCGGTAACCGTAAAAGGTGCAAATTTTGTAAAAAGAGAATTGGTAGAAGGCACAATTTACCGAAAGACTAAACTCACCATAGGCGGCAATGAAGCATACAACGTAGATGTGAAGGACGACCTCATAACCATTACCGCGCAAACCCCGGGTGGCTCCTTGGGGGCCCAGGATGTTATCGTAAAGGTGGTAAAGGTGGATGAATCCAAAAATCCTGAAGAGGAATTGGAAATAGAAAGCTCCGCGGTTTTAAAGGGAGGCTTTACCTATGAACTCCCGAAAAGTCAGCCCAAGATTACAAAAGTAGTAGCCTACAACCCGAGAACGGGGCAGGAAGAGCCTGCGGTGGGCCCGGTAGGCGGAGGAACCATTGTAAGGATATACGGCGAAGAGTTTATTGCCGAATCGGGCGGAAAGAGGTTGGAGGTATATTTCGGCAAGAACAAAGCCAATATTGTTGAGGTCGTAAGTTCAGGGCTCATTCAGGCGATAACCCCTTCGAGCACGCAGGTAGGAGCGGTTGATGTAAAGGTGGTAAATCCCGACGGCGGGGAAGCGGTAGCTTACGGAGGATTCATATATAAAGGCAACAACATAATAGTGACGGGTATTACCCCGAACAGCGCAAGTGTCCTTGGAGGAGTTAATGCAATAGTCTTCGGCGCAAATTTCATAGAGGGCACTCAGGTGACCATAGGCGGAGAAGCAGCGCTGAATGTAGTTGTTGAAAGCCCGACGAAGATTTCGTTGACAGTACCGCCAAATACGCCGGGTCTAAAGGATGTGGTTGTATACAACAGCTTCGGAAGCGCAAGCTTACAAAAAGCTTTCCTCTATTATGTGGAGCAGACAAAACCCATTATTGATAAAGTTGAACCCAATATCGGAAAATCAACGGGGGGCGACCTCATTAAAATTTACGGTCAGGACTTTATGGCAGGCCCCAACACAAAGGTTTTCATAGGTGAAAATCAAGCACAGCAGGTAAATGTGAAGAGCACTACCGAAATAGAGGTAATCACTCCTCCCGGAACGCCAGGATGGAGGAGCATAACGATTATAAACAGCGATGGGGGCACATATACACTTTTAAGCTGCTTTAAGTATATAAGCACACCCGTAATAGACTCTGTTACCCCTTCAAAAGGGCCCGTTGAAGGGGGAATGTACTTAGAAATCAAGGGCAAAAACTTTATGCCGGGACTTAGTGCAAGGTTTGTGGGCGGTTTTGTCTATGAGGGGCAAAATTATATAGACCTTCAAAACATACAGGTGATAAGCGAAAGCCTTATAAAAGCCTTTACCCCGCCTTCACCGGGAGGATATAAGGGCTTTGTGGACATTGAAATTATAAACCCTGATGCGGAAGGGACTTTTGGAAGGGCCAAAAAGGAAGGGGCATACCTTTATAAGGACACCTATACAAAGCCCGAAATTTACTATATTACACCCAATAAAGGACCCGTCGACGGCGGTACCGAGGTAACCATAACCGGCAAGGATTTTGCAAAGGATGCCGCTGTGGTTTTTGGAGATAGCTTCTCACCAAGTGTAGTATATAGAAACTCTACGACCTTGATAGCAAAAACACCGCCGGGTAAGGAAGGTACCGTTGATGTGCAGGTGATAAATTTAAGCGACGGCGGCTTTGCCAAAAAGGAAAAGGGCTTTACCTATACCGTGCCTCGAAGCTCACCCAAGATAACTTCGGTAGTCCCCAACAAGGGAAGCTCTGAAGGAGGCACTCCGGTTACAATTTACGGAAGTGACTTCAGGGAAGGTATAATAGTCCTGATAGACGGCAAGGAAATTCCAAATGACAAAGTAAACCTGATAAGTCCCACTGAGCTCAGGATAAAGACACCTGTAGCCGATACATACGGCAAAAAGGCGGTAACCGTTGTAAACCAGGACGGTGGGATGTTCACATTAAAGGATGGCTTTGAATACGTTCCTCCTGCTACACTGCCGGTTATTACAAATGTTACCCCCACTCAGAGCACCGTATTCGGCGGTGCCCTTGTCAGGGTATTTGGCAAAAACTTTGTCCCGGGGGCAAAGATATACTTTGGCGGTGTAGAAGCGCAGGAGGTTGCGGTGGACGAAACGGGAGAGCTTGCCACATGCGTAACCCCTGCATATAAGACGGGAAGTGCCGATGTTTTAATAAACGGGAAATATCCGGTTGAGGTTATTTTGGTAAATCCCGATGGAGGCCTTGCTTTATACCAAGAAAATTTCTACTTCGTTGTTCCCGAATCAAGGCCCAAAATACTGGAGATTAATCCAAGCAAAGGCCCCAAAACGGGAGGAAACCTTATTACCATAGAAGGCGTGGATTTTAGGAAGGATGCCAAGGTGTTTATAGGCACTAAGGAAGCTAAGGTAGAAAAAATTGAAGACGACCAGGGCAGGCTTTCCACCGATGAAGGCTTTGTATCTGGGGTTAAGATAACTGTAGAGGTGCCGACGGGTGATACAGGCAAAGTGGATGTAAGGGTCTTAAACCCCGATGGAGGGCTTGCTCTCCTTTCAAAGGGATATGAATACCTTAATATTTCTGGGGAAATAACTCTTGAATTCATAAACCCCAGCGAGGGTGCGGTATCAGGAGGGACTCCCTTTGTAATAAAGGGTAAGGGCTTCGTAAACCCGGTCAGTGTCTACTTCGGAGGGGAGCTTGCGAAAAACGCTTCTGCAGTTGACCCCAACACCATAAAGGGTTACACTCCACCCAATACGCCGGGTAAAAAGGATGTTGTTGTATTAAACGGCAACGGGCTTTCCGGTGCTTTAAAGGACGGTTTTGAATATAAGGTTCCTTCCAAATACCCTAAAATTACAGGGATTGATCCCAACAAGGGCCCCTCTTACGGGGGAATTGAAGTAAATATATACGGTGAAAACTTTTTGAGCAATGCCAAGGTATATATTGGCGAAAACGAGGCACAGGTCACTCTTGTAGAGCCCAACCATATAAGGATTATACTTCCACCGGGAGATTTAGGTGTAAAGGATGTAATAGTCATAAACCCCGATACGGGAATTGATATTTTGGAAGAGGGCTTTTCCTATGTGGATTTTCCCAAGATTGAAAAAATCGAACCCAATGAAGGGCCTGTTGAGGGAGGAACGGAGATTACCATTACAGGTAAAAACTTCAAATCGGGGCTTGTGGTGCTTATAGGAGAAAAAACCGCTCTAAATGTAAATGTAGCAAGCGATACCAAAATCACAGCGAAGACCCCGCCCCATACAGCAGGATATAAGGATGTGAAGGTCATAAACCCCGATGGTGCGGAGGCAACACTAAAAGACGGATTCTACTACAAACCTCCGAGGACAAAACCTGAAACACCGATGAACTTTATTGCAGTAGGTTACGATAAATCTACGGTAAAACTTTCATGGGACCCTTCGTTAAACGCAAATTATTACGAAATCTACGGTGCTGAGAGTTCAAATTCCCAATACAAATACATCGGCAAAACTGCGGATACGGTATTTTTCGTCACAGGGCTTTCACCGGATACCAAATACTACTTCAAGGTAAGGGCTGCAAACGAACTTGGGGTATCGGATTTTTCCTATGCCGATTACGCCTACACGTTAAAAGGGGAACTGGAAAATCTGCTCGAGTTACCCTATGATTTTTCGGAAGATAAGGGCAGGGCTGAAGTAACGGTCTTTGTAAAGACTGAAAAATACTTAAAGGATAAAGACTATAAAGTTGTTGTAAAATCCAATGGGGCGTTAAACTACAAATCCTGCAATGCCATTTTGCCCGTAAATGTTCTTTCAAAGGTAGGTTCGGTAACCCTTGTTTTTGACGAAGTAGCTATTAGGCTGAATTCAAATTCTATATATTCTTATAAACTTGCTAATTTAAGTGAAAAGGAAAAGGAGGACACAAGCCTTTTGGTAAAAATTACAAGGCCCGAAGGTAAGGAAAGGGATGCTGCGGTTAAGAATCTGCCAAAAGGCGCTGTCATGCTTTCGGATGTAATAAATTTAGATTTTGAATACAAAGTGACGAAGTACTACTTAAAGCCCGATTATATAAACGCCTACCTTTATATAGATTACGACTACAACACCTTTTATCAAAAAGGGCTGAAAAGTGCGGAGTTAATGCGCTACGATGATAAAAGTAGAGCGTGGTCAAAGGTTTCTCAGGTGGAGGGCTACTACTTTACAACGGGAGGCCTAATCACCAACAGAGGGTATTTCACTGTTGTGGGAAAATAAAGGTAAAGAGTTAAAAAAGTGGGAGGAAAGGGGAGAAAGAATAAAATGGTTTTTAAAGATATAAAATGTCTCTCCGCTAAAGATTATCACTCTACTAAAAATAACATCAGCACCAAAATCAAAAGAAGTATTTTGACGATTTTATTAATATTAGTATCAATAGTTGATCTATTTTCAATAACCCCCCTCCTTCCTTCCACGCTCGTATACGCTTCCGAAAACGAATATTCTGCTGTCTCCTATGCAGGGGTATTCCAAAAAATTTCCGATTTTCAGGATGTAAAAAACCACTGGGCTGAAGTCCCGATAAAAAAGATGTATGCTCTTCTTTTAATGACGGGAGGCGGGAATAGGTTTTACCCCGAAAGGACTATTACAAGAGAGGAGGCCCTTTCGGTTTTAACAAGGCTTTTTTATGATAAAAAATCAAGTAAACAAAGTTTTACTTCTAACACAACTTCAGAGGTAAAAGCTTCAAACTGGGCAAAGGATAATATTTTAAAAGCAAAAGAATTGGGGATTATAAGCGATGAAGAATTAAGCTCAACGGATTTTACAAGACCTTCATCAAGGGAGGAGGTCTTTACCTATGCTGCAAAGGCTTTAAAATTTCCCGAAGAACAAAATTATAGTGAACCCCTTTCAGTTTTCGAGGACGCACGGGAAATAGACTACCAAAAGGCAGGATATATAGCCTCACTTTATGAAAAGGGCTATGTTTTTGGAATAAAGGGAAGGATTTATCCTAAAAAGGGTATGACGAGGGCGGAATTTGCCGCCTTTCTGGACAGGTTTATCAATGGCCCCTCTTCCCCTTACGATTTAAAGGAGGGGAAGGTTACAGGGTCTGATAATAATTACATATACCTGAGGCTTGATACCGGTGAGAATATAAAAATTAATGTTCAAAAAGGCAAAGGGGATTTTCCAGTCTTAAAAGCTAAAAATCTTTACCTTTCAAAATCTTTAAAAACAAATGATCATGTAAAACTTTTCGTTAAAGATAATAGCGTTTTGTTTGCCGAGGTTCTCGGCTCCGGTGAAAGGACAATTACAGGGAGCATAGAAGGCTACATTCCTGAGGAAAGGATTATAAAATTCAAAAACGGCGATGGGAACATTAAAAATTACTATTTGGTAAATGGGGCACAAGTGTATTACGGTAGTGATAAGGTAAACGAGGATGAAATTCAACCCGGCCTTGAGGCTAAAATCACCGCTTTTGGAGAAAAGGCTTATGGTGTCTTTATAATAAAAAACCGAGGGCAAGAGCTAAAAGAAAGTATTATTAAGGGTACGGTTCTTTCCCTAAACGATAACGGCGAGGTTTTAAAGGTAAGTGCTGTTTCCTTTGAAGATGAAGAGAAAACCTATGAAGAATTTTACATCTACCCAGACACCGTGATAAAAAAATCCGGGCAATATATAGGATTGGACGGCCTCAGCCCAGGGGACGAATTTGAAGCAAGGGTGGTTTTAACGGGGCAGAACAAAAAAGCACTTAGCGTTGATGTAATTAACAAAGGAAGAATAAAGGCCATATTTAAAGGTAAAATAGCAAAATCCGATTTTACCAATGGTATTGTGCTACAGGATGTGAAAGAATTTTACTTTGGGAGGTTTTACCCTAAAAGCAATCTTTTAAAAATTAAGATTGATGATGACACAAAGGTTTACGAAAAAGGCGAAGAGATTCCAAAGGATAATATTGTAAACCTTTACGGCAGGGAAGTGTACGCGGCGGTGGAAGGTGATGAGGGTAGTTTCAAAGCCTTAAAAGTGGTGGTAAAAAGCGGCGATGAGTACTTAGAAAACGGCTTTTTTACCCCAAAATGGTCGTTAAATATCCTATCCTTTAGGAATTCTCAAGGCATATTTGACGATTATACCATAGCTTCCTATAAGGACGGAGAAGTTTTTCCAGAGGTGCTTGAAGAAGGAAGGGAAGCCTTTGCGGTTTTTAATAAAGAGGGCGAAACGGTAAGAATTCCCATTGTTTATCAACCTGTTTTTTACGGAAAGGATTTTAAAATAATAAAGGGTAAAATTTACGAAATAGGCGAGGATAAAATAGGAATAAAATACCAAAGAGAGTTTGAGAAAAACGCTTGGAGTGGTGAAGATTCATCTTTGACTTACCACAACTTAGGGGATTCCCTTTTGGCTATTGATTTTACAAATACTTCTCCTAAGGTTTTGACTAAAGAGGACTTTGTAAAGGACCGCTTTTACAAAAACTACTACTACAGATGGGCATATGTTCTGAAAAAGAAAGATTCCACAGTTGGCATTGTAATAACCGATGAGCTAAAGGATGATGTGGTAAGCATAGGCAGGATTTCCTCTATATCAAAACCCGGAGAGACGGTAAGCATCGAAAGGATGATGGATTTTAGCCCCTTTAATATGAAGTGGAACTATGATGCTTCTTCTCTGGACTTGGATGTTAGGGGAGCATTGATAGTAAAGGATGAGAGCCTGTACGACTCCTACTACCTAAATCAAGGCGATAGGGTCTATTTTATAAGGGACAACAACAAAGGTTTAATTATCTTTAAATTTTAGTTATAAAAAAATTGGAAGGGATATTTAGATGAAAAAATCGGGATTTTTTAAAATAAAAACCGCAGTATGTAAAATATTATTAGTGAGTTTAATTTTTATTTTCCCTAAAATTTCCTTTGCCCTTCCAGGCTATGAAGGGGGCATAAAAAACGAAGTAGAATATATTGAGCCCCTTTTTATTACGGGTGAGCCGGTTTTGCTGAAGGGTAAGGTGACCGTTTCCGAGGGCAGGGTAAAGGATGGCAAAAGGCAGGACAGGATAAGCTATAATCTATACAACGAGGATAAAACCATTTTACTAACAAGGAGCCTTACCTTTGATGTAACGATTAGGGAAATAAAGGAAAAGAAGCAGGTAATAGAGGATGCCGAGATAAGCCGTTTCAGCGAGAATATCACTGTAAAGCGCGGCAAAACGCAGGACAGGTTCAGTTTAATTTCCTACTCTTTCTCTTCTTCGCAGGTTACGGATATAGCACCGGCGGTGGACTATTCTTCTCTTAATTTTGGGGGGAGGAAGGTTTACTCAATAAACAGGGATGAGGGTGAAGTGGTAATAGAGTTTTCCGCAAAGGGTGTGGGGTATTCCAATGCTTTCGGGTCGGTAGAAATAAGAAAGGGGAGTTATATAATAAATTATAAAAGGAAGGAAAACCAAAAACTTAATATTCCTGCCTTTTTATGGGATGCAAAAATCGATTCGGAGATCTACTGGGAAGTTGTGCGGGATTTAACTTATATAAAAAACGACCCCAAACTCATAAGCTTTGAAGGAGGATATTTGGAGGAGCAAAAGGAAAGTGCAAAAATAAAGTACTACTACGACCTTCCAAGAATAAAAGATGGTGTTCCAGACTCCGCAGGGAGAAATACGGGGACGATAGAAAAACTCTTGGAAACAACCCCAAAAAGTAAACGCACAGAAATCGTAAAGGTATATGATTTAAACAACCACTGGGCGAGGGAAGATGCGGAAAAACTAATATCCTTGGGAATAATTGAACAGAAGGGGAATTATTTTTATCCGGACAGTTTTGATAGAAGGGGAAGTTTTGCTAAAGCTTTGGGTAAACTCATAGATTCTTCAGCGAGGATAGCAAAAATAAAAGAAACCAGTGGGAGAGGGCTTTTAAAAAATTCCAATGAAGGTTCCAATAACTCTATATTTGATGATGTTAGTGAAAAGGACAGCGGTTTTGAATATATAGAAAGCCTTTACGAATTCGGGGTTATGGAGGGAACAGCGTATAAGCTCTTTTCACCTGATAAGACGCTTACAAGGGCGGAAGCAGTGACATCCATAGTTAGGGCACTTGGGCTTATGGATGCAATCAGCGAATATCCATCAAGCACGGGATTTGCAGATGATGGAAATATACCCCTTTGGGCAAAAAAAGCGGTTTTTATAGCAAGAGACATAGGAATCGTTAAAGGCGACAGGGCAGGGTGCTTCAGGCCCTACGACCCTCTTACCAAAGCCGAATCGGCAGCCCTTTTAACAAGACTTGTAAAATATTTAAAGGATGACATTAAAAAAGATTTTGTAAAAAGGAGTTTAAGTTATTAGAGGCCTCTTTTAAGGCCTCTTTTTTATTTTGTTTGCATAAAAAACCTTTACAGGCAAAAAACTATAAAAAAGCTAAAAAGGGGAAAAAGTATGGAAGTAAAAGATTTTTTGTCTATAACTCATATTATTGTCTTTATTTTATCGGGATTATTTCTTTTATTTATTGATCGCCCTTATTTGAAAAAAAAGGGCTATACCAAAGATGAGAAAATCTGCAGGGTTGTAGGTTTTTTCTACGTTTTTGGCATACCCGCAATATACCTGTTGCTTTCTATGTTTTTTAAATAAAAAATATAACCGCAAAGGAGGGGACTTATTGAAAGGGCTTTTTAAAAACCTCTTCAAAGGAAAAAAGACAGAAATATACTTTGAAAAAGATATATCCCCTGACAAATCAAGGAAAATAAAAAAGGATATTAACGAAAATATAAAGATTTTAAACGAGGAGTATTTTATTGACTGTGATGATGTTATAGTAAGGGAATTTCAAGTAGTCGATGCTTCAGGGAAAAAGCACAAACTTGCGGTGGTATGGATAGATGGCCTTGTAGATAAGAATCTGATTCAGGAGCATGTGATAAAGGCTCTTATGATATTTGCAAGAAATAGAGCGATATTTCATACAGCAGAGAATTTTTTGGAACAGGTAAAAGAAAGCCTTATAACCGTTGCGGATTTAAAGGAATCAGACAATTTCGGCGAAGCGGTGCTCGCAGTATTAAGCGGAGATACCGTGCTTTTGATTGATAAAGCGGAAAAAACTTTGATTATAAGCTCCCGGGGATGGGAAAAAAGGGGTATTCAGGAGCCTTCTACAGAAGCGGTCATACACGGCCCTAAGGACGGTTTTACGGAGACCTTCAGAGTAAATGTAGCTCAGGTAAGGAGGAGGATTAAAGACCCGAATCTTAAAGTAAAGACAATTAGGCTGGGCAGGCATACGAGGACCGATGTGGCTATTTTATTCATTCAGGGGATTGCAAATCCCAAGATTGTAGAAGAATTTTTAAAAAGGCTTGATAAGGTGGATGTGGAAGGCATATTGGATGCAGGGTATCTCGAGCAGTACATCGAGGATTCGTGGGTCTCTCCTTTTCCGCTGTTCAGAAGGACTGAAAGGCCTGATGTGGCAACTGCTGCCCTTTTGGAAGGGTGTGTGGTTTTAATTACTGACAATACCCCTTATGCCCTTATAGCACCTGTTACCTTCTGGAGCCTTTTTCATTCAGCTGAGGATTATTATGAGAGGTGGCAAATAGCTGCACTTATAAGGTATTTGCGTTTCATAGCTATTTTCACCGCAACTTCGGCTCCTGCCTTTTACGTAGCCTTCGTTTCCTATCATCCCGGGCTTTTGCCCACAGACCTTGCTTTGTCCATTGGGGCAACAAGGGAAGGTGTACCTTTTTCCGCCACTATTGAAGCCTTAATCATGATGATTGCCTTGGAGCTTTTAAGGGAAGCGGGGGTGAGGCTGCCCGGGCCCATTGGTCAGACCATCGGTATAGTAGGAGGCCTTATAATAGGAGAAGCAGCGGTGAGGGCAGGTATAGTAAGCCCAATTATGGTTATAATAATTGCGGTGAACGCCATTTCATCCTTTGCTATACCAAGCTACAGCGTTGCGATAGGTTTTAGACTTTTAACCTTTATTTTCCTTATACTTTCATCCATAGCGGGACTTTATGGGATAACTATTGGCTATATATGGCTTACCTTATACCTCAGCACACTAAAAAGCTTCGGAGCTAATTACTTGGACCCCTTCGTGAATTTAGACCCCGAAAAAATGGAGGACCTCATGGTGAGATTCCCTTTAAGGTACATGACCAAGAGGCCGGACTTTACCCATCCCCTTGATGAGACCACATTGAATAAAGACCTGATTTCAAAGATTCCAAGCGGTGATGAAGATGTTGATGGATAACGAAAAGATATCTACGAGGCAAGCGATAGTATTTTTAATTAGCGTTGCCGTAGGTGTGGGGATATTAAGCCTCCCAAGGCAGGTGGATGAAAAAGCAGGGCAGGACGGATGGATTTCTATTATCATAGGCGGAATATTCACTTTGATAGGAAGTATCATTGTGGCAGCGGTGGTTTCACGACAAAAAAAAGATGTAGTAAAAATAACCGAAGATCTTATGGGAAAATTTGCATCAATAGTAGTTGGTATGTTTTACATAGTGTACTTCATAGTGATGGCAGCGGTTGTAAATCAAACTTTTGCAGAGGTTTCGAATCTTTATCTTCTGGAAAATACACCCAAGGAGTTTACCATTATCACAATGTTATTATTAGTTTTTTATGCATGCAGGATAGGAATAGAACCCACCGTAAGAGCTATTATGATACTCTTTCCCTTTGCCACTTTTTTATTTATTTTTATAATCTTCACCTGTCTTTCAAGAGCAAAAATTGATGAAATACTGCCTTTTTTTTCAACACCTGTGAATAAAATTTTTACTGCCTCCTTTGAGAGCCTTTTCAGTTTGGAAGGCTTTGAATTACTTTTAGTACTTGGGCCTTATCTTAGAAGGCCAGAAAAGGCAAAGAAAATAGTGATTATTTACACTGAAATTGTTACCTTCTTTTATGTATTTATAACTCTAGTCACTTTTATGGTCCTCGGCAAAAACGAAACCAAACTCTTCAAATGGCCTGTATTCATGATGATAAAGGGTATTACAGCACCTGGAGAGATTTTTGAGAGAATGGATGCAATAGCTATCTCCATATGGGTTATAGAAATATTCACAACAGTCGTAGCCTATTATTTTGCTGCAATACAAATATTAAAATCCTTATTAGGACTTAAAGAGCAAAGGTATATAGGAGGTATTCTTTTCCCTCTTTTTTACTTTATTACAAATATGCCCAAAAATTTCACTGAAAACCAGATAATAGCTGGTTTTGCAAATTACCTTATTTACCCTGCAGCCTTTATTATCCCGCTTTTGGTTTATATAATTAGTATTTTCAAAAAGACGGGTGAGGAGTCATGAAAAAGTTTATTAGGGTTTCAATAATTATTACCCTCTTATTTTTTTTATCGGGATGCTGGGATATGGTGGATATAGACAAGAGAATATTTATAGGAAATGTGGGGATAGACAAAAAAGAAGATAAGTACCTTTTTACTTTTACCTATCCCATCGTTAGAAAGCTCGTTGGCGGAGAAGGGGGAGGAGGTGGTGGCGGACAGGGAAAAAACATCTATGTAATAAAAACTGAGGCACGGTCTTTGACAGAGGCTATAAGCTTAATAGCTCACAGGACGAGCAGGAGAATAAATTTTGACCACTCAAGGAATATTATCATAGGGGAGGAATTGGCAAGGGATGGAATAAAAGAAATAATAGACAGTTTAGAAAGAAATCCGCAGACAAACAGGAGGAGCTATTTGATAATTGCTAAGGATAGGGCAGAGAAAATATTAAGCAAAGAGAATGACCAAGAGATTTTGCTCGCTTATTATATTGAATACCTTTTTAAATCAAAACAGAATCCTGGTGATTATGTTGATAGAGATTTTTCAGAGGTTATGGAGCAAATACATTCATTAAAAGGTGATGCTTTAATGCCTGTTATAACAGTAGCAGGAAAGGATCTTGATGCAAACGGCGGGGCGGTTATAAAGGACTATAGGCTAATAGGTTATTTAAATACGGAAGAAGTGAGGGGGATAAACATACTACTGGGAAAAGCTATGCAAACGATTACCGCCTTTGATATTGATGGCACTAAATTAGCTGTTTGTGAAATAAAAAGTGCAAGATCAACGCCGGTACTTTTGAAAGCCCAAGAAGTACCTGTTATAAGGTATGACATAGAAGTAGCTGCTTCACTTCGGGAGATTCATTCCGATAAAATAGGCAAAAGGGGGTTAAAAGAGCTTCAGGAAGGCTTTGCAAAAGAGATAAAAAAACAGATAGAAGCGGGTTTAAATAGAGTCCAAAAGGATTACAAAGTGGATGTCATTGGAGTGGGGGAATATTTATATAAAAGAAAACCAAAAATATGGGAAAAATATGAGAAGGATTGGGAGGAAATATTCCCTGATGTAGAGATAATAGTAAATCCAAAGGTAAAATTTATAAACCTCGGCCCTGTAATATGATTAGGGCTTTTATTTTTGGGGAATAATTCTATTTGAAGGGAAAATATAAGGGGAGAGGTATAAAATGAAAAGGATTAAAAGGGTTTGCCTTTGCCTTGCTGTAATACTTTTGGCAAGCTTTTTGGCGATTGTGTTTGCTGGTTTTGCGGTTAAAAACGATGAGGAATACGTGCACAAAGGTGTAATTAGGCTTCACGTAGTGGCAAACAGCGACCTCAACGAAGATCAGGAATTGAAGTTAAAGGTAAGGGATGCAGTTTTGGAAAACCTTACTCCTGCATTGAAAAATGTAAAAAATCAGGAGGAAGGGAGAGATTACATAATTACCCATCTTAAAGAGATTGAAGGTATTGCAGAAAAGGAAGTAATAAAATACGGAAAAGATTACGATGTAAAGGCGTATTACGGTGTTTTTCCCTTTCCTCCCAAAAAATACGGGCTTTTGTATTTCCCTGCTGGAAATTACGAGGCTTTGAGGATAGTCATAGGTAAGGGAGAAGGCCAAAACTGGTGGTGCGTGCTTTTCCCACCCCTTTGCTTTGTGGATATAGCTAAAAAGGACATTTTAGATAAAGATGAAATTTTGACTGAAGGCAAAAAAATGGAGATCACCTTTAAATTAAAATCCAAAGAAGTGCTGGAAATGGCTTTAAAGCGCCTAAAAGAAGGGGCGAAGCTTGCCTTTAAAAAATAAATTTAAGTTTTATATACTTAGCCATAAAAAAGTCTATTATTTATTATTAATGGTGATTAATCTACTCTATTAATGGTTATAGGCTATACGCTTTACTATATTCCTTTTTAGAGCTTTTTATTCTTTTTTTCGCCCATATTTCACAAAAAATTAACATTTTGTTTGGAAATTGTTTATTGAAATTTAAAAAAATATATGCTTTAATATGTTTGTTTAAATAACCAGAGGGAGTGTGAATCATGAGATGAACATTGAAAAACAGCAAGAAACCCCTCTTTTTTCGGCCCTGAAAAAGTATGTGGAGGACGGCACCATATCCTTTCACGTCCCAGGGCACAAAGGGGGAAGGGGAATACCGGAATTTAGAAGTTTTGTAGGAGAGAACATCCTGGCCATTGATGTAACCGCAGGACTCTTAGATCTCGACAACATATGCAGCCCCCGTGGAGTGATTAAAGAAGCGGAAGAACTTGCTGCCGATGCTTTTGGAGCTGATCATGCCCACTTTCTCGTGAACGGGACCACTTCCGGAATACAGGCAATGATTCTTGCTGTGGCAAATCCAGGGGACGAAATAATAATACCGAGGAACGCTCACAGGTCAGTGACCGGGGGGCTTATCCTAAGCGGTGCAAGGCCAGTTTATATACAACCAGTAATTGATGATTACATGGGTATAGCCATGGGAATAACACCTGAAAGCGTGCGCAGGGCTTTGGTCGAACACCCCAACGCAAAGGCGGTCTTTGTAATCAATCCCACCTACTACGGTGTAGCGTCCAACTTAAAGGAAATTGTGGAAATTGCCCATTCATTTGGGAAACCCGTCATAGTGGATGAGGCTCACGGTGCTCATTTTGGGTTTCACCCAGAACTTCCCCTTTCAGCGATGGAAGCTGGAGCGGACATGAGTGCAGCGAGCGTCCACAAGCTTGTAGGGTCAATGACCCAAAGCTCTATACTTCTTGTTAAAAGTAAGTTGATTGACGACAGACGCGTCAAAGCAGCCATGAACTTGACCCAGACCACAAGCCCTTCTTATCCTCTGATGGCCTCCCTTGATGTGGCAAGAAAACAGATAGCACTCCACGGGAGGGAGTTGCTCTCTAAGGTAATAAGGCTTTCTGAAGAGGCAAGGAAGAGATTGAACGAAGTAGAAGGCCTTTACGTAATGGGAAGGGACAAGGAAGGCACTGAAGGGTGCTTCAGATACGACCCCACAAAGATTGCAGTCAATATAAGGGAACTTGGGCTTTCCGGATTTGAGGTAGAAAAAATCTTAAAATACGAATACCGCATTCAGGTTGAGCTTTCAGATCTTTACAACGTGCTTGCTGTAAGCGCCATTGGCGATTCCGAAGAAAGCATGGAGGTATTTGTCAAGGCGATGACCGAGATTGCCAAAAAATACGCGAGGAAAAATGTTATAAAGATATCCGCTTCCCTGCCCGAAAGCGGCGAACTGGTGGTATCACCAAGATACGCCTTCTATGCTGAGAAAAAAGCTGTAAAGCTGGAAGACGCCGAAGGGGAAATATCCACCGAAATGCTTATGGCCTATCCGCCGGGAATCCCCATAATCTGCCCCGGCGAAAGGATAACAAGGGACATAATAGACTATGCCAAATCCCTTCAGGCCGAAGGATGCCACCTTCAAGGAACTGAAGACCCTGAAGCTATGTTTATTAAAGTCATTGCAAACAAAGAAGCGCTGGAAATGGAATACCGGCAATTAATAAATTATTAAAAATGAGAAATACTAAAAACGTGCGCAAAAAATTTAAAAGGAGGGGGCTTTATGTCCCGAAGAAGGCGCGGCGTCATGTCCGAAGCCCTCAAGTACGAGCTTGCAAAGGAACTTGGGGTATACGACATAGTCGCGAAAGAGGGTTGGGGTGCTGTTCCTTCCAGAGATTGCGGCAACCTTGTAAGGCTTGCGATCGAAAGAGCGGAACGTGCAATGATCGAAGATTACAATAAACTCCACCCCGAGGGCTAAAGCTTCCTTGAGCGCACAAAACCAGGGTTTTACACCCTGGTTTTTATATTACCCAAAGATTTGTTAAATTTTAACCTTTCTCCTTTTTGAAGAATAATCTAAATATAAGACTTTTTTTTAATAATTTTTTTGAAAGGGGCCTTATCATGAGACTTCCTGAAGTTGTCTTGGGAGAAAGGCAGTTAAAAATAACAAGGCCTTTTATGAGCGGCACCGATGTGAGGCATCTTCAGCAGGCACTAAAGGATTTAGGGTTTTACAGCGATAGAATTGACGGTATTTACGGAATTAATACAGACAGAGCTTTTAGGAGATTTAAAAAATACCTGAAAGAAGAGGATAACGAAAAAGCGATTGAAACCCTGAAAAATTACGAAAAATACGGCATAGGTTTTTGGCGCACCTTTCACGGCGATTTTTCCAATACGGGATATTTCCCTTTTAAAATTCGCGACCAATTGAACACGGTTTTTTTAAAAAACATTAAAGGTATAAATTCCATGGCGGTGTATAAAAAACTTTTATTTGTTTCGGGAGATGATTTTGTAATATGCCTTGATGCTAAAAACGATGAAGTTTTATGGTATAATAACGAAATAAACCCTCGATTTCCTATAACTGCTAACTCTGATTACATTATTATTCCTGATGAGGGCATAATTTTATTAGAGCCCTTCAGCGGTAGGATGGTTGAAAGAATAGATTTGAAAAATCCCGTTTACGGTAGTGCGGTCTATTATTTAGGTAAAATCTTTTTTGCGGAGGGAAAAGGAAGTATAATAGGGTATAAACCCGGTAAAGGCATAGTATGGGAATTTAATACCGATGGGGCCTACTCCACACCTCCCGCTTTATATGGAGAAAATTTATTTTTTGCTTCCTATGACAGAAACGTTTACTGCTTGGATTTAAAGGGAGAGGTTATATGGAAGACAAAAATTTACGATTATATAATAGAGCCCCTTTTTGTCTTTGAAACTTTTGCCTTTGCGCTGGGAGAAGAAAAATTGTATGCCTTTGATAGCTTCACCGGCCAAGTTTTGTGGATTAAAGTATTACCAGAAAGAGATTTTATAACCAATTGCCTTGCGGGGAATATCCTTTACATTGTAACGACTGCGGGAAATCTTTTCATTTTAAACAAGCAAAAAGGGGATTTTGAGGGGATAATTACCCTAAAAGAAAAACCCAATAAACTGTTTTTTGGAAACGGCGAAAAATTGTTTATCGGAAGCCAAAACGGATTATTAGTTTATGCAGTCTCGGAAAGCGGTGTTTTTTTGAAGGAAGAGTATTTAAAAGGTCATAATATTAAGGCTGTCGCCTTTTCGGGTAAAACCCTTTTTGCAGCAACAGAAAAAGGACTTTTTGCTTTAAGTTGAAGGAGGGATTTTCTTGAGCAGTAAACCCATTGGAGTTTTCGACTCGGGAGTTGGGGGACTTACCGTATCAAAAGAAATCATGGAGCTCTTGCCCCATGAGGCCATTGTGTATTTGGGGGATACCGCAAGGGTGCCCTACGGTTCAAAATCACCGGAGACCATAACCCGCTACGCTTTTGAAGGCTTAAAATTTCTTTTGTCAATGAACGTAAAGCTTGTTGTTATTGCCTGCAACACGGTAAGCGCCACATGCTTAAAAGAGCTGCAAAACAATTCAAACGTTCCCGTAATAGGGGTAATAGAGCCGGGAGCAAGGGCTGCGGTGAGGACTACAACCTCTAAAAAAGTTGGAGTTATCGGTACCGAAAGGACTGTAAAAAGCAAGGTTTACGAGAGTGCTATAAAAGAAATTGACAGTGAAATCATGATTTTGTCAAAAGCCTGCCCCTTGTTTGTCCCTCTTATTGAAGAAGGGTGGCTTGACAAGGAGGCCACATATCTTACTATAGCTGAATACCTTATGCCCTTAAAAAAGGAAGGAATAGATACCCTCGTGCTTGGCTGCACCCATTACCCCCTCCTAAAACCTTCCATTGCTCGGGTTCTCGGTGAAGAAATAAAATTGGTGGACTGTGCAAAGGAAACCGCGAGGATAGTAAGAGAAACCCTCGAATCAATGGGACTTTTGAACCAAGGGGATTTGCCTTACGAAGAAAAACATAAATACTACGTCACCGACAATCCAGAAAAATTTAAAGAAATAGGGGAAAGGTTTTTAAATAAGAAGATAGAACATATAGAAAAAGTTAGGCTATAAAAGGAGCGGTTTTTATGAAGAAAAAAATTGCCTTTTTAGCTACCGGTGGTACCATTGCCTGTGTTAAGACTTCCGAAGGTTTGAGGCCGGCCTTTACGCAGAAGGAAATGCTCGAACTTTTACCTGAGCTTTCGGAAATAGCGGAAATTGAGGGAAGAATGATAATGAACATCGATAGCTCCAATATGCAGCCTGAAGACTGGACTATCATAGCAAAAGAAGTGGAAAAAGCCTTAAAAAATTGCGACGGTGTAGTTATCTCCCACGGAACAGATACCATGGCCTATACATCCTCCGCCTTAACTTACATACTTACCTTTCTTAAAAAGCCTGTAATTCTTACTGGAGCGCAGGTTCCCATAGGAGAAGAATGGAGCGACGGCAAAAAAAACCTAAAGGATGCCTTTTTGACAGCTGTAGCCGGCGAACCCGGGGTTTTTGTAGTGTTTGACGGCAAAATTATATTTGGAGACAGGGCAGAGAAACTGAAGTCCAAAAGCTTTGATGCCTTTTACAGCGTAAATAGCCCTTTTGCAGGGGAAGTGGTTGACGGCAAAGTAACTTTTGCTAAGGAAGTATTAAAAGCTGAAAGGGATAGGATACAAAATATATGGCAAAAGATTGCCATAAAAGAAGGTTATACAAAAAGAGAGATTCAGGGAGCTCCATGCATTGTTTACGATAAAATTAATGCGAAGGTAATGCTTTTTAAATTATACCCCGGGTTTGAACCCGATATGCTTCTTTATGCAAAGGGGAAAGGCTATAAAGCAGTCCTCATTGAAAGCTTTGGAGCTGGAGGGGTTACCTTCAGGGAGCCGAGGAATTTGATACCTGCAATAAAAGAACTTATCGATTCCGGTATAAAAGTGGCGGTGACAACACAGGTAGTCTATGAAGGCGTTGATTTAAGCCTTTACGAAGTAGGAAGAAAAGCCCTTGAGGTAGGAGCTATCTCCTGCGATAAAGATACAAGGGAAGCAGCACTTATTAAACTTATGCTGTCTTTATACGATTAAAAAAATTAAAGGGTAAAGTCCAGCCTTAAGGTTTTAATTTGAGGCTGGATTTATTTTTAACACAAATTACCCCAGGGTCATATTATAAAATATGAAAAAACTATGGGCAATATTAAGGGGGAAAGTTTTATGAACACCTCCTGGTTAAAAGTTGTAGGGGATGTTTTGACCAGCGAAGCAGTTATGGAACCTGTAATTGCAGCTGTTTTGGGCTACGGTATAAGCGTCTACAACAAAAACAGGCGATTCAGGATAATAATGGAAATAACTGCCGATGTGGTGGACTATATAGAGGAGCACTACAAGGAGTGGGGAATTAAAGGCAACCAGAAAATGGAAAAATTCTTGGAGATATTTTCAAGGGAGTTCAAAAAGCACTTTGGAAGAAGGCCCACGAAGGAAGAGCTGGAAACTGCAAAAATTCGGGCGGAGGCTTTGGTGTACAGGGCGAGAATGAATTATGATATAATTAAAAAAAGTATGATAAAAAAATAGTTTTGTTGCATAAAATTGGGCAAAAATATATAATATTAATGTATTTTAGGTATTTTTTTGATTGGAGGAAAAATAGTGTGGACATCAAGCAGAAGATAAAGGCGGATATAAAAAGTCTCATAATATCGGCACTGAATGAGGCAAAAAAGGAAAATGTCTTAAATTTTGATGAAATAGCGCCCTTTGCCGTTGAAGTGCCCAAGGAAAAAGCTCACGGGGATTTTGCGGCAAATATAGCAATGGTAATGGCAAAAAAAGCCAAGCAGAGCCCCGTCAAAATTGCAGGAGTAATAAAAGAATACATTGAAAAATCCCTTTCTTTTTATAGCAGCGTCCCTATAGAAAAAATAGAAGTGGCAGGACCGGGGTTTTTGAACTTTTATTTAAAAAAGGATTGGGCCCACGAAGCCTTATACTACATCCTAAAAGAGGGCGAAAATTACGGCAAGCAGGATATAGGAAATGGCAAAAAGGTTCAGGTAGAATTCGTGAGCGCAAACCCTACAGGCCCCATGCATATGGGCAATGCCCGCGGTGCAGCCCTCGGCGACGCTTTGGCCGAACTTTTGAAAACTGTAGGATACGATGTCACAAGGGAGTTTTATATAAACGATGCCGGGAATCAAATTGAAAACTTTGCCCTTTCCTTGGAAGCGAGGTACCTGCAGCTTTTGGGTTACGATGCGCAGATCCCCGAAGGAGGCTACCACGGAGAAGATGTTATAGAACACATGAAGGAGTTCATTGAAAAAGAAGGGGATAAATACTTGAATGTAGAGCCCGAAGAAAGAAGAAGGGTCTTTGTGGAATACGCCCTCGAAAAAAACATCCGCCGTATGAAACAGGATTTAGAAAATTTCGGCGTGGTTTTTGACATCTGGTTTTCGGAGCGCTCCCTGCACGAGAGTAATAAGGTGATGGATACTATAAAAATGCTCCAAGAACGTGGATATACCTATGAAAAGGACGGAGCTTTGTGGTTTGCTGCCACCAAATTCGGCGTGCCCAAGGATGAGGTGCTAATACGCCAGAACGGTATCCCCACCTATTTCGCAGCGGACATTGCCTATCATAAGGACAAGTTTGACAGGGGCTTTGAATGGGTTATCGATATATGGGGTGCCGACCACCACGGGCACGTGCCAAGGGTTAAAGCTGGGCTTGCCGCCCTCGGATACGACCCGGAAAAGCTTACCATTATCATAATGCAACTTGTAAGGCTTTTCAGGAACGGCGAAATTGCCCGCATGTCCAAAAGGACAGGCAGGGCTGTAACCTTAGCAGATCTGATAGACGAAGTTGGAAAGGATGCAGCAAGGTTTTTCTTCAATTTGAGAAGTGCGGACACCCATTTGGATTTTGACCTTGATTTAGCTGTAAAGCAGTCGGAGGAAAATCCCGTATTTTACGTGCAGTACGCCCATGCGAGGATTTCGAGCATATTAAGAACTGCAAAGGAGCAGGGCATAGAATTTGACGTTGAAAACTTCTCGGAAGCGAGAATAAAACAGCTGGTGGGACTTTTGAAAGAAGAGCCCGAGATTGAGCTTATCAAAAAGCTTGCCGAGTTTCCTGAAGAAATACGTATAGCAGCGGAAAACCTTTCTCCCTATAGGATCGCAAATTTCACCTTGGAGCTTGCATCGCTTTTCCACTCTTTTTACAACAGCTGCAGGGTGCTCACAGACGATAAGGATTTGACTAAAGCAAGGCTTATACTTATATTTTCAACCAAAAGGGTTTTGAAGAATGCCTTCAAGATACTCGGCATTTCGGCACCCGAAAGGATGTAAAATACCCTCATTAAGGGGTTGATAGATTGAAGGAGATTGATATAATAAAAGCCCAGTTAGAGCTTCTCCTTTCTCATGTAGAAGAGGGCATACACATCGTAGATGATGCGGGCATTACGGTATACTACAACGATGCGGTCGCCAAAATTGAGGGATTGACCAGGGAAGAGGTAGTGGGGAGGCATATTTTAGAAATATTTCCCTCCTTAGACGAAGAGGAGAGCACCCTCCTGAAGGTTTTAAGAACGGGGGAGCCCATATACGATAAGGAGCAGACCTTCACCAATTATAAAGGGAAGAGAATCACCACAATAAACACCACACTGCCCATAAAGGTTGACGGCAAAATAATAGGTGCTATGGAAATATCCAAGGATATAACCTCTGTAAAAGACCTCTCCGAGAGGATAAACGACCTTCAGGCAATTCTTTACGGCAGGAAAAAACCGGGAGAAAAGAAGACGGGAGCGGTTTTCACCTTTGATGATATAATCGGCGAAAGCAGGGAAATAAAGGAGCTAAAGGCGCTGGCCCGAAAGGCTGCGAGAAGCTCCATCCCCGTTTTAGTCTGGGGAGAGACGGGGACGGGGAAGGAGCTCTTTGTACAGGCCATTCACAATGAAAGTCCGAGGAAAAATAAACCCTTTATCCCCCAAAATTGTGCCGCCCTGCCGGGCACGCTTCTTGAAGGTATACTCTTCGGCACCATAAAGGGAGGATTTACAGGGGCTGAAGACAGGCCAGGACTTTTCGAACTTGCAGACGGTGGCACTCTTTTCTTGGATGAGATAAATTCAATGCCCCTTGAACTTCAGGCAAAGCTTTTGAGGGTGCTGCAGGAAGGTACGGTGAGGAGGATAGGCGATACAAAAGTAAGGTATGTGGATACGAGAGTCATAACGGCGTGCAGCGAGGACCCGGTGGAGGCTGTGGAAAAAAAGAAGCTTCGTGAAGACCTTTTTTACCGAATAAATGTGGTTTCTTTAAAAATCCCTCCTTTAAGGGAAAGGAAGGAAGACATACCCATACTTGTGGATTATTTTATTAAAAAATATAACCCAAATACCGAAACCGATATAAAAGTATCGCAGGCGGTTATGGATATATTTTACGAATACCCCTGGCCGGGCAATGTTAGGGAATTGGAACACGCTATAGAAGGTGCCCTTGTTATAATGGAAGGGGACACCATACTTCCTGTGCATCTTCCCGTTCAAATAAAAAGTTATTTTTCACCGGCAAAGGGGAATATAATATATCAGGAGAGCATGAATCTTCAGGAAGCTTTGGAAAGGGTAGAAATGGATTTAATAAAAAAGGCTATAGAGAAAACCAGCGGTAATATTTCAAGAGCAGCAAGGATGCTTGGCATACCCCGACAGACCCTTCAGTACAAATTGAGAAAAATCAATGAAAGCAAAAAAATAAAAAGGTTAAAAGAGGAAAAGGAGATAGAGAACTCAAGTTAAAATGTTAAATACAAGGAGGAATTTTAAGTTTTTTCAAGAATATATAAGAATATATGGCTTTTAGACAGTTCCCCTGTGCGGTTAACCGGTAAAGAGGAAAGAAAGGGAGGTTTTTAACTGTGAAAATAAGATGGTTCGGTCATGCCTGCTTTATGCTGGAGTCCGTTGTCGGCACCAAGATAGTCACCGACCCATTTGATGGAAGTGTAGGATATAAGATACCTAAGGTTGAAGCCGATGTGGTTACGGTAAGCCACGACCACTACGACCACAATTATGTGGAGGCGGTTCACGGGGACCCGACTATTATAAAGGCTCCGGGAGAATACATCACCTGTGGTGTTAGCATAAAAGGAATTTCCGCCTTCCACGATGAGGTAAAAGGGGCGAAAAGGGGACAGAACATAATCTTCGTCTACGAAATAGATGGAGTGAGGGTATGCCACGTGGGAGATTTAGGGCATCTTCTTTCAAAGGCTCAGGTTGAGGAAATAGGTAGGGTAGATGTGCTTTTAATCCCTGTAGGAGGGACCTTTACCCTCGATGCTGAAGGAGCAGCTGCCGTGAGGGAACAGCTTTCACCCAAGATTACCATCCCCATGCACTTTAAGACCCCTGCAGTTAGCATGCCCATAGACCCTGTAGACAAATTCCTTGATAAAGTCGGGGGAGGAGAATTTTTAGATTCCAACACCTTAGAGGTCACTCAAGACGACCTAAAGGGCGACGTAAAAAGGGTAATAGTTTTAAAATACGAGTAAAAAGCAGCATTTTCGCTGCTTTTTTTATTAATTATTGACAACCCCCCTTTTATTTATCTAAAATAGAGTGTATGGATTTTTTTATGTACGGAAAATCTTCAAGGGGGACTTGTAATGCACACCAAGTTTATATTCATAACCGGTGGAGTCGTTTCCTCGCTTGGCAAAGGAATAACCGCAGCCTCATTGGGAAGGCTTTTGAAGGCAAGGGGACTTTCCGTTTTCATGCAGAAGTTTGACCCGTATATAAACGTGGATCCGGGCACCATGAGCCCCTATCAGCACGGCGAGGTATTCGTCACCGAAGACGGCGCGGAAACCGATCTTGACCTCGGGCATTACGAAAGGTTTATCGACGTAAACCTTACAAGGGACAGCAACGTTACTACTGGCCAGATTTACTGGTCAGTACTTTTAAAGGAAAGAAGGGGAGACTATTTAGGGGGCACCGTTCAGGTTATTCCCCATATAACCAATGAAATAAAGGACAGGATTTTGAGGATTGCTCGCACGGAAAACCCTGATGTGGTGATCACCGAGATAGGCGGAACGGTCGGCGACATTGAGAGCCTGCCTTTTTTGGAAGCCATAAGGCAGCTTCGGGCTGACATTGGGAGGGACAATGTCCTTTACATCCACGTAACCCTCGTGCCTTACCTTGCTAAAGCGGGGGAATTAAAAACAAAACCCACCCAGCACAGCGTAAAGGAACTCCGGAGCATAGGTATACAGCCTGATATTATCGTGTGCAGGGCGGAAAAGCCCCTTTCCCGGGAGCTGAAGGAGAAAATTGCCCTTTTTTGCAGCGTAGAGCCCGAAGCGGTTATCCAAAACTACGATGCGGAAACCATATACGAGGTGCCGCTCATACTCCAAAAAGAGGGGCTCGACGAGGTTGTAGCCAAAAAGCTCGGCTTTGACGGCATGAAAGCAGACCTTACAGAATGGGAGGAAATAGTAAAAAAGATAAAGAACCCTTTAAACAGGGTAAACATCGCCCTTGTAGGCAAATACGTAGAGCTTCATGATGCATACCTCAGCATAGTTGAGGCATTAAACCACGGCGGTATAGCCAACGACACCCGGGTTTTTATAAAATGGATTCATTCGGAAGACTTAGAAAAAGAGGGAGTAAACTTAAATGAAGTCTTTGAAGGCATAAACGGCATACTAATTCCCGGCGGATTCGGGGACAGGGGCATTGAAGGGAAGATAAGAGCCATACAGTATGCAAGGGAAAACAAGATACCTCTTTTCGGCATTTGCCTCGGCATGCAGTGCTCCGTAATAGAATTTGCAAGGAACGTTTGCAACCTAAAAGGAGCCCACAGCACCGAGTTTAGGCCGGACACGCCCTACCCCGTAATAGACCTCATGCCCGAACAAAAGGGCATCGAGAAAAAAGGCGGTACAATGCGCCTCGGGCATTACCCCTGCAAGATAAAAGAAGGCACTAAGACTCATGAGGCGTATAAGGAAGCTATCATAGAGGAGCGCCATAGGCACCGCTACGAATTTAACAACGACTTCAAAGAAATTTTGGAAAAGAACGGGCTTATCATCTCGGGTATTTCCCCCGACGGAAGGCTCGTTGAAATAATCGAATTAAAAGACCACCCGTGGTTTATAGGGACCCAATTTCACCCTGAATTCAAATCAAGACCCAACAGGCCCCATCCCCTTTTCAGGGAATTCATAAAAGCCTCCCTCGAATACAGGAAGAAAAGAATAGAAGGATAAAAACCGGAGTTTCGCTCCGGTTTTTTTATGCCTTTTCTTTCAACTGTCTTGCCTCAGGAAAGAGAATGTAATAGAATTAAAACAAATAACAAAATTATCAGCAAAAACATAAAATTATTAAGGAAAAGCGTAAAATTTAAAAAAAATTAATTAAAAGGGGGTTTTTTATGCTAAAAAAACTTTCCATCGAAGAACTTTGCGATACCTGCGATGCATCCCTTTTTGAATTTGAAACCACCGATGAACTTGAACCCATATCCGATATAATAGGGCAGCAAAGGGCCGTAAGGGCGATGGAATTCGGCCTTAAAATAGAAAAAAAGGGCTACAACATCTTTGTAAGCGGGCCCACCGGCACCGGAAAGACCACCTATGCAAGGCTTGCCGTTTCAAAGGTAGCAAAAGAAAAGAGCGCACCCGATGATATACTTTACGTCTACAACTTCTCAAAACCCGAAAAACCCATTGCCCTTTTTTTAAAGGCGGGAATGGGCTACGAATTTACAAAGGATATGGAAAAACTTGTAAACGAGGTTAAAAGGGAGATAAACAAGGTATTTGACGATGAAGCCTTTGAGGTGCAAAGGCAGGAAATAATAGATATATACCAAAAAAAGTCCGCCGAGATCTTTGAAAAACTTGAAGAACAGGCAAAAGCCGAAGGATTTATAATCCAAAGAAGCCCGCAGGGGTTTATAACCGTTCCACTAAAAGAAGGAAAGCCCATGAGCCAGGAGGAATTCGACGCCCTTTCCGATGAAGAAAGAAAGGCAATAGAGGAAAAAGGAAGGGGCCTTCAGCCAAAAATAGATGAAGCTTTAAGAAGGGTAAGGCTTGTGGACAGGGAAGCAAGGGAAGAACTATTAAAATTGGAAAGAAAAACCGCACTTGCTGCAATAAACCCCATTTTCGAGGAAATTACCGCAAAGTACGCCGAATTCGAAGGGGTTGTAAACTACTTAAAAGAAGTAAAGGACGACATGATTAAAAACCTAAATGCAATAAGGCAGGCATCGAGGGAAAAAGGAGAGGACGGACTGGATTTTTCCGCGATTTTATCCCAAGGTGCCCCAAAAGAGGATTTTTTTATAAGGTATAAAGTAAACCTTTTTGTGGACAACAGAAACACCGAAGGCGCACCGGTAGTAATAGAGACCAATCCCACCTACTATAACCTATTTGGAAAAATTGAAGGAAAAGCCTCTTTCGGCACCGTTGTGACCGACTTTACCATGATAAAAAGCGGGGCAATACACAGGGCAAGAGGTGGATACCTCATCATTCAGGCTGAGGACCTTTTTAAGGACCCCTTTGCATGGGACACGTTAAAGAGGACCTTAAAAAACGGGGAAGCCCGTATAGAAAATATAGGAGAGCAGTACAGGGTAATACCTACGGTAACCTTAAAACCCCAGCCCATACCCGTTGACGTAAAGGTTATACTCATAGGATCACCCCTTTACTACTATATATTAAATGAATACGATGAGGACTTCAGGAAACTTTTCAAAATCCGTGTGGACTTTGATGTGGAGATGGAAAAAACTAAGGAAAACCTAAAAAATTACGCCGCCTTTGTATGCCACATCTGTAAAAACGATGGGCTTTTGCACTTTGACAAAGAGGCCGTTGCAAAGGTTATCGACTACAGCTCAAGGCTTGCGGAAGACAAAAGAAAGCTTTCTACAAGGTTCAACGAAATAGTGGAGCTTTTATATGAAGCAAGCGCATGGGCGGAGATTGAAGGGGAAAAAACAGTAAAAAAACACCACGTCCAAAAGGCCATAGAAGAAAAAGCCTACCGCTCCAACAGGGTTGAAGAAAAACTTTTACAAATGATAGAAAAGGGAGAGATCATCTTAGATGTTTCCGGGAAAAAGGTAGGTCAGGTAAACGGGCTTTCAGTATTGGATATTGGTGATTACACCTTTGGTCAGCCTTCAAGGATTACCGCTACCACCTACCTCGGCGATGCCGGTGTGGTGAACATAGAAAGAGAAGTGAAACTTTCCGGCAAAATTCACGAAAAAGCGGTATTAATCCTTTCCGGCTACTTAGGAGAAAAATATGCAAAAGACATGCCTCTTGCCATCTCCGCAAGCATAACCTTTGAGCAAAACTACGGAGGTGTGGAAGGAGACAGCGCAACCTGCGCCGAACTAATCGCCCTTTTGTCGAGCATTTCGGGCATACCCGTAAGGCAGGATATAGCTATTACCGGGTCCCTCGACCAGCACGGGAACGTCCAGCCCGTAGGAGGGGTCACCCATAAAATAGAAGGTTTTTACCATGCCTGCAAAATAAAAGGCCTTACCGGCACTCAAGGGGTGGTAATACCTTCACAGAACATCGACAACCTCATGCTCAAAGACGAAGTCCTGCAGGCAGTAAAGGAAGGCAAATTCCACATCTACAGCGCTGAGACCATAGACGATGTTATCGAAATAATGACCGAATTAAAAGCCGAAGAATTCCACCAAAAAGTGAAGGAATCTTTAAAATCCCTTGCCGAAAGGGCAAAGGAATTCTTCGACGGTGAGTAAAAATTTTATATTCCGAGGAAGGAATTTCCTTAAAAATGAAGAATATAATTTATACCGAAAATTGTTAGGTTAATTTTTCAGCAATGTTACACTATATTACATTTCGTTTACAGTTATCTCAGCCTTATTGACGCAAAATAAACCCCAATGCTATAATACCAATAGAAGTTAAGCTTAGGAAAAATATACAATCTTCTCAATCCTTTGAGAGGGGGGATAAGTAAGAAAATAAAAGATTTTATAAAATAAAATAAAAATTATAAAAAAATAAGGAGGATTTGGGTATGAAGCGTTTCAAAAAATCACTTGTAACCCTGCTCGTGCTGGTATTCGTACTCAGCATTATGAGCACAGGGTTCGCAGCATCCTTCAGCGATGTTAAAGATGAAAACGTTGCTGATGCTGTTGCAAGGTTAACAGCACTCAACATTATCAACGGCTATCCCGATGGAACATTCAAACCAGAAAACACAATAACAAGAGCTGAATTTGCAAAAGTCGTTGTAAATGCTCTTGGACTCGGCAATGCAGCACAATATGCAAAAGGAATGACAAAATTTAAGGATGTAACTTCAACACACTGGGCATCCGGCTACATACAGGTAGCATCGGACCTCGGAATAGTCAAAGGTTATCCCGATGGCACATTCAAACCCGAAGCAAACGTAACCTATGCCGAAGCAATCACAATGATTATGAGAGCCCTCGGTTATGAGCCAAAAGCAACTGCTCTCGGTGGATATCCCGGCGGATACCTCGCAGTAGCAGCTGAAAAAGGCGTAACCGATGATGTCAACGTAGTAAGCAACCTCGGCGCAACCCGCGGTGATGTTGCAAAAATGATCAACAACGCACTCGAAGTTCCTTTAATGGAACAAACATCATTCGGTGCTAACCCAACATGGACAGAGACTAATAAAAATCTACTTGAAAATAAATTATCAGTTAAAAAAGTTCTAGGAACAGTAAATAGTTATGACGAAGATGAAAATAAAGTAACTATTGAGACAAATGATTATGATGTAGCAGAGGGCATTTCTTTCAAAGGCTTAGAAGGTGCCAAGGTAACTGCATGGAAGAAAGATGGTAAGATAATATTCTTTGCAGTTGATTCGGAAGTTGTTTATGATACAGTAAAATCAATAGGAACAGATGGCAAAATTGAATTGGCATTTGCTGGGAAAAAATACGAGAAAAACTCAACAGTTTCTGTTTCGGTAGATAAATATTATAAATTTATAATTAACGATGGTAAGATTGATAACGCAGAAGAGCTTATTGATGGAAATACTGTATCGCCTAAGTTAGTAAAAGAAGTAAATACTACTAAAGATAAAGAATATATAAGAACTTACACAAGTGATTCTTCAGTAACATCTACAACAAAATTAGACCCATCAGCCTTTACAATTGTTAAGAACAATAAAATAGCGACATTGGCAGATATTAAGCCTGGCGATGTCATTTATATTGTTAATACGACAAGTCAAAAAGTGATAGTAGCTTTTGATCTTAAAGTCGAGGGTAAATTAACAGCATACAAACAAAATGATTATATAAAAGTTAATGGAACAACATATTACGTTGATGGAGTAACATTCTCAACAGACAATGGTGATACTTATGATGTTTTTAATGATGATTTATTCAACACAAATGTGGTGGCATTAAAAGGTATTAAAAATAAAATAGTATTTGTAAAAGGAAATGTAGCTTCTTCAACAGCAGAATTCTATGGATTTGCATTAGATAAGACTTCTTCATTAGGTGAATATAAAGTAAAGGTATTAAAAGATGATGGAACAATAGCTGTTTACAATTATAAATCTTCAGTTGATTCATACTTACCAACATCTACGGGTGATTTAACTAAATTCTTCAAATTCAGTCTGAATTCAGATGGAGTAATAGATTCAGTAACTGTGTACAATGCAGTTTGTACACATACAATAACCGACGCTGGTAACGGTTATATGAAGGTAGTAGGAGATGCAGTTTACTACGTAAGCAATTCAGTTAAAGTATTTAATATGGAAGGAACAGGTGTAATTGATTCAGTTTATACTAATAACATTGCTAAACCAGAAGATGTTGAAATAGTGAACTGGGCTGATATAGTTAATGCGAAAAACATTGATTTAGATGTTATAGCATATAAAGCGAGTGGAGATTCAGAATATAAAGCAATTGTTATTACAAGGGGATATAGCGCTTTAGCAGGAGATGAATTTGTAGGATTTGTAAAAGACGCTTATAAAGTATCAACAGATAAATATGAGGCAGTTATTATTACATCGGCAGGAGAAAAGACTTATACATTTAGCACAGATATTATTGGCAAGATTGATAAATTAATAACTTATAGAGAAAAAGGAGCAAATGAAGCAGTATATACTGGTGAAACAACAGTTTCAACAACGGTTTATGATGTAGATACAACAAGATTGTTAGTAAAGTTAAGTGGCAATGTTTACAAAAAGGTTGCATCTGATGTATTAATAGTTGAAAAGAATGCAGATGGAGATCCTGAAGTGATTTCTCTATCAGATCTAAAAGTCGAAGTTGAAGCAGCTGATACAAGTGGAGTATCGATAAAATACTATATTGATGCAGATACTGAAATCATAAAAGCTATTACAATAGGATACTAATAATGAAAAAAAGAGGGGATAATTTCCCCTCTTTTTGTTATGTGCGCGCGGAATGCACGCGACCTTGATGGTGAAAGTCCATTACGGGGGTTGATAGCACCAACCGTTAGCTAAAGGCAAGGGTGTCCATCGCGAGGTGGAATCTGAAGGAAGCCGGAGGCAAAATCCCGGCCAGAGGAACACGAATTTCATATGAGGCCAATGCAATTGATCGAGCCTTCTTAACAAAGTTAAAGCTTTACTACTGAAGGTTATAGAATTAATAAAGGCGGGATTATTTAAACATTCCCCGCCTTTTTTATTTTTCATTAAAAATTTCTCTAATTTCCACATTGCAAATATGATAAAATTAAAAATATAAAAATCTTTTTAAAATCTGTAAAAGGAGTAAATTTATGCTGATAGAATTAAAAAATATAAAAAAATACTACAAATCCGGTAAGTTAAATGTCAAAGCCCTTGATGGGGTGGATTTATCGGTGGAGGGGGGAGAGTTTTTATCAATAATGGGCCCTTCGGGGTCGGGGAAATCCACGCTTTTAAACATTATAGGTTGTCTCGATAAGCCTACGGAAGGGGAGTACATATTAAACGGGAAGAATGTGGAAAGATTGAACGACGACGAGCTTTCGGATATAAGGAATAACTACATAGGGTTTGTGTTTCAGACCTTTCACCTTTTGCCCGATTACAATGCACTATTTAATGTGGAAATTCCTCTAATTTATAGAGGAGTATCGAGCAAAGAAAGAAGGGAAAGGGCTGAAATGGCTTTAGAAGCGGTGGGTCTAAAGGACAGGATGAAGCACAGGCCCACAGAGCTTTCGGGTGGTGAACAGCAGAGAGTAGCAATAGCAAGGGCACTTGTTCAGGAACCTTTATTGATTTTGGCAGATGAGCCTACGGGAGCCCTTGATTCGAAAACGGGTAATTCCATTATGGAGCTTTTCTGCAGGTTAAACGAGGAAAAAAATTTGACCATTATTTTGGTAACCCATGACGAGAAGATGGCGCGCTATGGGAAAAGGGTGGTTCATATACTTGATGGGAAAATCCAGAGCGTAACCTATAATTGAACAAAATCGCTATAAAATAAATGTAATATTAAAAAACAAACTCAAAAATAATGATTTATTATTTTAAATTTTAAGGGGGCTTAATATGTTTAAAAAGATTACCGCATTTTTAGTTATTACAGCACTCGTGGTGGCCGGGGGGTTTTACGCATTCAAGAGCCTTCTTCCTCCGCCGAAAAAGGAAGCTGAGGGGCCAATATATTCTACTGCGAAGGTCATCAGAGGGGATATAAACGTGGGGGTGGAGACTTCGGGGCCTTTATACCCCAACAGCAGCGGAGGTATCATGGTGCCATACAATCCCGAATCTCAGGGCATGGTAAGCTATATCATAGATGAGGTTTTGGTAAAGGCAGGAGATACCGTTGAGGCGGGGCAGGTCCTTGTGAAGCTCAGGGCCCCCAACATTCAAACAGAGCTTGAAAACCTTCAAAAACAGCTTGAGACTGCAAAAAAAGCCCTTGCGGATAAGCTCGGGACTACACCGGATAAGCTTTACGAGGTGGATCCTTCCAAAGGGATTACCCTAACCGCCCCCATTGACGGAAGGGTATTCGGACTTACGGCAAAGGAAGGAAGCGAGATTAAGGAAGGGGAAATAGTTGCAAAAATAGTAAACGATACAAAATATAGGGTAATTGCCAAGCTAAATCCTGCTGAATTCGAGATTGCTAAGGATTACAAAAAGGCTTTTTTGAGGTTTAACGTCTATGACGGTGTGCTCGAAGGTGAAGTTGTAGAGGTAAACGATGAGCCGGTCCCGGAATCTACAGGGACTTCTTACTCGGAAGGAGACCAGATGTATCAGTACGTATACTACATGACCATTGAGGGTAAAAACCCTGGATTAATACAGCCCAATTTGACTGCTTATATAGGACTTGCAAAGGAAGGGGTGAAAAATCCCGAAAGCCCAGAAGTTTTGTGGCTTAAGTTCCCATCGAAGGTGGAAGGTTTCGCTGAAGAAGAATCGGTGTTTTCGACCGTTACCGCTCGGGTGACAAAGGTATTTGTTAAGGAAAGAAGCAGGGTGAAAAAAGGAGACCCCCTCATACAGCTTGCGGGCTCGGATGTAAAGGACTACATTCTTGAAGAATTGAAAAAAATATCTGAACTTGAAAGCAAGATGTATAAGCTTCAAAACCAGCTTTCAATGCTTGAAATACGCGCACCGGTGAGCGGGGTTGTTGCGGATTTTAATGCAACAGTGGGTAAGACCGTAGGGATGGGTGAATGGCTCGGAAATATATTCAATCCCGAAGACATGACCATGTGGTGTCAGGTGGACGATATAGATATACTCCTCGTGAAGCAGGGGTCCCCCGTTAAGGTTACTATGGACGCACTACCGGGGAAAACCTTTGAAGGTTCGGTAATCTTTATATCGCCCATGGGAAAGGACCAAAGCGGTATTTCAAGGTTCGAGGTGCAAATAAAAGTAAAGGGCACGCCTGAGCTTAGACCGGGTATGCAGGCAAAGGCGTACATAGAAGCGGGCAGCGCTAAAAACGTCCTCCTTGTTCCAGTAGAAGCGGTATTTGAAGAAGACGGACAGCCGAAAGTAGAAGTTTTAAATCCCGATGGTACCACAAAAGTTGTAAGCGTGCAGCTCGGGCTCATGAACGACAGGTACGCCGAGATAAAAAGCGGACTAAAAGAAGGCGATGAAGTGGTGACGGGTTCAAGCTTTGATGTCCTTCCATCGCAGCACATAAAGACGGATAAACTCCTTCCCGGGCAGAATAACAATCAAAGCGGTGGCAACAATCAGCAAAATCAAGAAAGCGGCAAATGAGGTGAAAATAATGAAAAAGAACGGCCTCAGGGCCTTTTTTATTAAGCTTTTTTTCTCAGCAAAAATGGCGTGGCACGGGGTTGCGGCAAAGCCCCTCAGAACCTTTTTGACGGTGCTCGGGATTGCAATTGGTGTAGCATCTGTAATAAGCCTTATGGGAATAGGCGAAGGGGCGCGCCTTGAAGTCTTAAAGCAATTTGAAAGCCTCGGCTCAAATGTTATAGTGATAAAAGCTCAGGACCCTAAGGTGGAATTCAGCCCTGATGAAGCTTTTGAGCTTAAAGAAAGGGTAAGCGGTATTAAATATGCGACGCCTATTATTAAGACAAAGGCGATAATGCGCTGGAGAAGGGCGAGGGGCGAAGTGGACATACTCGGTGCGGGAAGCGAGTATTATAAGGTAAGGGATTATAAGGTAATTACGGGACATTTTTTTACCGAATGGCATGTAAAAGAAAGGGCAAAGGTAGCGGTTTTGGGATACAACTTGGGGAAAAGCCTTCTAAACGGAAGGTCCCCGGTAGGGGCTACCTTTACTTTAAACAACGAGACCTACAGGGTGGTAGGGGTGCTTTCTAAAAAAGGCAATAGTCAGGAGGGACTGGATGACCTCATAATAATCCCCTATACAACAGCTCTTAAAATAGCGGAGAAAAGGACCGTTGACGAGATATGGATAAAGGCGGATTCCGCAAAAAGTGCGGACCTTGCCATAGCTCAGCTCGGGAGGATTTACAGGAGAAAGCTCGGGATTGACCTGAAAGCCCCTAAGATAAATCCGGAAAATCAAAACAAAGAATGGCAGGGAGAAAAGGGGAAGCTACCAAATCCCGAAAGTGCTGAAAATCCTACAACTCCTACAGAAAAGCCGGAAAACAATAAAAATACCACCAGCGATATAATAGCTGGTAAAGAATTAATAACAATAACTAATATGAACAACCTCATCGAAGAAGCGGATAAGGCAAACAGGGTAATGACCCTTCTTCTTGCGGGGATTGCGTCTGTATCCCTTCTCGTAGGCGGGCTCGGCATAATGAATATAATGCTCGTTGCCGTATCGGAAAGGATTTCCGAGATAGGTTTAAAGCGGGCCCTCGGAGCAAAAAAATCGGACCTTTTATTGCAGTTTATCTTAGAAAGCGTGATTTTGAGCCTGCTCGGCGCCGTAGCGGGGATACTCGCGGGTATATGGGGAGTGAAGATTTTTACTACTTACGGGCTTTACGCCGTAGTAAGCATTAATGCTCTAAAGGTTTCAACCTTTGTTGCCCTCGGCTGCGGGCTAATATTTGGCGTATACCCCGCATACCTTGCGTCTTCTGTACCGCCGGTAGAGGCCCTGAGAAGATAGTAATCCAGCGGGCTCATTTTAATCCCTCCAGTATCATTTCTACAGCTCTTTTATATTGTGGGTATACCTCTTTATATTTCAGGCTTACTTTTTCTATCAAATCGGTTACAGCATCTTCATCCTTAACCAATACGGGCAATCCATTTCTTAAAATGTTGAAGGCAATTATGGTGTTAGAGTGGTTCACCGAACGGATGTCAAAGGGATGCCCTTCAAAATTTAAAAGCTTTAAGTATAATGTTTCAATAATATCCTCCGCTTTTTCTTCGTCTACGAAATCATAAAAAATAATTCCTATGTCTATGTCGCTGTCGGGGCGCATTAAATCGAGGCTTGAGCCGAAAAGGTAGACGCCCGCTATTTCATCAAAGGAAGAAAGTTTTTGGATTATATATGCTTTTAACTTATCCAAATCGATTTTTACCAAATCCCTCGGCATTTATAGCACCGTCCTTTAAAACTTCGTTATTTATAAATTACCACAATTTTTATATAATTAAAAGCATTATATTGCCAAAAAATGTTTTTGGGGTAAAGTATTTTTTGTATTAAAATAATGTTAGCAAAGGGAGAGTATATTAGTTATAAAAATTTTTAAGAAGGTGTAAGAATGAGCTATTTTGTTGTGACGGGGCTATTTTCATACTTGGTCGGGGGATTTTTCGTATTCAAAAAAAGGGAAACTTTTACTCAAATAGTGGAATTTTTAAAAGGCTATCTTACAATGTTTTTTGCAGGGCTTTACCTTCATTCAGGGCTCACTTATCTTTTTTCTTCAATGGGAGTCTTAGCAGGGCACACGCGCCCTTTTTTTAAGGGCTTTAGAGGGGATACAACCGAGGCTCTTGCCCTGGGCATCATCTTTTATTTGTCGTGGAAGATGGGGCTTATACTCTTTTTCTTTTTCCTTGTTCTAAAGCAATTTGGGGAAGATTACGACGATGCGGTTTTTATTACCTCTCTTTTGATACCCATTATATGCTTTAGATTTTTCAGAACGGATTCCTTTAACATAATTTGTATAATCATTTTTGTCCAGCTTGCGATACAGTTTTGGCCCGATTACTTGGAAAAAAGGATAAAGTCAGCTTTTATAAATAAAACAGTGCTTGGGCTTGCGGTATTTTTTATCATTGCCCTGTTTTTCTTTAATAAATACGTCTACAAAGGTTTTGGAATGCAAAAGGATTTGATAAGGCACGGTCCGGGACAATTTAAATATGTGGCAATTACCTTTGACGACGGGCCGGACCCCCTTTATACACCTGAAATTTTGGACATACTGCTGGAAAAAAGGGTGCCGGCGACCTTTTTCCTTATTGGCAAGAATGTGGAAAGTTATCCTGATATAGCTAGAAGGATAGTAAAGGAAGGGCACTCGGTGGGGAACCACACCTACAGCCACAAAAGCCTAATACCCCTTTCTGCGAAAGGGCAGGAGGATGAGATAAAAAAATGCGAAAAGGCCATTGAAGAGGTGACGGGTGTAAGGCCTTTGCTCTTTAGGCCGCCGAGGGGAGTATATACCTCTTTTGCAAGGAAGCTTTTAAAGGACGAAAGGTATACCATCGTTTTGTGGGACGTAAGCGCCATGGACTGGGCGGAGCTTCCGCCGGATAAGATTGTGGAAAGGGTGGTTTCCAATGTAAAACCCGGGTCCATAATCCTCTTTCACGATTCCGGAGATTTGGTGACCTTTAAAGGTGGTAACAGAACATCGACAGTTCAGGCACTTCCCAGGGTAATAGATGAGCTGAAAAAACAGGGTTATGAATTTGTGACGATTGATCAGATGATATTCCTTTCGGAACTTATGGAAACGGAGGAAAGGCTTGATGAGAATAAGAACGGCGGTTTTGAAGGACGTTGAATCCATAGCTGAAGTATTTTTGAAGGCCTTTGAAGGAAGCATAAAATTTTTTACACCCATAACATCGGGCATAAAAAGGGCCTTTTGTGCCCTTTTTACCCTTCTGATTTGCACCTTCAAAGAAGGCGTAATGGTTGCCGAGGAGGAAAATAAAATTGTTGGTTATATAGTAATGGCGGACAATGTGAAAAGATTGTGGAAAGAAGCTTTTTTATCCGGCTTTATTTTTAAATTTATAATAAACTACTTTAGGGGGGATTACGGAGTAAAGATAAAAGACGCCCTCAGGATAGTTTTTAACAAGTTATTCTTCTTAAGGTTTGAAGTAAATACCGCTTCATCGGCCCAGCTTTTATCTATCGGGGTGCTGCCCGAGTGTCACGGGAAAGGCATAGGAAAGGCGCTTTTAGAAAAGGGGATGGAGTATATAAGGAAAAAGGGGATAAAAAGGGTAAAGCTTGAGGTGAGGCCCAACAATACATCTGCGGTAAAACTATATGAAAGGTTTGGGTTTAAGGTAAAAGGGAGGACAAGGGACCTTCAGGGAGAATGGCTCATAATGGTGTGGGAAGGTTAAAAGGAGAACACCTCCCTTTCGATGTTCTGGACGAAAAACCTTCCATCCTCTTCTAAAAAATTTAAAGCGCTTTCTAACTGGCTTTCCGCATGGGCTTTGCTATTTGAAACGCAGCAGATGCCTATCACCGCAAAGCGAAGGTCGTCCTGCCTTTCTACTTCTGCTACCGAAAGGTTAAATTTGTTTTTCAGCCTTTCTACAACGCTTTTTACTATGGAGCGCTTATCCTTTAAGGAAAAGGTGTCCCCTAAGTAAATTTCCACCTTCAAAATCCCGACGTTCATATATTACCATCCTTTCATAGAATGAGGCGAGATTATGAGGCTTTATAAGTATTTTAATAAAGCTTTTAAAGAAAATAAAGGGGCAGTGCTCATTACGGTGCTTCTGGTGGGTTCCCTGCTTATTTTACTGAGCGTTGCCTTTTCGGAGTTTTCCCGAAGCGATTTAAAGGCTTCTCTTTATTATGAAAACAGGGTAAAGGCCCGCTACCTCGCGGAAGGTGGATTGAATAAGGCAATATATGAGTTAAAAAACAATCCTGAAAGGCTCGAGTATATAATTTCTTTAGCGAAGGGAAAAGCTAATGGGATTGTCTTTGACAGCTTAAGCATCGATGAAGGAGATTTAAAGGGGAATATAATTTTAAAAGCCTTATTGGAATCAGAGAATAGGCTAAAAATAATTTCAGAAGGGTCGGCGGGAAATTCTAAATTTACAGCTTATGCTTATTTAACCGTTATAAAAACCTATGAAGCCTTTCTAAAGTTGATTTTCGCATCTTCAGGTTTTTCCTTAAATGGCTCATCAAGGGTAGAGGGGGACATTGTTTTTCTCGGGGATGTGGATTTAAAAGGAAATTTTGAATTAAACGGCAATGTGTATTCAAAAGGGGATGTGGAACTTCAAGGAAGCGCATTGGTTACAAAAAGCATATTCTCCTTAGGAAATGTAAGCTTAGAAGGGAGCGCAGATGTATACGGTGATATTTATGCAAAGGGAGCAATAAATATAAGCGGGGCAGCTAATATTAGGGGGAAAAGCCATCCTTATTATCAGGGGAGCATAAATTTTCCACAGGATATGCCTAAGCTCGATTCTGATTTTTATAAAAGCAGAGCAACGGCAATTTACGAAGGCCCGTATAGTGTAACGACCCTTAGCTTAAATAACAACATAGTTTTTATAGATGATGAAATTGAAGAAGTGATAGATAATAAAGGCAATAGAAAAACAATCGTCCATGAAGGAGATTTTTCCGCAGATAATCTTCAGGGAAGCGGTGTTATATACGCAAAGGGGGATGTGGAGGTAAAAAATATAACAGGAAATGATAACGGCATAATAATAATATCGGAAAAAAATATTACTGTAAAAAATGCGGGGAATGTAAAAAACGCCCTTTTATTTTCACCCAACGGCACAGTGGATATAGGAAATGCTGATTTTGAAGGCAGCATTGTAGCAAGGAATTTTTACTCTAATGGAAGTCCAGTTATTAAATACAGCGACGCCTTTTTAAATTTAAGCGATTACTTACCTCAACAAAACCCTCCCAAAATAAAAATTGATTATATAAAAAAGGAAGGGATATATTAAGAATTCCCTTCCTTTTTTTCTTCTTTTATGAAGAAGGAGAGCATGAATGCCAAAAGGAACATCAGACCCCCGCCGATGAAAGTAAAGGTTATTCCAAAACTGTCACCCAAAAATCCACCCAAGGTAGAGCCCATTATAAGTCCAATGGACATAAGCCCGTTGTAAACTCCAAAGGAACTTCCCTGATTTTCATTTGTCCCCGATTCTGCAATTAAGATGTTTCCAGCAATGGTTACTGCAGCATTAAAAAATCCGAAGAGGAACCTGATAAAAAAGAGAAAACCGAAGGAAGACGCGTATCCTTGTAGTACTGTTAAAAAAGCGCAGCCTGCAAGACCTATTTTGTATATTGCGGAAACCTTGTATTTTGTCCTGCCCAAAAAAGGTGAAGCAATAGCTGTAGATATACCTGTTATGGAAAAGACAAGGCCCGTATAAAGAGAGGCGTTCTCGGGGGAAATCCTATGCATCAAAAGGGTAACTGCAGGGAGTATACCCATTAAAGCGGCCTGCACGAAAATCCCTACCGAGTAAACTATAAGGAGTTTTCTATTTTTGAAGGTTTCGACGATGCTTTGGGCAATGGATGACTTCGGCTTTACGATTTTCCCTTCTTTCACGTTGGTGACATAGGGAAGGGCGCCAGCGATTAAAAGGAGAATTCCCGTGAAGACCATGCTGCCCCTTATCCCAAAAAGTTTTGCTGAAATTCCTCCTATGAGTGGCCCCGTAATGGCGCCCACTGCGGATGCGGCATTTATGATTCCCAGATTGTAGCTTAAATTTTCGGGGGAGCTTGTGGATGCCACAAAGGTAATAGCAGCGGGTATGTATCCTGAGAATGTGCCGTTTAACGCCCTGAGCACCACGAGTTCCATCGGTGTTTTTGCCCTTGCCATTAAGAAGTAGATGACGCTCATCCCGAGGCCTGCCCGCGCCATCATGGGCTTTTTTCCATACCTGTCGGAAATTGCACCCCATATTGGGGACATTATGCCAAACATTAAGGAGTGTATTGAGTATATTAGGCTTGACCACATGGCTATGTTTTGGGTGACCCCCATGTCCAAGAGGAGGTCGGGCAGAAAGGGGGTTATGGAAGAAAAGGCTATTTGAGCTATAAAGACACCGAAAGAAAGAAGATATAGATTTTTATCGAATTTTGAAAAAATGAAATTAAAATTCATTTTAAAAAAGCCCCCAACAAATATAAATTTTATATTAGTTAAAATTATTTTCTAAGCTTGAAGCACTTGATAATTTAATAATTAAAGTATGACAAAAAAAGGTAATTTATTTAATGCTTCATAAAAAATTAATTTAAAATATCAATAAAAAATTAATAATAAATAAACAAAATAAATCCTATATTAATTATAATATATAAACTCCAAAAAGCTCATTAAAATTCCAAAATTTTATATTGTAGCTAAAAATCCATCGTGTTGACAAAAGGGATTTTTTTATGCTATACTTTGAATAGCCATTTGTGGAGGGGTGTCCGAGTGGTTTAAGGAGCTGGTCTTGAAAACCAGTGCCCCAAAAGGGCCGGGGGTTCGAATCCCTCCCCCTCTGCCATAGAAAACGGGGAGAGATGGCCGAGAAGGTCGAAGGCGGTCGCCTGCTAAGCGACTATACGGACCTAAAATCCGTATCGCGGGTTCGAATCCCGCTCTCTCCGCCATTTACATGCGCCTGTAGCTCAACTGGATAGAGCGTCTGACTACGGATCAGAAGGCTGTGGGTTCGACTCCTGCCAGGCGCACCATTATACGTTTTCTTACATGCGCCCGTAGCTCAGGAGGAAAGAGCAGCGGTTTCCTAAACCGCGTGCCGGGGGTTCGAGTCCTCCCGGGCGCACCATTTTATTTAGGTGGAAATGGATAATGGAAAAAGTCCACGAAGCTTTCATGCGCGAGGCTTTGAAGGAAGCAAGAAAAGCCTTTGAAGGAGATGAAGTGCCCGTAGGAGCTGTAATAGTAAAGGACGGCGAAATCATCGCAAGAGGAAGAAACAGACGCGAGAGCCTTCAGGATGCTACCGCCCATGCGGAGATTATAGCGATAAAAGAGGCGTGCGAAAGGCTCAAAAGCTGGAGGCTTTCGGGGTGCACCTTGTACGTCACTCTGGAGCCCTGTCCCATGTGTGCGGGAGCTGTTATACTTTCAAGGATAGACAGAGTAGTTTTTGGTGCATACGATCCAAAAAGCGGATGTGCCGGAAGCGTAATGGATCTTTTTTCTTGCGATAAATTCAACCATCATCCCGAGATAATAGGTGGAGTTTTAGAAGAAGAATGCGCAAGATTATTAAAGGAATTTTTTAAGAAAAAAAGGATCTGAGGTGGAGAGATGGCCGAGAGGTCGAAGGCGCTCGACTCGAAATCGAGTAGGCGGCCTAAAAGCCGTCTCGTGAGTTCGAATCTCACTCTCTCCGCCATAAGAAAATGAACACAATAAAAAAAGAGCAAAATAATAAATATAAAAGTAATAGCTATAATATGAAAATAAAAAAATTATTTATGCATCATGTAAATAATCATTTTAAAATAAATTCTATGTAGAAAATAGATTAAAAAAAGGAAATTTTTCGCGGAGAGATGGCTGAGAGGTCGAAGGCGCTCGACTGGAAATCGAGTAGACGGGTGTTAAGCCCGTCTCGCGGGTTCGAATCCCGCTCTCTCCGCCATTATTATTGGGTTTGAAGGATCAAGGGATAAGGATTAAGGGAGATAATTTTTGACATATTTTTAAAAGAATCATACATACAAAAAATATTGATTTTTTAGTCCACATGACCGCATTCCATGCTTATTATTGAGGAAGAAGGAGTGTGGTCTTTTTAGTGTCAAAGCTACCGGATAAGGCGGTCTCTAATGAAACAGTTAAGTTAACATAAAAAATTTCCCAATGTTATTTGGGGGAAAATCGTTGCAAAATATGGGAATTCCTTCTTGCAAAAAATAAAAAAAGTAATTTCTAATTATTTTTCAACTTTTTCCTTAATTCGATTTGTTTTCGAAAAATTTGTCTAAAAAGTTTATCCCTTGTTGTTTCTAAGATGTTAGAATAGGTGTATTTATAATAGGAAGAAGAATTGTCAAATGCATGATGATAGTTATAACTTATTCTACCATTTAAGGTTATTACTTCTCCATCTTAGAATTTCAGTTTTATCTTATAAAGATTATTAAGGTTTATTGTTAAATTACTATTATCACCATTGACAAATAATAAATCATCAGCAGAAAGTTTTTTAACCTTGATATTTATACTTTTATTATCCTGTAAAATTAAGTTTCCGTCTAAATCCCACAATATTGATACATAGCTTTTTCTCTCGAGAGGTCTTATTTCTGTAATTTGATAAGTATTTTCGTCTAATGGTAATGCATTAACTTCGTATTCGTATATTGAATTGAGAATTTCTACAACTAAGGAAGCAGAAACTAAATTCCATAAGTCTTTCGAGGTTTTAATGGTATTGGTAGATTTAAAATAATATTTTTCATCATTGTTGGAAAAATATCCTTCCAAATTAAAGATTTCGTTATATGTTCGGAGGGAGAGATTGGCGGGTAAAATTTGTCCACTTTTTAATTTTAATATATCCATTGGCAGGATAATTTTTTCATCTATTACATTTAAAGCAGCTTCTACTACGGAGGGGTCAAAATCTTTGCCACTGCAGTTTTTAAGTTCAGTAATTATTTTGTCGATGGGGAGGTTTTTTTTGTAGCTTCTGGGAGAATAAAGGACATCTATGACATCAGCTACTTTTAAGATTCTGCTCACAAGTGGGATTTCATTACCTTTTAGACCAAAAGGATACCCGCTTCCATCATACATTTCATGGTGAGCTCTAACCCATAAGGGTATCTCGGGGTATAAATCCTCAAAAAATTCTTTTGTAATGATGTAGCTGAATTCTACGTGTTTTTTAACTTCTTCATATTCTTCATTGGCTAAAGGACCTTGTTTATTGATAATACTTTCAGGGATTCTGAGTTTACCGATATCATGAAACAAAGCAGCTAAATAAATTTTTTCAAGCTCGTCTTTAGAAAAGTTTAATTTTTTGCCTATTTCTGTTGCCCAAAATGCAACGTTAAAACCATGTAGTCTCATAGAAGGGTGATGGGTTTCTATGATATCTTCAAGAAGCATCAGAAGTTTTTTAATTTTTTCAGTTTCACTTAATTGAATGTACTTAGAATAGACGTAAGAATATATTTCAAAGATGTTGAACCTGTCGAGAAAAGAAGATAATAAAGCTTGAATGTTTTTAGTTTTTTTAATAAATCCGAAATATATACAAACGGTAATATCCTTATTTTGTTCTAATTTGATAGGTAAACATAATTCTTCGACGAAGTTTTTATTCAATGGATAAATAATATCATTCTCTTCATAGAAATAAATGGGTTTATTTTTTTCGCAGGCGAGAGATATAAGGTTGTTATTATCCAAAGTAGAAGGGAATTTTGAATTTATACTGTTATTGTTACTGCATAATTCTTCTATAAAGAAAACTTTATTTTTATTAACTAAAAGAATACTAATATTTTCTATATTAAATTCATTTTTAAAGACTGAAAGATTTTTTATTAAATCAATATCCTCTTTAATTTTGTCAAAACAAGTATTCATTTTCAAAGCCCTCCTTCACCTTTGTTGATATATAAAAAAATTTTTAATATGAGATGAATATTTTGATTTTCTTTTCTCCCTGTTTATAATATTCTACAAATATATGGAAAATCTTGTATATAATAACAAAAAAAATCAATATTTTTTAAAAATAAATACTTTCATGTCAATTGCTTAATGTGAGAATACTGCTAAATAGTAGTCGTTAGCTTAAGTCAAGGGTGCCCACTACGAGGTGGAGTCTAATAAATATAAAAAGTGCAAAGGGGGTAAAAGAAATGGTAGCAGGTAACAATGCTGAAAAGAGTAATAATCTTTTAAAAAACATCAGGTTTACTAATTTGCTCCTTTTGTTTATTGTAATTATTGCAATTTCTTTAGGTTCGATTTCACTACTTGCAATTAAAGACATGAAGGTTCTAAGTGATGATATGAACAACCTTTATAATGATAGAATGCTGCCTTCGCTCCAATTAAAGGAAATGGAAACAGACTCTTATAAAATAAGAGTAGCCTTGGTTCAAATGGTACATTCAAACAGGTATGATGCTGATTTAGAAAAACAAATCAATGAAAAAAAGGATAGTGTAAATAAAATATTGGATTCGTATAGAAACTCAAAAATGAGCGATGAACAAAGACAAATGTTTAGCGAAATAGAAAGCAGTTACAGGGTGTATATGGATAATGCTGCGTTATTGATAGGTAAACTTAAAACAAACAATATAATATCAGAAGCGGAAATTCAAAAATTAGACGAACTGACAGCAAATATGCAGAATGCCATAGATAATCTGGTTAGGTTAAATGCCGAGACTGCGGCTGATGTAGTAAATAAGGCTAATTCAGCATATTCTAAATCGAGAAATATATTTATTGGATTATTTATAATAATAACAGCTATCGCTGTAATTTTAGGAGTTATTCTTTTGAGATTTTTAAGAGCATCAATGGCACAAATTAATTTTGTTGCAGAAAGGCTTAGTCAATATGACTTTACAGTAGAATTGGATGAAAGCGGGAACAACGAATTTGCTCAGATGAACAGATCTTTAAAAATTATTATAGAAAATATCAAGAAAGCAATAGGGGAAGTAAAGAACGAGGCAGAAAAATTAGCGGCAAGTTCGCAGAACCTTACGGCGGTGTCTGAGGAAATGGCGTCTTCTTCACAGGAGCTTGCGAAGACGATGCAACAGGTGGCAGAAGGAGCAACGTCGCAAGCTAATGACCTGCAGGATATAGTCAGCCTTATTGCGGTATTAACAAATAATATAGAGAATGTATATAAGGAACTTCAGGATGTAAAAAATGAAACAGATAATACGACGGATAAAGCTAATATAGGTAAGCGAGAAATGGATAAACTTATAAAGTCAATAGAAGAAATAAGACATGCATTTGAAGTTGTAATAACAAAGGTCAATAATCTTACCAACTCAGTAAGAGAGATAAACAATATAACGAATTTGATAAATGAAATATCGGAACAAACCAACTTGCTCGCACTTAATGCGGCAATAGAAGCTGCAAGAGCAGGAGAATTGGGAAGAGGATTTGCTGTGGTAGCGGAAGAGGTAAGAAAACTTGCAGAAGGGACTAAAAAATCGACAGAGGAGATAAAGCAATTAATAAGTTTAATACAGAAGGATACACAAGAGGTTATAGAAACATCAGATGAAGTAGAAAACTTTATAGAAGCGCAAACAAGCGCAGTAGAAAATACAGTTAAAGCCTTTGCTGACATATTGGATTCAGTGAGAAACATAGCTCCATTAATGGATAGAACGTATCAGGGAATGGATGAAATAGTGAAATCTAAAAATGAAGTTTTGAGCAAGGTAGAAGCTGTAAGTTCGGTAACTCAGGAACACTCAGCTGCGGCGGAGGAAGTTGCGGCATCCTCTGAGGAACTTTCAGCATCATCTGAGGAAGTTGCGGCAACAGCTCAAAGCTTAAGTTCTATGGCAGTTGATTTAGCTAATATAGTTAATAGATTTAAAGTTGCATAAGTTAGTTTAATGTAGAACTATTGGTTTTTGATGTGGGGGCTATAAAAGGTCCCTTTTTTAATTGCTTTTAAAACATTGTCAGATTGTTGAACGATTATGATACCTACCAGAATTACTATTGTTCCGATAACCAGTTGTATAGTTATTTTTTCTTTAAGAAATAACCAGGCTAACAAACTGGCCAATAAAGGTTTTATAAAAAATATCATTGATCCAGAAATTTTTCTATGTGAATAATCTAGTGGATAGCTACAATTGGGGACTTATACACCTTGCTATTTTTAATAAAAGCAGTTATAATTAAACATATAGAATTTATTTAAAAAATATTTGATAACAATCTTGGCCGTGCTAGACGGGGAGGTAGCGGTGCCCTGCACCCACAATCCGCTGCAGTGGGGTCGAATTCCTTCCCGAGGTTTTTTCCCTGTGGGGACCGGCCGGGACAAGTGGCAAAGAAGGTTGGGTCCTGCGCAATGGGAACTTCCGAACCCCGCCAGGTCCGGGAGGAAGCAACGGTAAGGAAGCACTCCCATGTGCCGCGGGGCAGCCTGACCGGAGCTAACTATCCCTGTATCGCCCGGAGGGAAAAATCGACGGAAGGTGCACGGCCTTAACTATTATTATATTGGATAAATGGGGTAGGTATTTAAGAAAAAGCCTACCCTTATTAATTTTTGTTAAAAGTAGTGATATATAAGGGTTTTATAAAGAAAATAAAAGAAATAAGGTATAAAGTTCGAAAAAACAACAAAAAATGTTAAAAAATGAGCAAAATTGCTTGAAAAATAAAAATGCTGTGCTATAATTGTAATTGAGGAAACTCGGTAGGCGAGGCTCCTACAAGGATACAGGCTGCTGCCGCGAAAGATTGGAGACAATCTTAGCTGGTAAACAGGTTTTGCCGAACGGCAAGGCTTAACCTAATGCAGCTTATTAAGCCATGTAGTGCCAAAGCTTGTACGAGGTTAAATTGGTAGGTTTTTGCCTTCACCTCGTCACAAGCAAGAGACAGGAGAAGGCTTTTTTTATTTACTTATTTTAAGGAAAATTAAGTTAAAAGGAGATGGTTTCTTAAATGGACGGTAACCCTGCCAGTAGAACTTTACAAAAACTTGGTGGGGGGATGAAGTAAGGAAAAACATCCCCCCACAAAAAATAATAAGGGGGGATGTTTTATGAAAAATATAACGAGCTTTTACCTCAGCAGGGTAATAGGAAACAGGGTTTCTTACGGAGGAAAGGTTTTTGGGAAGCTTGTCGACTTAGCGGTAGATGTTAATTTTGAAAAGCCTAAGGTAGTAGCTGCTCTAATTAGGGAAAGTGGAGAAGAGAGGTTTTACGATTTTTCTTTCTTTGAGATAAAGAAAGAAAAGGGGCAGTATCGAATAAGCTGCACAGATAAAAGGCCTGTGGATATAGATATTGACAGGACAATGAGGCTTGTGAAGCACATCCTCGACAAACAAATAGTAGATATAAATGGGAGAAAAGTTGTAAGGGTAAATGATGTAAGACTTGCAGTTCTTTCAACAGGAACTTATGCGGTAGCCGTGGATATAGGTGTTGAAGGGCTTTTAAGGAGGCTTGGGCTTGCAAAGCCAATAAAAAAATTTTTTAAAAACTTTGGGAAAAATATTACATCAAAGTTTATTTTATGGGATTACGTACAGCCCATTACTTCTGCCAAGTCGGATTTAAAAATTTCCATGAGCTACAATAAACTTTACACCCTGCATCCTTCAGACCTTGCCGATATTATCGAAGACCTCGACAAAAAGACTCAGGCTGCAGTGTTTGCATCCCTTGATGACGAGAAGGCAGCAGATGTTTTAGAAGAACTTGAGACAAAAGCTCAAATTAACGTACTTGAAAGCCTTCCAGTTGAAAAGGCTGCCGATGTTTTGGAAAAAATGCCCTTTGATGAAGCTGCAGACATACTCGACGATATAAACAAGGAAAGGGCAGACAAGATATTAAACGAAATGGATGTACGGGCTTCACGTGAAATAAAAGAGCTGATGCAGTATCCGGAACATACAGTAGGAAGTATTATGGTGAGGGACTTTATATCCTTTAAGACCACCTTTACCGTTGAGGATACTATAAAAGAGCTCAGGAGGATAAAACCTGATGCGGATGTGATATATTACCTTTATGTTACCGATGAAATAGGGAAGCTCGTAGGAGTGGTGTCCTTAAGGGATCTTGTGATAGCAGAGCCGGATACACCCCTTAAAGACATAATGAAACAAGACGTAATTTTTGTCAAGGATACTGATGACGTAAATTCCCTTATCGGTATTATTTCTAAATACAGCTTATTGGCTGTCCCCGTAATCGATGCAGAAAAAAGGCTTATAGGGGTCGTAATTATAAACGACATTGTGTATGAACTCCTTAAACGAAACAGAAGAATGGCATAAAAAGGCAATAGGGAGGGAGCAAAAATGATGCAGAGAAACTCGGGATTTTTGAAAAAAATGTTTTTGCTTTTCAGCGTAATAGGTCCTGGCCTTATTACAGGGATAGCAGATGATGATGCCACGGGAATTGCTACCTATGCAAGCGTAGGGGCATCTTACGGGTATAAAATGCTTTGGGGACTTTTTTTAATAACAATAAGTCTAATTGTTGTTCAAGAAATGGCAGCACGTATGGGAGCTGTTACAGGAAAGGGGCTTTCGGCTCTTATTAGGGAAAATTTTGGCGTAAAAATGACCCTTTTTGCCATGGTTACGCTTCTTATTACGAATCTTGCTATTACTATTGCAGATTTTGCGGGAGCTGCTGCAAGCCTTGAAATACTAAATATTCCCAAGTACATTTCCATGCCTATTGTTGCCTTATTGGTATGGACGGTTACTTTAAGAGGATCTTATAAAAAAGCAGAGAGGTTTTTTCTTGCCATTTCCCTCGTAATGATATCTTATATTATTGCAGCTTTTCTTGTAAAACCCGATTGGGGCGAGGTTATTAGAAACACCTTCATCCCTACTTTTAGCTTTGACAGGGATTTTGTTCTTATGTTTATTGCGATGGTGGGTACAACTATAACACCTTGGATGCAGTTTTACCATCAGGCTTCGGTGGTAGATAAAGGAATAGATATAGAGCATTATGAATACGAAAAGATGGATGTGGTAATTGGGGCTTTGGTAAGCAACATTCTTGCATTTTTTATCATAGTTACCACAGCTGCTACCTTAAATAAAGCGGGCATAAGCATAGAAATGGCAGAGGATGCAGCAATAGCTTTAAAACCCCTTGCAGGGAATTATGCTTCTACCCTTTTTGCCGTTGGACTTTTTGGGGCTTCTTTAATTGCAGCTCATATTGTCCCACTTTCTACTGCTTATGCCATAACCGAAGCGTTTGGGTTTGAAAACGGGCTTGATAAAAAATTTAAAGAAGCTCCGGTTTTTTACGGGATAATACTATTTTTTATTATAATAGGCTCCGGGGTCATATTCCTGCCCAGCTCCCTTTTTATTAAGCTCATCATTATTTCACAGGAAGTTACAGGTATCTTGACGCCGATTATCCTTATATATATGATAAAACTTACAAACAACAAAGATGTAATGGGGGAATATACCAACAGCGGTGCCTTTAACATAGTAGCTTGGATAACTGTAGGATTTATAATTTTCCTTACAATAGTCCTTACTGTCTCTCCCTTTTTAAGCTGATGTTATACCTTTTTTAAGGAATGGAGGGGCTTTCTTGAGCTATATTGCACTTTATAGAAAGTACAGGCCTCAGAATTTTGATGAAATAGTAGGTCAAAAGCCGATAGTAAAGATACTGAAAAACCAATTGAAAGCGGGTCAAATAGGCCACGCCTACCTTTTCTGCGGGATGAGGGGTACGGGAAAAACCAGCACTGCAAGGGTTTTTGCAAAAGCCTTAAACTGCGAAAAAGGGCCTACTGATAACCCCTGCAGCCAATGTAAAAACTGCATAGCCTTTCAAAACGGCTCTTTTACGGATGTAGTTGAAATGGATGCTGCCTCTCACCGGGGTATTGATGATATAAGGGATTTGAGGGAGAAGGTGAATTTCCCGCCTTCTCAGGGGAGATACCGCGTATACATTATCGATGAGGTGCACATGCTGACTCAAGAGGCCTTTAACGCCCTTTTAAAGACCTTAGAAGAGCCACCAAAACACGCTGTATTTATCCTGTGCACCACCGAACCCAACAGACTCCCTGCTACTATCCTTTCTCGGTGTATGAGGTTTGACTTTAAAAGGGTATCTTCGACAGATATCATTGAGCATTTAAAAAGGATAACCGAAAAGCAGGGTATTAAAGTCGACGATAAGGCCTTAAGGATAATTGCGAGGCATTCTCAAGGATCTATAAGGGATGCCTTGAGCCTTCTTGATAAGGCAGCGGGCATTAGCAGGGATTTTGTGACCTACGAAGATGTGCTTGATGTTTTTGGTGCGGTGGAAGACGAAATGTTTTTTAAAATTGCCTTAGCGGCAAAAGAAAAACAGGCAGGGGAACTTTTAAAAATCCTTGAAGAAATAATAGAAAAGGGAAAGGATATCAACAGGTTTACCGAAGACTTGATTTTCTTTTACAGGAACTTATTGCTCATGGTATTGAAAAGCCCGGAGGAATTGATTGACCTTCCGCAAGAAGATTTGGAAAGGTTAAAAGAAATGGCTTTAAAATACAAAAAAGAGGAGATTTTGCAGATTCTCGATGTTCTCAAAATAGCAGCAAATGAAGTAAAGTGGACCTCTATTCCCCGAATAGTTTTAGAATCAGCCCTTGTTAAACTCACACTTGTTGCTCCCACAGTGGTTGTGCAAAAAGAAAGCGAACTAATAAATAAAATAAGTGCTTTAGAGGAAAGAATAAAGGGATTAGAGCAGGAAATTAATACTTTAAAAACAAAATATGAAAATTTAAGCCATAAAACGTCCGATGAAATAGAAGATGAACTTAAAAAGGATGAAAAAAAGGATGAAATACCTGAAAACAAAAGTGTAAACGAAGAAAAGGGAGAAAAGATAGAAAGGGATAAAAAGTCAAGGAGAAAAACTTCAAAAGAGGAAGGTGAAAAAAAGACTATTGAAAAATCCGATGAGGAAAAGGATGAAGCTTTGGAACTTTTAAAGGCAAAATGGCAGGACGTAGTAGATTTTCTTTCTAAAAATGGTAAAATGATACTCTCAAGCATGCTTTCTTCATTCAAGGTATTGCCCTATAAAGTCCAAGGCAGAAATTTGATGCTTTTAGCGGAGGGCGCTTCGCAGGGTCAAGTAGATTTTATAATGAACCAAAAAAGGTTAATCGAGGAAACGGTAAAAAACCTTTGCGGCATAGAATACAATATTGCGGAAATAAAAATAGCAACTGAAGATAGTAAAACTGAGGGGAAAGAGGAATTTAATGACGATTTGGTAAGAAATGTGATAAAATTGTTCGGGGAAGATATTGTTGAAATAAAAGAGGAATAAAGGAGGCGGGTTTCTTGAAAAACTTTGGCCCGATGGGCAATATGGGCAAATTGATGAAACAGGTTCAAAAAATGCAGGAGGAAATGATAAAACTCCAGGAGGAGCTGAAGCAAAGAACTGTAGAAGCTACCGCAGGAGGAGGGGCTGTAAAAGCCGTTGTTAATGGTAAAAAAGAATTGGTTGAAATAAAGATAGAACGGGACGTGGTAGACCCCGATGATGTGGAAATGCTTCAGGACCTGATATTAGCTGCTGTGAATGAAGCCTTAAACAAAGCTGAAGAAATGGTGACAAATGAAATGGGCAAATTAACCGGAGGTTTAAACATACCTGGGCTAATTTAACTCTAACCCTTTTGAAGGAAGGATAAAGTATGTCATACTATGCAAAGCCAATAGCAAAACTCATAGATGAACTTTCAAAGCTCCCCGGAATCGGTCCAAAAACCGCTCAAAGGCTTACCTATCATATACTGAAGCTGCCGAGGGAAAGGGTAAAAAAACTTGCTGATGCCCTTTTAGATGTGAAGGATTCTATAATATACTGCTCTATATGCGGAAATTTTACCGAAAAGGACCCGTGTGCTATTTGCGAAAACCCTTATAGGGAAAAAAGCGTAATAATGGTTGTGGAAGAGCCTAAGGATGTGGTGGCTATTGAAAAAACGAGAGAGTATAAGGGACTTTACCACGTGCTTCACGGTGCACTTTCACCCTTAGAAGGAATTGGCCCTGATGACATAAGGATAAAAGAGCTTTTAGGGAGGATTGGCCAGGGCGTAAAAGAGGTAATCCTTGCTACAAATTCGGATGTGGAAGGTGAGGCAACGGCCCTTTATATAGCAAAGCTCTTAAAACCGATGGGAGTAAAGGTGACGAGGATAGCCCACGGAATCCCAATGGGCGGAGACCTTGACTATGCTGACGAAATTACCCTTTCTAAAGCCTTAGAAGGCAGAAGGGAGATTGTATAGACATAGAGTGAGAGGGTTAGGGAAAATAAAAATATTCCTTTACCCTCATTATTTTTTATTATAGTGTCCCCAGAATCATCCATGCCCTTCGGTAAGGATTTGCCCTACGGGCGCTTTGACCCAAAAGGGTTTTAATGTTCCCCAAGTGGATGAGGATAAATGTATAAAATGCATGAAATGTGTTTCTTATTGTCCTACTGGTGCAATTACTTTAAAGAAAAAAGTTAATGTGAAGTAGTTTTATTATATATCCCCTCTGCATAATATAGTAATATGAATATTTCCCCTTGAAATTGGAAATAATTTCATCAGAGGGGATGAATTGTGAAAGGGGAAAATAAAAATAACGTTTTGTCGTGGCTTTCTGCTTTGTTTTTTGAAGAGGTAGAAGAAGAAAATGTAAAGGATGATTTGGTTGAAGAGTTAAAAAGAGCGAAAAATGAATGGATCGCGGCAGAAAAATATTTTGAAAGTGTAAGCGACCCCGATTTGGTGGAATATGCAATATACAATATCGAAGCGGCCAAAAGAAAATATATTTATTTATTAAAAAAGGCAAGGGAAGAAGGAATAACCTCCGGTTATGTAAAATAAATTTAGTACAAAAAACCGGAGGTGAAAACATGCATGTTGATATATGGGCTATAGCAGCTTACGCTTTCGGGCTTTTGATGCTTTATGCTATTGCGAAAATTCTTGTTGCTCCTCTAAGGCTTATATTAAAACTGATTTACAACGGGATTATCGGAGGGATTTTATTACTGGGATTGAACGCTATTGGTTCTTTTTTTGGACTTCATATTGCGATAAATCCTTTGAATGCGTTGATAGCCGGTTTTTTAGGTGTTCCCGGTATCCTTCTTCTCATATTTGTGAAGTATTTTCTTTGAGGTAAAATATAATATAAGCATATTTTTTATTTTTAACCCCGAAAAGGGGTTTTTATTTTTTAGCTTGACCTATAAAATTTTGTCTGTTATACTTTAAGTGGCAAAACTGTTACAATAAAAAGAACCGCAAATTCGTAGATTTTACAGAAGCTGTTATATAAAACTGAACAAACTGTATTATAACAGAACAATTATACAAATATTTTTTGAAATTTTATTTTTTTGTGTTAAAATAGTAAAAGATGTTTTAAATTAAATAAAACAAAAGTTGTAAGTATTTTTAAACCTGAAAGGAGGATAAAACAAAAATGGCAAAGATGCTTGAAATCCGCTGGCATGCAAGAGGCGGACAAGGTGCTAAGACGGCCGCTTTAATGCTTGCTGAATCAATAGCGGAAATGGGTAAGTATGTTCAAGGGTTCCCGGAATACGGGCCTGAAAGGATGGGTGCTCCTATTCTTGCCTTTAACAGAATCAGCGACGAGCCTATTTTTGTCCATTCCAATGTTACAAACCCCAATATTGTAATCGTTCTTGACCCTACATTGCTTGGGAAGGCAAAGATAACCGATGGGGTGCCTGAAGACGGCATTTATATTATCAACACCTCAAAGTCTCCTGAAGAGATAAGAAAAATTTTAGGAATAACGACCGGCAAGATTTTTACCATTGATGCAACACAGATTTCCATAGATACAATCGGCCGTCCCATACCAAATACTCCCATGATGGGTGCTTTTATAAGGGCAACGGGGATAATACCCTTTGAAACCTTTATAGAACATATGAGGGAACAGCTTACTAAGAAATTTAAGTCAAAGCCTGAAGTTATTGAAGGTAACCTGAAGGCGATTGAAAGGGCCTATATGGAGGTGAAGAGCGAATGATTTCTAACAAAAATTTTGGATCAGGCACCAGGATAAGCTCGGTAAAACCGGGTATGAAATGGTGGGAAATAACGAGAGCTGGGAATATTTACTCTCCCGGCAATTCTAAGGAATACGAGACAGGCGATTGGAGGTCTATCCGTCCCGTTTGGAATAAAGAAAAATGTATTAACTGCCTTATATGCTGGCGTTACTGTCCGGATTCATCGATAATAGTAGAAAACGGGAAATTTGGGCAAATCGACTATATGCACTGCAAGGGATGCGGCATTTGCGCTAAAGTATGCCCTGTTAATGCGATAGATATGAAACCTGAAGATGAAACAGAAAAGATAAAGGAGGTTGGCGCTGATGAAAACTAGGGTTGCGCTTACCGGCAATGAGGCTATTGCCCATGCTATGAAGCAGGTTAATCCTGACGTGGTAGCAGCCTACCCCATTACACCTCAAACAGAAATAGTACAGATATTTTCGAGTTTTGTAGCAAACGGGCAGGTAGATACCGAATTTGTGGCGGTTGAAAGCGAACACAGCGCAATGAGTGCAGCTATAGGTGCTGCAGCAGCGGGAGCAAGGGCTATGACCGCTACGTCAAGCCAGGGTCTTGCCCTGATGTTTGAAATGGTTTACATAGCATCATCGTTGAGATTACCCATAGTTTTCCCGGTTGTAAACAGGGCCTTAAGCGGGCCCATTAACATACACTGCGACCACAGCGATGCAATGGGGCTTAGGGATTCAGGGGTTATACAGCTCTTTTCAGAAAATGCCCAGGAGGCTTACGATAACCTTATTCAGGCCTTCAGAATAGCTGAACACCCTGATGTAAGGCTTCCCGTCATGGTCAACCTTGATGGTTTTATTACAAGCCATGCTATGGATGTTTTGGAGGTCTTGGACGACGAAACGGTAAAAAATTTCGTTGGCGAATACAAACCTGAAGATTATCTATTAGATGCTAAAAACCCCATTTCCATGGGTAACTTGGACCTTTACGATTTCTACTTCGAACACAGGCGCCAGCAAACCGCAGCAATGGAAGCAGCGAAGGAAGTAATAAAAGAAGTAGGAAAGGAATTTGCAAAGATTTCCGGAAGGGAATACGGGCTTATAGAAAAATACCATTTAGATGATGCGGAAGTTGCAGTTATTGTGCTGAACTCTGCAGCAGGAACAGCAAAGGGAACTTGTGAAGAGCTTAGGAAAAAGGGAATGAAGGTAGGAGTATTGAAGCCAAGGGTTTATAGGCCTTTCCCGCACGAAGAGATAAAAGAGGCATTAAAGAATGTGAAAGCTGTTGCGGTAATGGACAGAGCTGAAACCTTCTCTACAAACGGCGGGCCTATGTTCCAGGAAGTAAGAAATGCGCTCTTCGATTTAAGAGGAGATATAAAGGTTGTGAACTACATTTACGGGCTCGGCGGTAGAGACTTGTTAGTAGAACATGTAGAAAAGGTTTATAATGATCTTTATGCAATAAAGGATGGAAAATCCTTAAATACAGTAAATTACCTCGGGCTTAGAGAGTAGGAGGTGTAAAAGATGGCTACATTAAAAGAGCTTTCAAAGGTACCTGAAAGGCTTGTAGGTGGCCACAGGCTTTGTGCAGGATGCGGACACGGAATTTCCACAAGAATGGTCTTAAATGCCATTGAAGAAAACGACCATGTGGTTGTAGGATGTGCAACCGGTTGCCTTGAGGTTGCAACTACCATTTATCCTTTTACTGCGTGGAACTGCTCCTTTATCCACAGCGCATTTGAAAACGCAGGGGCAACAATTAGCGGTGTAGAAGCCGCTTATAAGGCTTTGAAAAAGAAAGGGAAAGTTACGGAAAACTTTAAGTTTATAGCCTTCGGCGGAGACGGCGGCACTTACGACATCGGACTCCAATCCCTTTCCGGAGCAATGGAAAGAGGACACAATATAGTATACGTATGCTTGGACAATGAAGCTTACATGAACACGGGTATTCAGCGTTCTTCTGCTACCCCAATTGGTGCGGATACCACTACAAGCCCGGCGGGCAAGGTAATACCTGGAAAACAGCAGCCCAGGAAAGACCTGACTGCGATTATGGCAGCGCATAATATACCCTATGTAGCTCAAGCTGCTTTGAGCAACTGGCAAGATTTATACAAGAAGGCTAAAAAAGCTGTAGATGTAGAAGGCCCTGCATTTTTAAATATCCTTTCACCGTGTCCGAGAGGGTGGCGCTACAATACACCTGAAATTATGGAAATCTCAAAGCTTGCCGTTGAAACCAGATTCTGGCCTTTATACGAGGTAGAGGATGGGAAATGGAAGCTCAACTACAAACCCAAGAAGTACGTACCAATAGAAGAATTCTTAAAGCCTCAGGGAAGGTTCAAGCACCTTTTCAAACAAGGAAACGAGCACGTTATAAAAGCAATACAAGAAGAAATAGATAAAAGATGGCTTGCCCTTCTTGAAAGGTGTGGGGAAACTCCCGAACTTCCACCCAGGTAAAAAAGATAGTGACTCCCGATTAATTTGGTATTTCCTATTAATCGGGAGTTTTTGTTTTAATTAAAAACATAATAAGACTGGTGTAATTTTCAAATAATAAAAATGAAACCACCTTTTAGGGAGGAAGGAAAAAGTGAAAAAAAGTAGTGTATTTCGGATGATTTTTATTTTTGTATTGGTTGCCTTAATTATTGCTTTAGGGTTTTCTACCGGGTGTACTCTGAAACAAAAGTCAAAGGAAAGTTCTCCGCAGGCCTTGCCCAAAATCCCCGAAAAGATAAGCAAGGGTGAAAACAAGGAGCCGGAGCTTAAAGTCTACGTAGTCAAGGATAAAAAAATAGAGCAGATGAAATTGGAGGATTATGTTGCTGGGGTTGTTGCTGGTGAGGTAGAAAACTACTGGGAGCCTGCTGCACTGGCTGCACAGGCAATACTTGCAAGAACCTATGTATTGGAATTTATAAAAGATAAAGGCGGTTCTAAATACCAAGGAGCTGATATTTCTACTGATTTTGAAGAGGCTCAGGCATGGAATCCCGATAATATAAATGAAAATATAAAAAAGGCGGTAGAATCTACGAGGGGAATGGTTGTAACATATCAAGGGGATTTCATAAAAGCCTGGTTTCACTCCCACAGCGGAGGAATGACTGCAACAGCAAAGGAAGGGCTGAATTTTAAAGGGGAAGAACCGCCTTATATCCAAGTGGTAAAATCACCTGATGAAAATGTAGGGCCTGAAGGCAAAAGGGTGTGGAGGTATGAGTTCTGGAAGGATGAGGTGAGAAGACTTATTAAGGAAAAATTAGGACAGGATACGGGGGAAATAAACGAGGTTGGCGTGGTAGAAAGGGGACCTTCCGGTAGAGCAGTAAAGATTAAAATAGGAAATGCCGTTGTACACGGTGCAGACCTCAGGATTGCCCTTGACCCGATGAAGATGAGGTCAAATTTGATTACGAGCCTTAGAATTGAAGGAAACAAGATTGTGATGGAAGGTAAGGGGTTTGGGCACGGTGTGGGGTTGTCTCAGTGGGGAGCAAATGAAATGGCAAAACAGGGTAAAAAAGCCGAAGATATCATTAAGTATTATTTTAAAGGAGTTGAAATAGTAAAACTCTGGAATTAAATCATATTTTAGCGCCCTCCTACATAAAATTTTCTAAAAGGAAAATTGAATGAAAGGGGGGCTATTTTTTATGGAGGAAAAAAACGCAGCAAATCATAAAGTGTTTATACAGGATAGGGAGTTCCTTGAAATAACGGGAGTGACAAATGTGGAAAAATTTACCGATGGAGAAATCCTCCTTGAAACCGTTAAAGGGATGCTTAATATTAAAGGCGAGAAAATGCACATGAAACAATTGAATTTGGAAGCAGGAAATATTTCCATAGAGGGCTATATAAAGATGCTTTCTTACACTGAAGATGTTAAGGAAAAGGAAAAAGGGAAGGGCTTACTTCAGAAACTTCTTAAATAAAAAGGTTTAAGGTGGTAAAGGTGTATGATAGAGAATTGGATTTTATGATTATTGTGCTGTCTTTTTTTTCAGGTATTGTTATTGGTGTGATTTTTGATATTTATAGGAGGATAAGAAAGGTATTAAACCTAGGGAATATTGGAACGGCTTTAGGGGACTTGATTTTCTGGTTGATAGTAACCCTTTTTTCTTTTGCAATTATAAATACTTATTTGTTTGGCTGGGTCAGGGGCTATTTTTTCATAGGGTTGTTTACAGGTTTTTATATATATATAAAAACTATAAGTAGATTTATTATAAAACTTTTGATTATTTTAGAAAAAGTATTTTGCTTTTTTGCCTTTTTACCTGAAATTGCCGTAAAAAAAATAAATGGAATAAGATTTATAAAAAGGGCCTCGAAGGAAATAAAAAATTTAAGAAGAATTTTTAAAAAAATAAAAAAATAACTGGGAAGGAATTTCTTTTTTTTTGTAGAATAATAAATATACTTATATAATTGTAGAACTTAAAAGGATATGACTTTTTGTCTACGAAAAGAAGGTGAAGCCTTTGAAAGGGCCCAAGTTTAAAATAAGACACATTTTGCTTTTACTTTTTGTTTTTTATTTCATATCTACCTTGATATTTCAACAGCTTAAGTTAATAGAACTTAAAAGGGAAGAAGAAAATCTAAAGGCAAGTATAAACGAAGCTTTACAGGAAAAACAGCGTTTGATGAAGGAAATTGAGCTTTTGAACGATAAAAGCTATATTGAAAAAATTGCAAGGGAACAGTTGAGGTTGGTAAAACCGGGTGAGTTTATATATGTAATTTCCGATGATAAATAATATTGACGGTATATAAAAGATGGTATATAATTACCTTATCAAGTGAAAATCTAAGGGGAGGAATTTTTGTATAATGGCTTTAGAAGTAGGCCAGATTGTAGAAGGAAAGGTTACAGGAATTACTAAATTCGGAGCTTTCGTGGAATTATCCGAAGGCGTCACAGGTTTGGTGCACATTTCCGAAGTTGCCGACAGTTATGTAAAGGACGTGAGAGAGTATCTTAACTACAACGATGTGGTAAAGGTTAAGGTTATCGCTATTTCCGAGGATGGCAAGATAAGCTTATCAATTCGAAAATTAAAGGAGAACAGTAGAAATAACAGAAAGATGTCGGCTCAGAGTTTTGAAGAGAAACTGGCAAAGTTTTTAAAAGAAAGTGAAGAGCGTCAGCAAGACCTGAAAAGGTATGAGTCAAAAAGGGGTGCTGGCAGCGGGTCTCGAAGAAGGGCATATTAAAGAAGAAAGTTTCCAGGGTTTTTACCCTGGTTTTTTAATTCTATAATCGGGGTGAAAAAGGTGAAGGCTTGCATTGACATCGGTTCCAATTCAATTAGGCTCCTTATAGCAAAGGTTTTTGAAAGCCATATTGAGCCTGTCTATAAAAAGCTGACTACAACGCGTTTGGGAAAGGGCATTTCCGAAGATGGTTTTCTAAAAGAAGATTCTGTAATTTCAACGATTAATGCTATTAAAGAATACATAGAAATTTCTAAAAAATACGGTTGTAATGAAATAATTGCCTTTGCGACTTCTGCCGTCAGGGAGGCAAAAAATAAAGAAGAATTTTTAAGAAAAGTAAAAAAAACTATTGGACTTGATGTATTAGTGATATCGGGCGAGGATGAAGCGAGACTTTCCTATAAAGGTGCGAGAGCGGGCTTAGGGTTAAAGGGTAAAGCAGCTGTTATAGATATAGGCGGTGGCAGCACTGAAATTACCTACGGGGAAGAAAGTCCTATAGAAAGTGAGAGCTTTAAAATGGGTGCAGTGAGGTGGACCCAAAGGTTTTTGAAAAGCGACCCTCCCCAGGAGGAAGAGATTGAAAGTTTATATGAAGAGGAAAAAGAAATGTTAAAGGATTTTGCTTTAAGATTTATTACTTTTTCAAGAGGGGAGGCTAAAGCGGTGGCGGTAGGCGGGACTGCCACAACCGCTTGTGCTATAAAGCTTGGCCTTGCTGCTTACGATTGGAAAAGGGTGCATGGACAAATAATATCAAAAGAAGAGCTTGTAAGAATCTGTGAGGAACTTCTAAGCCTTCCCCTCGAAGATAGAAGAAAAATCCCGGGTTTGATGCCTGAGAGAGCAGATATAATTATTACGGGCCTTTTGATTTTGAAAAATATTATGGATATATTGGAGATTAATGAAATAGTTGTATCCGAATCGGACTTAATGGAAGCGATTTTAGTTGACAAATTTGCATTAATGTGATAATATTATAGACTGCATGATTATAGGCAATTTCAGGTTCAATGGTATAAATTTGTAAGATTAAGGAAAAACTTAAAAAGGGTTTACTTTGTTCGGGAAAAACCAAAAGCAGGTTCGGGGGAAAAAAGCAAACCTTGCTTTTGGCTATTTTTACTTTTATAAAGGGGTGAAAAAATAAATGGTACGTCCGGTAAAAGTGGGAGGACGCACCCGTTGGAGTTTTTCAAAAATCGAAGAAGTTAAGGAACTTCCCTACCTTATAGAAATTCAAAAAAGGTCCTATGAATGGTTTTTAAAAGAGGGACTTCGTGAAGTTCTTTTGGAATTTTCCCCTATCGAAGATTTTACTGGAAATCTCGTTTTAGAGTTTGTCGATTATTATTTAGAAAATAATCCAAAATACTCCGTCGACGAATGCAAGGAAAGAGATGTTACATATGCTGTGCCTATGAAGGTCAAGGTGCGCCTGGTAAACAAGGAAACGGGCGAGGTTAAGGAACAGGACGTATTTATGGGAGATTTCCCTTTGATGACGGAAAACGGCACCTTTATAATCAACGGTGCTGAAAGGGTAATAGTAAGCCAGCTTGTGCGTTCACCGGGAGTATATTTTGACAGGCAGATCGATAAGAACGGTAGAGCCCTTCATTCAGCTACTCTCATCCCCAATAGGGGAGCATGGCTCGAAATGGAGACCGACTCTAATGAGGTTATTTACGTCAGGGTTGACAGGACGAGAAAAATACCTGTTACCGTATTATTGAGGGCTATTGGATTTGGGAGCAATGCGCAGATTTTAGAGCTCTTAGGAGAGGACGAAAAAATCCTCAGGACCTTAGAAAAAGACAATACGGAAAACCAGGATGAAGCTCTGCTTGAAATATATAAAAGGTTGAGGCCGGGAGAACCGCCCACTATTGAGAATGCCAGAGCATTATTAGAATCCCTGTTTTTTGACCCCAAGCGATACGACCTTGCGAACGTAGGCAGGTATAAGTTTAATAAAAAGCTAAGGCTAAGGGGTAGAATAGTAGGGAAAATAGCAGCAGAGGATATAATAAATCCAAAAACGGGAGAAATTGTTGTAAAAAAGGGAGAAAAGATTTCAAGAAAGACTGCAGAACTTTTAGAAAAGCTTAAAATAAATGAAGTGAAATTGTTAATAGAAGAAGAAAAGGTTGTAAAGGTAATCGCAAACGGCTACAGTGAAGAGGATGGGGAAGATGTATTTCGGAAAGAAAGGTATATTACTCCTTTAGACATAGCAGCATCTATTAATTACCTTTTAAATTTATCTTACGGGATAGGGGATATTGACGATATAGACCATTTGGGGAATAGAAGGGTTAGATCTGTAGGAGAGCTGTTGCAGAATCAGTTCCGCATAGGCCTTGCAAGGATGGAAAGGGTTATTAAGGAAAGAATGACCATACAGGATGTGGACGCTATCACGCCGCAGGGCCTTATAAACATTAGACCTCTTGTTGCTGCTATAAAAGAGTTTTTCGGCAGCAGCCAGCTTTCTCAATTCATGGATCAGACTAATCCCCTTGCTGAACTCACCCATAAAAGAAGGCTCAGCGCTCTTGGGCCGGGAGGCTTGAGCAGGGAAAGAGCCGGTTTTGAGGTTCGAGATGTCCACCATTCCCATTACGGACGCATGTGTCCTATAGAAACCCCTGAAGGTCCCAATATCGGGCTTATCAGCTCTCTTTCTACTTATGCGAGGGTAAATGAATACGGATTTATTGAAACTCCCTACAGAAAGGTGGACAAGGAAAGGGGAGTAGTAACCAACGAAATCGAGTACCTTACTGCGGATGAAGAAGAAGAATTTATAATAGCACAGGCCAACGTGCCCCTTGATGAGGAAGGCAGATTTAAGCAAAAAAGGGTTACTGCAAGATTTAGGGACGACATAGTTGTGGTTCCTGCAGAAGAAGTGGACTATATGGACGTATCGCCAAAACAGCTTGTAAGTGTTGCTACAGCTTTAATCCCATTCCTTGAACACGACGATGCAAACAGAGCCCTAATGGGTTCTAACATGCAAAGACAGGCTGTACCCCTTATTACTACCGAAGCTCCTCTTGTGGGCACCGGGATAGAGTGGAAGGCTGCTGTAGATTCGGGTGTTATGATTATTGCCAAAAATTCCGGTGTAGTGGAGAGGGTTACAGCGCGGGAAATAGTGATACGCAGGGACAGCGATAAAGGCCTTGATGTCTACAAGGTTCACAAGTTCATTCGCTCAAACCAAGGCACCTGCATAAACCAAAGACCTATTGTCAAAAAGGGCGATTGGGTAAATGCGGGACAGCCTATTGCTGACGGCCCATCCACTGACCAAGGGGAGCTTGCCCTGGGCAAGAACGTGCTTGTTGCCTTTATGCCGTGGGAAGGTTACAACTATGAGGATGCTATATTGATTTCTGAGAGATTGGTCAAAGACGATGTGTTTACTTCTATTCACATAGAGCAGTACGAAGCAGAAGCTCGGGATACTAAACTTGGCCCTGAAGAGATAACAAGGGATATTCCAAACGTTGGGGAAGAAGCTTTAAAAGATTTAGATGAAAGAGGCATAATTAGAATAGGTGCAGAGGTCAGGGCAGGAGACATACTTGTGGGCAAGGTAACTCCAAAGGGTGAGACGGAGCTTACTGCTGAAGAAAGGCTGTTGCGCGCCATTTTTGGAGAAAAGGCAAGGGAAGTGAGGGACACTTCTCTTCGCGTGCCTCACGGTGAATACGGCATCGTAGTGGATGTTAAGGTTTTCAGCCGTGAGAACGGCGATGAACTGCCGCCTGGAGTAAATCAGCTTGTCAGGGTGTATATTGCACAAAAGAGAAAAATATCCGAAGGAGATAAGATGGCGGGACGGCATGGGAACAAGGGTGTAATTTCAAGGATTATGCCTGTGGAAGACATGCCCTTCCTCCCTGATGGGACTCCTATTGATATCGTTCTCAACCCCCTTGGTGTACCTTCTCGAATGAACATAGGCCAGGTGCTGGAAACACATTTAGGTTGGGCAGCAAAGGCTTTGGGCTGGCATGTGGCCACTCCCGTTTTTGATGGTGCCAGCGAAGAAGAAATCTTTGAACTCTTGAAAAAGGCTGGATTGCCGGAGGACGGGAAAATCGAGCTTAGAGATGGAAGAACAGGAGAATTCTTTGATAGAAAGGTCACAGTAGGTTACATGTACATGTTGAAGCTTGCTCACCTTGTCGACGACAAAATTCATGCGAGGTCAACGGGTCCCTACTCTCTTGTTACTCAGCAGCCCCTTGGCGGAAAGGCCCAGTTCGGAGGGCAGAGATTCGGAGAAATGGAAGTTTGGGCCCTTGAAGCATATGGAGCAAGTTATACTTTGCAGGAGCTTTTAACTGTAAAGTCCGATGATGTTGTGGGACGTGTAAAGACCTACGAGGCTATTGTCAAGGGAGAAAACGTTCCTGAACCGGGAATACCTGAATCCTTTAAGGTTTTAATAAAAGAATTGCAGTCTCTGTGTCTTGATGTAAAGATCCTTTCTGAAGACGAAAAAGAAATTGTTCTTAAAGATATAGATGAAGATGAAGGAGAAGAAGCCCTTGATATTAACATGGAAGGGCTGGAAGACCAAGGGAATGTTGTCCCGCAGGAAGAACTTATTGAAAGCAATTACGAGGAAGTAGAAGAGGAACCGGATGAAGAAGAACTTTTCGACGAATCGTTTATAGAAGAGCAGGATTTAGATTTTCCAGATGAAGGCTTCAATGAAGATTTTTACAATGAAGGGGAAGAGGATTTCTAATCCTCTCCCTATAACTTAACTAATTTAAGAAGGGAGAGAAACCCTTTGCTGGAGCTTAATTTTTTCGACAAGATTGAGATAGGTCTTGCTTCACCGGAAAAGATTAGGGAATGGTCAAAGGGCGAGGTTAAAAAACCCGAAACTATAAATTACAGGACTTTAAAACCGGAAAAAGGAGGACTTTTTTGCGAGAGGATTTTTGGGCCTGTAAAGGATTGGGAATGCCACTGCGGAAAGTACAAGAGGGTTAGGTATAAAGGAGTAGTTTGTGATAGGTGCGGTGTCGAAGTCACAAAATCCAAGGTACGCAGGGAAAGAATGGGACATATTGAACTTGCAGCACCTGTATCCCACATATGGTTTTTGAAAGGAATTCCCAGCAGAATAGGGCTAATGCTCGATATGTCTCCGAGGGCTTTAGAAAAGGTTATATATTTTGCCTCGTATATAGTTATAGATCCCGGTAATACTCCTCTTACCAAAAAACAGCTCCTTACAGAAAAGGAGTACAGAGAGTATAGAGAAAAATACGGAAATGCCTTTAAAGCTGGGATGGGTGCAGAAGCAATAAAAGAGCTCCTCAAGGAAATCGATTTGGAGCAACTATCAAAAGAGCTCAGGGCGGAATTGAAAGAGGCAAACGGCCAAAAGAAGGTAAGAATATTAAGAAGGCTTGAAGTAGTAGAAGCTTTTAGAAAATCGGGCAACAGGCCGGAATGGATGATCTTAGAGGTGATTCCGGTTATACCCCCTGACCTGCGCCCAATGGTACAGCTCGACGGTGGACGTTTTGCCACATCCGATTTAAACGACCTTTACAGGAGGGTTATAAACAGAAACAACAGGTTAAAGAGGCTGTTGGATTTAGGCGCTCCCGACATTATAGTAAGAAACGAGAAAAGGATGCTTCAGGAAGCTGTTGATGCCTTAATAGACAACGGCAGGAGAGGTAAGCCGGTTACAGGGCCGGGTAATAGACCTTTAAAATCTTTAAGCGATATGCTTAAAGGAAAACAGGGAAGGTTCAGGCAAAACCTCTTGGGTAAGCGCGTTGACTATTCCGGTCGTTCCGTTATCGTGGTTGGTCCGGAATTGAAATTGTACCAGTGCGGTCTTCCGAAGGAAATGGCGTTAGAGCTTTTTAAACCCTTTGTTATGAAAAAGCTTGTTGAAAAAAATTATGCTCACAACATTAAAAGCGCCAAGAGGATGGTTGAAAGGGTCAAACCCGAGGTTTGGGATGTTTTAGAAGAAGTGATAAAAGAACACCCTGTGCTTTTGAACAGGGCTCCAACGCTGCATAGGCTCGGTATTCAAGCTTTCGAGCCGGTGTTGGTTGAAGGAAGGGCAATTCAAATTCATCCATTGGTGTGTACCGCTTACAATGCAGACTTTGATGGAGACCAGATGGCTGTTCATGTTCCCCTTTCAGCGGAGGCTCAGGCTGAAGCAAGGCTTTTAATGCTTTCTACCAATAATATTTTAAAACCTGCAGACGGTAAACCTGTAGTTACACCAACCCAGGATATGGTACTCGGCTCTTACTATCTAACGATAGAAGTAAAAGGCGAAAAGGGAGAGGGCAGAATATTCTCTTCAGTGGAAGAAGCAATGCTTGCTTATGATGCGGGAGAAGTAGGGCTTCATGCACCCATAAAGGTTAGGATTACAAAAGAAATAGATGGCAAAAAGCGCTCGGGTATAATTACTACAACTGTTGGCAGGATTATCTTTAATGAATGTATCCCGCAGGACCTGGGTTTTGTGGATCGCACAAAAGAAGAAAACCTTTTTGAGTTGGAATTAAACACCTTAGTGGATAAGAGCAAGTTAGGGGAAATCGTTGACCGCTGTTACAAAAAGCACGGGACGACTTTGACGGCAGAAATGTTAGATAAAATAAAGACTGTTAGCTTCCATTACGCTACAAAAGCAGGTATAACCATTGGCATTACGGATATAGAAATACCGAAGGATAAATGGAAGATACTCGCAGAAGCCGATGAAAAGGTCGACCAGGTTGAATTAATGTATAGAAGGGGTCTTATATCAGAGGATGAAAGGTATGAAAAAGTAATTGAGATATGGGAAAATGCTACTAACAAAGTAACCGAAAGTTTAATGAACAGCCTTGATAGATTAAATCCCATTTACATGATGGCAAATTCCGGTGCTCGAGGCAACAAACAGCAGATAAGACAGCTTGCAGGAATGAGGGGCCTTATGGCAGATACCGCAGGTCGAATCATAGACCTACCCATTAAGGCTAACTTCCGGGAAGGTCTTACTGTGCTGGAATACTTCATTTCGACCCACGGCGCTCGAAAGGGACTTGCAGATACGGCTCTCAGGACTGCGGACTCTGGGTATCTCACAAGAAGGTTGGTCGATGTAAGTCAGGACGTTATAGTGAGGGAAGTTGACTGCGGCACAACCGAAGGAATAACCGTTAGGGCAATAATGGACGGCAAGGATGTAATAGAATCTTTGAAAGAGAGAATAGACGGAAGGTATGCAAGAGAGGATATCATCGATCCTAAAACGGGAGAAATACTTGTCAGAGAAAATGAGATGATAACCGATGAAATCGCTGAAAAAATAATAAAAGCAGGTATCACCGAAGTTAAGATAAGGTCAGTGCTTACCTGCAGGACAAGACACGGTGTCTGCGCCAAATGCTATGGCAAAAACCTTGCAACGGGTAAACCGGTTGAAGTGGGAGAAGCAGTAGGTATTATAGCTGCTCAATCCATCGGCGAACCTGGAACCCAGCTCACCATGAGAACCTTCCACACCGGTGGTATTGCAGGCCATGACATAACACAAGGTTTGCCGAGGGTTGAAGAATTGTTCGAAGCCAGGAGGCCCAAAGGCCAAGCGGTTATTACCGAAATCGGCGGGACGGTGCGCATAATAGAAAACAAAAAGAAGAGGGAAGTGGAAATCACCAGCGATACCGGAGAAACCAGGGTATACCAGATTCCTTACGGTGCAAGGCTTACTGTGGAAAACGGCAGCAGGGTTGAACCAGGCGATGAGCTTTGTGAAGGTCCTATAAACCCCCACGACATACTGAGAATCAAAGGTGTAAGAGGAGTTCAGGCCTATTTACTGCAGGAAGTTTTGAAGGTATATAGAATGCAGGGTGTAGATATCAACGACAAGCATATTGAGATTATAATCAGGCAGATGCTTAGAAAGGTTAAAATAGAAGATCCGGGAGATACGGATCTATTACCAGGAGAACTCATTGATATTTTTGAACTGGAAGAAATCAACGAAAAGGCAAAACAGGAAGGCAAAAAGCCTGCAGAAGCAAGAAGGGTGCTCCTTGGTATAACAAAAGCATCCCTTGCGACCGATTCCTTCCTATCAGCTGCTTCCTTCCAAGAAACAACAAGGGTTCTTACAGAGGCATCTATAAAAGGAAAGGTAGATCCGCTGATTGGCCTTAAAGAAAATGTTATAATTGGCAAACTTATCCCAGCAGGAACTGGTATGAAGAGGTACAGAAACATAAAAATTATTTGTGAAGGCCAAGAAGAAAACGCTTCTACCACAGAGAATAATAAAGCTTGAGTCTTACTTTGTATTGACAGAGACTATATCGAATGCTAAAATATATTAGTGCGTGTTCAGGCTTCGAAGAGCTAAGGTAATAAGGAGGGCATGAAACATGTTGGACAAATTAAAGAGTGCCCCCAAGAAAACTGTCGGTACAAAGCAGACTCTAAAGGCGGTTGAAAAAAATCAAGCAGCTGTGGTTTTTATAGCACAAGATGCTGAAGAACACGTTGTTTCAGGCCTGAAAGAATTGTGTCGCACAAAAGGGATAGAAATGGTTTTCGTCCCAACAATGAAGGAATTGGGAGAGGCTTGCGGCATTGATGTAGGGGCAGCATCAGCTGCAATTTTGAATTAACTTGATAAACGGTGCGAATGCCCCTCACGGGGCATTCCTTTTTTTAATTCCTTGGAAGGAGGTGTAAGAATATGCCGACAATGAACCAGCTGGTAAGAAAAGGCAGAGAAAAGGTTACAAAAAAGTCTAAATCACCAGCACTTAAAGGTAATCCGCAAAAACGCGGCGTATGTACCGTTGTTAAAACTACAACTCCGAAAAAGCCGAACTCTGCTTTGAGAAAAATTGCAAGGGTTAGACTCACAAATGGTATTGAAGTTACCGCTTACATTCCTGGTATTGGTCATAACCTGCAGGAACACTCTGTCGTACTAGTAAGAGGCGGTAGGGTTAAAGATTTGCCGGGTGTAAGGTATCACATCATTCGTGGTGCTCTTGATGCTGCTGGTGTGGCTAACAGAAGACAGGGCAGATCTTTGTACGGCGCTAAGAGACCAAAGTCATAATAAGGAGGGAAGAGGATGCCAAGGAAAGGCCACGTAAGAAGGCGCGAAGTTCCTGAAGATCCCATATATAAGAGTAAGATAGTCACAAAACTTATTAACAAACTGATGTATGATGGCAAAAAGAGCATTGCCCAAAGGGCTTGCTATGAGGCTTTTGAGATCATAAGACAAAAGACAGGCAAAGATCCCTTAGAAGTTTTTCAGGAAGCATTAAAAAATGTTATGCCTGTGCTTGAAGTAAGGCCACGCAGGGTGGGTGGTGCTACCTACCAGGTCCCAATGGAAGTACCTGAAAATAGAAGTCTTTCTCTCGGGATACGCTGGCTGGTAGATTATGCTCGTCAAAGGACTGACAAAAGGACAATTAAGGAAAAACTTGCTGCAGAAATAATGGATGCAGCCAATGGAACAGGTGGAGCTGTTAAGAAGAAGGAAGAAACCCACAGAATGGCAGAAGCCAACAGAGCATTTGCTCATTACAGATGGTAATTTTTTGGTACCCAGGCTATTTTACGGGAGAAAGGGGTGGAAAGAATGCCTAGACAGGTACCACTGAATAGATTAAGAAATATAGGTATAATGGCACATATAGATGCCGGTAAAACTACTACAACGGAAAGAATACTGTTTTATACCGGAAAAGTTCATAAATTAGGAGAAGTTCACGAAGGCACCGCTGTAATGGACTGGATGGAACAGGAGCAAGAGAGGGGCATTACAATTACTGCTGCATCCACTACGTGTTATTGGAAAGATCATCAAATTAATATTATAGATACGCCCGGGCACGTTGATTTTACCGTGGAGGTAGAGCGTTCTCTACGCGTCCTTGACGGAGCGGTAGCTGTGTTTTGTGCAAAAGGAGGAGTAGAGCCCCAGTCCGAGACGGTATGGCGCCAGGCAGATAAATACGGAGTTCCAAGGATAGCCTATGTAAACAAAATGGATATCATTGGAGCAGATTTTTACAATGTCGTCAAACAAATTAGGGAGAGGCTTGGGGCTAATCCGGTACCTATACAGATCCCCATAGGGGCAGAAGATACCTTCCGCGGTATCGTGGATCTGGTTAACGAGAAAGCTTATATCTATACAAATGACTTGGGTACTGAGATACAAGAGACACCAATTCCTGATGAAGTCAAGGATAAAGCTGAAGAATACAGGGAAAAGATGATAGAAGCATTGGCAGATGTTGACGAAGAGATAATGACAAAATATTTAGAAGGGGAAGAGCTAACGCCTGAGGAAATTAAAAGCGCTTTAAGGAGGGCTTGCATTGCGGTTAAAGCTGTTCCTGTAATTTGTGGTTCTTCTTACAGGAACAAGGGTGTGCAACTATTACTGGACGCAATAGTGGATTACCTGCCGTCACCCCTTGATATACCTGCTGTAAAAGGTATAAACCCAGAGACAGGAGAAGAAATTGAAAGGCGTGCCAGCGATGATGAGCCTTTTTCCGCTTTGGCGTTTAAAATAATGAGCGACCCCTATGTAGGAAAGCTCACTTATTTTAGAATATACTCAGGTGTGTTAAAAGCAGGGTCTTATGTATATAACTCTACGAAGAATAAAAAGGAAAGAATCGGTAGAATTTTAAGGATGCACGCAAATCACCGACAGGAAATGGAAGAGGCAATGACAGGAGAAATTGTTGCAGCAGTAGGTTTAAAGGATACAACAACAGGCGATACACTATGTGCTGAGGATAAACCAATAATATTAGAGTCCATGCAGTTCCCTGAACCTGTTATACACGTAGCGATTGAGCCAAAGACAAAAGCCGACCAGGAAAAGATGGGGATTGCTCTTCAAAGGTTGGCAGAAGAAGATCCTACCTTTAGAACCTATACTGATCCTGAAACCGGGCAAACTATTATAGCTGGTATGGGAGAACTCCATTTAGAGATCATAGTAGACAGGATGTTCAGGGAATTTAAGGTAGAGGCAAATGTTGGAAAACCACAAGTAGCATACAAGGAAACAATAAGAAAGGCAGTGAAGGCAGAAGGAAAATATATAAGGCAGACCGGTGGGCGCGGTCAGTACGGTCATGTATGGCTTGAGATAGAACCCCTTGAACCGGGTAAAGGCTATGAATTTGTGAACAAGATAGTAGGCGGTGTAATACCCAAAGAATACATTCCTGCAGTAGATGCTGGTGTTCGCGAAGCCCTTGAAAATGGCGTATTAGCAGGGTATCCGGTAGTAGATGTTAGGGTTACTCTGTTTGATGGTTCCTACCATGAGGTAGACTCTTCAGAAATGGCCTTTAAGATAGCTGCGTCGCTTGCTTTTAAGGAGGCCATGAAGAAGGCTGATCCAGTGCTTTTAGAACCCATAATGAAGGTCGAAGTGGTAGTACCCGAAGAGTTTATGGGAGATGTAATCGGAGACATCAATTCAAGACGTGGGCACATAGAAGGAATGGAACCGAGGAGCGGTGCACAGGTAATAAGAGGATATGTACCGCTTGCTGAGATGTTCGGGTATGCTACAGATCTACGCTCCAAGACACAGGGGCGGGGGACTTACACAATGCAGTTCTCGCATTACGCTGAGGTTCCTAAAAATATAGCAGAAGCTATTATCAATAAAAAATAATTTAATATGAAAAATATAAAAATTTTAAGGAGGGCAAAGAAATGGCAAAGCAGAAATTTGAGAGGAAGAAGCCGCACGTAAACGTAGGCACGATAGGGCACGTAGACCATGGCAAGACGACACTAACAGCGGCTATAACAAAGGTATTGTCGAATGCTGGGTTATCACAGTTTGTAGCTTACGATCAGATTGACAAGGCGCCGGAAGAGAGGGAAAGGGGAATAACCATAGCGACGGCGCACGTAGAGTACGAGACAGAGAAGAGGCACTATGCACATGTGGACTGTCCGGGACATGCTGACTATGTAAAGAACATGATAACCGGGGCAGCCCAGATGGATGGAGCCATACTTGTAGTATCAGCTGCAGATGGACCGATGCCTCAGACGAGGGAGCACATTTTGCTTGCGAGGCAGGTAGGGGTACCTTATATAGTAGTATTTTTGAACAAGGTAGACATGGTAGACGATCCTGAATTATTAGAGTTAGTAGAGATGGAGGTAAGGGAACTCTTATCGTCTTATGAATTCCCTGGGGACGAGATACCTGTAATACCTGGGTCAGCGTTGAAGGCATTGGAATGCGGATGTGGCAAGAGGGAATGCCAGTGGTGCGGAGCCATATGGAAGCTAATGGATGCAGTAGATGAGTATATACCGACGCCGCAGAGGGATGCGGACAAACCGTTCCTGATGCCGATAGAAGACGTCTTTACGATAACAGGACGTGGCACAGTAGTAACAGGAAGGGTAGAGAGAGGGACATTGAAGGTAGGAGACGAAGTAGAGATAGTAGGGTTGAGGCCGGAGAAGAAGAAGACGGTAGTAACGGGAGTAGAGATGTTCAGGAAGATATTGGACCAGGCGGTAGCAGGAGACAACATAGGAGCACTGTTAAGGGGAATAAACAGGGATGAAGTAGAGAGGGGCATGGTAATAGCGAAGCCGGGGTCAATCCATCCGCATACGAAGTTTAAGGGGCAGGTATACGTATTGAAGAAGGAAGAAGGAGGAAGGCACACACCGTTCTTTACAGGGTATAGGCCACAGTTCTACTTCAGGACGACGGACGTAACGGGTGTAATCAAGCTGCCCGAAGGGGTAGAGATGGTAATGCCAGGGGACAACCTGGTAATGGAGATAGAGTTGATATCACCGATAGCGATAGAAGAGGGATTAAGATTTGCTATTCGTGAAGGTGGCAGGACAGTAGGCGCTGGTGTTGTAACCGAAATTATAGAATAAGAGCGAGAAACTCATTTTGATGCAAGGAGGGAGCAAAGTGGCCCGACAAAAAATACGCATACGCTTAAAATCCTACGATAGCGGGATTCTTGATCAATCAGCACAGAAAATAGTAGAAACGGCAAAACGCACAGGGGCCAAGGTATCAGGCCCCATTCCACTGCCGACAGAGAGAAGCTTGATTACAATTTTAAGAGCTCCTCATAAATACAAGGATTCCCGCGAACAATTTGAGATGAAAACGCACAAAAGGCTTATAGACATTCACGAGCCAACAAATAAGACGGTGGATGCATTAATGAAATTGGATTTACCTGCAGGAGTTGACATCGAAATAAAATTGTAAGTGGAAAGATGGGAGGTGGAAGAGAATGAGAAAAGCAATACTCGGCAGAAAGTTAGGCATGACCCAGTATTTTACCGAAACAGGTGAGGCAATACCAGTGACTGTAATCGAAGCTGGGCCCTGTGTAGTCGTTCAGAAAAAGACTATTGAGAACGACGGTTACGAAGCGCTAAAGGTGGGATTTTTGGATGTTAAAGAGAGCAAACTTTCAAAGCCTCTACTGGGTCAATTTAAAAAATATCAGCTGAAGCCGAAAAAGTATTTAAGAGAAATTAAGATTGACGAAATGGATAAATACAATATCGGGGATGAAATAAAGGTTGATATTTTTAAACCTGGAGAAAGAGTAGATATTACCGGTATATCCATTGGTAAAGGATTTGCCGGTGGTGTAAAAAGGTGGAACTTCAATAGAGGGCCTATGTCCCACGGTTCAATGTACCACAGAAGACCTGGTTCAGGTGGTGCAACAGACCCTGAAAGGGTCTTTAAGGGAAAGAGAATGCCGGGACATTTGGGGCATGAAAGGGTTACCGTACAAAACCTTGAAATTGTTAAGGTTGACCCTGAAAGAAACATTATGCTTGTAAAAGGTTCTGTACCTGGGATTAAAAAATCTCTCTTATACATTAAATCTACAGTAAAGGGCGGTAAGTAGACGAAAGACGGAAAGGAGGAGCCCAATGCCAAAGGTTGCATTATATAACATACAGGGAGAACAAATAGGTGAAGTTGAACTTGCAGACAGCGTTTTTGGGCAGGAAGTAAAACCTGAGGTAATGCATCAAGTAGTATTGAACTACTTGGCAAATCAAAGGTTGGGAACGGCTTCAACCAAAACAAGAGGCGAAGTTAGAGGCGGTGGAAGGAAGCCTTGGAGGCAAAAAGGCACCGGTAGGGCAAGGCACGGTAGTATAAGGTCGCCTCTTTGGATAAAAGGTGGTATTGTTTTTGGCCCAAAACCGCGTTCTTATAAATATAAGCTTCCTAAGAAGCTTAAGAGGGTTGCTTTAAAATCAGCACTTAGTGCGAAAGTAAGAGATAATGAAATAATTGTTGTTGATAAATTGGATATTGAACAGCCTAAAACTAAAGCAATGGTTAAAATACTTGAAAATTTAAAAGCTGATAAGAAATCCTTGATCGTAATGGAAACTCCAAATATTAATGTACAAAGATCAGCAAGGAACATACCGGGTGTCAAGACAATTACTGTAGATACAATTAATGTTTATGACATACTTAATCACGAAACACTTATCATGACATTGGATGCAGTAAAAAAGGTCGAGGAGGTGTACGCATAATGAAAGATCCCCATGACATAATTCTTCGCCCATGGATTACAGAAAAATCCATGGCGTTAAAGGAACTTGGGAAATACACTTTTGTTGTTCATCCGGATGCAAACAAGACAGAAATAAAAAATGCTGTAGAAGCCATTTTCGGAGTTAAGGTGGAAAAGGTAAACACCATAAATGTGCGCGGTAAAAAGAAAAGAGTTGGCGTACATCAGGGAAAAAGGCCGGACTGGAAAAAGGCAATAGTTACTTTGAAAAAGGACAGCAAGCCTATAGAATTCTTCGAGAGCTTGTAATATAATCCTGCCACACTGAAAAGAAGGAGGGAAAAAAGGTGGGCATAAAAAAGTTTAAACCCACTTCGCCGGGTATAAGATTCATGACAGTATCCACCTTTGAAGAGATAACAAAAACAGAACCAGAAAAATCTTTGGTAGAGATTCTAAAGTCAAAGGCCGGTCGCAATATGCAGGGTAGGATTACTGCAAGACACCGTGGTGGCGGCCATAAAAGGAAGTATAGAATTATTGATTTCAAAAGAAATAAAGATGGTATACCTGCTAAGGTAGCTGCTATAGAGTATGATCCCAATCGTTCGGCAAGGATTGCGCTTTTACACTACGCAGATGGAGAAAAAAGGTATATCCTTGCACCGGTTGGCTTAAAAGTAGGAGATACTGTAGAATCCGGTCCTAATGCAGATATAAAACCAGGCAATGCACTACCCCTTGCCAATATTCCGGTAGGTACATTAGTCCATAATGTTGAACTGTATCCAGGCAGGGGAGGACAGCTTGCAAGAGCTGCTGGTGCTGCTGCTCAGGTTATGGCAAAAGAAAATGGTTATGCAATATTGAGGTTGCCTTCTGGAGAAATGAGGTTAATTCCAGAAGAATGCAGGGCTACGGTAGGGCAGGTAGGAAATTTAGAACATGAAAATATATCCATTGGTAAGGCCGGACGATCAAGATGGCTTGGTATAAGACCGCATGTGCGTGGTTCTGCTATGAACCCTGTAGACCATCCGCATGGTGGCGGTGAAGGTAAAGCACCAATTGGCCGTAAGCATCCGGTAACTCCATGGGGTAAACCGACGCTTGGTTATAAGACCCGTAAGAAGCACAAGGCATCAGATAAATTTATTATTAAACGTCGCAAATAAGGTGAAAGGAGGCGCAGGTGATGGGGCGCTCTGTTAAAAAGGGACCTTTTGTTGATCCAAAATTGTTAAAGAAAATAAGGGCTTTAAACGAAAAAAGAGAAAAGAAGGTAATAAAGACCTGGTCAAGAGATTCCACGATAATACCCGAAATGGTAGGACATACTATAGCGGTCCATGATGGAAGGAAACATGTGCCGGTCTATATAACTGAAGACATGGTAGGCCATAAATTGGGAGAATTTGCACCTACACGCACTTTCAGAGGTCATGGAGCTCATACAGAAAAGTCTACAGCCCTTAAGTAATTAGGTTGAAAAGGAGGTAAAAAAAGTGGAGGCCAGGGCGCAAGCACGATATGTCCGAATAGCCCCTCGAAAGGTAAGGATTGTCCTGAACCTAATAAGAGGGAAAAGCGTTCAGGAGGCCCTCTCAATATTAAAATTTACGCCAAAGAGGGCTTCCAAGATAGTTGAAAAATTGATACGTTCAGCTGTAGCTAATGCAGAAAATAATCACAACATGAATCCAGATGCGCTGTATATTTATAGATGCTATGCTGATCAGGGACCAATGATGAAAAGATTTCATGCACGAGCAATGGGTAGGGCGGCAATGGTAAGAAAAAGAACAAGCCACATTACCGTAATATTGAAAGAGAAGGAGGGATAATTTTGGGTCAAAAAGTACACCCTCATGGATTGAGACTCGGAATAATTAGGGATTGGGATTCGCGCTGGTACGCAGAGAAAAATTTTTCAGACCTTGTCATTGAAGACTATAATATAAGAAAATATATAAAAACGAAGTTTTACCAAGCAGGGATTTCAAAGATCGAGATTGAAAGAGCAGCAAATAGGGTTAAAGTAATAATCCATACAGCAAAGCCGGGAATGGTAATAGGAAAAGGCGGAACCGGTGTAGAGGAATTAAGGGTTGAATTAGAATCTATGACAAAAAAGCAGGTTTCTATAAATGTTGTTGAAATTAAAAACCCTGATCTTGATGCCCAGCTTGCAGCAGAAAATATAGCAGCCCAGATAGAAAGAAGAATTTCTTATCGCAGAGCCATGAAACAGGCAATTGCAAGGGCTTTTAAAGCTGGAGCAAAAGGTGTAAAAACAATGGTTAGCGGTAGATTAGCAGGTGCAGAAATAGCAAGGTCCGAATGGTATAGGGAAGGGACGATTCCTCTGCAGAAGCTCCGCGCTGACATAAGCTACGGTTTTGCAGAAGCCCATACCACTTATGGCAGAATTGGTGTTAAGGTTTGGATATACAAAGGCGACGTCCTCCCCAAAACAAAGGGCGAAAAGACAGCAGAAGGAGGGGCGGTAGAAAATGTTAATGCCGAAGCGGGTGAAGTATAGAAAGCAACAAAGAGGAAGGATAAAGGGCAGGGCTACAAGGGGTACAGAGATAACATATGGAGAATACGGTCTGCAGGCTTTAGAACCTGCATGGGTAACCAGTGCACAAATCGAGGCGGCAAGGGTAGCTATTACGAGGTATGTAAAGAGGGGCGGAAAGGTTTGGATTAAAATATTTCCGGATAAACCTGTCACCAAGAAACCTGCTGAAACCCGTATGGGTAGCGGTAAAGGTTCACCTGAATTTTGGGTAGCTGTTGTAAAGCCAGGTAGAATTCTTTTTGAGCTCGCAGGCGTATCTGAAGAGGCAGCTAAGGAGGCTTTGACCTTAGCCGCACATAAGCTGCCGATAAAGACTAAAATAGTAAAGCGCGAAGGATTGGGCGGTGATGTAAATGAAGGCTAAACAAATAAGAGAGATGACCGATCAGGAATTGATGCAAAAGTTGAAGGAGTTAAAAGGGGAGCTTTTTAATCTGAGATTTCAGAAAGCGGTAGGTCAGCTGGATAATCCTATGAGGATTAGAGAGGTAAAAAAGACTATCGCCAGAATAAAGACGATTTTGACCGAAAGGGAAAGACAAGCAAAGGCACAAAAAGCTTGATTAAAGGAGGGATACGATGGAGCGCAAAAACAAAAGGAAGGTCAGGATAGGCGTAGTAGTTAGCGACAAAATGGATAAAACCATCGTTGTAGCAACTGAGAAATTAATTAGGCACCCTCTATACGGAAAGACCATAAAGAGGACAAAGAAGTTCAAGGCCCATGATGAAAATAACGAATGCCGCGTAGGAGATATAGTTAAAATAATGGAAACAAGGCCTCTTAGCAAGACAAAGCGCTGGAGATTGGTCGAAATAATAAAGAGAGCCCAGTAATCTTTTAGGAAGGAGGGTTAGGGCATGGTACAGGTACAAACCCGACTTAATGTAGCTGATAATACCGGAGCAAAAGAAATAATGTGCATTCGAGTATTGGGAGGATCTAATAGAAAATTTGCGGGTGTTGGCGATATTATTGTTGCATCGGTAAAAGACGCTGCCCCAGATGGTATGGTTAAAAAGGGCGATGTCGTAAAGGCAGTTATAGTAAGGACAAGAGCCCCGAAAAGAAGGCCGGACGGTTCTTATATAAGGTTTGACGACAATGCAGCAGTAATTATAAACGATGATCTAAACCCAAAAGGAACAAGAATTTTTGGCCCGGTAGCCAGGGAGTTAAGGGATAAAAATTTTACTAGGATTATTTCCCTTGCGCCCGAAGTTCTATAATGGGAGGTGTAAAATGTGGGCAAAGTCCATATCAAAAAAGGGGATACGGTAGTTGTTATATCGGGCAAAGATAAAGGGAAGAAGGGAAAGGTTTTAAGGGTATTTCCCAAGGAAAGTAGAGCGATTGTAGAAGGCGTAAATATGGCAACAAAACATAAAAAACCTTCACCCAAGTTCCCTCAGGGTGGAATTATACATCAAGAACTTCCAATATATACTTCAAAATTGATGATTGTCTGTGGAAAATGCGGAAAAGCCACTCGAGTTGGGCATACTTTTTTAGAAGACGGTACAAAAGTAAGGGTATGTAAAAAGTGTGGAGAAGTAATTGATAAATAACCATAGCTGAAAGGAGGGAATTTAATGCCCAGACTTAAAGAAAAATATGAAAACGAAGTAGTACCAGCACTGATGAAAAAATTCAATTATAAATCCGTTATGCAGGTTCCAAGACTGGAAAAAGTCGTAATTAATATGGGTATAAGTGACGCTAAGGAAAATCCTAAAGCGATAGAATCTGCTTGCAATGATATAGCTGCAATCACAGGGCAAAAGCCTGTTGTAACTAAAGCTAAGAAATCTATTGCATCTTTTAAAATACGTAAAGGAATGCCTATTGGAGCAAAGGTTACCCTTCGGGGAGTAAGGATGTACGATTTCCTTGACAAACTGTTTAACATAGCATTGCCAAGGGTGCGTGACTTCAAAGGTGTTTCTCCTGATTCCTTTGACGGCAGGGGGAATTATACCTTAGGAATAAAAGAGCAGTTGATTTTCCCTGAAATAGACTACGATAAGATTGATAAAATTAGGGGAATGGATATAACTATAGTCACAACTGCAAAGACTGATGAAGAAGCAAGGGAACTTTTGAAAAACCTCGGCATGCCATTTGCTCGATAAGAAAGGAGGAGGGTATAAATGGCAAAGAAATCCCTCATAGCAAAACAAAAGAGGCCTCAGAAGTTTTCCACAAGATACTATCACAGGTGCAGGATTTGCGGTAGGCCAAGGGCTTATTTAAGAAAATTTGGGGTATGCAGGTTGTGCTTCAGACAGCTTGCGCATAGGGGAGAAATCCCGGGAGTGAAAAAGGCAAGTTGGTAATTGCGACGAAAGGAGGTATTTCAATGGCAATTACAGATCCTATTGCAGATATGCTTACTCGAATCAGAAATGCAAATGATGCCGGACATCTTACGGTGGAGATTCCCTGTTCAAAAATGAAGAAGGCTATTGCTCAAACCCTAAAAGATGAAGGTTATATACAGGATTTTGAAGTTATCGAAGATGGCAAGCAGGGCATCATTAAAATATACCTTAAATATGGGCCCAATAAGGAAAAAGTTATTACAGGAATAAAGAGGATTTCAAAACCAGGGCTCAGGATTTATGTGAGAAAGGATCAGATTCCAAAGGTATTAAACGGCTTGGGAATTGCTATACTTTCTACTTCAAAAGGAATAATGACTGATAAAAAAGCAAGGCAAGAGGGAGTAGGTGGCGAAGTAATTTGCTACGTATGGTAATCTAAAAGCAAGGGAGGTGCTAAAACATGTCCAGAGTAGGAAAAAAGCCGGTAGAAATACCAAAGAACGTTGAAGTTAAAATTGAAGGAAATAAGGTTACTATAAAAGGCCCCAAAGGCACAATAACAAAAGAATTTCACAAAAGTATGACTATCAAAATGGAGGATGGCAAGGTAATTGTTGAGAGGCCATCTGATGAAAAAGAGCATAAGGCTCTGCACGGTTTGACCAGAAGTCTTATAGCAAATATGGTGAACGGGGTTGTCAATGGTTATCAAAAAAGCTTAGTTCTGGAAGGTGTAGGCTACAGAGCGGCAAAACAGGGCAATAAGTTGGTATTGACAGTTGGTTATTCTCATCCGGTAGAAATTGAAGCTCCTGCAGGAATTGAATTTGAGGTTCCTGCGCAGAACAAAATCATTGTGAAGGGGATAGACAAGGAGCTTGTAGGGATCGTTGCAGCAAACATCAGAAAGGTAAAAGAACCCGAACCTTATAAAGGAAAGGGTATAAGATACGAAGACGAAGTAGTAAGGAGAAAAGTAGGTAAGGCCGGTGCTAAATAAGGCAAAAAGGAGGGTTGTTGATTATGATAGTTAAAGAATCTAGAAATGAGGCACGGAAAAAACGCCATCGCAGAATTAGAAAAAAGCTTTTTGGTACTGCTGAAAGGCCGAGACTTAGCGTTTTTAGGAGCTTAAAGCATATTTATGCCCAAATCATAAACGATGAAATTGGTCATACCCTTGTGGCAGCTTCAACCCTTGACCCCGAATTAAGGGATAAAGTTACGGGATGCAATATAGAAGCTGCACGGATGGTTGGTGAATTAATAGCAAAGAGAGCCCTTGAAAAGGGTATTACTAAGGTGGCTTTTGACAGAGGCGGATATCTCTACCATGGGAAGGTAAAGGCTTTGGCAGATGCGGCAAGGGAAGCGGGCCTTGAATTTTAAAAAAGGAGGAGGTTAGAGAATGCAAAAGGGTCGGGAAGTAGAAGAATTTGTGGAAAAAGTGGTTTCTATAAATAGGGTTTCAAAGGTAACAAAAGGTGGGAAAAACTTCAGATTTGCCGCACTTGTGGTTGTAGGCAATAAAAACGGAAAAGTAGGGGTTGGCACGGGAAAAGCTCTTGAAATTCCAGATGCTATAAGAAAAGGCATTGAAAATGCAAAAAAGAATATGATAGAAGTTCCTGTTATTAATGGAACAATCCCTCACGAGGTTATTGGAGAATCCGGGGCTGGCAAGGTTTTAATAAAACCTGCAGTAGAGGGTACCGGCGTAATCGCTGGCGGTCCTGTGAGAGCTGTTTTAGAGTTGGCTGGAATAAGAAATGTTGTAAGCAAATCCCTTGGTTCAAACAATGCAAAAAATATGGTTGATTCGGCAATGGATGCCTTAAGACAGCTTAAACGCCCTGAGGATGTTGCGCGGTTGAGGGGAAAATCCTTAAAGGAGATCTTAGGGTAAGGTTTTTAATTGTAAGGAGGTGTTTTGATGAGGCTACATGATCTAAGACCTGCAGAGGGCTCAAGAAAAAGACCTAAAAGGGTAGGTAGGGGTATAGGCTCTGGACATGGCAAAACCGCGACCAGAGGCCATAAAGGGCAAAAAGCAAGATCAGGAGGAGGAGTCAGGCCAGGGTTTGAAGGCGGACAGATGCCCCTTTATAGAAGAATACCCAAAAGAGGATTTACTAATATATTCAAAAAGGAATTTGCTGTGGTTAATGTAGAAGACTTGAATGTTTTTGAGGATAACACAAGGGTTACTCCCGAATTATTATTAGAAAAAGGTATTATAAAGAAGGTAAAGGACGGAGTGAAGGTTTTGGGAGATGGCGAATTAACCAAAAAATTAGAAGTGGTAGCCCATGCTTTTTCAAAATCAGCTCTCAGTAAGATAGAGGCTGCCGGCGGTAAAGCCGAGGTGATATGATGCTGGATGCCCTCAGGAATGCTTGGAAAATCCCGGATCTTCGAAAAAGACTTCAATTTACTCTTTTAATGCTGATTATCTTTAGAATTGGAGCTTTTGTTCCCGTGCCGGGCATGAACCCGGAAGCTGTAAAACAGCTAATTGAAAAGGGTGCCTTGCTTGGATTTTTTGATATAATCGCTGGTGGGGCGTTCAAACAGTTTTCAGTATTTGCAATGAGTATTACTCCTTATATCAATGCATCCATTATAGTTCAGCTATTGACAATTGTAATTCCTAAGTGGGAGGAACTTGCAAAAGAAGGAGAAGCGGGTAGAAAAGAACTTGCAAAATATACTCGCTATGGAACGGTTATTCTGGGTTTAATCCAAGCAACAGGACTTGCAATTGGGTTCAGGAGTGCCCTTTTGTATAAAGGATTTTTTGGAAGCCTTATTGTTGTGATCAGTCTTACAGCTGGAACAGCATTTTTAATGTGGGTTGGAGAACAGATAACGGATAAAGGGATTGGAAATGGTATTTCTCTTTTGATTTTTGCAGGTATTGTTTCGAGATTGCCCAGCGGGATATATCAAGTTTTTCAGTATGTAAGGATAGGAACAGCAAACATCTTTATGGTAATACTATTTACGATTTTTGCTGTAGCGGTTATCGTCGGAGTAGTTGCAGTGCAACAAGCGGAAAGAAGAGTACCTGTGCAGTATGCTAAAAGGGTAGTTGGCAGGAGGGTTTACGGAGGTCAATCAACACATATTCCAATGAAATTAAATGCTGCAGGGGTTATACCAGTAATATTTGCTATGTCTATCCTCCTTACACCGAGCACCATTGCAGGCTTTTTCCCTAATAGCAAAATAGCAGTATCCATAGCTAATGCTATAAGGCCAGGTGGGTGGTTCTACGCAACCCTTTACGCTGTGCTTATAGTGTTCTTTACTTATTTTTACACGGCAGTTACTTTTAATCCATTGGATATTGCGGAAAACATGAAAAAGTACGGCGGATTTATACCGGGTATAAGGCCAGGTAAACCTACTGCCGAATATTTAGACAGAATCATGAGTAGGATAACTTTGATCGGAGCACTTTTCCTTGCGGCAATTGCAATACTGCCTTATATCATTACGGGTGTTACTGCCCTTAATATTTACTTTGGCGGTACGGCGCTGCTAATTGTTGTGGGTGTTGCTTTAGAAACGATGAAACTAATTGAAGCCCAGATGGTAATGAGACATTATGAGGGCTTCTTAAAGTAGGAGATGAGAAAAATGAGACTAATATTGCTTGGGCCACCCGGGGCCGGAAAGGGAACTCAGGCAAAGATGCTTTCTGATTATTTTGGCATACCCCACATTTCAACGGGTGATATATTGAGAGCAGCGGTCAAAGAAGGGACGCTCCTTGGGGTAAAAGCTAAGGAGTACATGGAAAAAGGATTACTTGTACCAGACGATCTCATAATGGAAATTGTCAAAGAAAGATTGGAGAAGCCAGACTGTGAAAAAGGATTTGTTATGGATGGCTTCCCAAGAAATTTATATCAGGCAGAAGGATTGAAAAAAATCTTAGAAGAGAAAAATATTAAACTTGACGCGGTAATTAATTTTGATGTCCCAAAGGAAGAACTTATAGAAAGGTTTACTGGAAGAAGGGTTTGCCCGAGCTGCGGGGCATCTTATCATATCAAGTATAACCCTCCGTTAAAAGAAAATATTTGTGATAAGTGCGGTTCAGAGCTCATAATAAGGGCTGATGACAATAGGTCTACGGTGGAAAAAAGAATAGAAGTATATGAAAAAGAAACAATGCCATTGATAGAATACTATAAAAACGAAGGGATCCTTATTTCCATTGATGGAACAAAATCCATAGATGAAGTCTTCAAAAAATTAATAGGCCTTCTAAGAGGCGAAATACAATGATTGTTATTAAATCAAAGCGTGAGATAGAATTAATGAGAAAGGCCGGGAGGGTTGTAGCCAAGGTACTTGAAGAAATAGAAAAGACTATAAAACCTGGCATTGCAACAATAGAACTCGACAGTGTGGCAGAAGAAATTATTAAAAAATACAATGCTATTCCGGCTTTTAAAGGATATAGGGGATATCCAGCAACTATTTGCTCTTCAATAAATGAAGAGGTAGTTCATGGAATTCCTGGTTTAAGATTCCTAAAAGATGGTGATATTATTAGTATAGACGTTGGTGCAATAGTTGACGGTTACTGTGCTGATGCTGCAAGAACTTTTCCAGTTGGAGAAGTTTCTGAGGATGCAAAGAAATTGATAGAAGTTACTGAAAAAAGCTTTTTTGAAGGAATAAAATATGCTACACCAAATTTCAGACTGTCGGATATATCCCATGCTATTCAAAAATATGTTGAAGAGAATAATTTTTCAGTTGTAAGGGATTATGTTGGTCATGGAATTGGGAGAAAAATGCATGAGGAACCTCAGGTGCCAAATTTTGGCCCTCCCGGGAAAGGACCACGCCTTCGAGAGGGAATGACTTTAGCCATTGAACCAATGGTAAATGCAGGTGGATACGAGGTAGAAATTAAAGAAGATGGCTGGACAGTAGTTACAAAAGATCGAAGCTTATCAGCTCATTACGAGAATACTATAGCCATTACAAATGGCGAACCCGAGATATTAACTATAGCATAGGGAAGGTGCTTTTATGCCAGAAGTTGAGCTGGGACAGTTAGTAATTTCGAAGGCTGGCAGGGATAAAGGGAGGTTCATGCTAATAGTAAAAATAATTGATTCTCAGTATGTTTTGGTCGCAGATGGAGAGCTTCGACGAATAGAAAAGCCCAAAAAAAAGAAAATAAAACATTTGCAATTGACTAATAAAAAGGATGGTTTTATATATGAAAAATTAATCAACAATAGAAAGGTTTACAATGAAGAAATCCGACGAGCCCTCGAAGAACTTACAGGAAAACCCGATGAAAACAAGGGTTCCAAAGGAGGGGAGTAGGGCTTATATGTCAAAGGAAGATGTTATAGAAGTTGAAGGTACAGTAGTAGAGCCTTTACCTAATGGGATGTTCAGAGTAGAACTGAAAAACGGGCACAAAGTACTTGCACACGTTTCGGGTAAGATTAGGATGAATTATATAAGGATTTTACCGGGAGACAAAGTTACGGTTGAGCTCTCACCATATGATCTGACCCGCGGACGAATAATTTACAGACACAAGTAAGGGTGAAGGAGGATACCTAATATGAAGGTGAGACCATCGGTTAAGAAGATATGTGAAAAATGCAAGATTATAAAAAGAAAAGGCAGAATTAGGGTTATTTGTGAAAATCCTAAGCACAAACAAAGACAGGGTTAAAGGAGGTTTGAGTTAATGGCGCGCATAGCGGGCGTTGATTTACCCAGGGATAAAAGGGTAGAAATAGCTCTTACTTATATATACGGTATTGGTAGAAGTCTTTCTAACAAAATACTAAAAGAGGCAAATGTTAATCCTGACACAAGGGTAAAGGATTTAACGGAAAAAGAAATAAGCAAATTAAGGGACATAATTGAGAAAAACTACAAAGTCGAAGGCGATTTGAGAAGAGAAGTTGCAATGAATATTAAAAGGTTAATTGAAATTGGTTGCTACAGGGGCATAAGGCACAGAAAAGGTCTGCCTGTACGCGGGCAGAGGACGAGGACAAATGCAAGAACAAGGAAAGGCCCGCGTAAGACGGTAGGCACAAGACGTAGTAAATAAATTTTATTGGGGGTGAGTAAAAAGTGGCAGTTGCAAAAAGACGTAAGGATAAAAAACGTGTAGAGAAGGGTAAAGCACATATCCATTCCACATTTAATAATACAATTGTTACTATTACGGATGAGGCGGGGAACCCTTTAACTTGGGCAAGTGGAGGAACTGTAGGTTTTAAAGGGTCAAGGAAAGGAACTCCTTTTGCTGCTCAGCTTGCAGCTGAAGCTGCAGCAAAAAAAGCTGCGGATTACGGTCTTAAAACTGTTGAAGTTTATGTGAAAGGACCTGGTCCCGGTAGGGAAGCGGCTATAAGATCACTTCAAGCAGCAGGCCTGGAAATAACCGTTATTAAGGATGTCACACCCATACCTCATAACGGTTGCCGTCCACCAAAAAGAAGAAGAGTATAACAATGTTAAGGAGGGATCTGAATGGGAAGATATACCGGACCATCTTGCCGTTTGTGCCGCAGAGAAGGTATAAAGCTTTATCTTAAAGGTGAGCGCTGCTATACACCAAAATGTGCGATTGAGCGGCGAGGCTATGCTCCCGGCCAGCACGGCCAAATGAAGAAAAAACTTTCAGAATATGGCATACAGCTTCGCGAAAAACAGAAAGCTAAAAGGATTTATGGAATTCTTGAAAATCAGTTTAAGATTTATTTTGAAAGGGCGACTAAACAAAAAGGTGTTACTGGTGAAAACCTGTTAAGGCTTTTAGAGCTGAGACTTGATAATGTTGTATACAGGTTAGGATTTGCTAAATCAAGGGCACAAGCAAGACAGATTGTAAGGCATGGCCATATAGAAGTTAATGGAAAGAAGGTAACAATACCTTCCTATCAAGTAAGAGCAAAAGATGTAATAGCAGTTAGAGAAAAAAGCCGCGAACTTGAGTTTTTCAAAGAAATGGCTGAATTAGGAAGAACGAGAATAGTGCCCGAATGGCTCTCGGTTAATTACGATACCTTGACAGGAGAAGTATTAAGGGTACCGAACAGAGAAGATATAGATGTTCCAGTACAGGAACACTTAATAGTAGAATTGTACTCCAAATAATTAAGCCCTCAGCTGATTATTTAACAAGGAGGGTAAAAGCAATATTATGAACGATTTTGAAAAGCCAAGGATAGAATTGGTTGAGGTCAGTGAAGACAATACTTACGGTAAATTGGTTATTGAGCCCCTCGAAAGAGGCTATGGTACAACCCTTGGCAATTCATTAAGAAGGGTTTTGCTCTCATCAATACCTGGCGCTGCAGTTACTTCTATAAAAATAGATGGGGTTCAGCATGAGTTTTCAACAATCCCAGGTGTCTTAGAAGATGTAGTAGAAATAATACTTAATATAAAAGGATTAGCAATAAAAATGCATACTGATGAACCCAAAATATTGAGGATTGAAGCACAGGGTGAGGGCGAGGTCACAGCAAAGGATATAATATGTGATGCCGATGTAGAAATAGTTAATAAAGACCATCATATAGCGACCTTAGAAAAGGATGCAAGGTTTTTTGCTGAGTTAACCTTGGAAAAGGGCAAGGGTTATGTTTCTGCAGAAAAAAATAAAAAGCCAGGGCAACCTATAGGCGTGATACCGATAGATTCAATTTTTACTCCAGTTATTAAGGCGAACTATACTGTTGAACATACTCGTGTAGGATATGTGACAGATTACGACAAGCTGACCTTAGAAGTATGGACAAATGGCACCATAAAACCAGATGAAGCTGTTAGCGAGGCTGCAAAAATTTTAATAAATTATTTTAGCTTATTTACAGGCCTTTCAGAAATGGTCAAAAAGGTTGAAGCACCGGTTGAAAAAGAAAAGGATGAAAGGGAAAAATTGCTTGAAATGCCTATTGAAGAACTGGATTTGTCCGTACGTTCTTACAACTGTCTGAAGAGGGCGGGAATAAATACAATAGGTGAGCTAATACAAAGAACGCCTGAAGACATGATGAAGGTAAGAAACTTAGGTAAGAAATCCTTGGAGGAAGTAGAAGAAAAACTCGCAGCTTTAAATCTTTCTTTGAAGAAATCAGAAGAGGCATAGTAAGGAGGGAAGAAAAATGAGGAAATTAGGCAGGGATAGCGGCCACAGGAAAATGATGCTTAGAAATTTAGTTACCTCCCTTCTAAAACACGGTAAAATAATCACTACCGAGACAAGGGCAAAAGAAGTTAGAAGTATTGCGGAAAAAATTATCACAACAGCAAAGAAAAACGATCTTGCTTCAAGAAGAAAGGTACTCGCAGAGGTCTTAGATGAGACAACAGTAAAAGAGCTGTTTGATAAAATTGCGCCAAAATATCAGGACAGAAATGGAGGATATACAAGGATTGTTAAAATTGGCCCCAGAAGAGGAGATTCAGCAGAACTGGTTGTTTTAGAATTGATATAAAGTAGATTAAATAATAGTTAATAGTTTTTAAAAGAAATAGTAAAGGGGGCTAAAAAATGGCCGCCGAAATAAAGGTTGAAAACGTATATTTTCAATATTCTCAGAGCAAAGATTTAGCTTTGCAAAATATAAACCTTACCATAAAAAAAGGAGAATTTGTTGCTATAATAGGTCCAAATGGTTCTGGAAAATCTACTTTGGCCAAATTATTTAATGGACTTTATACACCAACAGAAGGCGAAGTTTGGGTAGACGGCCTTAATACCAAAGATAAGGATAGGATATGGGAGATTAGGCAAAAAGCAGGCTTAGTGTTTCAAAACCCTGACAATCAGATTGTTGCAACAGTTGTTGAAGAAGATGTGGCGTTCGGACCTGAAAATTTAGGGCTGCCGCCTGAAGAAATTAGAAAGAGGGTTTATGAAGCGTTAAAAACTGTAGAACTATATGAGTTTTCAAAAAAAGCCCCCCATCTCTTATCCGGCGGCCAAAAACAAAGGGTTGCAATTGCAGGAATACTTGCGATGAAACCAGATTACATTATTTTAGATGAACCTACTGCGATGCTTGATCCTATAGGTCGAAGGGAAGTAAATAAAACAATTAAAAAATTAAACACAGAAGAAAACAAGACAATAATCCTTATAACCCATTTTATGGAGGAAGCAGTTCAGGCTGACAGGGTTCTAGTAATGGAAAAGGGAAATATTGTTATGGAAGGAAGCCCCAAAGATATATTTTCAAGGGTTGAAAGATTAAAGGAAATAGGTTTGGATGTGCCGCAGGTAACTGAATTAGCCAACGGTCTTCGGGCAGAAGGCTTGAATATTAGGCCTGATATACTGACAATTGAAGAAATGGTGGAATGCCTATGTCAATTATTATAAAAAACTTAACTCATGTTTATATGCCCGGGACGCCGTTTGAATCTATAGCATTGAAAGACATTAATTGGGAAATAAACGATGGGGAATTTTGGGGATTAATAGGGCATACTGGCTCTGGAAAATCTACGTTAATTCAGCATTTGAACGGTTTGTTAAAGCCTACTTCGGGAGAAATAATAATTGATGGCGTAAATATTAAGGAAAAAGGGGTAAATTTAAAAGAAATAAGGCATAAGATAGGGCTTGTTTTTCAATACCCTGAACATCAGCTGTTTGAAGAAACTGTTGAAAAGGATGTGGCCTTTGGACCCAAAAATATGGGATTATCAGATGACGAAGTTATAAATAGAGTAAAAGAAGCTTTAGAAGCCGTAGGCTTAAACTATGAAGAAATTAAAGACCGTTCACCTTTTGAGCTAAGCGGCGGACAGATGAGGAGAGTAGCTATAGCAGGGGTTTTGGCAATGAAACCAAAAGTGCTTATATTAGATGAGCCTACGGTAGGACTTGACCCAAAGGGGCGAGATGAAATCTTAGAGGAAATTGTAGAACTCAAAAGAAGATACAACATGACTATTATCCTTGTTTCTCACAGCATGGAGGATATTGCAAGGTTAGTCGATAAAATAGCAGTACTTCATAAAGGTCGATTAATAAAGTGCGGTACCCCAAAGGAAATATTTAAAGATAGAGAAAGCCTTTCTTCCATTGGACTTGATATCCCACAGGTAACTCATTTGATGTACCGTCTGAAGGAAAGGGGAATAGATGTACCAACAGATGTACTAACAGTAGAAGAAGCAAAAAGGGCTATCTTAGCATTGGTAAGGAGGAAAGGCTATGCGTGAGCTTAGCATAGGGCAGTATATACCGGGAGATTCTTTTGTTCACAAACTGGATCCCAGAACAAAAATAATAATTACTTTTGTGTTCATGATAGTAATATTTGTAATAAATAATTTTTATGGATATATATTTCCTGTAATCTTCATATTGATAGCAGCATTGTTTTCAAAAATATCCTTAAAATATATGATTAAAGGCCTTAGGCCATTACTTTTTATCATTTTTTTGACGTTTATTTTGAACCTTTTTATGATAAAAGGAAGAATTTTATATGAAATAGGGCCTTTTGATATTACCTATGAAGGATTATACCAGGCAGTTTTTATGGCTTTAAGGCTAATATTTTTGATTGTCGGAACATCCCTTTTGACATTAACAACTTCTCCAATAATGTTAACAGATGGGATAGAGTACTTACTAAAACCCTTTAAACGCATTGGTGTACCTGCCCATGAACTTGCAATGATGATGACAATTGCTTTACGGTTTATTCCTACTTTGCTCGAAGAAACAGATAAAATAATGAAAGCACAAATGGCAAGAGGGGCAGACTTTCAAAGCGGGAATTTAATAAACAGGGCAAAAAGCTTGGTGCCTATTTTAGTGCCTCTTTTTGTCAGCGCTTTTAGGCGGGCGGATGAGTTGGCAATGGCTATGGAATCGAGGTGTTATAGGGGCGGAGAAAATAGAACGAGAATGAAAGAACTGAAAATGACGAATAAAGATTTTATAGCGCTTTGCGCAACAGCTGTTATGACAGCTGGATGTATTGCCAGCAGATTCCTATAATTAGGTGGCGGAACTAACCCATGAACGTTAAAATAGAAATTGAATACGATGGAACTAATTATCATGGGTGGCAAAAGCAAAAGAATTCCATATCAATACAAGAGATAATGGAAAATGCTATAAAAAAGGTATTAAAGGAGGAAGTAAAACTAATTGGTGCGGGGAGGACAGATGCTGGTGTCCATGCAAAAGGACAGGTAGCAAATTTCCACACCAATACCAAAATCCCTATAGAAAAATTACCCTATGCAATTAATAGCCAATTGCCACCGGATATTGTGGTTAAAAGTGCAACAATTGTTCCAGAAGATTTCCACGCAAGGTACAGCGCAAAAGCAAAGGTATATACCTATACCATTTATAATTCTAAATTCCCGTCACCCTTTTACAGGTATTACAGCTATTTTTATCCTTTCCAGCTTGATTTAAAATCAATGAGAGAAGCTGCGTCTTATATCGTTGGAGAACATGATTTTGCTGCTTTTAAAGCATCAAACAGCAGTGTAAAAAATACGGTGAGAACTGTAAATAGTTTGGAAGTTATAAAGCTGGGGGATATAATTAAAATAGAGGTTGAGGCAAACGGATTTTTATACAATATGGTAAGGATAATAGCTGGCACCCTTTTAAATGTAGGAATTAGGAAAATAAAACCAGAAGAAATTATAAAAATAATTGAGTCAAAAGATAGGAGCAGGGCAGGGCCTACATTGCCTGCCAGCGGACTTTGTTTAGAAAAAGTAATTTATGATGAAGCTTGACATTGAAAAAATAAGTGTAATAAAATAACCTTGTGATTTGAGGAGGGATATAATGAAAACCTTCATGGCAAAAAAAGACGAGATTAAACGAGAATGGTATATTATAGATGCAACGGATAAACCATTGGGAAGGCTTGCAGCTCAGGTAGCAAAAATTTTAAAAGGTAAACATAAACCTATATATACACCCCATGTGGATACGGGGGACCATGTTATTGTGGTAAATGCAGAAAAAGTAATATTGACGGGGAAAAAATTGGATAAAAAGATTTACTACCGCCATTCACTATATCCAGGTGGACTGAAAGCTGAAACCTATAGAAGCTTTTTAAAGAGAGCTCCCGAAAAGGCAATTTATAAAGCGATTTGGGGAATGCTTCCACATAATTCTTTAGGTAGAAAGATGATAAAGAAATTACGAGTCTACAGAGGACCGGAACATCCTCATCAAGCTCAGCAGCCAAAAGAATTGCCTTTTGAAGGATAATTTGATGAAAGGAGCGAGAGAATGAAGGACGCAATCTTAACAACCGGCAGGAGAAAAACCTCGGTTGCAAGAGTATGGATAAAGCCGGGAAATGGGCAGATTATTATAAATGAAAAGCCTTTTGAGGAATATTTTACCCTTGAAACTTTAAGGGAAGATGTTATAAAGCCTTTTGTTGTCACCAATACCCTTGGGAAATTTGATGTAGTAGCAAATGTAAAAGGTGGAGGATTTTCAGGTCAAGCAGGTGCAGTGCGCCATGGCATTGCAAGGGCGCTGCTTCAGATTGATGAGTCCTTCAAACCTGTACTAAGAAAAGAAGGGCTACTTACAAGGGATCCAAGAATGGTGGAAAGGAAAAAATACGGACTCAAAAAAGCACGGCGTGCACCTCAATTCTCCAAACGTTAAAGAAGGACGGAGTCCTTCTTTTTTCTTTAGTTAAAAAAGAATTAATATTGAGAATTATAGAATAAAAAATGATATTTTTACTGACAAAAGGGTTGTTAAATAAAAATAGTAAGATATAATTAAAATAAAAGTTAAAGGGAAATATTTTATTAAAAACATGTATAAGGAGGAATAAAAATGAATCACGATTTAATCATAATAGGTGGGGGACCGGCTGGTTTATCTGCAGCAATTTACGGGGCAAGGGCAAGGTTAGATACAGTGGTTGTGGAAAAAATGTATGCAGGTGGACAAGCAGCAATTACCGATAGGATAGAAAATTATCCAGGATTTGTAGAAGGAATAGGCGGAATGGAACTGACAGAAGCCATGAAAATGCAGGCAGAAAGATTTGGGGCAAAGTTCGTAAACGGAGAGGTTCAGAAAATAATACCCAAAGAAGATGGTTTTGAAGTGGTACTAAAAAATGAACAGTTAAAGGCAAAAGCAGTGATTCTTGCAATGGGAGCAGAAGCGAGAAAATTAATGGTGAAAGGTGAGAAGGAGTTTACAGGAAGAGGTGTTTCTTATTGCGCTACTTGTGACGGGGCTTTCTACACTGACAGGAAAGTGGTAGTGGTAGGTGGCGGAGATTCAGCAATAGAGGAAGCAATTTATTTAACGAAATTTGCTGAAAGCGTAACAGTAATACATAGAAGAAACGAGTTAAGGGCAACTAAGATATTACAGGAAAGGGCATTTTCTAATGAAAAGATTAAATTTTTATGGGATTCAGTAGTAGAAGAAATAAGGGGTAAGGATGCAGTAGAGGAAATAGTAGTAAAAAATATAAAGACAGGAGAGGAAATTATATATCCCACGGATGGGGTTTTTGTTGCAATAGGATGGGAACCTAATTCCGAAATAGTCAAGGATTTAGTTAAACTTAATGAAAGGGGCTATATAGTTACTGACGAAAATATGGCAACAAACGTACCAGGTATTTTTGCTGCAGGAGATATCAGGGAAAAAGCATTAAGACAGGTCATTACAGCTGCAGCAGATGGAGCAATAGCAGCGGTTTCTGCAGAAAAGTATATTGAGGAAAAAAGATAAATAAATAATAGGGAAATAAATATAAAATAGGTTATTAACCCTACGCATAATTTTTGCGTAGGGTTTAAAAATAATTTTATAAAAGAACCAACCGAATTTTAAATAATGATAGTGTAAAATATTTTTAGGTCAAAAAGGAGGAAAAAGCAGAAAAAATGT
>NZ_JBNATW010000007.1:0-91862 GCF_049701175.1 Thermovenabulum sp.
TATTGCAATAAATAAGTGATAAAAATTAAAAAAATGGTACAAAGCAAAAAGCTCGCTCAATAATGAGTTTGACAAAAAATAGGCAATATCATATAATAAAAACAAAATATGATATCATGAAGATATGAAAAAGGGACCATGAAGGTCTTTGACGGATGAACCTGTCGGGACTTCATGGTTTTTCTTTTTCCAATGGTTAAAATTTAAGGAAGGTGGTAAAATTGGCATTAAGTCAGAAGGAATTTTTCAATAATTTGGCTTCTGAGTGGGACAATAAGGTAAAGCACGATCCTTTAAAATTGAGGGAAATAGTAAATTTAGTTAATTTTTCAGAAGGTGCTGCGGTTTTGGATGTGGGATGCGGCACTGGAGTGCTGGTCCCTTACATAATTGAAAAGATAGGAAAATCCGGGCGTATTGTGGGACTTGATATTGCAGAAAAAATGATCCAAAGAGCCCGTGAAAAATTTTCTGAAAAGGATTTTCCGAATGTGAATTTTGTTGTTGGAGACATTATGGATTATAATTTTAGCGATTCTTTTGACTTTATTATATGTTATTCTTCCTTCCCTCATTTCCCCGATAAAAAACAAAGCATTAAAAAAATGGCTTCTTTGTTGAAGCCTAAAGGTAAGCTCATAATATGTCATTCTGAAAGCAGGGAAAAGATAAACAGCCTGCACAGGTCTTTAGATAAGCCCGTATCTTCTGACATACTACCAACCGGGCAAGAGGTTTCCGACTATATGTGTTCTGCCGGATTAAAAATAGAGATTGTAGTTGATGATGATATGAAATATGTTGTTATAGGTATTAAAGAATAATTAAATAAAATTAAGATTTACTTAATAATCTTCGTTTTGATAATATACGCAGTTTCTGCCTTCAGCTTTAGCCGTATACATTAAATCATCTGCCCTTTTAACTAAGCTATCAACGGTATCGCCAGGACGATAGCCTGCTACTCCAAAACTTGCCGTTACTTTTTCTATACCCGGGATGGTCATTTTGCTTAAATTTTCCCTAAGTTCTTCAGCCAAAATTACTGCTTTTTCTACCGGTGTGTTGGGTAGCATAATGATAAATTCTTCTCCGCCCCATCGTGCAAGAGTATCTACCTTGCGTATTCTTTCTTTAATCATTTTTACAACGCTTTTGAGGACCATATCTCCCGCATTGTGGCCGTAGCGGTCATTTATTTTTTTAAAATGATCTATATCCAACAAAATCAAAGAAAATTCGTTTCCGTAACGTTTTGCTCTTTCTATTTCTTCTTCTAATTTCTGTACTAAATAGCGCCTGTTGTAAGCACCTGTTAAGGCATCGGTATAAGACAGTAAGCGAAGTTCCTCTTCCAGCTTTTTTTTCTCTGTTATGTCATCTAAAATTATTAAAGCTCCAGAAACTTTTTCCTCTTCGATATGGGGTTTAATGTGAACCCTTGCCCATACTTCTTTACCCCATTTAGATATATAATTAGTTTCAAAAGTTTCGGTTTTATTATTTTCCATACATTCTTTTAGTTTTTCTGAAAAACCGTATTTCACAAGAAGTGGAAATGTAAATAGATTTATCTTTTTTGTTTCTTCTTCACTCGGAGATCCCAAAATTTCTAAAACTTTATCGTTTACATAGATAATATTGCCGTTTTTATCACATCTCATTATACCAATAGGGGCGTTTTCAGCCAATTCAAAATATAATTTCCATGTTTTAGTAATCTCATCTTGTGATTTTTTTCGTTCACTGATATCTCGGACAATACCTACCGCATACCATTTGTCTTTTAATTTTAAAGCTGAAAGAGTAAGTTCAATATCTATTTCATAGCCATTTTTATGTCTTGCTTTGAGCTCTATCAGATTTGGGATTTTATCCAATTCCCCTGTTTCTTTAAATCGAGCTAACATATCTTTACATAAAGTTGCAGAATCGTTATTTGTTGCCAACAATGGGTGCAATTCTTTATTTATAATTTCTTTCTCTGAATAACCGAAAATCCGCTCCGCAGAAGGGCTCCAAAAGAAAACCTTTCCATCGCCGTCAAGAACAATAATAGCATCGTATGCTGAATCTGTGATAGCTTTTAACAATAGTTCTTTTTCCTTTAATTTTTCTTCGATTTTGTTTTGGTCGGTTAAGTCAATAATACTGGCAAAACACAGATTTTTTCCTTTGTATTGGAAAAGCTGCAATTGGACTTCAACAGGATAAGTGGAGTTGTTTTTACGACGGTGCACGGTTCTAAAAACTATATTTGTTTTTTCTCCTCTGATTAAAGGAGTAAGAAGTTCTCTAAAGCTTTGCTCGTTAAATTGAGGTTTTAAGTGAAGAGGAGTCATAAACTTTAATTCTTCATTAGTATATCCAAGGTTTTGTCTTGCGGCTTTGTTTACTTTTATAAATTCTAAAGTTTCAAGATTAAAGACGTATATTTCATTTGAAGAATTTTCGAATATGTATTCAAACATGTTCGCAATAGAATTAGCTTCGTGAAGTCTCAGAGCCATTTCAATTGTAGAAATTATTGCTTCTTTGTTTGGACCCTTTACAATGTAACCATATCCTTTTACATCCTTAATTTTATTGATTATCTCCAAAGAAGTATTAGCAGTCAAAAATACAATGGGAATATCTCGTAGTTTCAATATTTTTTTAGCTGTTTCTATACCATCTTCATTCCCTTTCAGTTCGATATCCATCAAAATAAGGTCTGGCAAAAAAGTATAACAGGCTTTTTCTACAGCCTCCTCACTTTCAGATGCGGTTTCTACTTCATAACCGTAATTCTGCAGAAAATCGGCTACAAACACTCTTGTTATGTGGCTGTCTTCCACAAGAAGTATTTTTTTCATTTTATAATGCCCCCCATAAGTGAAAAAACAAAAAAAATAACAATATTTAATGTCAATTTTAAATATAATTATATCATTTATTAATTTGAAGAGGCATTGACGGTTAAAAAATTTTTATTTTCGTAGGGTATGGAATTGATTAATAAGATATTGAAAAAATAATTTTTTATATTATAATAATTCATAGCAGAAATTGATATGGAAACTTAAAAGGAATAAAAATTTAATACGGTGTTCTCAAGGGTGCTGCAAAGCTTAAAAGGGAAAGCGGTGAAAATCCGCTGCAGCCCCCGCTACTGTATACGGCGACGAGTCCACGCCCACTGGGAAACCGGGAAGGGTGGAGGAGGATGACCCGTGAGCCAGGAGACCTGCCCTTGAGTAGATGCCGGTCCTTCGGAGGGAAGGGAAAGGCAAAGGTGTAAAAATAAGCCTACCCTTTGGGTAGGCTTTTTTAATATAGCTTCTTATAAACCCTGCCGAAGGCAGGGTTTATTTTATGAAAAATTTAAGGAGGAGAGTCTATGAAAAAAGTTTTCCTATTATCAACTGTGTTTTTTTTGATTCCGAGGGTATTATATGCGATGCACATTGCGGAAGGCTATTTACCTTTAAAGTGGTGCTTATTTTATTTTTTATTAATTGTACCTTTTATCGCCTTAGGAATGAAAAAAATTTTTTTACTTTACGGGCAAGACAAAAATAATAAAATGTTGATTTCTCTCTGCGGTGCTTATATTTTTCTACTTTCTGCTTTAAAACTTCCATCTGTCACGGGGTCATGTTCTCATCCCACCGGTTGCGGATTATCGGCCATACTGTTTGGCCCTTATGTTACAGCAGTTCTTTCAATGATAGTGCTTTTGTTTCAAGCTTTGTTTTTAGCCCACGGTGGATTGACGACATTGGGTGCCAATACTTTTTCTATGGGGGTGGCGGGGCCGTTTATATCTTATATTGTATACCACTTGTTGAGACGTAGGAATAGAAGATTATCCATTTTTTTGGCCGCTGCCTTGGGAGATTTGGGGACTTACATAATCACCTCTATTCAATTGGCTTTGGCTTTCCCTTCAAAGAATGGGATATTTGAGTCTATGATAAAGTTTCTATCTATTTTTTCGATAACACAAATTCCCCTCGCTATTACTGAGGGAATATTTACCCTAATATTATTTGACTATTTAGCTCAAAATTATCCAGAAATTAAAAAGATAGGGGAGTTTAATGTATGAGAAAGCATATCTTTTTAATTGTATTAGCAATTTTTATTGTGATGTTTTCATTATACGTTGGCGCCCAAAAGGGTGACTTAGCAGGTGCTGATGAAAAAATGGAAGAGGTTATAAAGGAGATATCTCCTGATTATAAACCCTTTTTTAATAGCATTTTTGAGCCACCTTCTGGAGAGGTTGAAAGTTTCTTATTTGCCTTGCAAGCATCCACAGGAGCTTTTATTATAGGATACTTTTTAGGAAAGGGAAAGAATGCTTAAAGAAATACTTTTACATTCCAGCAATAATAAAGGAAGGCATATTCACCCCTATGAAAAACTAATGTTTGTGTTATGTCCAGTTATTGCAACAAATTTTTTTGAGAGCCCAATTCCACTTATAATAAATACGGTTGTCTTCTTAATCTTGCATATATACTTTAAAACGCCGAAGTCTAAGGTTATCAAGTTATTAGCAGAGCTTATAGGGTTTTATTCACTTTCTTCTTTTATATTTGTGATTGACGGAAACATAAAAGCTTTCTTAATTACCACAGCAAAGGGTTTTGCAAATTCTATGGCTCTTACATTCTTAATTTTTACAACACCGATGGATGACTTTCTATATTTTTTATCTAAGGTGGGTTTTTTAAAAGAGATAGCAGATATAGCTAAAACGATGGAACGCTTTATATTGTTACTTGAAGATGAGTTAAATATGATGATTGTTTCTGCAACATGCCGAGGAGGGTTTGATGGTTTTCAAAATAAAGTGAGAAGTTCTGCAAAAATTGCGGCACTTCTTTTAGTAAATTCTTTAAACAGGTGGAAAAGCATAGACGAAGCTATTACCAGTAGATGTTTTTCAGGGAAGATACCTTATACCAAGAAGGAGTTTACACTGTCATGCAAAAGAATGATTTTTATCCTAATGTTTATAGTAATAGAGGTAATTTTAGCAATAAGATTTTGAGTGCAGTAGCCCGCAAGCTCATAGGAAGTTTTGCAGGGGAATGTAGTAGAAGATTGAGGTGACTTAGTATGAAAGGAATTGTAATCTCGGCTCCCTCAAGCGGTAGCGGTAAAACATTGTTTACAATGGGACTAATTAAAGTTTTAAAAAACTTAAATTATTCTATTTTCCCCTGCAAAGTAGGCCCTGATTATATAGATACTGCTTTCTTGGGAAGGGTTGCTGATTTTGAAGGGCAAAATTTAGATAAGTTCCTTCAAGGAAATCGTTTTAAACAGGTTTTTGATTTCAGCAGGGATTTATGCGTAATCGAAGGGGTTATGGGCTACTTTGATGGTATTCAAAATACTTTTGAAAACTCTACCTTTCAAATAGCCGAAGAATTGAATTTAAATACAATCCTTGTATACACACCAAAGGGTGAAATGTTTTCGGCAGTTCCAAAGATAAAAGGAATGGTTGAATTCAGTAATGGCAATATAAAGGGTATTGTGTTAAATAAAGTTTCTTACGGTTATTATAAACTTCTTAAGGAAGCGATTGAGAAATACATCAACATTAAAGTGCTGGGTTTTATTGAGGAAGATGATGACCTTGAAATAAAATCGAGGCATTTAGGTTTAATCCAAAATTTCGAAATTGAGGATTTCGAAATTATTGTTGAAAAAATGGCTGAAAAAATAAGAAATAATGTGGATTTAAGCGGATTAATTTCCCTTTTTAAAGAAATAAACATCTCCTGTGCGAATTTGCTTAGATTTGAAAAAACTAATCTGAAAGCAGCGGTTGCTTATGATAAAGCCTTTTCCTTTTATTATAGGGAAAATTTAGAGATTTTAAGGTCAATTTTTGATGTTGAATTTTTTTCTCCTATAAGAGATAAGAGACTTCCCGATTGCGATCTTTTATACATAGGTGGTGGATATCCGGAAGTTTTTAAAGAAGAATTGTCAAATAACACAGCCATGTTAAATTCGGTTAGGGAATTTGTAGAAAGTGGAGGGCACGTTTTCGCGGAATGCGGAGGGTTAATGTACCTAACCCGGGAGATTGATGGGTATAAAATGGCCGGTGTATTCCCCGGAAAAAGCAAAATGACAGAAAAGTTGCAGAACTTTGGTTATGTGGAAGCAGAAATTTTAGAAGACTGCCTTATTGGGGAAAAAGGCCAGGGGTTTAAAGCTCATGAATTTCATAAATCGGTAGCGGATATTTTTGGCCAAAAATATTTAAAGGTTAAAAAGGCAAAAGGAGATAGGATAACCTATTGCGGATATCAGTACAAAAATGCCTTTGGTATGTATCCCCATGTAAGTTTTCTGGGGAGCCTTACAATAATAGAAAATATTTTAAAAAATCTTAGGAGGGAATGATTTGGAAGCTGTTCTTTTAATTGGGCACGGCAGCAAGGAAGATGCTACTGTGGAAGTATTAAAAAAGATAGCAAAAGACTTAGAAAAATCCATCGAAAAAAAAGTGTTTTATGCCTTTTTGGATTTTAACAGTCCTAATATTGGTGAAGCGTTGAACGACATTTACGAAAAAGGAATGAAAAAGGTAACGGTGTTGCCCTACTTTTTATTTTCGGGGATTCATATAAAAAAGGATATACCCCAAATACTGAAAAGTTTCAAAAAAAGCCATAGGGATATGTTTATAGAATTTGCTTCGCCTATTGATTACCATCCACTGATGATTGAAATTTTAAAGGAAAAATTAAATAGGGATAGGGAGATTATAGAATGATGTTTCTAAAGAATCCCGATGAAATTGAAAAAAAGAGTTTTGAAATAATCAAATCCAAAATAGAAAATGTTTACAGCAACGAAGAATTAAAGATAGTTTTAAGGGTTATTCATGCAACAGGTGATTTTGAATATGAAAAACTTTTAAGGTTTAAAAACAATCCTGTAGAAGTTGGTTTGTCTGCATTAAAAAAAGGATGCAGTATATTCACCGATACCAGGATGGCCTATGCAGGTATTAACAAGAAAATCCTGCAGGAATTGAATTGTAATATAAATTGTTTTATCGATGACGAGGAAATTTTTGATAAAGCAAAAAGGGAAAACATAACGCGTGCTATGGCTTCTGTTGAGATGGCAGTTGAGAAAAATATCGATATTTTTGTTATCGGGAATGCACCCACTGCACTTTTCAGTCTATGCCAGCATATAAAAGAGGGGAAAATTGTACCTTCCTTGGTGATAGGAGTTCCCGTGGGATTTGTAGGAGCTTGTGAATCAAAAGAACTTTTGAGGAAATTAAAAGTGCCTTCAATCTCAACGGAAGGGACAAAAGGTGGGAGCAATGTGGCAGCGGCAATATTCAATGCACTGCTTTATATGGCGGTGGGAAAATGGAAGTAATAAAGTACGGAAAAAGATTGAGGTGTGGTTATACAACGGGAAGCTGTGCGGCTGCTGCCTCAAAAGCTGCTGTTTTAAAGCTGCTCGGCAAGGATGTGGATACGGTAGTAGATATAAAAACACCCGAGGGTACGGTATTAAATATAAAAATAGTTGAAAGCTTTAAAGGAAAGGATTTTGCAATCTGCTGCGTTGTAAAGGATGGAGGGGATGACATTGATGCTACGGACGGTATGAAAATTTATTCTAAGGTTTCCTTTAGAAGCGATAAAGAGATTGTCATCGATGGAGGAGAGGGCATAGGAAGGTTTGCTTTCGATACTCCTTTTGGGAAAAAAGGAGAAGCAGCTATAAATAAAGTACCCAAGCAAATGATAGAATACTCTATTCGAGAAGTCTACGATGGAGGAGTTAATGTCTTGATCTTTGCACCTGAAGGGAAAGAAATAGCAAAAAAAACCTTTAACCCGAAAATGGGAATTGAGGGCGGCATTTCAATTATAGGCACAAAGGGCATAGTCTATCCCATGTCGGAAGATGCCTATAAAAAGGTCATTTTTATGGAGCTGGACATGATTAAAAATAAGGCGGATAAAGTTATTTTGACCTTTGGCAACTATGGAGAAAGTTTTATAAAAAAAATAGGACTTCATGGAGAAATAGTAAAAGTTTCTAATTTTATTGGTGAAACGCTTTTATATTGTAAAGAAGTGGGGTTTAAAGAAATAGTTTTAGTGGGGCATATTGGCAAGATATGTAAAATATCTATCGGTGCTTTCAATACCCACAGTAAAATAGTCGATTCAAGGATAGAAGCTTTTGTTTACTATCTGGCAAAGGCTAAAGCGCCCTATGAAATAATTGAAAAAATAGAAACCTTTAAAACTGCTGAAGAATGTGCAAATTTTTTAATAGAGTTCGGCTACGGCCATATTATAGAAAATATGAGAAAAGGTGTGGTTGACAGGATAATGCATTATTTAAAGGATGACAAGATAAAGGTAGATGTATACGTCTATACCTTCAAAATGTTGGAGGGAATTTAATGATCCTTGTTGGTATCGGGCCGGGCAATTTGAAATATGCAAGTTTTGAAGCAATTGAAACCATAAAGAATTCGAAAAAGGTCCTTGCTTTTAGAAGAATAGGCGAAAAAATAAAACACCTTAATAAAGTTGAATACATAAATAAGCTCGACGATCTATTAAATTATGGTGATGAATATACACTGGTCGTTTCGGGAGATCCTTTGCTATACAGTGCTTTAGACTATTTAACAAGGCAAAAAGTGAAAATCGAAAAAGTTGTTCCATCTATTTCATCATTTCAGTATATGCTGGGCCGAATCCAAAAAAGTTGGAATGAAGCTGTAATTTTAAGCTTTCACGGTAGGGATATCGATATTACGGGAATTAAAAGACCCGGCTTAACTGTAGTATTTACAGATTCGACAAATACTCCTAATAAACTTTCGAGATTACTTTATGAAGAAGGTTATAAAGGGAAAATTTATGTCGGTTTTAATCTTTCCTATGACGATGAAGTTATTTTAGAGAGAGAGATAGGAGACTATATTGAAAATATTTCGGATCTGTCACTGGCGGTGTTGGAAGTATGTGGTTGAAAGATGAGGATTTTATCAGAGGGAATATTCCCATGACCAAGTATGAGATCAGGGCTGTTACCGTAGCGTATTTAGAAATAAATAAAAATGATGTTTTGCTGGATATTGGAGCAGGTACAGGAAGCATATCCTTGCAGAGTGCTCTTTTAGGGGCAAAAGTAATAGCTGTAGATAGGGAAGATGAAGCTGTAGAAATAATAAAAAAGAATGCTGAGAAATTTGGGGTTTCCATTGATGTTATTAAAGGTGATGCCGTTGAAGTTGTAGATAAGGTATTTTTCAATAAATGTTTTATAGGGGGAAGTGGGGGGAAAATCGAAATTCTCCTTGAAAAAATAGATACAAAACTACCTCCTTATGGCATTGTAGTTGCAAATTTTATTAAACAGGATAATGCGTGCAGGTTTATAGAAAAGGCTAAGAATTTAGGTTACAAAGTGAGTTCGGGCCTGATTAACATTTCTTTGATAGACGATTTAGGACTTTTCAAAGCCTATAATCCCATAATGATTGTTAAGGCAGTAAAGAAATAGTAAGAAAACCATAAAAGCTAAATGGAGGGGTATCTTTGGGAAAACTTTACGGAATCGGTATAGGCCCCGGAGACCCGGAACTTTTGACTATAAAAGCGGTTAAGGTAATTAAAAGTTGTGATGTGGTCTTCTTGCCGTCCAGTAAAGGTTTTAGCCTTGCAGAAAAGGTTATTGAAGGTTACATTAAAGACAAAACCAGGGTTTACTTTGATTTTCCTATGGGGAAAGACAATTTTAATAATTATAAAAAAGCGGCTCAAACCATCTACAGCTTATTAATGGAAGGGAAAACTGGTGCTTTTGTAACCATAGGAGATGCTCTTGCTTACAGCACTTTTATTTACCTTTACAGAGAACTTGAAAGGCTTGATGTAGAAGTTGAAATTATTCCCGGTGTTCCATCCTTTTGTGCGGTTTTTTCTAAGTTGAAAATCCCTTTTTCTGAAAAAGGGCAAACTGTATTGATTAGTGACAAAATGGTAAGAGAAGAAAGCCTTAACTTTGTCGACAGCGTTATTTTGTTGAAAGGAAGCCTTAATAAGGATGCAATTAATATACTTAAAAAACTGGGATTTAAATTCTATTATGCAAAAAGGATTTACTTGGATGGGGAAACGATCTATACAGATGAAAAGGACATTTTAATCGACGATGATTACTTTTCTATACTTATTGGCAAAAAGGAGTGATAAATTGGTTTACTTTGTAGGGGCGGGCCCTGGAGATGTGGATTTGATAACCGTAAAAGGCAGGAAATTACTTGAGTATGCGGATGTTGTTATATATGCTGGTTCACTGGTTTCAAAAGAGCATTTAAAGTTTTGCAAGAAAGGTGCAATTTTTATAGATAGTTCTAAATTAACACTAAACGAGATAATTGAATATATTAAAAAATTCTACGTAGAAGGTAAAAAGATTGTGAGACTTCATTCAGGCGATCCCACTATTTATGGAGCCATTATCGAACAAATGGAAGAGCTGGATAAATTGGGGATACCCTATGCGGTTATTCCGGGGGTAAGTTCCTTTACTGCAAGCTGTGCGGTTTTAAAAAGGGAATTTACGGTGCCGGGTTTATCTCAAAGTATAATAATTACAAGGCTTTCAGGAAACACGCCAGTGCCTGAAGCAGAAGACCTCGAAAAGCTTGCACAACACAAAACATCTATGGCAATTTTTCTCTCGGTGAAAAATATTGAAAAAGTTGTCGAAAAGCTGAGGAGTGCTTATGAAGAGGATACTCCAATAGCCGTTGTTTATAAGGCAACTTGGAAAGAACAAAAAGTAATTTTGGGGACTTTAAAAGACATTTGCGAAAAAGTAAAGGAAGAGGGTATAGAAAATACTGCTCAGATACTTGTGGGGCAATTTTTGAAAAAAGGAGGGAAAAGCCTCCTTTATTCCAAAGATTTCAGCCATTCCTGCAGGGAGGCAAGAAATTGATTGCCTGCATATATTTTACCCGAGAAGGCGAAAGTATTGCTTTGGAAATTTCCAAACATTTTGGTGATGTGAAGTTATTTTCTAAAGAAAATTATAAAGAGAATATAAAGCATATATTTGAAAAATATGATAAGATTATTTTCATTTGTGCCGTGGGTATTGCCGTTAGGATAATTGCACCATTTATAAAAAATAAATGGGTAGATCCTGCAGTAATTGTCGTTGATGATTTAAAAAGATACGTTATTAGCCTTTTATCAGGGCACTACGGTGGGGCAAATGAATTTTGTAATGAAATTGCATCGCTCCTCAATGCTCAGGCGATTATAACAACAGCATCGGATTCCAGAGGATTTAAAAGTTTGGATATAGTAGCAAAAGAGAATAATTTTGAGATAGAAGACTCCCAAAGCATTAAAAAGATGACTTCCATTATGCTTGAAAAAAAAGAAATAACGGTTTTTTCGGATGTAGGGTATATTGACTTAAATTATCCTTATATTTCCGATAATGGGGAAGGTTTTATTTATATTACTTATAAAGAAAAGTTGGATTTTAAAAAACCTTTCTGTATTCTGAGGCCTAAGGTTTTAAATGTTGGGATAGGGTGTAGAAGGGGAATTTCAAAGGAAAAAGTTGAACGAGCAGTTAAAAGGGTGTTTGAAAGTAATAATTTGAGTCTTAAAAGTATCAGGGCAATTGCAACAATTGATATAAAATCTGATGAAAGGGGTATTTTGGAATTTGCAGAAGAAAAAAAATTGCCCGTAAAATTCTTTTCTAAAGAAGATATTATTAAGGTTCAAGAAAAATTTCTGAAAAGTGAGTTTGTAAGACAAAATATTGGGGTATTTTCCGTGGCTGAGCCCTGTGCTTACCTTTTATCCCCTGAAATAATTGTAAAAAAGACTGTAGTAGATGGAGTTACCGTTTCTGTATCTAAGGGGGTATACGATGGCTAAGCTCTACATAGTGGGAATAGGTTCGGGCAGAAAAGAGAATATGACGTTAAGAGCTATTGAGTGTTTAAAAAGGTCCGAGGTTGTAGTGGGCTATAAATACTATATTGACCTTATAAGAGATTTAGTAAAGGATAAATTGATTATTAGTTCTGGAATGAAAAATGAGATTGAAAGATGCAAATTGGCAATTCAAAAGGTTAAAGAAGGTTACGAAACATCCATAGTGTCATCTGGTGACGCGGGGCTTTACGGTATGGCGGGCTTAATCCTTGAAATTGACAGTAAAATTGATTTTGAAATTGTTCCGGGGGTTTCTGCAGCATTTCTTGCAGCATCAGTGCTGGGCGCACCTTTGATGCACGATTTTTGCACGGTAAGCTTAAGCGATATATTAACACCATGGGAGGTAATAGAAAAAAGATTAAAATATGCAGCAAAAGGAGATTTTGTTATAGTCTTATATAATCCGAAAAGTCACAGCCGTTCACAAAATATAGAAAAAGCCGTAAAAATTCTACTGGAATATAAAAATGCAAAAACTCCCGTGGGTATAGTCAAAAATGCTATGCGGGAGGGCGAAGAGAGGATTATAACCACATTGGACAGTATAGACTATGATTTCATCGACATGATGACAACGGTGATCGTAGGAAACAGTAATTCTTATATCAAAGACAACATGATAATAACCCCAAGGGGGTATTGTATTTGATATGGATTATCGGAGGAACCTCGGATGTAAAAAAATTGATAAATAAGATACACGGTTGTGCAGATTACGTCGTAACTGTGATTTCGGATGAAGGAAGGATGGAATTAGAAGGATATAACGTCATTGTAAAAAAAATGGATTTTGAGGATATGAAAAAGTTTATCTCCGATTATAAAGTAAAACTTATTGTAGATATGTCACATCCCTTTGCCCAAGTTGTGTCTCAAAATGCGAGAGAAGTTGCAATTTCGAGTTTAGTAGAATATATAAGGTACTTAAGGGAATACGTTCCCTTGGAAGGTTGCCGGGTGTTTGATAGCTTTGAAGATTGCGCTGAGTATTTAAAAGATAAAGAGGGTAATGTTTTTTTTACAATTGGGACAAAAAATATAAAACTTTTTGAAAAGATAAAAGGCAAAAGAAGGTTTATATACAGAGTTTTGCCAACTGATTTTAGCATAGCGATGTGTAAGAGCTTAAATATACCCATAGGAGACATTGTTGCAATGAAAGGACCTTTTTCTGTAGAGCTAAATGCAGCACTTTTTAAAGAGTATGATGTAAAATATGTGGTCATGAAAGACAGTGGAAAACAAGGCGGCACAATTGAAAAAATAAATGCCTGCAAGATATTGGGGATAGAACCGCTTTTAATAAAAAGACCAGAAGAAGAAGGTGTTTGTGATATAGAGGAAATTATTTCAAAGATAAAAGAATTAGGTTTATTGAAAAAAGGTGACTGCTTATGCTAAGCCTCTTAGGAGTAAGTCCGCGTGTTGATTTAAAGGTAAGAGAAAAGTTAGTTATTTTAGAAAAACATGTGGAAAACAAATTATTAGATATAAAGAAAATTTGTAATGAAAATGTAATACTCAGCACATGCAATAGAACTGAAATTTACTTTATCTCGGAGGATGAAAAAGTTAAAGATGAAATAATTAAAATTCTTGGCTGGGATGACTACAAAGATTATTTATTCTTTTTGAAAGATGAGCAGGTAGTTTATCATTTAATGGAAGTTGCATGCGGATTTGATTCACTAATTTTAGGAGAAGAACAGATTTTGGGACAGGTTAAAAATTCCCTTATGCTGGCAAAAAAGGCAGCCTGTGCAGGAACGTTTTTAGACAGGCTTTTCCAAACGGCAATTGCATGCGGAAAGCAATTTAGGTTTTTATCTGAGCTTTACAAAATTCCGATTTCCGTTGCTTCAATAGTTTCAAACGAAGTTGAAAAAAGGAATAAGAAGAAAATTTTAATCCTCGGTTACGGAGAAATAGGCAGGCTTTGTGCCAAATATCTCTCTTCAAAAAATATAGTAGAAAAAATATATATTGCTGTCAGGGAATTGGAAAAGGCTGAAAATTTTAGCGATAAGGCAACATTTATAGAATTTAGTGAGTGGAGAAAATATATTGAAAAGGTTGGATGCTTAATATCTTGTACTTCTGCTCCTCATACTGTTGTCAAAAGAAGTGATGTTGAGAAAAAGGACCTTTTAATTTTCGATCTTGCGGTGCCCCGCGATGTGGAAGAAGATGTTAAGGAGATACCTTCCTTAGAGTTATATGATATCGATGAGATTTCAAGGATGAATGAACGAAACTTAATTGCTCGCAAAGAATTAATGGAGAAGAATAAAGGAATATTAAAAGAATATGCGAGAGAATATTTGGAATGGTACAGATTAAGAAAGATAGTTCCTGTGATAGAAAATATTAAAAGTTTTTCGGAAGGGGTCTATAAGGCGCGGTTTAAAAGATTAAAAAATAAATACGCTGATTTAGACCTTGAATTAGCAGAGGTGCTTTTTAAAAGCACTGCTGATGTTTTTGTGGAAAGGGCGATTAAGGTTTTAAAAGAAGAATATTTGAATGGCAGGGGAGAAGAATGCCTGCGGATAATATCAAAGATATTCGCGGAATAAATTATCTTGGAATTACCCTGATTCCTGAAAATATCGCTGTTGCAGTAATAGGGGGAGGAAAAGCTGCACTAATAAAAGCCAAATCCTTTGCAGAAAGCGGTGCAAATGTTGAAGTAATTTCTAAGGATTTTTTAGAAGAGTTTATCGAGATTAAGGCTAATAATATTAAATTGATAAAGGGCGAGTATGAGACCCGGTTTATATTAGATAAGCATATTGTAATTATTGCAGTTAATGGAGATATTGAAAAGAAAATAATTGAAGATTGTAAAAACTTAAAAAAGATATATATCGTTTGCAGTGATTTTAAAAAGGGAAATGCAATAAGGCCTTTTCAGGACAGTACGGAAAATGTATTTTTTACTGTTAACACCAAAGGCAATCCAAGGGGGGCCGTGTTTATTGCAAAAAAAATAAAGGAATTTTTAAAGGAATACGATGATTTTTTAAGTTATGTTCACAGGATTAGGGAAAGCATTAAGGATAGAAAAGATAAAGATAAAATAATGCAATATTTAAACAGTGAAGGATTTTATGATTTATATAAATCCGGCGGTTCTGAAAAAATATTAAAACTTTTTTTGGAGGAAGAAAATGATAAAGGTTGCAACCAGAAAGAGTAAACTCGCACAGATTCAGGCTGATATTGTGATTGAAATGATAACTGAAAAGCTCGATTTAAAATGTGAAAAAAAATTATACACAACAAAGGGAGACAGCAGGCTTGATGTTTCATTGGATAAATTGGGTGGAAAAGGACTTTTTATAAAGGAGCTTGAAATTGCGCTTTTACTTAAAGAGGCTGACATAGCAGTTCACAGCATGAAAGATGTGCCGACTGTTCTGGAAGAACCTTTTGAGGTTGCAGCAATCCCCGTTAGAGATGATGCAAGGGATGCTTTTGTATCACTGAATGGAGAAAAATTTTTAAAACAGAGAAAAGGGGCGAGGATTGGAACCAGCAGCATAAGAAGGGCTAAACAACTTTTATATTTGAGACAGGATATTGAGATTGTTCCTATCAGGGGTAATGTGGAGACAAGGCTGCAAAAGATAGAAAAAGAGAATTTAGATGGAATTGTTTTGGCGGCAGCCGCTTTGAAAAGGCTGGGGCTTGAGAAGGTTATAACGGAGTATTTTGAGGTTGAAGAAATGGTGCCAGCCTGTGGGCAAGGTGCAATTGCTGTGGAAAGCCTTAAAAATAGTGAGATTGGAATTTTAACGAAAAAAATTGACAATTATGATATAAGGGTTTGTATAGAAGCGGAAAGGATTGTAATGAAACTTTTAAATGGCGGATGCCATTCACCGGTTGCTGCTTTTGCAAGAATCGAAGGTGAATACATGGAGATTATTGGGGTAAATGAGAAAAATGGAAATATAGTTAAATCCAGCGTAGAAGGCAGAAAGGAGGATTATATTAATTTGGCACAAAGATTGGCAACAAAACTTGCGGAGGGAAGTTATGGGGAAGGTTTATCTTATTGGAGTAGGGCCCTATGATGAAGAACTTATAACATTAAAAGCATTAAGGGTTTTAAAAAAATGTGATGTTGTTTTTTATGATAGGCTCATTAATAAAAATATCTTAAATTACGTGAGGGATGATTGCAAACTTTATTATTGCGGTAAAGAAAGTGGATGCCACTTTAAAACCCAAGAAGAGATAAATGAAATGCTCGTAAGATTTGCCAAGGAAGGTTATACAGTTGGTAGAATAAAAGGAGGAGATCCGTACGTATTTGGCCGTGGAGGAGAAGAAGCTTTAAGGCTTTATGAAGAGGGCATTGAATTTGAAGTTATTCCGGGCATTACTTCAGCAATAGCGGCACTTAATTACGGCGGAATACCTGTAACTTACAGGAAAATATCACAGAGTTTTCATGTATTTACAGGGAAAACCGAAAATGGGCTTGATTACGATTGGGATGTTATAGCAAAACTCAATGGAACGATAGTCTTTTTAATGGGGCTTGAAAATTTAAATAATATTGTAACAAATTTGATTAATAATGGAATGGATAAGGATAAGAGCTGTGCAGTTATTTCTAATGGTACATCAGCAAGACAGCGTGTGGTTTTGGGAAAGCTAGAAGACATTTGCGAAAAAGTAAAAGACAAAAAGATAACGTCCCCTGCGGTAATAGTTATCGGAGATGTGGTAGATTTTAGAGAGTATCTCAATTGGTATGAAAAAAAGCCTTTATTTGGAAAGAAAATTTGTATAACAAGGGCAAAAGAGCAAGCGGCAGAATTTAAAGAAAAGCTCTTTGAACTTGGTGCAGATGTTGTAGAAGTAAATTCTATAAAAATAAAAAATACGGGCTATAACCTTGACAGATATATTGAAATATTGGATAAATTTGACTTCATACTTTTTACGAGTGTTAACGGAGTAGAAATTTTTTTCAAATATTTAATTGATAAAAGATACGACGTAAGAAAACTAAAAGCGGAATTTGGATGTATCGGTGAAAAAACAGGTAGAGCTCTTGAAGAAAGAGGAATAATTCCTTTACTTAGAGCGAAGGAATATGTTGCCGAATCACTTTTTAATGAGGTTAAGCAATATCTCAAACCGGGACATAAAGTTTTAATTCCAAGAGCTAAAAATGCAAGAAGTTTTTTAAAGGATTCTCTTTTAAAGGAAGGTGCAGAAGTATTAGAAGTTCCAATTTATGAAACTATATATTGCAAAATGAGTAGAGAAGATATTGAAGATGCTGATTATTTTACATTTACAAGTCCATCTACTGTAAAAAGCTTTGTGACCTCTTACGGCGTTGAGGTTTTGAAGAATAAGAAAGTGGTTGCAATAGGACCGATAACTAAGGAAGAACTTATAAAATACGGTATAATTGCAGAAACTGCAGAGAAATACACGATTGACGGGATAATTGATAAGATACTTAGAATGGAGGGTTATTATGTTTAAAAGGACAAGAAGGCTAAGACAAAATGAAAACATAAGATCCCTTGTAAGGGAAACTTTTTTAACGAAAAATGACCTTATATACCCTGTATTTGTCGTAGATGGGAAAAACAAAAAAGAAGAAGTACCATCTATGCCTGGTGTATATAGGTATTCAGTTGACAGGCTTGAGGAGATAATAGAGGAAGTTGAGAAAGCCGGGATAAAGGGAATTATGGTATTTGGCATACCTTCCTTCAAAGACGAATACGCAACTTCGGCATATGCGGAAGATGGAGTAGTTCAGAATGCAGTAAGGAAAATAAAAGAAATCTCAAAGGTTTATGTCATTACCGATGTTTGTCTGTGCCAGTACACCGTTCACGGCCACTGCGGAATTGTAAAGGAAGGTTTTGTAGATAATGATGAGACTTTGGAGTATCTTGCTAAGGTCGCATTGTCCCATGTTAAAGCCGGTGCGGACATGGTAGCACCATCGGATATGATGGATGGAAGGATAAAAAAGATAAGAATGACTCTCGATGAGCAGGGATATGTTAATATTCCTATTATGGCCTACAGTGCAAAATATGCATCTTCCTTTTACGGGCCTTTCAGAGAGGCAGCTTTTTCTGCACCGCAGTTTGGGGATAGGAAAACTTATCAGATGGATCCGGCCAATATCAGGGAAGCAATGATAGAAATTGAAAACGACATTGAAGAAGGGGCCGACATTGTTATGGTAAAGCCAGCCCTCTCCTATCTTGATGTGATAAGATGGGCAAGGGATAGATTCGATGTACCCATTGCAGCCTATAATGTGAGCGGAGAGTATTCAATGGTAAAAGCTGCATCAAAAATGGGGTGGCTTGACGAAAAAAAAGTAGTTTATGAAATACTGACTTCTATAAAAAGGGCGGGTGCTGATATTATTATTACCTACTTTGCATCGGACTTTTCATTAGATTATATTTAAAAAAATTTGAAGGGGATGATATGAATGAAGAACCATGAAATATTTAATGAATCCAAAAAATACATGCCGGGAGGGGTAAACAGCCCCGTAAGGGCATTTACAGGTTTGAACATTGTTCCGCCGGTCCTTGTAAAGGGTAAGGATGCCTTTGTTTACGACATAGAAGGTAAAAGGTATGTGGATTATGTAGGAGCATGGGGGCCGATGATCCTCGGCCACTGCGATGAAGATGTGGTAAAGGCTATAGAAGATACGGCCAATTCTTCAATAGCTTTCGGAGCTGTAACAGAATTAGAGTTGAGATTTGCAAAACTTTTATGCGACACTACAGGGATTGACATGATAAGATTTGTGAATTCGGGAACGGAAGCTACCATGAGCGCTGTTAGACTTGCAAGGGGATATACCGGCAGGGATAAGATTGTCAAATTTTCGGGATGCTACCACGGGCATTATGATGGATTTTTGGTTTTGGCAGGTTCGGGGATAATGACGCAGGGTATCGCAGGAAGTGCGGGAGTGCCCGAGGATCATGTGAAAAATACCATTATCGGAGAATACAATAATGTGGAACAGATACGCCATATTTTCGAGAAATTCGGCGAGCAGATTGCCTGTGTGATTGTGGAGCCCATAGCCGGGAATATGGGCGTTGTTCCTGCAAAAAGGGAGTTCTTGATGGAGATAAGAAAATTGTGCGATGCATACGGAAGTTTGCTCATTTTTGATGAGGTAATAACGGGATTTAGAGTGGCATATAGAGGGGCAAGAGAGATATATGAGATTGAGCCGGATCTTGTAACTTACGGGAAAATAATCGGTGGAGGATTACCCTGCGGTGCATACGGTGGAAAAAGAGAAATAATGAGCATATTATCGCCCGTAGGGCCCGTTTATCAGGCTGGAACCATGTCGGGGAATCCAGTTATAATGGCTGCCGGATATACAACAGTTAAAAAAATTTATGATAATAGGGATAAATTTTATACTTATCTTGAATCCTTAGGACAAAAACTAGAAAATGGCCTTAAAAAGGCATTTTTGGAAAAAGGAATAAAAGTTGTAATTAACAGGGTTGGTTCAATGTTTACCATCTTTTTTAATGATAATGACAAAGTTGAGAATTATGAGCAGGCAAAGGAAAGCAATGTTAATATTTACAGACATTTTGCAGAGCAAATGATATTAAAAGGAAATTATATTTCTCCATCCCAGTTTGAAGCTCTGTTTTTATCAATTAAACATACGGATTATGAAGTTGAAAAATTTATCGAGGATGTTTATCAAATTTTTTAATTTGGAGGGTTAAAAAATGGCGGAAAAAGGGCTTGTGCTTTTATACACCGGAAATGGGAAGGGAAAGACGACGGCAGCCTTGGGGCTTGCATTGAGAGCTGCAGGACACGGTCAGAAAATCTTTATGATACAGTTTATGAAGGGAAACCCTAAATATGGAGAAATTCAAGCATCTAAATATATACCCAATTTCACCGTAGTGCAAAAGGGTAGGGACGCCTTTGTAAAAAAAGGTAATCCGGAGCCTGTTGATTTAGAGCTTGCTAAAGAAGGCTTGGATCTTGCTAAAGATATATTACAAAAAGGAGAACACGATTTGGTGATCCTTGATGAAATAAATGTGGCCGTTGATTTCGGGTTATTAAAGGAAGAAGATGTGGTGGATCTAATAAAATTTAAAAAGCCAAATACTACTTTGGTCCTAACGGGAAGGTATGCATCGGAGAAATTAATTTCCATAGCGGATATGGTAAGCGAGGTAGAAGAGATAAAACATCATTATAAAAAGGGCATACCGGCACAGGCGGGTATCGAATTTTAAAATTTTAAAGACTTTCAGTAAGTTTATAAGCTTAAAAAAGAAACTTTCGATGTTACAATACTTTCTTATTGAGTGCCGTTGACAAAGATCTTATGTGTATTATAATACACATAAGGAGGTGTGTAATATGAGGACGAATATTATTATTGACGAAAATTTGATTAAAGAAGCATTAAAAATTTCAGGATTAAAAACTAAAAAAGAAGTGGTCAACTTGGCTTTAAAAGAATTTGTTGAAAATCGTAAAAGGAAGAACTTAATGGATTTAAAAGGCAGAATAGAGTTCGATGAAAATTATGATTACAAAAAAATGAGGGAATAAAAATGATATTGGTAGATACATCGGTTTTAATATCGTTTCTAAAAGGTGTGAATAAAGAGCAGGTTAGAAAATTTGAAGAAGTAATTCAAAAAAATATACCTTTTGGAATAAATTACTTTATTTATCAGGAACTATTGCAGGGAGCAAAAAATGAAAAAGAGTTTGCTCTAATTAAAAACTATTTTAGCACTCAGAAATTTTATGACCTGAAATATGGCGCAAGGTCTTATGAAAATGCTGCAAAATTGTATATAAAATGCAGAAAAAAAGGAATAACTATTCGAAGTACCGTTGATTTACTCATAGCGGAAACCGCTATAGAAAATGATTTATACTTGCTGCATGATGACAATGACTTCTCCCTAATAGCAAAAGTTGATGAAAGATTGAAGGAGTATTAAGCTTAGAGGCAGAGCCTTATCCTGTATACAAATTGGATTCCGTGGTTGAAAGATCATGCTAAAACTCCTTGGACTTGAACCGATGATTTACATGAAGATGCTCTTTGAGAGAGGGGACGGGGCAACTTTTGATGAGGCCGGAGTATCAAAAGAGATAAAATAAATTTAGCCGGGAAAAATCCCGGCTTTTTTCAATATTTACTTGTTACTATGCCTAAAATCGCGCCTGTAATTATCTTATTTGCTAAAATAATTTTTAAGCATAAGTTTGCCCGTTTAAATTAAAGAAAGAATCGAAGCTAAAATAAGTGATTTAAACATCAAATTTTTCAATTAAAATAACGTTGTTATTGTGCTTTGCAAAATTTAATAATTCATCTGTAAAACCGCTTCTATTAGGGACGACTGATATACTGTTTGATAATCCTCAAATTATTGACTAAATGTTGCACACTCTGCTATTATAAATTAATAATATCATTATTCCGGAGGAGACACATGACTTCATTAGAAAGAAAGCAGTTAATCTTTGGTATTAAAAGGGCAATGCCAATTGTCATAGGGTATATGCCTGTGGGGTTTGCCCTTGGAGTATTAGCAGCTAATGCAAACCTTACCCCCTTTCAAATTGGAATAATGTCCCTTTTGGTATACGCAGGTTCTGCACAATTTATAGCAGTAAGTATGCTGTCAAATGGGATAGGTAACTTACCAATAATAGCAACTACCTTTCTGGTTAACCTGCGTCATATTCTTTTTAGTGCATCATTAAGCCCTTATTTTAAAAAAATAAATTACAGGCTTATTCCTTTCATTTCTTTTTTCATTACCGACGAAAGCTTCGCGGTAAGCATTACCGATGCAAGAGAAAGAAATCTCTCCTATACTTATTTCATAGGTATTTATATTACTTCGTATTTGAGTTGGGTTATAAGCACCATTATTGGGGCGACCTTCGGGTCATTAATACCGGATACAAATATGCTGGGTTTTGATTTTGCACTACCGGGTATGTTTATGGTGTTATTGTTAATGCAGATTAAAAATTATAAAACTGCTGTTGTAGCCATAGCCTCAGGTGTGTTGTCAATATTTTTTATATATGTATTTCCAGGCAACTGGAATGTTATTCTTGCTGCGGTTATTACAGCAGTGATTGGGGTGTTAATGGAAAAATGAGCAATGAAGCAAATTACATATATCTTGTAATTGGAATGAGCGTCGTGACTTATATTTCCCGTATGATTCCGGCTGTAGTTTTATCTAAAAGAAACATTCCTGAGATTTTTATTAAATTCCTGAGTTATATACCTGTTACCGTGCTTTCGGCTCTATTTTTCCCCAGCATATTAGTGGTAGATAATAAAATTAACATCAGTACATCGAATACGTTATTAATAACTTCATTGTTAACTTTTCCATTGGCCTATAAGACTAAAAATATGTTTTTGACGGTAATTGTTGGTATGATAATTATTGCATTATTGAATAAGTTCATATATTAAATTTAAAACCCTGCAGGTTGGCTGCAGGGTAATTTTATGCAATGTTTAGGTTTTAAAGACAATTCAAGGTAGATGTTTGGTTATTTGTGATAATTTGCACTTTTTTGATTTTTATTGTAAATAGAGCTTGCCATGTGTTAATATTATTATGGTATTCAAAAAGTTCATAATTACAGAGCTCCTTTTATAAAGCAAAATTATGTCAATGCTTTATAAGAATGCCTTGTAATTATATGCTCTTTATATTTGAAATTATTATTTAATATGAATAATTTTCCTATTAAAAATAAATTGGTTTAATTTGGTACGGGGGGAGAGGTGAATGCAGGAAAACTTTTATGGAGTTCATGAAGAAGTGTGGCATCAATGGAATGACTTTCAAAACACCATGACTATATCGAAAAATATTATAAGGCCGGAAATACTTAAATCCTGGGAAAGGTGCAAAATTACAGGCATCGATCCGTACCAGAAACAAGGACAGGAAATTATCGATGGTGCTGCTTTAAAAGAAGTCAAAGAAAAACAAGAAGAACTAATTCAAGCTGCAAGGCCGGTTATGGAAAAGCTTTTATCGCTGTGCGGTGAGTATGGTTTCCTCGCAGTTTTGGTAGGAGAGGACGGCTATATATTAGAGACTTTAGGGAACCACCAGGAAACTATAGACATGGCTCGAAGGACCAATTTCATTCCTGGCGCATGCTGGCGAGAAGATAAAGTTGGCACTAACGGTATAGGAACTGCAATGGTTATAGGGCAAGCCCTTGAGGTAACCGGGGCTGAGCACTTCTGTTGTGGACTTCACTCTTGGACATGTGCTGGTTCCCCAATTTTTAGTCCGGAAGGAAAACCTATTGGAGTTATTGATCTTTCGGGACCTTGGTACCGGGAAAATAAACAGGCATTAGCTACTGTAGTATTTGCTGCAATTGCGATTGAAAATAATTTGAAGCAGAGTAAATCCCTTAAAGAAACTTTAACTTACAGACAACTTACAGAGTACTTCTTAGAAAACAACACTGACCCCTTATTAGTGATGGATAAGACAGGAAGGTTAATCAAGGTTAATTATGCATCTGAGAAAGTTTTGGGATGGGAAATGGAAGAATTAGTAGGGCGAAGAGCTGATGAAATATTTGGCAATTTGCAGGAAATCCTATCCCTCATAGAGGCGCGGCAAAGTATAAAAGGCAAGGAAATAATAGTACTAAAGTAGAAAAGGTGTCTTGCGGTGCAGAGCAGATGTTTCACCTGTAAGTGGAAATTACAATGAAAGCGTAGCGGCTTTAATAGCTCTAAAAATTCATGAAGGTAGTCAATTTTATATAAGCTCTTCTCCAGCCTTAAAAGGGTTTGAACAGATATTGGGAAATCATCCTCGTTTGCGCGAAAGTATACGGTTAGCCCAAATTGCAGCAAAGAGCGATGCACCAGTCCTTATTTTAGGTGAGACGGGGACAGGGAAAGAGCTTTTTGCAAAAGCTATTCATGAGGCTAGCGGTAGGAAAGGGCCTTTTGTGGCGGTAAATTGTGGTGCTTTGCCGCGAGAATTAATTGGGAGTGAGCTTTTCGGCTATGTAGGTGGAGCTTTCACCGGTGCACGACCAGAGGGTAAGCCAGGTAAATTTGAACAAGCCCAAGGGGGTACTTTGTTTTTAGACGAGATAGGCGATATGCCTCTGGATATACAGGTTTACCTTTTACGAGTGTTAGAAGAAAAAAAGGTGGTTCGAATAGGCGGACATAAGGAGATACCATTAGATGTTCGAATTATTGCTGCGACCAATTCGGATTTAACGAAGTTAGTAAGAGAGAAAAAATTCCGAGAGGATTTGTATTTTCGCCTGAGAGTTCTCACTATTCATTTATGCCCGTTACGAGAACGCAAAAGTGATATACCTCTTCTTTTTCAATATTTTATTCATAAATTTTCACAAAAATTAGGTAAAAATATTACCAATATTGATCCGTCAATTTGGCCTTTATTAGAGAATTATGACTGGCCAGGAAACATTAGGGAATTACGAAATGTGGCAGAATGGGCAGTGAATATAGCAGAGGATAATACAATTTCTATTAGTCATTTGCCGTCTTACTTATCCGGTTCTCAAACTCTCCGCGAGAACGGTAATAGCTTTTCTTCTACCTCTCTTGTCGAACTGGAAAAGCAGGAAATTATTCGTCTTCTCGAACATTATGGAGGTAATATAACTAAGGTTTCTAAAGCCTTAGGCATAGCACGAAACACCTTGTATAGGAAATTATATAAGTATGGACTAAAGACTCGTTAGGGTGTTCCAAAATCTAACGTTACAAAAGGAGACAGAAGTTACAAAGAATCAGATTAAGATTTCATAATTTCTTGTAAAAATCAAGAGATGAGTAAACCAGCACTCAACAGTGGGTGCTGGTATATTTTTTGCAAAAATATATTTAATGCAAAATTCTAAAAGGGGGGATGTAACAAAAAAAATTAAAACATATTCACCTTCTTTGACATAATAGAGCAGAGTAGTATATTGTAAAAAATTGAAAAATTGTAAATGGATAGGAGTGAAAAGGTATGAACATTCCTAAAGAAACTCTTATGCGTATGTACCTTGAGATGGTTACAATTCGATTATATGAGGAAACCATGGCTGAAGCCTATCAGGAGGGGAAATACCCGGTATTCAACATTGCATCAGGCCCGGTCCCCGGTGAGGTGCATTTAGCTGCGGGGCAGGAGCCGGTAGCTGTAGGGGTATGCATGCACCTTAAAAAGGACGATGCCGTAATCGGTACTCACCGGCCTCACCACTTTGCTATTGCAAAAGGAGTAGACCTCAAACGTATGACAGCAGAAATATTTGGTAAAGTTACCGGTTTAGGACGCGGCAAAGGTGGTCACATGCACCTCTTTGACCCTGATGCACACTTCGGCTGCAGCGGCATCATCGGTGCTAGCATTCCCCAAGCAGTGGGAGCAGCCTTAGCCTTCAAGATGCGCAAGGAGAAACGTGTGGCTGTGGCATTTTTTGGTGACGGTGCCGCAAACCAGGGTGCTTTTCATGAGGGGCTTAACTTAGCTGCAATTTGGAAGCTACCAGTTGTGTTTGTATGCGAGGACAATAGTTGGGCAATTTCTGTACCAAAACAAAAGTCCACAGCTATTAGCCGAAATGCTGACCGTGCCGTTGCATATGGTATACCTGGAATATACGTGGGAGAAAATGATGTCTTAGCTGTCTACGAGGCTGCTGGCGAGGCAGTAGAGAGAGCACGCAGGGGAGAGGGTCCAACTCTTATTGAAGTTAAAACAGATCGTTTCTTTGGTCACTTCCAGGGCGATCCGGAAGTCTATAGACCAAAGGATGAAGTTCCACGTCTAAAGCAAAATGATCCAATTAAGCGGTTCAGGAAATACCTTATTGAAAATGGCATAGCTAAAGAAGCTGAAATTGAACAATTAGACGATGAAGCAAAAAAGCGTGTTGAGGATGCTTTCTTGTTTGCTCGGGAGTCACCCTACCCGGCACCGGAAGAAGCTCTACTTCACGTGTTTGTAGAATAGTGAGTTACGCGTTCAGTGGTGAATAGTATTTAAAGGAGGAGAAAATTATGTCTGCGATAACCACGCGAAAGCTTACAATGGCAAAAGCAATTGCTGAGGCCATTAGTTTGGAGATGGAAAGAGACCCGAGAGTATTTGTAATGGGCGAGGATGTAGGTGTATATGGAGGCATATTCAGTGCCACAGCTGGACTATATGAAAAATTTGGGCCGGAGAGAGTTATCGATACGCCCATTTCCGAGACAGGTTTTATTGGTGCTGCTTTGGGAGCTGCCATGGAAGGTATGCGCCCTATAGTAGAATTAATGTTCGTAGACTTCTTCGGCGTATGTATGGATCAGATTTATAATCACATTGCCAAAAACACTTACTTTTCAGGTGGAAACGTCCGAATACCTTTGGTGCTCATGACTGCAGTGGGTGGTGGTTACAACGATGCAGGACAGCATTCCCAGTGCCTTTGGGGAACTTTTGCTCACTTGCCTGGGCTCAAAGTGGTTGTGCCTTCCACTCCCTATGACGCCAAAGGTCTGATGATTTCAGCCATACGGGATGACAATCCTGTTCTATATATGTTCCACAAGGGGTTACTGGGTCTGGGTTGGATGACCCTTATAAAGGACAGCACTGGTCCTGTCCCTGAGGAGCCTTATACGATCCCGTTTGGTAAAGCAGATGTAAAACGGGAAGGAAAAGATGTTTCGATAATCAGCGTGTCTATGGGCGTCTATCAAGCATTAGAGGCGGCTAAAGAACTGGAAAAAGAAGGTATAAGCGTTGAGGTTTTGGACCTCAGGACATTGGTGCCGTTAGACCGTGAAGCCATAATAAATTCTGCAAAAAAGACCCGTAGGGTATTGGTAGTGGATGAAGACTACTTGAGCTATGGTATGAGCGGGGAAGTTGCCGCAACTGTAGTTGAGCATGCTTTTGACTACTTAGAAGCGCCTGTCAAACGCTTAGCAGTGCCGGACGTGCCTATCCCGTATTCTCGTCCTTTGGAACAGTTTGTATTACCTTCAAGTTCTAAAATTGTGGATGCAGTTAAGGAGTTGCTCAGGTCATAAAATGAGATTTCAAAGCGTGAGGAGTGATATCTTATGCCATACGAATTTCGCATGCCTGACGACGTAGCATCAAGTGGAATAGAAGGGTTTGTGGTGAATTGGTTTAAGGACGAGGGACAGCCGGTGCAGGCAGGCGAATTGCTGTTGGAAGTACAATTTGAAAAAGTAGTTGTGGAAGTCCAGGCTCCAGTGAGCGGCATACTAACAAAAATCCTATGCCCTCAAGGTCACGTTGTCAAGGTTGGGCAACCGCTCTGCTTAATCGAACAAGAGACCACGGAAACGACCCACGTCCACGGCGAGACGGAGCAGAGATCCGGGAGTACTCCAGTGGATCCCCAGGACACCAGTAACAGGCCAGGCGATTTAAGAGCTACCCCTGCAGCTCGCAAGCTTGCCCGTGAATTGGGAATTCCTCTGGAGGCAGTACCGGGAACCGGCCCGGGCGGTCGTATTACTGAGGAGGATGTTAAGAAATTTGCTCAACGTTCTGATAGGGCAGATATAAAAGCAAAAAAAGGTACCACTCACTCCTACCCAACGTTTGGTCGGTGCGAGGATGTTACAGAGCCTGCGAGAAACTGCACAGTTTACATTGGGACGTGAGGTTGACGTAAGCGCTTTAATGAAAGTCCGGATGGATCTTAAACAAAAAGGTTCGCCCGTTACCATGACGGCTCTTATACATAAAGCAGTGGTTCGGGCGATTTTAGAAAATCCTGAAATGCAGGCCATTATTGATGGAGACGATATGATACTGCCTGCAGAAGTCCACTTGGGATTTGCTGTAGCCCGCGGCGATGAACTTTTAGTGCCCGTAATCAAAAATGCTCATAGACTCAATCTTAATGAAATGGCTGTTGAGAGACGCCGGCTTACTGATGCAGTTCTGCAAGGTATTGTAAAACCAGAAGAGCTACAAGGGGGTACCTTTACGGTTACAAATCTGGGTACTTACGGTATTGACTACTTTACCCCTGTGCTATATCCAAAACAATCTGCAATTCTTGGGATTGGAAGAATAGTGGAACGACCAGTCCTTGAGAATGGAAACGTCCGCTCCGCACAATTTATGACTCTTAGTCTTACTGTAGATCACCAGGTAATAAACGGTGCACCTGCTGCCAGATTCTTAGCTCGGCTGGCAGAACTTCTTTCTCAACCTGAAGCGCTCTTGGAGTAGTAATAGCAAAAGGGCAGTGCATGGGCGCTGCCCTTTTAGAGTATACGAAAAAAAAAGACAAGAGGAGTGGTTTCAATGAAGTATGAAATAGCTATTCTGGGAGCAGGTCCCGGAGGTTATGTAGCAGCTATCCGGGCAGCACAGTTAGGGGCAAAGGTAGCGGTAATCGAACGAGATGCATTAGGTGGTACCTGTTTAAACCATGGGTGCATCCCGACTAAGGCACTTTTGGCAGGGGCGTCCGTAGTAGAAACTATAAAGAGAGCGGATTTATTTGGCATAAAAATACAAGGGTATCAGGTTGATTATAAGCGTTTGGTTTCTCGAAAAGACGTGGTGGTAAAACAACTGCAGCAGGGTATTAGCTATTTATTTAAAAAGAATAAAGTTGATCTTTTCATTGGCAAAGGATACATAACTGGCCCACACCGGATAGAAGTCACAGGTCTAAATGGAGTCCAGGAAATAGAGGCTAATAATATAATCATTGCTACTGGATCAGAACCGGCAATGTTTCCCGGTATTTGTTATAATGGCAGAAGTGTAGTCACAAGTACTGAAGCTCTTGCTTGGGATAGCCTCCCTGAAAGTATAATTGTGATCGGTGGCGGTGTAATTGGGTGTGAATTTGCAACTTTATTTAACACCTTAGGTGTTAAAGTAACTATAGTGGAACTTATGCCTTCTATTTTGCCGATGATCGACAGTGAGTTATCCCGGCGCTACCAGATGCTGCTAAAAAAAGCCTGTGTAGAGATAAAAACACAATCACAGGTTACAGCAGTGGAAGAGGAAGGTGAGCAGGTTAAGGTAATTTTGTCCAGCGGAGAAATTCTTGCTGCTAATAAGGTTCTTGTTTCCATTGGGAGGAAGTTTAATACTAAAGGACTGGGTCTGGAAAAAATCGGAGTTACCATGGGACCCAAAGGTGAAATCGTGGTAGATGATTATATGCGTACCAATGTTGATGGTGTATATGCCATAGGAGATATAACTAATAAAATTCAATTGGCCCATGTGGCTTCGGCACAGGGTATAGCAGCTGTACAAACAATACTTGGAAATCCAACAAAGATTAATTATGATGTTGTACCTAATTGCATTTTTACTTCTCCGGAGATTGCTTCTGTTGGACTTACTCAAGAGGAGGCAGAAAGGCGTGGATTTAAGGTAAAAGTAGGCAAGTTTTTCTTTTTGGCCAGTGGTAAAGCAGTGGCAAGTGGAGAAACGGAGGGTATGGTGAAGATAGTAGCTGATTCCTCCAATGATCGTGTTCTAGGGGTACACATTATGGGTCCCCATGCTACGGAGCTTATTATGGAGGGAGCCTTGGCTGTAACACAGGGAATTAAAGTCAAGGAGCTGGCGGCTTGTATTCACGCCCATCCTACCCTTTCTGAAGCTATATTGGAGGCAGCGGAAGCAGTCCACGGGCTAAGCATACATTCATAGTATACCTTTTTATTTTAGATTATTGAGTTATTTTTATTAGCTAACTCATAGGTTACTAACTCTAAGGTTAGTAACTTATGAGTTAGCATTATTTAAAAACAGAAAATATATTAAAAAAGGGAGTATGAAAAAAGCATCACACTAAAAAGGGGGAAAAATTTTGCTTTACATAAGAAATGACTCAAACGACCCTTATTTTAATATGGCTCTTGAAGAGTATGTGATAAAGTCTATGGATCCTACAAAGGAATACTTCATTTTATGGCAGAACCGCCCCACTGTGGTGATAGGCAAAAATCAAAACGCCATTGAAGAGGTAAACTTGGAATACGTTAGAGAAAACAACATCTCGGTTGTGAGGAGGCTTTCAGGAGGCGGTGCTGTTTATCACGACTTAGGCAATGTGAATTTTACCTATGTAGTGGATTACCGGCCCGAATATTTCAACAGCATAGAAAGGTTTGCAATGGCTGTTGTTAAAGCTTTAGAAAAACTCGGCATAAAAGCCGAATTCACCGGAAGAAACGATATTACCATTGATGGAAAAAAGATTTCGGGCAATGCGCAGTACCTTTACAAAAAAAGGTTGCTGCATCACGGAACGCTTCTTTTTAATTCGGATTTGACGAAGCTTTCTCAGGCTCTGAACGTGAAACCCCAAAAGATTGCGTCAAAGGGTGTAAAGTCCGTTAAAAGCAGGGTTGCCAACATCCCTTAATCGAATACAGCCTTACTCCTGAAGATTTAGAAAGAATAAACCGTTTAAGGGATGAAAAATACGCTACTTGGGAGTGGAATTTCGGTACATCTCCCGAGTTTGACCTGATAAAATCCCAGCGCTTTGATGCAGGGGAAATTGAAGTAAGGATAAATGTAAGGGATGGACGTATCACAGACATAAAGTTTTACGGGGACTTTTTAAGCATGAGGGATGTGTCTGAAATAGAAGAAAAATTAAAGGGCCTCCGCTACAGGGAAGAAGACATACGGGAAGCCCTAAATAAATTAAATTTAAAGGAATATTTCGGTGGTATAAATTTAGAAGAATTGTTGAGCGTTATATTGTAATATTTTCATCGTATTTAGCCGTAACCCTTGTGGATATGCCGCCCCTTGCCAAGAATTCTCCTGTAATTTCCATATACTTTGGCTTAAGAAGCTTTACTAAATCGTCTAATATCCTGTTTACTGCATGTTCTTGAAGTATACCTATGTTGCGGTAAGAGGTGAGATAGTATTTTAAAGACTTTAATTCCACCAATTTTTCATTGGGTATATATTTTATCGTTAACTTAGCATTGTCCGGCAATCCGGTCCACGGGCAAACAGAGGAAAATTCTTCGGTGTAGTATTCTACAAGGGTATCTCTTCCGGGATATTCGTAATTTATGGCTTCTAAAACCTGAGTATCGATTTTTTCATATCCGTAAATATCAAACCTTTTTTCGCTGTATTTATCCATCTATTTTCATGCCTCCTTTTTTAAATATCAATAAAAGAATAAAATATCCTGCTGACATTAAAATTGTTTCAGCAATTGAAACACTGGTAAAGGTTTGAATAAAGGGGAAATTTGCAGCAACTTTTAAGGTGAGGGCTACAGAAGCAGATATCCATATAGCTATAAAAATTGAGCCTAAAAATCTGTTAAAAAATTTACCAATATAATAGCCTAAAAGACAGCCTATCAGATTGCTTAAAGGCATAAATATAAGTTCCATGGGACCGGCAAAAGGGCTGAAAAGATTTGACAGGAAATTTCCTATCATCATGGATATGGCAAATTTTTTTTGAAAGGTGGAAATGGGTTTAATTATTTCTCCCATTCTAAATTGAGCGGGAAGGTAGGAAATCGATGAAAAAATAAGGGTCAGCACAGCGTAAAGGCAGGCAACCAGTGAAATTTGAGCTATGTCTTTAATTTTTTTGGACATATAAAGACCTCCTTGTTTTTTTAACCGGGGTGGCTGCGACCCGGGCAAGCTTTGCTTGCTTTTTACATTATATCAATTCCTGTATTTAAGAGCAATGAAAAAATTTTCCTTATGTTTAAAGCAGGTTTTACCCTGCTTTTTTATTTTACAAAAAATGGCTTTTTAAAATCTTAAATAAATTGATAATTTTAAAATTTATTTGAAGGAACTTTAAAATTTTTGTTGAATATATAAAAGGGAGATCGAAACAATTTTAATAAATTTTTAGCAACTCAAAACTAATAAAAAAATTTAAAAGGAGGTGTTGCCTGGCGCCAGGGCAGCCTGGAAGCCAGAGCCGTTATGAAAAGGGTGCTTATGCTGTCCCCTGAAAAGTGCATAGGCTGCAGGACCTGCGAGCTGGTATGTTCTTTCAGCAAAATTCGGGCCTTTAATCCCAAATGCTCACGGGTGTCCGTGTTCTCCTTTGATGAAGCTGCCGTTTCTGTCCCAATGATGTGCATGCAGTGCGAAGAGCCATCCTGTATGAAGGTATGCCCCACCTCAGCCATTACAAGGAATCAAGATGGCACGGTTATCATTAATCATCAAAAATGTATCGGGTGCAAACTGTGCATAGCTGCATGTCCTCTTGGCAACATAACCTTCAGCACTGCGGAGGGCAAAATAGTAAAATGCGACCTTTGCGGTGGTGAGCCCAAATGTGCGGACTACTGTCCAACGGGAGCAATTGAATTTAAAGAGGCTTCCCCAAACGTTATATCAAGGAAGAAGGCTATTGCCGGGAAGTTTAAAGAACTATTGGGGGAGGTGAATGAGTAATGTTTGGATGGACCGGTAAGATAATCAGGGTGAACCTAACCGATAAAAGCATTAAGATAGAAAGTTTGAACATGAAGGATGCATATATGTATTTGGGAGGGAGAGGACTCGGGACTAAAATAATAATGGATGAGGTAGATCCCAAAGTTGATCCTTTAAGCCCGGAAAACAAGCTTATATTTATGACAGGCCCGCTTACGGGCACATTGGCTGCATGTTCGGGCAGGTATGAGGTTGTGGCAAAGGCTCCCCTTACGGGCACAATAGGTGCGGCAAACTCTGGAGGGCATTTTGGGCCTGAACTTAAGTTTGCGGGATATGATGGAATTATATTTGAAGGAAAGGCAGAAAAACCGGTGTACCTTTGGGTAAATGACGATAAAATTGAACTGAGGTCCGCCGAACACCTTTGGGGGAAAAACACCTTTGAAACCACCGATGAACTTTTAAAGGAAACGGCTGAAGATGCAAGAGTAGCATGCATAGGGCCTGGTGGCGAAAAACTGGTGCTCTTTGCAACGGTTATGAATGACAAACACAGGGCAGCAGGACGTTCGGGCATGGGCGCTGTGATGGGTTCTAAGAACCTGAAGGCAGTAGTTGTAAGGGGTAGCCGCTCCATCGAAGTTGCTGACCCCGATGCCTTTATAAAGGCATGCAAAGATGCAATAAAGAAGTTGAAGGAACATCCGGTTACGGGTACAGGTCTTCCTACTTACGGGACCGAAATCCTTATCAACATTTTAAACCAAGCAGGAGCACTTCCAACCAGAAATTGGAGGGATGGTGGATACTTCGAATATGCTGAGGAAATAAGCGGAGAAGCATTGAGGGAAAAATACCTGGTTAAAAACAAGGCTTGCTTTGGCTGCCCTATAGGCTGCGGAAGGATTACAAGGATTCCGGAAGGCAAGTACAAAGGCTTCGGTGAAGGGCCTGAATACGAAGCGGGCTGGGCTTTGGGTGCCAACTGCGGTGTGAGGGACCTTGCAGCAGTTTCCAAGGCTAACTTCATCTGCAACGAGCTCGGCATTGACCCCATTACCATGGGGTGCACCATCGCGTGCACGATGGAAATGTATGAAAAAGGTATAATAACAAAAGAGGAAATAGGTTTTAAAGCGCCTTTTGGTGACGCAGATGCCCTTGTAGAACTTACACGAATGGCAGGACTAAGGGAAGGATTTGGAGACAAATTAGCACAGGGGTCTTATAGGTTAGCATCCTCTTATGGGCATCCCGAGCTTTCCATGTCGGTTAAGAAACAGGAGATGCCTGCCTACGATGCAAGGGGAGTGCAGGGAATGGGATTGGAATACGCTACTTCTAACCGTGGTGGCTGCCATGTAAGGGGCTATATGACCTCCCCGGAAATTTTGGGCATACCCGTTAAGTTAGACCCCTTGGTAACTACGGATAAAGCAAAATGGTTAAAGACCTTCCAGGATTTGACTGCAGTAGTGGACTCAGCAAATATATGTCTTTTTACTACCTTTGCCATAGGGCTTCCTGAAATTTCGGCAATGCTGAAGGCAGCCATCGGCTGGGATTATACCGATGAAGAAGTGATGAAGATTGGCGAGAGGATTTGGAACTTAGAAAGAATGTTCAATCTAAGTGCGGGCTTTACAAAAGCCGATGATACACTGCCTCCAAGACTTCTGACCGAGCCTTTGAAAGTAGGTCCCGCCAAAGGCAAGGTAGTGGAACTTGACGTAATGTTAAAAGAATACTACGAAGTAAGAGGTTGGGATGAAGACGGAGTACCCACTGAAGAAAAGCTGAAAGAGCTTGACATAAAATAAAACTTTTTGCTGCAGGCCCCAAATATAAAGGGGCCTGCAGCATTGAAAAAAAATTTTGGGGTAATGGATATGAAGGTAAAATTTTTTGCTTACCTTAGGGATTATACAAAGACTAAGGAAATAGAGGTGAAAAATTGCGAGACCGTAAGAGAACTTTTAAAGAGGCTTTCTGAGATTTATGGTGGAAAATTTGCAAAGGAAGTTTTCGAAGGTGAAAACCTGAGCAGTAGAATAATCGTTCTTGTTAATGGAAGGAATATAGTCCACCTTGAGAATTTAGACACAAAATTAAAGGATGAAGATGAAATAAGCCTTTTTCCGGTAGTTGCCGGCGGATAGTTAAAAGGCCTTTTATTTTGAAAGAAGGTGATTTTATGATTCTTGTTAGGTCAATCTTAGAAAAATATCCAAAGGAACAGAGGTTCCTGCTTGCCATCCTGCAGGACATACAGAGGACATATAACTATTTGCCGAGGGAAGCGCTAATTGAGGTGAGGGATTATCTAAATGTGCCTTTAAGTAGCCTTTACAGCATGGCCACCTTTTACAAGGCCTTGAGCTTAAAACCCAAGGGAAAGTACATAATCAGGGTGTGCGATGGTACAGCCTGTCACATAAGGGGTTCCATGAACCTTCTTGAGGAGATTAAAAGACTACTTTCCCTTTCTCCCGGTGAGGTGACAAAGGACGGAAAATTTTCCTTAGAAACGGTGAATTGCCTTGGGTCGTGCGCTATTGCTCCCGTGATGGTGATCAATGATAAATATTACGGCAACCTTAATCCATCTTTAGTAAGGGAAATATTGGCCGAATATGCCGAAAAAAGCGGTGATGAAAATGTCTGAAAATGCAAAAAGGACGGTTTTGATATGTTGCGGGACAGGGTGTTTGGCGAACAACAGCATGCAAATTTATGACAGACTCAAGAAAAAGGTTGAAGATTATGGACATGCCTTTCAAATCATACCGGTTCTAAAAACTACCGGCTGCAATGGGCTCTGCGAAAAAGGCCCTATAGTCAACATCCTGCCCGAGGAGATCTTTTACTGCAAGGTTAAGGTGGAAGATGTGGACGAGATTTTTGAAAAGACCCTTTTAAAAGGCGAGGTCATAGAAAGGCTGCTTTATTTAGACACTGCCACGGGCAGAAGGGTTAGGTCCCATAAAGACAGTGAGTTTTTTAAAAGGCAGCTTAAAATAGCCCTACGAAATATTGGCCAGATTGACCCGGGAAGTATTGACGACTATATAGAGAGGGGCGGATATAAGTCCTTAAAAAAGGCGTTATTTGAGATGACTCCTGAGGTAATCATATCCGAAATCGAGCGTTCGGGCCTAAGGGGACGGGGCGGAGCGGGATTTCCCACAGGTTACAAGTGGAAACAGGCAAGAAAAATAAACAGCTTTCCAAAGTTTATAGCCTGCAACGGGGATGAGGGAGATCCCGGGGCTTTTATGGACAGGAGCATCATGGAAGGAGACCCTCACAGCATCATTGAAGGAATGATAATAGGAGCTTATGCTGTAGGGGCCGAAAAGGGTTTTGTATACATAAGGGACGAGTATGCCCTCGCTGTTAAGAATGTGTCGAGGGCTATAAAGGACGCATACGAAAGGGGTTTTTTAGGGCGGAATATATTGGGCAGCGGTTTTAACCTGGATATCGAGGTGGTAAGGGGCGGAGGCGCTTTCGTCTGCGGCGAGTCCACAGCACTTATGGCTTCCATAGAGGGGAAAGTGGGAGAACCAAGGGTAAAATACATTCGTTCAACAGAAAAGGGGCTCTGGGGACAGCCTACGGTATTAAACAACGTAGAGACATGGGCGAATGTGCCTGTAATAATAGAAAAAGGAGCAGAATGGTTCGCTTCAATAGGTACGGAAAAAAGCAAGGGCACAAAGGTATTTTCCCTTGTGGGGAAGGTCAAAAACACGGGCCTTATTGAAGTACCCATGGGCACCACCTTGAGGGAAATTATCTTTGAAATAGGGGGAGGCATAACAGGGGGAAAAAGGTTCAAAGCGGTCCAAACGGGAGGACCGTCGGGCGGTTGTATTCCGGAAGAACTACTGGATCTTCCCGTTGATTTCGATTCCCTCGATAAAGCCGGTTCCATGATGGGCTCAGGCGGAATGATAGTAATGGACGAATCCACCTGTATGGTGGAGGTTGCCCGATATTATCTGAAATTCCTTTCCGAAGAATCCTGCGGCAAGTGCACGCCCTGCCGTGAAGGCATAAGGAGGATGCTTGAGATACTTGAAGATATTTGTGCCGGGAGGGGGAAGGAAGGGGATATAGAACTTTTGCTTGAGCTCTCAGAAACGGTAAAGGAGGCATCCCTTTGCGGCCTTGGAAAAACAGCTCCAAACCCGGTGCTTACCACTATAAAATACTTTAAAGATGAATATTTGGCCCACATAAGAGAAAAGCGGTGTCCTGCAGGTGTATGCAAAAATCTTACTTCATACCGGATTAACCCTGAGCTTTGCAGAAGATGCGGGGTATGTGCAAAAAAATGCCCAACTGGTGCTATATCGGGCAAGCCCAAAAGCCCTTATGTCATAGATACTGCAAAGTGTATAGTTTGCGGGGCTTGCAAAGAAGCCTGCAGGTTTAATGCGGTTGAAGTTTTGGGGAGGCGGGAAGGATGAAAATAAAGATTGACGGTAAAGAGTGCGAAGCAGATTACGGGGAATACATCCTTGATGTAGCAAAAAGAAACGGCATATACATACCTACCTTATGCCATTCGGATGCGCTTCCGGGACAGGGAAGCTGCAGGCTGTGCATAGTAGAAGTGATTGAAGGAGGGAAAAAGAAGGTAGTTGTATCCTGCCTTTACCCCATTACTAGTGAAATAGAAGTGGTAACCAATTCGGACAAAATAAGAAGAATGAGGAAAAACATAATAAGGCTTCTTGCGGCAAGGGCACCGGAAAGCGAAAATATAAGAAAACTTAAAGAAGAATACGGAATTCCTGAAGAAAACAGGTTTAAGATAAATGAAGGAGAAAAGTGCATACTTTGCGGACTTTGTGTGAGGACATGCGAGGCGTTGGGCGTTTATGCAATATCGTCGGTAGAAAGAGGGATAAAAAAGAAGATATCTCCTCCTTTTGAAGAACCTCCCGAAGACTGTATCGGGTGCGGTGCGTGTTCCGAGGTTTGTCCTACGGGAGCCATAGCTTTAACGGAATCTGAGGGCAAAAGGATTATTTGGGACAAAACCTTTGAGCTTATAAAATGTGATGTTTGCGGTAAGTATTTTATGACCCGCGAACAATATGAATTTTTAAAGAAAAAACACGGCATAGAGGCAGGAGAACTTCTTTGTGAGAAATGCCGAAAAAAATCTACTGCTCAAAAATTGGTTTTCTAAAATTACACCGCCCTATTGGTAACCATATATGTTTAGCAAAACGCAACTATATTACCTTAATATGGAAACAGCATGGATGCTAAACTTCATAATTCTTGAAAGCGCATTTAACTGCACTATAGTGCTAATAGTTGCAAATTCAAGACATATGAAAAATGTTCCTTGCAAAAAAAAACGACATGAAAAATACAGAAATGGATTGCGATCCTGTTAAGAGCCGGACTTTTAAATGGTGGTTTCATTACATCAAAGTCAATAAGAGAATTAAGGGATCTTACAATATACCGAAGAAGTATAGTGGAAGAACTATCCTCCCAACAGAACCGTATAGAAAAACACCTCTAAAGCTGCGGTTTTAAGCTACCCAATTTTATGACAGATATATTTGGCGTATCGGGAAGAGTGATAATAGAACATAAACATTTAGACGAAACCTATGGAGGCCTCCACAGACAAATTGAGCAGTTAGATGGAATTCCGGCTTATGAAGATAAGTTTTCCATTTACTTTGTATTATCAATTGTCAATGTGTATTCCTTTTTAGTTTTATATTATTTTCGTGCTAAAAATTTTAAAATGCTACAAAGCAAAAAGCTCATATATTATTTTTCTTGACAAAACCTTATCCTGCGGAGAAAATATAATATATTCAACATTACTTCAATATCTACCTAAAACAATAAAGAAAGGAACCAAAAATGAAGCAATTTTACTTTCGATTAATAAAATTATTAACAGGGCTTTTCTTTTGTGCGTTAGGAATAGCCTTTACAATAAATGCTCGCATAGGATTTTCTCCGTGGGATGTTTTTCATGCAGGATTGGCAAGTACCCTGAGGATAAGTATTGGTAACGCTTCTATTGCAACCGGAATATTAATTTTATTATTAATAATCCTTTTGGGAGAAAAGGTAGGCCTTGGTACACTTTTAAATATGATTTTAATTGGAATGTTTTTAGATTTTATACTAAATCTCAGAATAATCCCGGTTGCAAATAATTTCATTACAGGAATAATTATGTTAATAATTGGAATGATTATTTTTTCATTCTCTACTTATTTATACATTCAATCAGCTTTTGGAGCTGGGCCAAGGGATAGCTTGATGGTAGCCCTTTCCCGCAAAACAGGTTATCCCATAGGTTTTTGCCGTGGACTTATAGAGCTAATTGTAGCATTAACCGGTTGGAAGCTCGGTGGAATGATTGGAATTGGAACGGTGTTATTTGCCCTTTTAATTGGGTTATTTATCCAGATGACTTTCAAAATTTTTAAGTTCGATGCTACAAAAGTCAAACATGAGACTTTTGAAAACACAATCAAGCAATGTTTTACTACACTAAGAGAGATTAATAAATCATAAAAAAATGCTCTCTATACTGAGAGCAAAATATTATATCCAAAGCCGCCATCGCTTCTTCCGTTAATTGATCAAATTCATTCCCAAAATTATTTGCAATATTAAAAAGTTCATTTTCTGTGGGATCAAAAAGTCCACGGATAAATTTAGAATGTTCTGCAATATTCTGTTTCTGCTTCCGCCTGAGTCAATTCAGTAGCTATCATGACTCCGGCATAAACTGAAAAAGATTTTTTTTAACACTTTATTTTTATAATAAGATCCAGATTAAATAAGATCCAGATTATTCGGGAGGAGCCTGGAATTTTTGCTTATCGAATTCTTTCAGCACAAATTTCGAAACGGTCATAACACCCAGTGGATCGCCGGTAACGTTAAGCATTGTGTTGAACATATCAATAACTACGTAAATACCTGCTATCCAACCTACCGGGTCTAAAGGCAGTCCCAGGGTCTGTAACGTTAAAGCAGCGATCATTATACCTCCACCCGGAACACCGGCACACGCTGCAGCACCGAATACTCCCATCATCAAAGCCACCGCAACGTGAGCTGCCGTTAAATTAGCTCCATGCATTTGGGCTACCCATACCGCATATATTGGCATTTCAGCAGCCACCGCCTGCATGTTGATGGTAGCGGCAAGCGGTATAATTACATCCGCAGCATCTCCCGGAACGCCCAGAGTCTTTGTAACCCTTAAAGTAATTGGTAATGTAGCCGAGCTACTTTGTGTAACAAAGGCAGTGAGCATTGCGGGATATACTTTTTTCCAGAATATTAAAGGATTTACCCCTAAAACCAGCATCATAAACAGAGGATGAATAACTAACAGCATTACAAAATACGCTACCCATTGGGTGAATACCATTTTACCAAGGGATGCTAACCCCATGGTTCCAACCGTACCTACCAGATTCGCCATCAATGCAAAGATTCCTATCGGAGCATACCATAAAATAAAGTCTACAATTTTATATATCAATGCCTGTAAAGATTCAAACAGTTTTTTAAGGAAATTGTGTTCTTCAGGAGCCACATTGTTCAAAAAAGCAATAGCAAACCCGGTTAACAAAGCACAGATAATAATCTGCATAGTGTTAAGTTCTAAAAATGCTCTCACGGGGTTATTAGGTATAAAGCTCATTAATACCTGAGCAGCAGAAACTTGAGCCAATTGTATTTCCTTTGCTCCCAATTGAACGCCTACACCGGGTTTCATGATATTTGCCATAGTATAACCTATAATTGCTGCAATAAGTCCAAAGATAAACCAGTAAACCAAAAATCCGCCGAAGATTTTCCCCAGTCTTTTAAAACTTTGCACCGTAGTTACAGCTGTTGCAATAGAAACAAAAATCAGCGGTCCTACAATAAACTTCAAAAGCGCAATAAAAATATCACCTAATGGTTTTAAAACCGAGACACCCGGACCTACTAACCACCCTGCAATAGCACCTATAAAAACCGCTATCAGGGCGTACAAAGGCCTTTTACCAAGTTTTAAAGTCTGTTCTACCCCATAAAAATACCCCCTTTAATTTTTTGTATTTACACAAAAGTCCTTTCCTTTTTTATTAATACGATTTTCAGTGGTTTTTAATTATACTAAATTCCCCAGCATAGTTTGTCATCATAATTTTTCTGACCTCTTCCAATTTGTCCGTATGGCCCAAAGCCCACATAAGCTTTGTTGTAATAGCTTCGGTAGTCATGTCGTAAGCCGGAATCACACCTGCTTTTAAAGCTTTTACCCCTACTTCGTAAACAGTCAAATCACTGCCGTCAAGCAAGCATTGAGTGGTTACAACAACCGCAATTCCCTCTTTTAATGCTTTTTCTATTTCAGGAATAAGGTTCCGTCTGAAGTTCGGTACTCCACCCAATCCAAACCCTTCGATAATCAACCCCCTTAATCCCAGTTTTAAAACTGCAGGAATAACCTCAGGCATAAAACCAGGAATTAACTTTAAAAGTAAAATCCTTGGATCAAATTTATCATCCAGTTCTACCTGCCCTTCAGGCATTTTATCAATACCATGTTCAATAATCACGTTTCCATTTTCAACACGGCCAACATACGGATAATTAATGCTCTTAAAGGCATCAAAACCGAGGGTTCTTACTTTTGATGAGCGTACACCTTTAATAATTTTACCGTCAAACACTATGAATACCCCGGCCAAACCGGATACGGCTAATTTAAAAGCGTCAAGAATATTTCTCTTCCCATCCGTTTGTGGGTGTTCAATTGGAAGTTGCGAGCCGGTAAAAATTACGGGTTTGTTCAAGTTGCGCAACATAAAAGTTAAAGCGGAGGCACTGTAAGCCATTGTATCTGTTCCGTGAGTAATGACTACACCATCATATTTTTTAAGACCTTCAAATACCTCACGGCCAATAATTACCCATTCTTCCGGCTGAATATTCGTGCTGTCAAAATTCATTATTTCCCTGCAATCAATGTCACATATTCCTTCCAGTTCTGGAATAAGTTTTATCATCTGCTCCCCGCTCAACTTAGGAACCAATCCATCCTCTCCGGAAGCTGATGCTATGGTTCCACCTGTAGAAAGCAATAATATTTTTTTCATTTTTTAGCACTCTCCATTTCTTTTAGCATAATTTAATAGTCCTTCTAAAATAACAGTAATATATTTATCTACATCTTCCATTGTAAGTATTGGAATTTTCATAAAATCTATATATTTTTTAGAAACTATCATAGAAATAACTGCACCCGTTCCGGGAACAAGACCCGCACCCCGTACCTTATCATGTAAACTGTTACTCATAAAGGTTATTCCGCCGGCATCTTCGCTTACCAACCTTACAAGTTCTGCAATAATTTGTACTTTATCTATTGCACTATCTACTTTTTTAAGCTCCCGGGCAAGAGCAATAATTCTGTCTGCTAATTCTATCGTAGCTTTTTGGAGGGACCCGGGAAGCAATGGCATGGCAGTTTTACTGAAATGATAAGGTATATTATTTTGTTTTGCAGCATTTACTAAGTGCTCACCCAAATTCATATCGTCAATATTTTCCTGGGCACGAATATAAATTTTCTCCACATCAACATTTTCAGCCATTGAAGGTATATAAGCCTTACTTTCAACAACAACGGTAGGTATCTTGTCAAGCCCTACCTCTTTCATTATCCTTCCTTTATCCGCCCACATGGTATTTCCTTCGTAATCTTCGTCAGGGCCTATTCCACCTTCGGTAAAATTAATTACAAGCATGATTGAAATCGGTATACCCTCCACATCAATGACCGTAGCGGCAGCAGTATCAAGCTTATCGGGAAGTTTTTCTGTCATCACCTTGAATTTTCCCGGAGCTGCCTTAACAAAAGTGTCCAGCGCTGCAAGCGCACAGGCTCCTTGAAATGCCGTTGCCGTTTCGCTGACCCCCTGTCCGTAAATACGCCCAAAAACCTTCACTGCCGCTGCCTGGGAAAAAACAGCATTAAGCCCTATTGCACGTTCAATCATTAATTCAGCTTCAAAAGGAGCAATACCGCGGCGCGGAAGTGCCTTCCCAATTCCTCCACCGTTAGTTTGGACTAATATTTCTCCGGTTATAACATTAGCCGTTACTTTTGAAATTGCAGTATCAACGGGTAACGCTTTTTTTAATATGGAAGCTACTACCGCAAAACCTGCAGAATCATCCTGTACAAATCCACTGTGGCTGTGAACATGCCCCACACCTACATGACCAGAAATGCCCAAAATGCCTTTAGAATTTTTTGAAAAACTTATATTGAATTTTTTCATAGCACTCTCCATTTACTTTTTGTTTTATAGGAATTTACAAAAATTCTGTTATTTAAAAAATTCTACATAAAAATAATATTTCCTTCTTTAATCTTTTTTATTTTTTAAATTTTAATTATTTGACCATTCACGAGGAGTTATTTTATGGTAACCATACATGTTTAGCAAAACGCAACTATATTACCTTAATATGGAAACAGCATGGATGCTAAACTTTATAATTCTTGAAAGTGTTTTTAACGTGTATTCTTTTTTTAGTTTTATACTATTTTCGTGCTAAAATTGTTATAAGTTATTGTAAAAATTTATTGAAAAATTGTCTTAATTTTGTGATAATCTAATTATAAATAAAGATAATTTAAATTAAAATAAAGGGGTATTTTATATGATTCATATTGTAACCGATAGTGCAGCAGACCTTCCATTGGAGATTTTAAAGGAGCATAATATTCATGTTGTGCCTTTGACGGTGAAAATTAATGGAGTGGAGTACAGGGAAGGAGTTGACCTTTCGCCACTGGAATTTCAACAAAAGATGTTAAGTTCCCGGGAACTTTCGGTAACATCCCAGCCCTCACCCTATAACTTTTTTAATGTATTTCAGGAACTATCGAAAAAAGGACAGGTGCTTTGCTTTACACTCTCTTCAAAGCTAAGCGGCACTTTCCAATCAGCCTGTGTTGCAAAAAACATGCTGGGGGAAAAGGTAGAGGTATTCGATACCCTTGCAGGTTCTCTTGGCCAGGGAATCCAGGTAATTAAAGCGGCTAAATGGGCGGCTGAAGGGTTAAGTATTGACGAAGTTATAAAAAGACTGGATGCTGTAAAAAGAGAAATGAGCATACTAATCCTTTTGGATACTCTGGAAAACATAGTAAAGGGCGGAAGGTTGAGCAGATTCCAGGGCTCTTTGGCAAAGGTCCTTGATATTAAAGTGATTTTGCATGCGGTGGAAGGGGCAGTAGAAATTCTTGAAAAGGTAAGAGGTAAAAAGAGATTTCTTATGAGAGCGGTAGAAGTTATATCGGAAAGGGGTAAGGACTTTTCCGAAAAAATCTTTGGCATTACTCATTTAGATAATGAAGAAGACGCGAATTTCCTAATAGAGGTAATAGAGGAAAGATTTAATCCCAAAGAGATTATAGTAGGACCTATGGGGTATACCATGGGGACATATGCAGGTAAAGGCGGTATGATTATATCCTTCGGATAAAAATAGTCCCCCGTTTGGGGGATTTATATTTTCTCAAAATAAAATTTTAATATTTCATAGCTTTTCTTTAACCTTTCCCTGTATACCGGATTTTCCCAGCCTTTCCATTTATAAGTTACCATTTCAATTTTTTCTTTTCCTGGGAAAACATCTATTATATTTTTTCCGGTTTTAACTATACCGCTTATTACAAAACCTTCTGTTTTTACCACTTTAAAGGTGTCCCTTTCAGGGTAATAGGGAAAAATTCTGTCGTCATCTAAAACAAGGTGACTGGATGGGTCTGTAATATTGAGCCTTGCCCACGGAATTCGAAGGTGGATTTTGTCGTCAATATAAAAACCGTGGTTTGAATCGCTGAAATCTCCGTAATTTATAGTGCTTCCGTCCTGCCTGATTTCAGGTATTATTTTTCCATCCATGGTGATTCTCTCTTTGTTGATTATAGGTCTTATTTCTTTAAATACACCCTTTTCCGTTTTCTTTGAAGAAAATTTCATATCGCCGATATTGTAATCAGGATGAGCAAGTATCTTAGCTTCCTTGTTTTTTATCTTAATAACAAATTCTATTCCGGAAGGGGCTTTTATATTAGAGTTTTCATCATATTTAAAATCACCTTTATTCCTATCATAAGTGTCTATTCCTATGATGACTTCTTTGTCGTCAATTCCTACATTTTTATCGTATTCCATATCTATATAAAGGTAAGTTTCGTCACTTGAAAGCTCAATACTTTTTACTATTCCATCGTCCTTCAGTGCAAATTCTGGCGTTTCAGGCTTAATGCTTTCGTTGGAAAGAATGCCGTAATTTTGTTCCGGATCAATAGCATTGTGCCAGAGAACATGCCTTTCATAGGGAATCATAAAAGGCTCGGTAATCCACGTCTTCTTTGCCCATTCATCCATCCATTCAAAAATTATCCCGCCTAAATATCCTTCCCTTTTGATGGCTTTCATCATTCTAACTATACCTTCTCCCTGCTTTATCTCATCAAGTCCTCCGTGATTGTATCCGTCGGGATTGGTATGAGCATTTCCCATACCGGTAGCAAGCCCGAACTCTGCTACAAGAGCAGGAAATTTTTTATGCTGGCTGATAAATTCTTTTAAATACCCGCCGTACATGAACCTACCCTGTTCATCCTTGTATTCCTTATAATGCTCTTCATTATTCATAAAATCAGGGTAATTCGGATATATGTGATATGCCCCGAAAAATCCGGCTACATTTTTTTCTCCTAAATCAAAATTGTTTATATCAATAGATACTTTATCGTTGTATTCTAACTCTTTTTTACCCTCGAAATTAAACTCAGACCTGTGAACTATAGGGTCTAAGGTTGGCCAACTGACTATAGCAACAGGATGCTGCATTTGATATTTTTCACTTTCGTATTTCATTACATAATCGCAGCTTTTGGCAAGCCACGCCTCTGTTGCTTGACCTTTTGTCGATGATATATATTCTCCTTTGAAATTGAATCCTTTGTTCTTTTCGTTTGTACTGATAACTTCTTCAGGTTCTAATTCTCTCCCTACAAGGTATGCGATTGTCCATTGGGAAACATCTGCATTGTAAATACCGTATGATTTTCCTTTTCTTTCGGGTATATTTGCATTTCCATGTACAGCATCTATAACGTATTCTATTTCTTTTATGAAATTGTCAAGGTTTTCTTTGTCAAGATAATTGTGGTCCTTTGGGTTTTCATCAGGCCATATTTCCTGTATTAAATAAAGGGGATTATCCTTATGGATTTCGTTATAGGTTTTTAAAGCTTTATAAAATGCGGGGTGAATCAATGTGTAAACGCGTATGGTATTCGCGTTCATCTTTCCAATTAAATCAAACCATCTCAAATATTCTATCTCATTTTCAGGCATTTGAGTAAACCATTTCCCAGGAGTTGCAAAACTCATGTTTACGCCTTTTATAAAAAGTTTCTGCCAAGCGCCGTTTTTATATATTTCAAAACTTGAGTCTTTTATTCTTGAAACCAGTTTAATTCCATTAAAATTATATAAATTATCACCTGCTACATATTCTCTAAAGCTTTTAATATCACTTATTATCTTTTTCATCATGGGAACGTGAACCTTCCAAAAAAAGCTTTCAGGCGACAAAAAATCTATCCCTACCATTTTATAAAAAGGTGGGATATTTTTTACATCTGCAAAGTCGCCGGCAAAGTAGTAAGAAGTGTAATCTGTGTTTTTGTTTCTTATAATAGCCGGGAATACAGGTTTTAAATCATATTTTTTTAACTTTTCTTTACCTTTCTCTGTTACGTTTAAAACGAAATTGGCAATTATTTCGACATCTCTCGGTTGTATTATTTCAAACCAGTAATTGTAATTTACCTTGTCTTTAACTTTAAACTCTTTTAAATATTTATCTTCAAAATCTACAAAAATCTTTTTCTCTGTAAAATCATTTTTATCGAGGACAATAATATCGTTATCCTTAGAAATAAAGACAAAGCCGCTGCCTTTAAATTCCCATTTCTGGTTGTACTGCTTTTCGTAAGAATCAATTACCCATATGGGTACTTCAACATTTTTAGAAAGATCATAAAAATAACGACCGCTCCATCCGCTCCAAGTAAAACCAAATATATCTTCCATATCTTTTCTTACTTTTTCATTCGTAGGGTATTCAATAGTATTAAATTCTGCAACTATTATTCTTCCATTATTTAGGTAAGATTTAATTTTAAAAAGTTCATCTTCTGTGAGCCCTCCGTAAATTAGACTTGACTTTGTCCCTTCAATATTTTCTTTATTAAAATCGTCTGTATAAACCCCGTAGGTGTCCGCGATATAAATAAAATCGGGATTGTTTATTTGCATTTCAAAAATTTTATAACCGTCTTTTCCGGGGTAGAATCCGAAATAATCTTTTTTGTAATCGAAATCTTTTAGCGTGATTTTATTTTTTATTTTCATATTGTTTAACACCCATATAAGCCCTTTGTGTTCTCTAAAATCTGTTGTTGGAACGGTTTTGTCGATTATCCAAACGTTGAGGTAAGTTGTGGGTTTTACGTAATATATAAAAATGGGAGATAATAAAAGAATTATTAGTAAAATCATTGTAATAAAAATGATTTTTTTATTCAAAGTATCCACCGCCTTTTATTTGCTGTATTATTAAATCGAAATATAATAAAAAATTTAAAAATTTCTTTAAAAAATTATATTATTAAAGTCCTATTAAGTCAATAATATTTAATTCCCTAAAAAAAGACCGCTTTTTTAGTACAAAAACTAAAAGCGGTCTTTTTATAAATAACAAGCTTATATCAAGTTGCCAATTTATTCAATGTCATTATTTATATATCTTCAATACTGTAATCCCTTTTGATTCGGATTTTTCAACTTTGTATCCTGCATTTTTTGCAAAGCGTGATATATTTTCAATAGATGTAGGGTTGTCAACAATAACTTCTAATGTGTCGCCATTATTCAATGTTTCTAAAGCCTTTTTTGTCTGAACCACCGGTAACGGGCAGGAAAGACCGTGGACATCAATAGATTTTTCCATAAAATTTTCCTCTCCTTTCAAATTTTAATCCTTTTCCACGTTTAAAAGGGCAATAGCGGTTAGAACAATAATCCCCGTTATTACTGCAATTTGGCCGTTGATGGAAACTCCTGCCGGTGATGCAGCAATTCCAAAGTTATGTGCAAAAGCTGCTCCCACAAGCATACCGAAAAAGGCTATTCCCGCATCGGTATCGCCTTCCCCCGACATTATACACTGCCTTAAAGGGCATCCTCCAAGTAAAGTTGAGCCCAAGCCCGCAAGGAACATACCTAAGAAGTTCCAAATCGCCATTGTGTGAGCAATGGGCTGATTGGCAAAGCCAAGCTTAAACTTTCCTGTAATGAGGTTTAATATCAATGCCGTGACAAATATAGCGATGAAACCTGAAAAAAGGTGAAAATCCTTTAAAAGGTATATGTCCCTTATTCCTCCAGCCATGCAAAGTCTTGATCTTTGAGCTAAGATTCCTACTATCAAGCCTGCAGCAAGGGAAATAAGGAAGGGAGCTCTCATCGAACCCGGTCCTTTTGCGCTGAAAAAGATGAATTTGGGTGCTGCAAGGACTAGAATCAATAAGAAAATGGCGAATGCAGGCATGATATATCCGTTAACCTTTTCGATTTTATTGCTGCGTCCCAAGGTAAAACCTTTTTTTATAAAAATCAATCCATAGTAAATACCTGCAGCAAAACCAATGAATGCCACTAAAGCGTTTAAATCACCGGCAGAAAGGCGGAGCACCATCCGCAATGGACAGCCTAAGAATACCATAGCACCGATCATCACAAAAAAGCCTATCAGGAATCTTGTAAGGGGTGCAGAACCGCCTCGAGCCCTAAATTCCCCGGTAAGTGATGAGACAATAAAAGAACCGAGTATAAAACCCGGTATTTCGGGTCTTAGATATTGAACCAATTCTGCCCTGTGGAGTCCCAATCCGCCAGCTATATCCCTGATGAAACATGCCACACATATACCCATGTTTGCGGGATTGCCCAAAATTATTAAAAGGACTGAAAGGGCTCCAACGATTATACCCGAAAGAATAACCAATTTATTCTGGCTCAAAAAGAACACCTCCTAATGAAATATTATTCCTATCAAATTTTATCAGATCTTAGTAAGTGTAAGGATTGGAAAAAGTGATGGAAAGGAGTATATCAATAGAGAACAAAAATAGCTAACAAACATTATATATTGAAAAATAGTTATGGCACATAAATCAAATAGGAATAAAAAATATTTCAAATAATAAATATATAAAATAAAAAGAAATAAATAAAAATATAAAAAATATCTTGAAAATAATACCATAATTTGCTATATTATTAAATGGTGGTTTTTTATATTATTAAAATAAAATAAAAGAGGCCTCAGCTGAAGATGGGGGGATAGGGGGCTGCTGAGGCCTTATGTGGAAAGGGAGGTCGTAAAGCTCCCTTTTTAACACAATTTTAAATATATTAACTTTTCTTAAAAAAAATTATACAACTAAAGTCATTTTATGTCAATAATTTTTATTGAATTAAATTATGAAATTAAAATTTACTGTTATTTTTTAGATTTAAGAATATTGCTGCTACCTCGGGGGCAAATTGCGAACCCGAGTTTTTTTTATTATTTATATACCATAATCAATAAAACGTGCTAAAATTTTAAAGTAAAAGGTTCAAAATTGTAAAATTAGGAGTGATAAAATGAAAGAAAATTTTATGGAACAATTTTCTACCTTGCCTTCTGTGCCTGCAGAAGCAAATTTGGTGGAGGTTGCAAAAACCCTTCTTGAAAACGACAGCAGTATAGTTGTTGTAAATAGAGGAAACGAAATTCTTGGGTATATCGACTGGAAAGACATTGTTAAATTGCTGATTTCAGGTGGTGAGGATTTAAGGGTAAAAGCAGAGGAAATTGCAAGACCTATAAAAGAAGAAGAGATGGCGGAATCAATTGAAGAGGATTTACATGATATCATAGTTAAGATAAGGAAGCATGGTAGGATACCAATTTTAACAAGAGGAAAGGACGGTATCAGGAGAAAAATTTCTCCTGAAATAGTAATTACTCGACTTGCTAATTTGCATGATGAGGAGAGGAAAAAAAGGACTGATGTTGAATGTCTGATAAATGACATGATGGATGTATTCCCTATAGGTATTACATTAATATCTAATAACGGTAATATACTTATTTCAAACAAGATTGCTAATGATATTATTTCGGGGAAATATAAAGATTCAAAAGAGTTTGTAAAAATATTTAATAGGGAACAAGCAGAGGTAGTAAAGTATAAAGAAGGGAAATTTTATCGTATTTGCTCAACACCTGTAAAAGAGGGTTTTTTAGTTACATTTACTGATATAAGTAATGAATACAATATGGTAGAAAAATTAAGGTCCAGCCAACATGAAGTTGAAGTTGCTTTTACAATGATGCTTCCTGATCAACGAATTGAAGCAAGGTTAAAGTCCATAGTTGAATATATTGATCAGTACGATGAAAAATCAGGAATGATAAAAATAACTGGTGTCATAAAAGAGGGATGTTTTAAACATGTGATAAATATGTTAAAATTGATAGCTGATGCTTTAAATCAAGGATTGTTGGAACTCCCTGGTATGGACAAAAATACAATTGTACAGTCGACAATTCTGCATGATATAGGAAAAGTCCAACCGAGTTTGAAAATAGGAGATATAGTAAATCCCAAAGAAGTCTTTGAAAAAGGATATCTTCATGCCTTCCGCAGTGCAGAATTGAGCAAGGCTTTATATAATATTGATGAAAAGGTATATAATCTAATAAAGTTTCACCATCATGAGGAAAGCGAATTGCCTAAGGGTTTTCCTGAATACCTTTTGCCGATGTACAGATTTTTTAGATTAATAGACGGGCTCTCTGCTGGAATTACGAGAAGAGGCTCAAAAGCTTCTATGAAGATAGACGGCACAAAAATATTTGTAAAAGAAGAAAGCAATTTTCCGGATTATAACCAAGAGTTTGAAATGGATATTTACACAGGTTATTATCAGACAAAAAGACCATTGTAAAGTCAAACTTGTATTGATAAAATTTTATAAAAAGCCGATTTTATACTCTACTTTAAAGCAAGGGGGGTTCTGATTGAAGGAATATATATTAACCAAATTTAATGAAATTTTATCGGAATTAGAAAAAGTTTCAGGTGTTAAAGAAAGTTGGGAAGATTTTTTAATGGTGTTAGCGAAATACGAAGAAGGAGTAAAAGAAAGCGAATTGCAAAAAAGTATACAAAACTTGTTTGAAATAATACCTTTTGAAAAAATTGTAGATGGGATTGAGTATTTAGCGAAAATTGTAAAAAACTTTCCTGCTGCTTATATTTACAAACAAATATGCTGTGTTCAGAACCAATATCTAAAAGAAAAAAACAATTATTTAACTGAGTTAAAAAATGTTTTAAGTGAACTTGCTACTCCTACTATTAGAATATGGAAGGATGTAGTATTATTGCCCCTTATAGGCACCCTTGATTCTGAGAGAGCACAGAGCATGAGCGAAAAATTATTGGAATTTATATCGGAAACGAGGGCAAAAATTGCGATAATAGATGTAACAGGTGTGCCAATTATTGATACTGTTGTGGGAGGATATTTAATAGAAATGTTTAATGCAGTGAAGCTCATGGGATGCGATGTTATTTTAACGGGAATAAAACCAAATATTGCCCATACCCTTGTAAAAATAGGAATTGATTTTAATATGGTTATTGTAAAGAGGGATTTAGAGTCAGGACTAAAATATGCTATTTCAGAAATTGAAGAAAAATAATGAGGAGAATTAAAGATGAGGGTAGTTCCAACAATAAAATTATTTGATTGTTTAATTGTGCCAATCCAAATTGAACTTAATGATTCAACTGTTGAAAAAATCCAAAATCAAATATTAAATGAAATTGAAAAACTCGGAATAAATACTTTAATAATTGATGTGAGCACAATAGATGTTATTGATAGCTATATTTCATATATGTTATTGGAAACTGCTAATATGGTGAAGATGATGGGCTGTGATACTTTCATTTGCGGAATACAGCCTCAAGTAGCACTCACATTGGCTCAAATGGGTATTGATTTGAAAGGGATAAATTTTGCTCAAGATTTAGAAGGAGCATTTAAATTAATAAAAAGGATGAGAGGAAATTCCTATGAAGGAAAAGGAATCTTTGATAGAGATTGACCCAAAAGATTATGATATAGTAGTTAAAATAAAGGATGAAAAGGATATAGTAGTTGCGAGGCAAATGGTTAAAGATTTTGCTAAAAGATTAAATTTCTCACTGGGAGATGTAACAAAGTTATCTACTGCTGTTTCTGAACTTGCCAGAAACATTTACAGATATGCAGGAGAAGGCTTTATATTCGTAAGAGAAATTAATGACAAAGGAAGTGTTGTTCTTGAAATTGTTGCTTATGATAATGGTCCTGGCATTAAAGATTTGAATTTAGCAATGCAAAGCGGTTATTCTACAACTAAGGGAAGTTTTGGCCTTGGACTTTCTGGTGTGAAAAGGTTAATGGATGAATTTTATATAAATTCAAAAGTAGATAAGGGAACGGTTGTAATTGTGAAAAAAAGGAGGCGTAATTATTAATTTTAGCTTAGAAATAAGAGATCAGCTTGACTTGTTTATTTTAGAGCACTATTCTAAAAAATTATTGGAAAGTAGGGGCATAAATAAGCCCGAGGTTTTTTTGGTATTAAGAGAACTTGCATCAAACATACTAAAGTATGGGAAAAATGGCAGAATAGATGTTGCGCTGACCGATGATGGTGTAAACATAATTGCCGAAAATGAAATTTCTGTGGACAACTTAAAAAATGGGAAAAAAGGTTTGGGTTTAGGGTGGAAAATCATATCTAACCATTCGGATTTTATAACAATAAGAATAATACAACAAAAGAAAGTTATATTTAATTTGAGGATAAATTTAGTGCAAAAAGAGGAAACTGAGAAAAAATACAAAATAAATTATAGTGTATTGATTGAACCCCATTATTTGGAAAAAAGATCGGGTGATTTTTTTTATGAAAGAAGGATAGATGACGGTTGCTATTTATTTGTATTAGGGGATGTTTTGGGACATGGTGAAAAGGCATTCGAAGTTGCAGAAAAAGTAAAGGAGAAACTAAATAAAACCGAATTTTATAATATTAATGAAGTTTATATAGTTGTTGAGGAAGCCTTGGCAAATACTCGCGGTGCAGTTTTGTTTATATGTTTTGTCTATGATGAAAAGATTGAATATATAAATGTGGGAAATATCAATGCTAATTTAATTCAGAAAAAATCTATCAAAAAATTATTAAATATTCCCGGAATTGTAGGAAGACAATATGTAGACAGAAAAGTTTTTAACGAAGAAGTGAATAATGATTATATTTTAATTGCAACAACTGATGGCATCAGAGGTAATTTTTTAAATTATATAAATCCAATGAGATTATTTTTAGATAATATTGATAATATTGCGAGAGAAATTACTGAAAAATTCAAGATAAAAGATGATGATTCCTCTGTGTTTGTGTTGAGGAAGGGGGGTTAGCTTGTTTGAGGAGATAAAGATGTTTTCAGAAAAGTATAAGAGATATTTACGAGAGTATATATTTACCAATGGAGATGAAAGTATTTTACTTGAAGCCTTTGAGAGTTTGTTTGAGATTAAAAATCCCAATATATTACAAGCAATTGATATACTTGAAATCCATTTCAGTTCCTTGGAAGATATCCTTAATGTAGAAAAAGACAATGATACAGTTCAATGGATTTTTATTAAAAGAGCAAATGAATTCTTAGCGCAAATTTTTATAACAATAGCCAACATCCTTTTAAAGTTAAAAGAACAGATAAGCATTGATATGCTGACTAAGTTATATAATAGATTAGCCTTTGATTCAATACTACCTAAGTTGTGGTTTGAGAGTTTGAAGGATGGTTTGAATCTTTCTTTGGCAATGCTGGATATAGATAATTTCAAAGAAATAAATGATTGTTATGGACATGTAACAGGTGACGAAGTCTTAAAAGAGGTTGCAAGGATTATTAGGGATTCGATAAGAGAAAAGGATAAAGCTTTCCGATATGGTGGTGAAGAATTTGTAATTATCTTTTTTGGGGTTGATTACAGTAACCTGTTTATACCTTTAGAAAGGATTAGAGAAAGGGTAGAAAATTTAAACATAAATTCTTTAAATAAAAAAACTACAATTAGTATAGGAGCATCATCTTTACTTGAAGACAGTCCTTCAACAGTTGAAGAATTTATACATTTTGCTGATATTGCTATGTATGAAGCAAAAAGAATGGGCAAAAATAGGATAGTTTTTTATAAAGAACTAAACCACAAGCCGCGAGTTTAATATAGAATGAGAATACATAAGAATCCCCCGAAATTTTCTCGGGGGATTTTTTATGTTAACTTAATTCTTTTCTTTTTTAATCATATCGTTAAACATAGATTTCAGCAAAGGGATATCTTTTTGGACAGTTTCCCACAGCACATCTATCTTGACACCAAAGTATTTATGGACAAGTCTATCACGCATACCTGCCATCTGTCTCCAAGGTATATCGGGGTATTTGTCTTTAAAGGATTGGGGAACATTTTTAGCAGCTTCACCAATAATTTCTAAAGCTTTTCTAACAGCATAAATTGTTTTTAGGTCATGGGCAAAAGATTTTTTATCCATTCCTTCAACAAAATCCTGAACAGCTTTTATTGCGTCTATAATATCCTACAAATAATCCCAATAATCTCTCTGCTTCATATGTAAGCAACCTCTTTCAGTATATTTTTACCGATTCTTGGTTTTAGCTCATCTCTCAAGACAAGATCAACCTTTTTGCCGAGCAGCTCTGAAAGAAAATCTTCCAATTCAACCAAATCGAACAAACTAACGGGCTTATCTGTTTCTATTAATATATCGACATCGCTTTCGCTATTCTGCTCTCCTCTGACGTATGATCCGAATATGCCGATTGCTTTAACGCCAAAACGATTTTTAAGAAAATCCTTGTTGCTTTTTATTTTCTCAATAAAAATTTCCAATTCACTCATAGCACAAACCTCCTAATAATATTTTATCACTTTACAGAAAATTTTTCTTCAAAACTCTGCAAAATCACGACAGTTTTTGCCTTTTCCCATGTAAAATTCCAGCAAAAAATTGTATAATAAAAAACAAAATAAGGTTTCGGACTCCAATAGATAAGCTAAAAAAGTTTTTCCCAACTGCATTTTTATTTTGCAATAAACAAAAAGAACATAAAAAATCCCCCGAAATTTTCTCGGAGGATTTTTTTATAACTATAAAACAGCTAATTCTTCATCTCTTAAATCAGTTATAAACATATGACCGGGAGAATGGGTTATCATTATTTCCGGTTTTGAATTTAATGCTACAGCCTGCGGTGTAACGCCGCATGCCCAGAAAACTGGCACTTCATTTTCCTTAATCTCAACAGGGTCCCCAAAATCGGGCTTTTCAATATCTTTAATTCCAATTTTCTTAGGGTCGCCTATATGAACGGGTGCGCCGTGTACTGAAGGGAATCTTGATGTTACCTGAATTGCACGAATCACCAATTTTTCCGGTATCGGCCTCATGCTTACTACCATTTTTCCTGAAAAAACACCGGCAGGAACGGTGTCAATGTTTGTAATATACATGGGAACATTCTTGTTTTCTTCTATGTGCCTTACGGGTATACCGTTTTCTAACAAAGCCTTTTCAAAGGTAAAACTGCATCCTATTAAAAAGGAGACAAAGTCATCCTGCCATATATCTTTTATGTCCGTGACTTCATCGACTAAATTCCCATTTTTATAAATCCTGTATTTTGGGATATCGGTTCTTATATCCGCATCCTTTGCTATATTGGGGACCGGATTTCCTGCATCTAACACATCCAATAAAGGACAGGGCTTGGGGTTTCTGAATGAAAAAAGAAGAAAATCGTATGCATATTTTTTCGGAAGGATTGCCAAGTTTGCCTGAACAAAACCTAAAGCCATTCCACAGGTTGGCCCCTGCCATTTACCTTCTCTAATTAATTTTCTTGCTTCAGAAGAATTTAAATTATTCATAATTTAAATGTCCCCTTCCTATTATACTTCTTCTAAGATTGAAAAATACTCTATATTATTTACTTTTACATTAAAATATTTCAAAACAACCGCAGTTTCTCTTATAATCCTTATTTTCTCTTCCATTTCTGCTAAAATTTTATGAGCTTCTTCGATAGTTACTGCCTTGAATTTCACCTTATCTCCGGGTTTCAGCTGGGAAAGCAAGGAAAGGTCTGCAGAAATACAGGTTGCGATTTTTACATAGCCACCCGTTGTCTGAGCATCCTTGTGCATGACAATCGGTTTTCCGTTTGCGGGTATTTGAATAGCACCCGGAACGAGTCCATCGGTTATTATATCATGTTTTTTTGCTTTTATTTCCGGGCCTTCTAAACGAAATCCCATTCTATCCGAATCCTTGCTTATTGTGTATTCGGAGCTCAAAAATTTATCAATCATTTCCTTTTCAAAATAGTCGTCCTGAGGTCCCAAAATAACCCTTACTTCTAAAAAAGAGGGGTATTTAGGAATGTATTCGTCCCTTACTTTTACGAATTTACATTTTGTATTAGTTTCCTTTGCCTTTAAGATATCGTCTTTTAAAAGCCTTCTACCCATGTAGCCCCCAATGTTTCCCCTTGTATATGTGGAGTAGCTTCCCATCTTAAAGTCCCCTTCAAATCCTCCTTTAACCGCAAGGTAGGCACGGCATCCGGACTTTAATTGCCCAAAAGATACCGTATCACCTTTCCTTACCGGAATTACGGACCAGCCGTGCACCAAATTGCCGTTTAAATAGACGGGGATTTCTGCCCCTGTTACTGATATACACGTATCATTAAGGGCTTCTAATTGAGGACCTAACATTGTGATTTCAAGAGCGGGGGTATTTTCGGGATTTCCCAATAAAATATTAGAAATCCTGAAGGCAAATTCGTCCATTGCACCGGAAGTGGGGACCCCCTGGTGCTCAAAACCGAACCTTCCCAAATCCTGTATAGTTGTAAACAAGCCGGGGCTTATCACCCTGAAAACATCCAATTTTTAACTACCTCCCAAAAATCAATTGGTGTAATCGTACATATTTACCTTAAATTTACCTTGATTTACTTCTTCTTTGATTTTAAAGAATTCCTCTTTGGTTATCCTGACAAATTTCAAATAATTACCTGCCTCTAACAAAATCGGGTTTTGGCTGTTGGGGTCGTAGATTTTTACGGGCGTTTGTCCTATCAATCTCCACCCTCCGGGGCTTTCTATAGGGTAAATGCCTGTCTGCTTATCTGCAATCCCTACGGAGCCTGCAGGAATTTTTTCCCTCGGCCTTTCAAGGCGGGGGGTAGCAATTTTTTCAGACATTCCGCCGAGGTACGCAAAACCCATGGTAAATCCCAGCATGTAAATACGGTATAGGGGTTTTGTGTGTATTTCTATTACCTCTTCAGGGGTCAATTTATTATAGGATGCTACGAATTCCAAGTCGGGACCAAACTCATCACCGTAGACGACAGGTATTTCTATGACCTTTGCATTTTTATAAGCAGTGTCTTTAATAGAAGAAAGTGCCTTCTCAACTTTTTCAGCAATTTGTTTATAAGGCATCAAAAGGGGATCGTATTTTATCAAAAGCGACCGATAGGTAGGGATAAGGGATACAATTCCCTTTGGTTTTTCTTCTTTAAAAAAGTTGTAAAGGGCCATCACCTTGTTATTGCATTCCTCGGATATCTCGTTGCCAAATTCCACAAGGATTGCTCTGTCACCTTCGGGCAAAATTTTCGGTTTTTCGTACATTTTTATCTCTCCCGGTTAAAATAAATTTTTCATCGGTGAAATTTCAATTCCGTTTTCCTTGAATAATTGACTGAGTTTATTTGCAAAATCTACTGCTTTGGGGTTATCACCATGGATGCAAACGGTCTTTGCTTTTACATCTACCTCACTGCCGTCTACAGCTACTACCTTTCCTTCTTTTACCATTTTTAAAATCCTTCGGCAGGCTTCATCTTCGTCGTGGATTACTGCATTTGCGGCGCTCCTTGGGACAAGGGTTCCATCGGGATTGTAATTCCTGTCAGCGAAGAACTCTATGGCGTATTTAATGCCCTTTTTATTGGATTGGTATTCAAGCTCAGAATTGCCCAATCCCACGCAGATTAAATCCTCGTCCACCAATCCTATTGCTTCTACGATTGCTGCTGCAAGTTTTGCGTCCTTTGCTGCCGTATTGTAAAGGGCGCCGTGGGCTTTAACGTGCTGAAGTTTTAAACCCTGACTTTCTGCAAATGCCTTTAATGCTCCTATCTGATAAATGAGGTAGTTTTTCACTTCTTCAGGAGAAACGTCCATGTTCCTCCTACCAAAGCCCAAAAGGTCGGGGAAACCCGGATGGGCTCCTACTGCTACGTTGTATTCCTTGCAGTATTTTACGGTTTTTGCCATTACATTTGGGTCTCCTGCGTGAAACCCGCAGGCGATGTTTGCAGAGGATATGTATTTTACTATCTCTTCATCCCTTCCTATTTTGTAAGCACCAAAGCTTTCACCTATGTCGCTGTTTAAGTCGATTTTGAAAAGCATTTTTAAACCTCCTTTTAAGATTTTTTGTTTTATTTTTTTTATATTGCAAAATTTATACCTAATTACCGTTTGTTAATGGAATGGAAATTTGAAACTTTTGAGCTTGTGGAATTCTTTTTATGAATCATTTTTATTATAATTATTTTGTATAGCTTTTTTATATCTTTTTTTATATAAAGATGTGCGATATCGCTCATTAAGGATACTCTATAATCAAATCAAATGGAGGAATTTAAGATGGTTAAGTCTTTTTTGTTTATGTCTTTTTTTCTGATTTATACTTTTTTAATAGTTTACTCCACTCGAAGCGGTTTTTATGATACCTACAATGTTGAAGACTTTTTTATTGCCAGCAGAAAATTAAATACTTTTTACAGCACAGGCACCTTTATAGCGACGTGGTTTTCCGCTGCATCGATTTTGGGCTTGGGCAGTTATCTTTATATATATGGGATTTCTGCTGCTTTTTACAGCATACTGCCGTGGTTTTTTGGAGCGTTTTTACTTTTGTTTTTAATAAAAAACATGAGGGAACAAGAAATTTATACATTTCCCGAATTCTTTTTAAAAAAATACAGTTCACCAACCCTTCAGACAAGTTCTGCTGTAATAATGATTATTTCTTATATACTCTACATCACCATGCAGATAAAGGGTTTTGGGATGGTTATGAGCATGCTCCTCGATATTCCGTACAGCCTTTCCATTTTACTTGTATATTTATATATAATTTATACCACCTTTGGCGGGCTTTTTTCTGTTGTAAAATCAGATGCATTAAATACCTTTGTCATATTTATATCCTTATTTATATTTGGCCTATTCATAATTTCGAAAAATCTCGGCTTTAAGAATTTACTTATCGCTGCCGCAAATGTAGATACCTTTCCTGTTTCAAATTGGATTGAAAAAACTCCGAAAGGAGGTCTTTTGGATCCCTTTTGCAAAGGGCTGCAGCCTCCTATTTACATATTATCGTCCTTTTTCGGATGGGGATTAGGGCTTGCAGCAAACCCCCAGTACCTGATAAGGGTAATATCTGCTGACAGCAGCAAGACTGCAAAAAAGATGATAGTATATTCGTTAATTGTTTTAACAGTAATTTACTTTTTTGTGGTTTTTGGTTCTATAGGTTTGAGGACTTTAATACTGACTGCGGGCAATAGTACGGGTAATATTGATAATTTAATTCCGTTTTTATTTAATAAGATTGCTCCACCGTGGGTAACCGGAATATTTTTAATAGGGATAATAGCTGCTTCGGTTTCCACCGCCAATTCGGAATTGCTTTTAATAGCCACAAGCTTTTGGAACGATTTATTAAAAAGGTTTTTTAAAAGGGTTGATGATGAAGAAAAGATACTTAATATAAACAGGTTTTTAATAGGTATTGCGGGTACCGTTTCCATGCTGTTATCATTAAAGCCCCCTGAAAATCTTATCGAATACGGAGGAAATATTTGGGGCATATTTTCATCATCAATTTTCGTGCCATTATATGCGACTATGTTTATTAAAAAACCAAAGAGGATAAGTGCTGAAATATCCTTCTTTTCCGGTTTATTTACATATATGTTCTTTTTAATTTATCAAAGCAGAACAAAGATTCTTTTTTTAAAACTGGTCCATCCGGGACTGCCGGGTTTTATAGTTTCACTTATTGGATTTATCGTGGGGGAGGTGATAAAAAATGAGAAGCATTGAAGCAAGAATACTTATACCTTTTCTGATAATAATCATCGTATCCTTAGCTGTTCTCGGTTTTACCTCCTACTACGGTTCTTATAAGATATTCAAAAGTTTGGTTTATAAACTGCCCGATTACAATGAAAACATTTACACAGGGATTATAACTTCTAAATTGTTGGAACTTCAAAAGTACACCATATTGGTTGCAATAATTGCTATTATAGCTGCCTCTCAGCTCACGTTTTTTTTCACATACAGCATTGTAAGGCCGATTAAGAAACTATCAATTGCTTGCGAGCGTGTTGCAAAAGGTGATTTTGATGTAAAGGTGGAATATAAAAGAAAGGACGAAATAGGTACATTAAAAGATGCCTTCAATACTATGGTTTTAAAATTAAAGGAATACATTGAACACTTAGAAAAGATAAATAGATTGACATTGATAGGTGAAATGTCCGCATCTCTTGCTCACGAAATAAGGAATCCCCTTCAGGGGATAAAGTCATGCTTACAGGTGATAGAATCAAATTTAAAGGGGGAAGATGAAGTCCATCGTGAGCTTTTTTCACTGATATATATGGAAATAAATCGGATAGACAAAATAATAAAAGATATGTTGAACTATGCGAGGCCGTCTGAACCCAAATTTGAGGCGGTTTATGTAAAAAATGTCATTGATGAGCTTTTACCCTTTATAAAGCCTTTATTAAAAAAGAAGAGAATAAGATTAAATATAGATGTGGGGAAAAATTTAAAAGTCAGTGTAGATAAAACCCACCTAAAACAAATTTTTATAAACATAATTTCCAATTCAATTAAAGCCTGCAGGGAGAACGATTTAATAAGCATAAGAGCTCAAAAGTGTGAAGGAGAAGTAGCTATTATTTTAGAAGATACAGGGATGGGAATTTCAAAAGAAAATTTGGATAAGATTTTTACTCCTTTTTTCTCCACCTTTACTGAAGGGTCTGGTTTGGGGCTTTGTGTGGTTCAAACCCTTGTACATAAAAATAACGGGAGGATATGTATTGAAAGCGAAGAAAATAAAGGTACAAAGGTTCACATATTTTTACCGTGTGCATAATCGCACATATTGAGCGAAATACAACAGTAAATATAGACTGGAATATTAAAAAGTAAGCCCATCTATTGAAGAATCGGGCTTTTTTTATTTTGGAATAATTATTGCAAAAAAAATATACAACCGGGAGGTGGTAAGATTACCTAAACTCGAGTTAAAAAATTTTAAAAACAGATACTAAAAATAATAAGAAATTAGAAGGAGGAATAAGATTTGGAGAAAAAAAACTACTCTTTAAGCATGCTTTTAGGTGCCGCTTTTCTAATGGCTACTTCTGCTATAGGACCGGGTTTTCTTACACAAACAGCAGTGTTTACCCAAAAATACTTAGCCAGTTTCAGCGCTATAATACTTTTGACGATAATAATTGATATAGTAGTCCAGGTGAATATTTGGAGAATTATAGTTGCAGCTGGCAAGCGCGGACAGGAAATAGCAAATGATGTTTTACCGGGTCTTGGATATTTTGTATCTCTCATTATAGTAATCGGCGGTATAGCTTTTAACATAGGAAATGTAGCGGGGACAGGTATGGCTTTAAATACCCTATTTGGGCTTGATGCTCGTATAGGAGCAGCTATATCAGCTGTTATTTGTATCCTCATATTCACATCTAAAGAAATGGGAAGTGCAATGGACAGGTTTGCACAGGTGTTAGGAGTTGTTATGGTGCTGTTGGCTGCCTATGTTGCTGTGGCTGCACATCCTCCGGTTGGAGAAGCTGTAGTTCGCACCTTTGCTCCGACTAAATTTGAATTTTTACCCTTGGTTACCCTTGTAGGCGGAACAGTTGGCGGTTATATAACCTTTGCAGGTGGGCACCGTCTTATTGAAGGAAATATGAGAGGCCTTGATGCGGTAAAAGAAGCGACAAAGAGTGCTGTATTTGGAATAGTTATTGCGGGTATAATGAGATATGCCCTATTCTTTGCAGACCTTGGGGTAGCAACTAAAGGAGTTCAGTTCGACCCGGTGAACCCTGCTGCAACACCCTTTTTGACGGTTGCAGGTGTTGTGGGTTATAAGTTATTTGGTCTTGTGCTTTGGGCGGCCGCCACTACTTCGGTTGTAGGTTGTTCTTTTACCACCCTCTCTTTTATAAAAACGTATTTCAAACCTGTAGAAGAAAACTTCTCTAAATTCATTATAGGCTTTATAGTATTCTGCACATTGTTCTTCATATTTATCGGAAAACCTGTAACACTCCTTGTATTTGCAGGAGCTATAAACGGTTTAATACTACCTATCACACTGGGTTCAATGCTCTTAGCTTGCAAGAATAAAAAGATAGTTGGCGATTATAATCATCCGACCATATTGCTTATACTTGGAATTATAGTCTTTTTAATAGAGGTATACGGCGGAATCAATTCACTGACGGGAATAGCACAGCTTTTTAAATAAGAGATAATAAAAATCATAAAATATTCAAAGGGCGCAGAGTTCTTTCTGCGCTTTTTTATATTGGGAAAAAACATCTTTTTTATAGTAAAGGAGGACAACGCCTATTGTTTGTCGAATATCTAAACGTGATGTAATTGTTATACTAAGCAGGTGATGTATATTTATGAGTTCGGTCAAAGTGCTGATAATAGACGATGAACCATCAATATGTAAAGCGTTACAAATTGCATTAAAAACGGAAGGATATGAAGTAGATACTGCATTTTCGGGAAAAGAAGGTATAAAAAAATTTAAGATGATTTTGCCCGATATAGTGATTTTGGATTTACGGCTGCCCGATTTAGACGGTATTAAGGTTATGGAGTCTATAAAAGCAATTGACAAAAATACCATATTTATATTAATAACCGCTTACGGTGATACCAAAACGGCGGTGGAAGCGGTAAAAAAAGGGGCTTATGATTTTATTACAAAACCCTTTGACCTCGATGAACTTAAGATTTCTATAAAAAAAGCCTTAAAAGAAAGGGCTCTTTTGGAGGAAAACAGTGTCCTAAAATCCCTGCAGGGAAAAAGCGTATTTATCACAAAGGATAAGGAACTACTAAACATTTTTTCTCAACTTAAAAACATCTCAAATACCGATTGCCCTATATTAATAGAAGGTGAAACGGGCACGGGTAAAGAAGTAATGGCAAAAATGATACATGAAAGCAGTGAAAGAAGGACAAAGCCGTTCATTCCCATCAACTGCAGCGCAATTCCTGCGAATTTATTTGAAAGCGAGCTTTTCGGCCATGAGAAAAACGCTTTTACCGGAGCATCGGAGAGAAAAAAGGGCTTAATTGAGCTCGCAGATGGTGGCACACTTTTTTTGGATGAGGTTGGGGAACTTCCTTTAGAGCTTCAAGCAAAACTCCTTAGGTTTTTGGAGGAAAAGGCCATAAGGAGGGTTGGAGGCCTAAACTACATCCCTGTTGATGTAAGAATTATTTCTGCTACAAACAGAAATTTAAAGGAGGAAATAGAAAGGGGAAATTTTAGGAGGGATTTATATTACAGGCTCTGCGTTGTAAACTTTAAGATTCCACCTTTAAGGGAAAGAAAAGAAGATATTTTACTCATTTCGGAACATTTTTTAAAGGTTTTCAATACCCAATTTAATAAAAATATCAAAGGTTTTACCGAAAAGGCAAAAGAAATTCTTTTAAATTACAGCTGGCCGGGCAATGTGAGGGAATTAAGGAATATTATAGAAAGGGCGGTTATAATAGCAAGAGGAGAATATATTACCGAAAAAGAACTGCCCCTTGAAATGAGGGGTTCGGTAGATGATATAGTCTTAGAAAAATACCCAAAAACCGATGTAATACCCCTGGAAGAGTTGGAAAAATACCATATAAAATTGGCCCTTGAAAAAACCGGGGGCAATATTTCAAAAGCCGCAAAACTTTTGGGTATTAGCCGATTTGCACTGCAAAGGAGAATGAAAAAATATTTTGAAAGCGATTAAAAAAACCCTTCTCTAGTGGAAGAAGGGTTTTAATATTTTATAAAATAAGGTAAAATAAAGATAGAGGTGAATTATTATGATAAAGGTTCTTGTAGCTGACGATTCCGCCCTTATGAGGCTTATGATAAAGGATATATTGGAAAGCGACCCGGAAATAAAGGTTTTGGATACTGCAAGAAACGGGAAAGATGTAGTCGAAAAGGCAAGAAAGTTACATCCCGATGTGATAACCCTTGATGTGAACATGCCCGAGATGGATGGCCTTGAAGCCCTTAAAATAATAGAGGAAGAAAATTTGGGCAGGGTTATAATGCTTTCTTCACTAACCAAAGAAGGTGCTGAAATAACTTTAAAGGCATTAGAGTTAGGCGCTTTTGATTTTATACCCAAACCCGGTGGAAGCATTTCTGTAAATTTAAAGGACCTTTCCGAGGAAATAATAGAAAAGGTAAAGGCGGCGGCCAAAAGCAAAGTTTCTTTGAAGGAGCGTGATAAAACACTAATAGCTTCACCGCCCAGGATAAATAAGGAATCCCTCTTTCAGTCAAAGGAAATGAAAGCTGTTGTGATAGGAATCTCAACAGGTGGCCCCAAAAACATAATGGAGGTTTTGCCCTACATACCTTCGGATATAAATGCCGCGATCTTTTTGGTGCAGCACATGCCCCCTGCCTTTACCCTGCAGTATGCCAAAAGGCTTAACGAAAACTCAAAGATAAAAGTGGTGGAAGCCGAAGACGGCATGAGGGTGGAACCGGGTGTCTGCTATGTAGGGAAGGGAGGATACAACCTTTTATTAGAAGGAGACAAACGCGATGTGAGGATTAAGCTTACCGATTACCCCAAACACCGCTTCATGCCCTCTGCAGATGTGACTATGGAATCGGTGCTCACTGTGTTTGAAGAGGACACCATTGGGGTGTTAATGACAGGCATGGGTTCGGACGGTGCTGAAGCCATGGTCAAAATAAGAAAGGCTGGAGGAAGGACAATTGCCGAATCGGAGGAGACCGCCGTCATTTTCGGTATGCCCAAGGCGGCAATAGAAAAGGGAGGAGCGGAATTTGTCCTCCCCAATTACGAAATACCCTCCAAAATAATTGAATTAGCTGGGCTTAGAAAATAATTCCGATAAGAATTTGATAACCTTAAGCTTATTTTCCATATTTTCCTTATCCTCTTGAATTTTTGAAATAAGCCTTGCATCCTTTAAATAGGAGTTTATTGTCGCGGTGCTTAAAAAAACATCTACCTCTTTCCCCGATTTAAATGAAACTATAGACCTTTTTTTGTCCTTTTCTTTCACCCTTTCGATTTCATAAAAGGATATGTATCCCAAGGTGCCGTCGTTTAAAGAATGGGGCTTTTCCCTGAACTTTACCGGAATCATGATGTAGTTTGAGGATAAAGGTAGGGGGACCCCGTTCCTCTTATTGACGGCCTTCCCGTATTCATTCCTCAAAAGGGCCACATCCTTTCCAAAATGCCTTGCCATTTTGCTTATCAGGGTTTTAACCGTCTTTTTTACTAAAATTTCTTCACCGCTTTTTAATATTAACAAAGATGCGTTCCCCAAATCCTTCTGGTAAACAGGGATTATCGCTGCTATGCCTTGGTTTATATACTTTTCAAAATTTCCCTTTGAAACAGACGACAATTGAAGTCCCCCTTTACTTAAATTGACCAAACATATGTTCTATAATAATTATATAACATTTTTGCTTCTACGCAAGGGAAAAAATGTTAAAATCGAACCTATCCCCGGGACAGTCAGTTGCAGCACCCACAACATCCTTATGGCGTAAGATCCCTGTTCTTGGTATTTTATAAATATCCATTAAGTAGTATAAAAGTTGCTTCAATGCTTTTTTTTGGGCTTCAGTGGGTTTCATGTGCCCCTTTTTCCCAGTTGGATTGTCCTTGGAAGAAAAATTTCCCGTCAAAGCAATTCCGATAGACCGTGCGTTCATGTCTGACGCACTGCAGTGGGCCCCCACCACGAAATCGGGCCTTCCCCTTTCTATGGTTCCGTCCACCCTAATGAGGTAGTTGTAGCCTACACTGACTATTACTCCACCGTCATCGGTTTTTAAAAAACCCCTTTCGATGTATTCCTGCACGAGGTAATCGGGCGATGTTATCTTTACTCTGAAACCCTTTTGGGCGTGCATCCTGTTTATTTCTAAGGTGGAGACGTCGTGCCCTGCGGTGTGGTGAAGGATTATAAACTTCGGGTAAAGCCTTTCCATAAAATTTCCCTCCTAATTTTTTTGCTCCTTTATGCCTTCTATAACCTTAGCGAGCTCAAAGATGCTGGATGTGAGGCTTTCCATCTTGGCTTCTATCCTCACCAAAAGGTAAATAGAAACAACTATGGGAAAGCCCACATTTGCAACCTGAGCTATCAGTCCTTCCATGAAAAACACCCTTCCTTTCTGTAAAATATATGGACCAAATAGCCGTAGTGTTAAAACTCAAAAAAAGGGTTTTAAAAAAGCGGGGATAAACCCCGCTTTTATTAAGCCGATGGAATCACTTCGATGACATCCCTTACAACGATCCTCGCTCCGAGAGCTTTCACCAAGTCCCCTCCCGTAGAGGAGAAGATATTTTTGGAAAGTATCAGGTTCATGGCATTTTGCACGTTTTCCGGAGTAAGGTCCTGCTTGGGCTCCTGAAGGGTAATCCTCACCGTTTTCCCCGCAGTATTTTGAAAGGAAAGCTCCAAATTGCTTGTCATTTACTTCACCTCCCTGTTAATTTTTTATTAGCCCTATTAGACGGTTTCGGTAAGCTCAACTTCCACGGTTTTTCTTACAGCTTTAAGGTTAAATGCCTGAAGCCCTGCCAGAGCCTTTGCCACATCCATTACGTCCTGGTCCTGGGCATCGGTCTTTAAATTTCTAAAAGACCTTGCCTTGACAACGGGTTTTCCCTGTTCATCCACTCCTGTTTCAACGTGGATTTCAAGTACCGCATTTACCGGTGTTGCATTAACCATGATTTTTCACCTCCATCTTTTTTTTACTGCCGCGCGACAATTCTAATTATAAAGGGAGGCAGAAAAAAACAAAAAAGACGACCTACCCCGGGTCGAAAACCGAATGAGAACAAATGTTTGCTTTTTAATATTGATATTTCATGTGAGGTCTATTGAATAAGTTTTCATTATAAAAAGGTTTGAAATTATTGAGGAAAATTATGGATAAGAGAGCTTTTAATATACAATTTCAAATAATAAAAGAAATTAAAAAAATGAAAAATTTACAGGTACATTATATTTTGTTAAAATATCAACGGAATGTGACGAATTTTTTATTATTTTTTTATGAAAGGGGATGGGGATGGGTATGAGAAGCATAAAAAGCAAAATGACCTTATTATTTTCACTAATTATCGTTATAAGTTTAGCGGCACTCTCCTTTACAAGTTATTTTTTTGCTCAAAAAGCCCTTACGCAAGAGGCAGAAAAAGCGCTTGTAAACATGTCCTAAAACCAGGCCGCGGATAGCCGGGAAATAGTAGAATTAATAAAGAACATCACCGAAAGCATCGACAACGTATATTTGAAATTGAAGGCGATGAGGGAAAGCTCCGAAAATGCCGAGGTAAAGGCCGATGAAGGTAGGAAGGTCCTCGATGGCTTGATAGCGAACATTGAAAATATTAAAAGGGCCTTTGATGAAGTGATATCAAGGGTGCAAAACCTCATTTCTTCCGTTTCACAGGTGGGTGAGATAAACGACATTGTAAACGGCATTGCGGAGCAGACGAATCTTCTCGCATTAAACGCCGCTATAGAAGCGGCAAGGGCCGGAAAGGTGGGCAAGGGCTTTGCGGTGGTGGCTTCGGAGATAAGGAAATTAGCGGAAGAGACCAAGTCCTCCTCCGTGAAAGTCAAAAACCTGATTTACGAGATAGGGGACGAAACCCGGGAAGTTTCAAATACATCGAACTGCGTGTCCGAAATGTTGAATTCCCAGGTTTCGGCGGTGGAAGAGACTTTAAAGTCCTTCGAGAACATCTTAAATTCGGTAAAAAATATTGCACCGCTTATTAACGATACGTATCTTGCCTTAGATGAAACCGTAAAATCCAAAGATGCGGTGTTAAACAAGGCGGAAAGCATAAGCTCCGTGGTGGAGGAGATCTCGGCTTCGGCACAGGAGGTCTCCGCCTCGGCACAGGAATTGAGCGCCAGCACCGAAGAGATAGCTGCCACGGCACAGAATCTTACCGACATTACCCGGAAAATGACGGAATCGGTAAATAAGTTTAAGGTGGAGTAAAATTTGTCGTTGGCATGTCGCGCGCACATAAAAAAGGCCATTTGCGTAAAATGGCCTTTTTTTACTCTAAGACTTTTCATACTACTTAATTTGTTTTATCATAAATTTCTTTATTATCAATTAAAAATATGTTATCACTACTTTGCGCATACCTTATTAAATCATCAGTAAAACCGCTCTTCGAAAATAAAAAATAATACTTATTATCATAATCAAATACACAGCCTTTCTCTATCAGATTATTCAAGATGGATTTATCGATTTTAGTGTTTTTCCATTTACATTCCCCTAGTAAGATATTATTTTTGTCAAATGCCACGATATCTATTTCTTCTTCACGCCTTTTATAAGGGTTATTACCCCACCATTTGCCTATTTTTTCAAATACAAATGGCAGTTTTCTATTTTTATTCAATAACTTAAGATAGTCTACGCAAATTTCTTCATAAACCCCGCCTAAGTATTCATTGATATAGGGCTTTATTTTATTTTCAATAACTTCTTTTGAAAGTCCCATTTCAATCAAATCCTTATTTGGAAATACAAATCTATACCAGAATCTAAAAAAGTTGTCTTTAATTTTATATATACTTTTTCTGCTTTTTTCTTTAATTTCGACAGGAGATATTTTTTCAATTATTTTTAAATCAATTAATGTAGAAATATACTTAGAACATTTATCGGTATCTACTCCAACTTTGGTAGATATTTCATTCAATTTGCTGCAACCGCTTGCTATGGCTTCTATTATTGAATTATACATAGCAGGTTCTCTTACTTCTTGTTTTAACAGTAGTTTTGGCTCTTCATATAGATAAGATACCTTATCTAAAATTTTTGCTTTTATATTTTCATAAATATCTTTTGTATCATCAAAATTATTCAGATATTGAGGAATACCCCCTAAAATTCCATAAGCCATAACTTGATCTTCGAAGTCATATCTTGGGAAAAATTTTCTGCTTTCAAAAAAATTGAAGGGTTCTATTACCATTTGTGCCGTTCTTCGTCCGTATAAAGGGCTTTTATAACTTAGAACTTCTTTTTCGATGAAACTAACGGAAGAACCACAGATGATAAAAAATAGTTTGGTATTTTTTAGATGATGGTCAATAAGATTTTGTAATAAAGACGGTATGGTTTTATTTGCATTTACAATGTAGGGAAACTCATCTATAACAAGTATTATACGCCTATCTTTTGCCTGTTCGGCTATAAAAAGAAATGCTTTTTCCCAGGATTCAAACCGACTAACAAATCCACTTAGCCCAAAAAAGGAGAGTATTTTATCCGAAAATGACTCAAGAGCTATCTTATCGTTATGTTCCTCTGCTACATAAAAAATAGAAGGTTTATCTTTACAAAATTCTGTAAGCAATGTAGTTTTTCCAACTCGTCTTCTTCCATACATAACAATAAAATGAAATTTATTTTCATTATAAAGCTTATTTAATACGCTGAGTTCCTGCTCTCTACCAATAAACATAAAAAGAATCACCTCAAAATATTAGTATATTTAAAGTTACTAACTCTAAAGTTACTAACTCTAAAGTTAGTAAAATTATAGCATATCATTAAAATTATTTCCATATTATTATTCATTATACCTTATACCTTTTCTTGCGTAATAAAAAATGATGTAAAATTATGATAGGAACTAAATTAACCCAAATCGGCATAAAAAATTTTGATATAATAATTAAAAAAGAAAAAGACAAAAAAAGAAGGAGAAAAGAATGGCCTTTTTCGATAAAATACCCGAAAACCTATTTTCAGTGCTTTCATCGAAAAATAAACATATTTATGTAGAATGCCTTTTTATAATCTTTAAGGCTTACAGGGAGGAAGTGCTGTTAAGAAAAGACGACCTTGTGGAAAGGTTAAAGAGCTTTCTCGAGGTTTCCAACTTTTCACCCGAAGGTGAGGAAGAAGAACTTCCCGAGGAAAACAATCTTTCCTCCATTGCCCATTTTATATTAAGGAAGCTTGAAAAAACCGGGTGGATTTACCGGGATTACGCGGAAAATTTTTTTGAAGAATTGGTGTACCTTCACGATTACTCCATAAAAATATTGAACACCCTTTACGAACTTCAAAATCAGGAGGTAAAAGACTACAATTCCTTTGTCCACTCGGCATACAACAACTTAAAAAATCAGGATGTGGAAAGAAGCGAAGATGCCATTTTTGCCCTTATGGAAGCCCACAAAAAGACAAGAGAACTTATAGATGAACTGAAAAGCCTTTTAAACAACCTGAGGAAATACCATCAGATGCTGTATGAAAAGGAAGAGGTAAGAGAGATTCTAAAAGAGCACTTCGACGAGTTTAAAGAATTGATAGATGACAGGATATACCACCCTTTAAAGACCTTCGACTCCATTCCCCGGTATAAAACCCCCATAATTAATATATTGAACTCGTGGCTCACCGACAGGGAGATGATGGACCTCCTTGTAAGATCATCGTTGAAAAGAAGGATATACAAAGACGAAGGAGAGGCTATTTCAAAAATAACGGGAATGATAAACGATATTTTGGAAATTTACTATAAAATCGACCTTTTGCTTTACGAAATAGACAAGAAAAGGGCTTCCTACACCAGGGCTTCGGTGGAAAGGATGCAGTACCTCTTAAATGCGGATTTGAGCATTAAGGGGAAAATTGTTGAGATATTAAAAGCCCTGCCCGAAAGGGAAAACATATACGAAGCCGTGAATCAAAATATCAACATATTTTTACAAAATTACATCGACGAAAATTCCCTTTACATTAAAAAGCCTGAAAGGAAAATACCCGACGATAAATTTATTAAAATACCCGAAATCGGCGATGATACGAGCGATTTTGAAAGGGAAATGGACTTTTTAAAGGAGAGGCTAAAAAACAGTTTCACACGCCAGAAAATTTATAAATTTTTTAAAGAGCTTTTAAAGGGGAAAAGCGAAATTCAATCGAAGGATATAATAATTGAAAACGATGAAGAATTCATAATGCTCATCCTCGGGGTATTTATGCACGACGAAAAGGGCTCCTTTTACGATGTAGTGTTCGAAGAAGGAAGTGTTTTCATAAACGGATATAAAATCCCGCAAATGAGGATAAAAAAGAAGGTGTAAAGATGTGGTATGAAGAATACGAAAATTTAAGCGATGCCGATAAAAGGGAGTTTACAAGGCTCGTCAACTTTTTGCTTTCTCACAATTTTATATTAAGGGAAAAATTCGATACAAAATTAATGGGCCTCAGGATAAACCCGGACTATAGATTTATCGAGCGCCATTTTGAGATTTTTACAAACTATCTTTCCATTGCCGGATGGGAACTGCAAAAGGACAATAACTACGGGGTAATATCCCTTTACAACAGGTTTGAACTCAACAGGGCGAGATTGAAGAAATTCGACACCTTAGCGCTCTTTGCACTAAGGCTATTATACGAAGAAGAAAGGGAAAAGCTGTCCTTAAGGAAAGAGGTAATAGTGACCAAGGGGGATGTGGTAAAAAAACTTTTAAACATAGGTGTCATAGATAAAAAACCGGCGGAAAGGGACTTAAAGGATGCGTTGAATTTTTTCAAAAATTATCAGATAATAGAAAAAATGGATAATGCAGCGGACGATTACGAGAGCAAAATAATAATATACCCTACCATTTTGTTTATTATTACCAATGAAAAGATAAACTCGATTTACAATATGCTGGGCGAAGATTTTTCCGATGAAGAAAACGACCTTACGGAGGAGGAATAAAAAATGTCCTTAGAATGGCCAGAAATTAATAAGGAATATACCTATAAAGATTATTTAAAATTTCCGGATGACAAAAGGGTAGAAATAATTGAAGGCCGCATTTACGACATGTCACCATCGCCTTCGAGGATTCATCAGAAAGTATTAATAGAACTTGCCATTATGATAGGAAATTTTATAAAAGCTTCTCAAAAGCCGTGCGAGGTGTATGTCGCACCCTTCGATGTGGTCTTTATCGAAGAAGGTCAGGAGCCCGAAGAATCAAAAAACATAGTGCAGCCCGATATTTCCGTAATCTGCGATAAAGTCAAATTGACCGAGAGGGGATGCATGGGAAGCCCCGATTTGATAATCGAGGTGGTTTCACCGAATAACTCCTCCCATGATTATATCAGAAAACTTCATCTATATAACCGCTTTAAGGTAAAAGAGTACTGGATAGTAAACCCGCAAACCAGGGACATTCTCGTCTACAGGCTTAATGTTGAAGGGGAATACGGCCATCCGGAATATTATACCTTTTCGAGCAAAGTTAAAATGGGCATATTCGAAGATTTTGAGATAGATTTTAGTTATATTAAAGTAGACTGACTCAATAAACCGTAGGGGGAGATAAATTGAAACTTCTTAAAAAACTTCTTCTTATAAACTGGCACTATATTTTTCATGAATTAATCGAATTTGAAATGATAAATTTCCTCACCGGGAAAAACGGTGCCGGAAAATCCACAATAATAGATGCCTTACAGGTGCTCATACTCGGTGATACAAAAGGAGACTTTTTCAATAAAGCTGCCAACGATAAATCCAAAAGGACCTTGAAAAGCTACTTAAGGGGAGAAATTGCCGACGACGGTGAAGGCGGCTTTGTAGTTTTAAGAAGCGGCAATTTTACGAGCTACATCGCAGGAGAATTTTACGATACGGTGAAAAAAACAAGCTTTTCTTACGGAGTTGTATTTGACGTTTACGAGGATGGGGAAATTAACCATAAGTTTTTTTATTTGGACTCTGCATTACCCGAAAATCAATTCGTAATGGGAGGTTTTCCTTTAAATATAAGGAATTTAAGGACATACTTAAGCTCTAAATACAAAGAAAGGTATAAAATTTTCGATTCCAATCGGGAGTACCAGCTTCACTTTATAACAAAAATGGGGAGTTTGAACGAAAAATTTTACAGGGTTTTTAGAAAATCGGTTCCCTTTTCTCCCATTATCGATATAGAAAACTTCATCAGCGAGTACGTCTGCGATGTGCAAAACAAAATAGACATTTCCAGCATGCAGGAAAACCTGAGGTATTACAAAGAGCTGGAGTACCAGGCCGAGCAGGTCAAAAAAAGGGTGGAAGCCTTAAAGGAAATAGAAGAGCTTTTTGAAAGCTTTTTAAACGAAGAAAAAAGGTTAAAAGAGCAGGAATACCTCATAAAAAGAGCGGAATTGGAAAAGAAAAAGAACGAAAAACAGGATTTACAAAAGGCCATAAAGGAAAAAGAGAATACAATAAAAGAAAAAGAACAATTAAAACTCACCCTTGAGGAAAAATTAAAAACCCTCGAAGGGCAGAGGGAAGCACTTATAAAGGAAAAATACAGCTTACAGGCCTACCAGAAAAAGGACATGCTTGAAAGGGAAGAAAAAAGCTTATTAGAAAATATCAATGGCAAAAAGGCAAGCATATCAAGCTTTTTGGAATTCCTTTCAAGGCTTTTAAAAAATTGGGAAAAGACCGTTGAAGATTTCTCTACCTTTGCAGAAGAAGAGTTTGGTGAAAATTTAGCATTAAATATAAAAAAAGGTATACAGGGACTAAAAGCCCTTTCCTTTGAAAATGTTGAAAATATAAAGGAAGAAGATTTGACCCTTTTAAAAGAGCTCACTTTTGGATTTAAAAATAAGATTGAAAAACTATACTTTTCTTTAGAACAGGAAAAATCGGCTTTGGAAGCCCTTCTTTTAGAACTAAGAAGTGAAATTGAAAACCTAAAGATTGGAATAAAGCCCTATGACAAAAAACTTTTAGAACTAAAAAGCGAAATAGAGACGGCTTTAAAAAATAAATATAGAAGGGATGTCAAAGTTGAAATACTGGCAGACCTTATAGAGGTAAAGGATAAAAAATGGCACAATGCAGTTGAGGCATACCTTCACACCCAGAAGTTTTACCTTATTGCGGAGCCGAGGTATTTTGTCGATGCCTTAAAAATTTACGATGAACAAAAGTTTAAAAAAGGTTTTTACGACATAGGGCTTGTGGATACGGGAAAACTGGAAAGGCAAAACATCAAGGTAGAAAAAAATAGCCTAGCCTTTGAAGTGGTGACCGAGAATAGATACGCCCGCCTTTTTGTGGACTACATCCTGGGCAGGGTAGTAAAATGCGAAAGGGTGGAAGAATTAAGGAATTACGCTACTGCCATTACTCCCGATTGCATGCTGTATCAAAATTACGTTGCAAGGCAGCTCAGTCCCGAAAGGTACAAGACTCCCTATATAGGTAAAAAGTCCTTAGAAAAACTATTAGAGGTAAAATTGGCCGAAAAAGATGAAAAGGAAGGGCTTTTGAATAAAATAAAGGAAAAATACGAAACCTTAAGCAAAATAAAAAATATAGAGCCCATAACGGAGATTTTTATAGAGAATGCAAAAGGCGCAAAAAAGGAAAAGCAAGATTATATATCCTTAAAAGAGGCTCTAGAAAGTGTAAGGAGGGAGCTTTCTAACCTTGACCTTTCAAAAATTTTAGAAATAGATGAAAAAATACGAAAAACGGAAAAGGAAATGGAAAATATAAAAAGGGAAAGGGAAAAAATTACCGGCGAAATAAACAAAATAAATTCCGAAATTCAGGTAGACAGCTACAGGTTAAGGGAAGTCGAAAGGGAGCTTAATGAAAAACAAAAGGAGATAGAACTTTCCTTTGAACCCGAATTTGTAAAGGAAACGGGTGAGCCAAGGTTTTTAAGGGAGCTTGAAAACAGGAAACTTCCAGAAAACATTATAAGCGCCTTTTTAAGCCAGGTGGCAAGGACGAGGAGCCAGAAGGAAAAAAGGTGGAGCGAGCTAATAAACAAAAGGTCGGACTACAACAGGGAGTACAAAATGCCCTATGATATCTCGTCTACCGATAACGGCGAATACAAAAAGGAACTTGAAAGGCTTTTGAATACCGAACTTCCTTTATACGAAGAAAAAATAAAGGATGCTAAGGAAAAGGCGAGGATGCAGTTTCAGGACGACTTCATCAGCAAGCTAAAGCAAAACATCGATACCGTTTACGCTCAGATAGAGGAACTAAATACCGCTTTAAAGCAGTTTTCCTTCGGAAAGGATAAATACAAATTCGAGGTAAAGCCCAATCCCGCTTACAGAAAATTTTACGACATGATAATGGACGGGATGCTGCTTGAGGGATACACCATATTTTCCCTAGAATTTCAAAACAAGCACCGGGACGCTTTAGAAGAGCTTTTCAACCAGATAGTCTACGTGGGTGAACAAAACCTTTCCGTCGACGAGAGGGTAAGGCTTGAGGAAAACATTCAAAAATTCACCGACTACAGGACGTATCTAAATTTCGACCTCGTAGTCACCGATGAACAGGGAAGGGAATCGAGGCTTTCAAGGACCCTCCTTAAAAAATCGGGAGGCGAGACCCAGACCCCCTTTTACATCTCCATCCTTGCATCCTTCGGCAGGATATACAGGATGGGGAATATGTACAGGGAAAACAATACCTTGAGGCTCATAATCTTCGATGAAGCCTTCAGCAAAATGGACCACCAGAGGGTGCAGGAAAGCATAAAACTTCTGAGGAACATGGGTTTTCAGGCGATTATATCCGCACCTACGGAGAAAATCCAGGACATAGCCACTCTGGTGGACAGGAACCTTTGCGTCATAAGGAGCAAAAACAGGACCATCGTCCGCACCTTCGACCCAAGGGAGGTTCTGGAAGAAGGGGAGGTAAGCGTTGGATTATAAAAAAGCCCTGTTAAATAAACTCCTTGAAAAATACGAAAAAAGCAAAATATTTTCCGGCAAATCTAAAGTAGAAAGAAGGATAAAGATAGACTTTACAAAGAAAGAATTTCCCCCTTACGACCTTGAAAATGTGGAAGCAAAGGAGAATATACATTATGCATTAAAGGAATTAGAAGGTGAAGGAGTCATTGAAATCAAATGGGCAAAATTCGAAGAAGGGAATATAGTAGAAAAAGTGTTTTTAGATACACAAAACTTAGAAAAAGCCTATGAAATTGCAAAAAGAGAGCCGAAAGAGTCCATTTTAAATAGGATGGCAGAAAAGCTTTTGAATTTAAAAAAAGATGTAAGAGGAATTTGGCTTTCGGATTTCATAGATTATGAATTGGAAAATATTAAGGCTAAAAACTACCCCGCATACCTTCCAAAGGAAGAAGACCTGTTTGAACTCACCTTAAAAGCATTAAAGGGCATAGATGAAAAAGGGGATGAAGAGCTATTAGAGAGGGTTTTCAGCAAAAGATATTTAAAAGGGAGCAAGGAATTTGAGAAGGTGAGGGCAAAGGTATTTGCCGTATTAAAAGAGTTTTTTTTAAAGGAGGATGTGGAAGAGAAAGAAGCCTTTGAAAAAATAGGCATAGTAAAGACCATAGAAGAAATATTATTTTTCGGCTCATTGAAGGTAAGCTTAAAGGGTAATATTTTGGATTTTTCCCTTTTTCCCTTCGGCGCATCCTTAAACAGCCTGTCTATCAAGGAACTTAAAATAATCGATTTATCCTGCGAAAAAATAATTACCGTCGAAAACAAGGCTAATTTTTATTACCTTATAAAGGATGCGGATTTAAGAGAAGATTTCATCCTCTACCTTGGAGGCTTTTACAGCCCATCAAAAAGGCTTTTTTTAGAAAAGCTTTACGAGTTTATTAAAGAAAAAAATAAACCCGTAAAAATATTCCACTGGGGAGACATAGACCTCGGCGGGTTTAAAATCTTTTTAAAATTAAAGGAAATAATACCGGATTTAATTCCCTTATATATGGATAGGGAAACCCTGATAAAGTATAAAGACTTAGGAGAGCCTTTGGAAAAGGTTTACGAAGAAAAATTAAGGAGCTTATTAGAAAAACAAGATTTTAAAGAATTCCATGATGTAATAAAAGAGATGCTGAAACTGGGTATTAGGCTCGAACAGGAGGCCGTGATTTCGTAAGGAGGAAAAAGAATAAAAAATGGTTTAAAAACTATAAAAATCCTGATAAAATTTATAATAGTTCATTATATTAAATGGGGGTAGTTATCTTGCAAAAGCCGGATAAGAAAAATGATAAAAAAAACGAAAAGAAAAATAAAAATGTAAATCAAAAGAAAAATTATAATACTTCTTTTTCCTTTGATAAAATTTTATATTTTGGACTTTTAATCCTCGTATTTTACCCACCGTATTTTAGAGGAATGTTTTTCGACAAGGAATTTTTGCCCACCCATGTTTTTACGGGAGTCCTCGTTTTTTTATGGGCATTGTCCGGGAGCTTTAACGTCAAAAAAAGCGGGCTTTTCAAGAGCATATCCGATTTTGCAGCCTTAGGTGTGGTGCTCTCATACCTTTTGTCCCTGTTTGTATCGGTAAACCTTCGCTTTGCATTGGGTGAGCTCTTAAAGTATTTAAACTACTTTTTCGCTTACGCATTAACCGTAGACCTTTTAAGGTCTGAAAAAGAGGTAAAAGGCTTTTTGTGGGCTGTTATCCTTTCAGCTCTCGGTGTCTCCATCATAGGCATGGGCGCTGCGGCGGGAATGATTAACTACAACGGAGCCTTTGTGGGAGGAAGGATAAACTCAAGCCTTCAATACCCCAATACCCTGGCAGCATACCTCACGGCAGCCTTTTTCATAGGCCTTGGCATAAAGACCGCATCTAAAAATACGGTTGAAAATATCATCCTTTCAGCCTTAAACTACATATTCCTTGTAACCTTTATATTTACCCTTTCCCGGGCAGCATGGGTATTATTCCCATTATTTTACCTCATATTCCTCCTTGGGCTTTCAAAGGAAAACAAATCCAAAGGGATATTGTTTTTTGTAGAATCCTTTATTTCTTCCCTTATAGCTTCAATAGGCCTTGGAAATGCCATTTCTTCGGGAAAAGGGCAAGGGGTTTGGGCCTGGTTTTTCATAGGGCTTTTTGCCTCTATCGCCTTATCTTACATTAATTATTACTTAATTTACAAAAAGAGCCTATTTATAGATTTTAAAAAGGCGGTGGCCTTTGCCCTGATTTTCGTTATAGTAATAGGCCTTTCCGTTTACTTAACCGGTGGAGAGATACTGCCCGATGTAATAAAAAGCAGGATAAAGCAGATAGATCCAAATCAGTTAAGCGTTCAGCAGAGGCTATCATATTACAGGGACGCCCTGAAAATGATAAAAGAAAGACCCCTGCTCGGCTACGGAGGAGGTGGCTGGAAGTCGGCGTATTTTGCCTATCAGTCCTACAGGTACTTTACCACCGAGGTTCATAGCTTCTTTTTACAGCTTACCGTAGAAACGGGAATAATCGGGCTTTTGATATTTTTAACCTTTTTCTTGAGCCTGTTTATGTCTACCGTTAAATCCTTAAAAAGCGATGCCTTAACCTTGGAGGAAAAAGCCTATCTTTGGTCTTCCTTTGCAGGGGCAATAGCGCTTCTTGGCCACAGCGGTGTGGACTTTAACCTTTCCCTCGGAGCGGTTTCCCTGCTGCTATGGGAACTTTTGGGTGCTGCAAGAAACCTTTCCTTCAAAGGTGAGGGAGAAAAAAGGCAGGGAGAAGCTATTAGCTTTTCAAAGCCAGTTTTTGCTATTGTCGCAGTATTATTCATATTGATTTCCACCACACTTTTTACGGGCTACAACTACGGACAGGCGGCAGTAAGAAGCCTTGAACAGGGTGATGGGGCAAAAGCTATAGAATACTTTGAAAAGGCAAAAAAATACGATCCCCTTACCGTTTCTTTCATCGCAGACCTTTCCCAGATTTACGAGGTCATAGGTGAAAAGCAAAATAATTCAAACATGCTTGAGAAATCCCTGCAGTTAAAAGAAAAGGCAGCTTCATTAGAACCCTACAACGCAAAATATAAATTGATGCTTGGAGCAGCTTACCTTAAAAGGGGAAGGCTCGATGAGGGTATAAAGGTTTTGGAAGAGGCGGTAAAGCTAAATCCCTGCAATATAGAGATGTGGCAGGCGCTTTCCGAAGGTTACGAAAAGGTAGCGGAAGTGTATGTAATGAAAGATGATAAAGAAAAGGCAAAAGGACTTTTGGAAAAATCCAAAACAATTCCGGAAAAAATAAAAGAATTAAACAGGAAAGCCCCCAAAAACGACCCGGCGGTAGTTAAACTCACCGCTACAAAAGAACTTGCCCTTTATACCTATAAATCGGAAAAGCTATTAAACGAAATGACAAAAGAAAATGTAGTAAAATTAAAAGAAATAGACGATATTTCAAAAGTGCAGGATTATTATTTAGACCTTGACGAAGACGGAAAAAAGGATTGGTAGTGGAAAATAAAAACTTCGGCCAAAAGCCGAAGTTTTTTTACACCCTCTCAGTCCATACTTCATTTTCTTCATAAGTTATCCAGTCGCTGAAGCTTCCAATATACACCCTTGCTTTAATTCCAAGCTCATCTAAGGTAAAATAGTTAAAAGTAGCATCTATACCCGAGCCGCAGTATAATATGACTTCCTTTTTACCCTTGATGTCTTTAAACCTTTCTTCAAGCTCTTTTAAGTCCTTTAATTCCCCGTTTTCCTTCAAATTTTCCTTCCAGTAGTAATTTACCGCCTTAGGAATATGGCCTTTTTTAAAATCGATGGGCTCAATTAATCCTTTATATCTATCAGGCATCCTGGAATCAACTATAGCTGCATCTTCTCTTCCAATAGCCGCCCTTACGTCATTTACATCCGCCACCAATTCCAAATGAAATTCGGTGGAAAAGTCTGATACATCCTTATGTGCATTTTCACCGCTTCCTTTTTCCAAAGTATATCCTTTATCCATCCATCTTTTTATACCGCCGTCGAGGATAAAATTTTTTTCATGACCTATGAGCCTGAGCATAAAGCAAAACCTTGCTGCGGACGCAATTTTTTGCTCATCATAAGCCACAACAATGGTATCCTTACCGATTCCTAAGCTCTTAACCCATTCTTCAAATTCCTTCAAATCCGGTAAAGGATGCCTTCCTCCGTGTTTTCCTTTGGGCCCGGATAAATACCTCTCTAAATCGACAAAAACAGCATTTTTAATATGACCATCTTCATACGCCTTTCTCCCGTATTCTCTGTCGAAAAGGTCGCTCCTAGCATCAAAAATCTTTACATTCTCGTTATTTAGATTTTCGTAAAGCCAATCGGCAGAAACAAAGTTTTTCATGAAAGTCCCTCCTGAAATTATTATTAATTTTTAGCAAGTTGAAATATAATCTAAATATCATCTAATTTTGCCACAATCTTTTTGAATAAATTTGAACTTTTCATAACAATCTAAACAAACTAAAATTAAAATTGATGGAGTGAATTTTTATGAATGAAAGGTGCGTGCAGCTTCTTACAAAATTAATTTTATCAGAAAAACCGGTAAAAATTGATGAATTAGCAAAAAATTTTAATGTTAGTCCGAGGACAATACGATATGATCTTGACAAAATTGATGAATTTTTAAAGGGAAATAAACTGCCGCCATTAATTAGAAAACCTAATAAAGGAGTTTTTTTGGAGAATCAAAGGAAGTTAAAAGAAAAGTAATATCGTTGTTAAAAGGGGAAAAAGTTATTCAGCAGAGAAGTATTGAAAACCTATAAAAAATTGAACAGCATTTTACAGGGCCATCCTGACAGAAAGAAGACACCGGGAGTAGATATGAGTACGGGCTCGCTGGGCCAGGGACTTTCTGTTGCAGCAGGATGTGCTCTGGCGGATAAAATAAAAGGAAGCCCTTATAAAACCTACGTAATATTGGGAGATGGGGAAATTCAAGAAGGGCAGGTGTGGGAGGCTGCTTTCTTTGCATCCAAGCAAAAATTAGATAATTTATGTGCTTTCATAGATTATAACGGGCTACAGCTGACATCTTCTGTTAAAGATGTTTTCGGAAAGCGGGATTTGGCTTCAATCTGGAGAGATTTGGGCTGGCATTGTGTGGAAATAGACGGACATAATTTTGAAGAAATCGACTCGGCTGTGCAACTTCAAGTTACAAAACCCAAAATGATAATCGCCCATACAATAAAGGGTAAAGGTGTTTCGTTTATGGAAAATAAAATTGAATGGCATTCCCAAAAGATTTCTCAGCAAGATTTTGAAAGGGCCATGATGGAACTTGGCCAATGAAAAATTAAGAGGTGGTACTTGTATGGAAGAAATCAGGGATGTATTTGGGAGAAAGATCTTAGAAATCGGAGAAAAGGATAATAGGGTTGTGGTTTTAGATGCGGATGTAGGAAGCTCGACAAGGGCATCCATGTTTTCTAAAATACCGGAAAGATTCGTACAATGCGGAATAGCGGAACAGAATATGGTGGGGATAAGTGCGGGGCTGGCACTTAAAGGTTTTATTCCGGTAGCCGTTTCCTTTTCGACATTCATAGCAGGCCGGTGTTACGATCAGATAAGAGTATCTATTGCCTATCCCAATCTGAACGTGAAACTGGTTGGAAGCCATGCGGGATTAACCCCAGGGCCGGATGGCCCTACGCATCAGGCCATCGATGATATAGCTCTTATGCGGGCTTTGCCAAATATGATGGTGCTGGAGCCCGCGGATAGAATTGAAATGGAAATGGTAGTTGAGGAAGCTATAAAACATCGGGGGCCGGTCTACATAAGAATTAACAGGGGAAGCTCTGCGGATGTTTATACATCAATTACTCCTAAATTTAAAAAGATTAATATACTTAAAGAAGGAAAAGATATTGCGATAATAGCATCCGGATTTATGGTACAAAAGGCACTGCTTGCCGCCGATATGCTTAAATCTGAAGGGTTAGATGTGCTGGTAGCCGGTGTGCACTGTATAAAGCCCCTTGATGCAGAGACCCTTTTAAATATTGCTAATAAGGTAAGATTCATTATCACAGTGGAAAATCACAGCATTATAGGAGGCCTCGGCTCGGCGGTATCCGAGATACTTTCCGAAATGCATCCGCTTCCAGTATTTAAAATGGGTATAAAGGATACTTTTGCAGAATCGGCGAATACAGAAGAACTCTTTGAAAAATACGGGCTAACAGAATTTGAAATCGTAAAAGTGGTAAAGAAAAATATGTGAAAAAACAACATTCTGTATCTCCTATAAAAAAAATAGAAAATTGTTGAATAATCACATATAAAATTTTATAATAAAAACAGTGGTGTGGGAGAATTTGCCTCCGTTTCCCGGTCTTTGACGCCGGATTATGTTATTACAACTCGTAGTAATGATAATAGAGCTAACGAAGAAAAAAAAATAAGCCTTAGACAAGGCATAAATAAAAAGTAGAATTATCCGCACAACCTATACCAACGTCAAAACCGGGAATCGGAAAAAAATTCATTTAACCACGCCATCGTTACTCTCCGGTATTGGCCGATACTGGAGAGTAACTTTTATTGCAAATATTTTATATGCTCCTACAAAAATTATATACTATCTAATAAAATATTATACCAAAAGTAGTAAAAAAACAAGTAATTTATTTTTGACAATAACGCTGGTTACTAACTTTAATGACATAGACTTACACTTCATTTTAATGCTTCATTCTTTTTTACTCCCGTACTATCCCAGTACTCAACAAAAAATACAGCAAAAAATCCGAGCATAATACCCAAAACTATGGAAAGAGCGATGTTTAGAGCTTTTTTCGGAGATACCGGTTCTTCTGGAAGTAAAGCTTCCTGGAGTATCGTAATCTTTTGGCTTCCTATTCCGCTTTCCTGGATTAGTTCCAACAGATGGTACTTTGTCTCAAATGCATCCTTTATCTTTTCAAGTTTTTCCTTTGACTTGGGATTATCGGTATTTTTTATCTTTTGATCCTGCAATTTTATTAGATTTTGAACGGTATTTAAAATGGAATCGGTATAATCCTTGTTTTTTTCTACTATGTAATCCTTTAAATTTTTTGCTAAGCTGTTTGACAAATCTTTTGCAACCACGGGATCATTATCTTTTACTTTAATAGAAATTATACTGGTATCCTTTATTATTTCCGCGCTGATTTTTTCTTTCATGGTTTTATAGGAATATATTTTTGGGTCAAGCTTTAATTCGTTTATTGTTTTTTCAATAACAACGGGATTTAATATTTCTTCCTTAATGTTATTTACAGAGGAATAAGGGTAAGAGATTAATGATGAAAGCATTGCGGTAACGTCTTTATCGATTTGGTCGGTTTCAAAGAGAAAATTGGAATTATTATCGGTTTTTTCATTTAAAAGCACCGAACTGGTATTGCTGCCGAGAAAACCCACTACAGGGTATATCCCTGAAACATTTATCTTACATTCTGCTTCATAGGTAGGCTTGATGATAAAAAAGCTTAAAACTATAGAGGCGATAAGACACACTGTGACAAAGGATAATAAAACTTTTTTCCGCTTTAATATGATTTCAATGAGTTCTCGTAAAGTTATTTCTTCTTCCACGGTTATTGTCCCTCCCAAAATAAATGAAATAATTAGCAATTAGTAACAACAAATAAAATTTTAACATAAAGTCCTTAAAATTTCATTAATTTCTAAGTAGGAAAATTTATATTTTTGCAATAAAATGATAGGAGAAGGTTATAAGGAAAAAATCGGCGAAAAACGGTAAAAAATGTAAAAATAAAGAAGGAAAATAGGAAGTTATGTCGTATAATTAATAAACGAATTGTTTTTTTCAAATAAACAAAATTATGGAGATGTTTTTATGAGTAAATCTTTGGTAAGAAAAATAATATATTATTTAAATGTTATTTTGGATATTACCCTAATTTTTTCAAGTTACATAATAATATTTTCTCTATTCAAATATAAATTTACGATAGTAAACTACTCCGCATTCCTTAAAGTAATTCCCGTAATATTAATTTCAGGATTTGCCATTTTCTACACTTACGACCTATTTAATTTGGAAAGAAAAAAGGGGATAGAGGTTTTTGTATCCCTTTTCATATCCCTTATTATAGTGAACATCGTAGGCATGGCTTCGAGCTACTTTTTGCACGCTTTTGCTTTCCCGAGGAGCGTATTTGCCTTTGGCTTTTTACTCCAGCTTTTTACAATATTTGTAGAAAAAGTAATCATTCAGCGGATATTGAAAAAATTAAACGGTTCGGAAAAAGCAATAATTTTAAGCAAAGAAGAGGAAGCTAAAAAACTATTGAATAGTTTACTAAAAATCGACGAAAGCTGGATAGATTGCAGGTACGCTGCAACTGGCGGTAATATTGGGCCAATTTCGGACTTAATAAAAGATGCTGATGCTATATTGATGGATTCAAGAAATATGTTTAATTATAGAGAAGAAATAACGAAAGCCGTATTTGAAGGCAAAAAAATAATAGTAATACCGGGTATATATGAGCTTTTGCTGTCAAAGAGTAAAATAACCAACTACGACGATGTAATAACCTTTGAAATTCCCGGATGGAATATGTCCAATGGAATGAAGATTGTAAAGCGTTTTATAGATATTTTGTCGTCAATTTCGATATTGATAATAACCTCACCTTTAATTCTTTTATCCGCAGTGGCTATAAAACTTACATCCGAAGGGCCTGTTTTATTCGTCCAGGAAAGGGTAGGGGAAAAGGGCAGGGTCTTTAAGCTTTACAAATTCAGGACCATGATAAAGGATGCAGAAAAATACACCGGGCCCGTAATAGCAAAGGCGGATGACCCGAGAATTACGAAGGTAGGGAAAATACTTCGTGCCTTGAGGATAGACGAGCTCCCCCAGCTTATAAATGTGTTAAAAGGGGACATGAGCCTCATAGGCCCAAGACCCGAAAGGCCCGAGTTCGTAGAAAAATTTTCAAAAGAAAATCCCTTCTATAAATACAGGCACTTATTGAAACCCGGGATAACCGGCCTTGCGCAGGTTTTGGGAAATTACGATACGGAGTTTGAAAACAAATTGAGGCTTGATTTGTATTACATTTTAAATTATTCGTTAATGCTTGATTTGAAGATAATATTTCTCACCATTAAAACCATTCTCTTAGGTGAGGGAGTTGTAAAGAAAGAAGTTAAAGATATAGAGAAAAAGTTAAACGAAATAATGATTTCCTATGAAGCGGCAAGCTATAAGGATTGAGAGGAGGAAAAAATTTCTTCTTTTATATAAAGACATCTAAAAATTGAAAAATAAAATGACTTGAAGGAATATTTAAATTAGAACTATGGAAGGTTATATCTTTTATTTTTTGTGATAAAAAGATTAATTATACAAAATAATAATTTAGTATAATTGGGTGGGTAAGGGGGATTTTTTTATTTTAAGGGAAATCAAAATTTCTCTAGAGAGGGTTTTAAGTATGCAGATAGAATTAATTAATTTAAAACGACAGTATAAAAATTTAAAAAACGAAATAGATAAGGCAATAGAAAAAGTTTTAGAAAATGGTCAATATATCCTAGGTCCTGAAGTAAAAGCTTTTGAAAAAGAAATAGCAGAATATTTAGGTGTAAGATACGCAATAGGTGTAGCAAATGGGACAGATGCATTAGTACTTTCACTAAGAGCTCTTAATATAGGTTCTGGAGATGAAGTAATAACGACCCCTTTTACTTTTTTTGCAACAGCAGAGGCGGTTTCTCAGGTAGGTGCTACACCGGTTTTTGTTGATATAGATCCAGATACCTACAATATAAACCCTGATTTAATAGAAGAAAAAATTACTGAAAGAACAAAAGCCATCTTGCCAGTGCATATTTTTGGACAACCCTGTGATATGGACAAAATCATGGAAACTGCCAAAAAACACAATTTATACTTAGTTGAAGATGCATGCCAAGCAATAGGAGCAGAGTATAAAGGCCAAAAAGTAGGCACTTTTGGAGATGTCGCCTGCTTCTCATTCTTTCCTACAAAAAATTTAGGCGGTTATGGCGATGGAGGAATGGTGGTAACTAATAATCCAGAAATAGCTGAAAAAGTAGAAATGCTCAGAAAACATGGCAGTAAAAAGAAATATTATAACGAAGAAATTGGATATAACAGTAGACTCGATGAACTGCAGGCGGCGATTTTAAGAGTAAAATTAAAATATCTTGATATGTGGAATAATCAAAGAATTAGTGTAGCTAATAAATATAACGAACTATTAAAAGATTTATCAGATGTTATAAAAACTCCATATAAACTGCCAGAAGCCAAACACATATATCATTTATACTGCATCCAAAGTGAAAAAAGAGAATTTTTAATGGAAAAATTAAAAGAAAAAGGCATTGCAACAGGGATATACTATCCTGTGCCTTTACATCTTCAAAAAGCTTACATTAATTTGGGCTACAAAGAAGGCGACTTACCAGTTGCTGAAGAAGTATGTAGAGAAATTTTTGCTATACCGATGTATCCTGAAATTACTGATGAAGAGATTAACTATATCAGTGAAGCACTGCACAAAATTGTAAACGAAGGAGATTGAGATTGTGGAGAGGAAGAAAGAATTTAACAGTACATACTATGAACTTTTGGACAAAATAGAGAGTAAAAGGGCAGTAATAGGGGTAATAGGGTTAGGCTATGTAGGATTACCTCTTGCGGTGGAAAAAGCTAAAGCAGGATATAAAGTAATAGGATTTGACATTCAAGAGCACAAGGTGGAAAAAGTAAACAATGGTATAAATTACATTGGTGATATCTTGGATGGAGATTTGAAAGAAGTAGTTGAGCAAGGAAAATTAACGGCCACAAATGATTATGCTTTTTTAAAAGATGTGGATGCAGTTGCAATATGTGTTCCTACTCCTCTTGATAAAAATAAACAGCCTGATTTATCCTACATAATTAACTCTACCAAAGAAATAGCGAAATATTTACATAAAGGCATGTTGGTTGTACTTGAAAGCACTACATATCCTGGTACCACTGAAGAAGTTGTAAAACCTATCTTAGACGAGACTGGCTTGATATGCGGAGAGGACTATTTTTTAGCCTATTCCCCTGAAAGAGTAGACCCCGGTAACAAGCAGTACAATACAAAAAATACCCCTAAAGTGGTAGGCGGCGTTACAAAGCAGTGTACAAAAATTGCTGCTGCTCTTTATAGAAATGTCCTTGAAAGTGAAGTGTTTGAAGTATCAAGTCCCAAGGTAGCAGAGATGGAAAAGATATATGAAAACACTTTTAGAAATATCAATATAGCATTGGCCAATGAAATGGCTATTATATGTTATCGCATGGGTATAGATGTATGTGGGAAGTGATTGAGGCAGCTAAGACAAAGCCCTACGGTTTTATGGCTTTTTATCCTGGTCCAGGACTTGGTGGCCATTGTATTCCTATAGATCCTTTTTATCTCGCATGGAAAGCAAGGGAATATGACTATCACACAAGACTTATTGAAACCTCAGGAGAAATAAATAATTACATGCCAGAATTTGTAGTAGAGCGCATCTCAAGAATTTTAAATAGATTCAAAAAGCCTATCAATGGATCAACTATACTCCTTTTAGGAGTGGCTTATAAAAAAGATATAGATGATATAAGAGAATCACCCGCTCTAAAGATAATCTCAATATTAGAAAAAGAAGGAGCAGAAGTAAAATATAACGATCCCCATGTACCTGAGTTCAAACACAATGGCAAATTGTATCATTCGGAGAACCTAACTGATGATTTACTCAGTTCTTCTGACCTTGTTGTAATTACGACAGACCACACAAAGTACGATTATGAGTATATAGTTAAGACAGCGAAATTTGTCTTTGACACAAGAAATGCCACAAAAAATGTAAAAGAATTAAGAGAAAAAATAGAAGTGCTGTAGGTGATAAAATGGATGGGAAATTGAGATTTGGATTAATTGGCTGTGGCAGGATTTCTTTTAAGCACATTGAAGCAATAGTAAATAATTATAATAATGCAGAATTAGTTGCACTGTGTGATTTAGAAATTGAAAAAGCTGAATTATTGAAAAAAAGATACATAGAGCTATTGGATAAGAAAAATGCAAAGATAAATAACGTAGAAATATATCGGGATTATCAAGAACTGTTAAAAAGAGCCGATATAGATATAGTAAGTATTGCTACATATTCGGGTACACATGCAGAAATAACTATAAATGCTTTGAAATCAGGTAAACATGTAATTGTCGAAAAGCCAATGGCCTTGGCTATCAAAGATGCGGATGAAATGATTGAAACTGCTAAGAAGTATAACAGACAATTAACTGTATGCCATCAAAATAGGTTTAATTCCACTGTTCAAAAATTGAGAAAAGCTATAGAAGATAAGCGCTTTGGCAAATTGGTTCATGGAGTTGCCAGCATAAGGTGGAACAGAAATGACGATTATTATAGACAGGCTTCCTGGAGAGGTACATGGGAACAAGATGGCGGTACTTTAATGAATCAGGGCATACACAATATTGACCTTCTCCAGTGGATGATGGGACCTGTTGAAAGACTCTATGCTGAAGCAGACACATTTTTAAGAAATATTGAAGGAGAAGACATGGGAGCAGCAGTACTGCGATTTAAAAATGGTGCTATAGGAATTATAGAAGGAAGTGCTTGTATTTATCCTAAAAATCTTGAAGAAACATTGAGTATATTTGGGGAAAAAGGTACAGTAAGAATTGGCGGAGTTGCTATTAACAAAATAATTGACTGGAAGTTTGCTGATGGATTAGATGATGAAGAAGAAGTAAAAAAAGAAGCTAATTATGAAGACCCAGATACAGTATATGGATACGGTCATACTCCATTGTATAGAGATTTTATTGATGCAGTACTAAACGATAGAGAGCCTTACATAACTGGAGAAGATGGTAAAAAAGCTGTGGAGATAGTATTGGCAATTTACAAATCAAGAAAGACAGGTTTACCAGTAGAATTTCCTTTAAAAGATTTTTCAACACTTGATATGAAGGAATGATAAAAATGAATTACATATCTGAGAAAGCTAGAATTGGGCAAAATGTAAAAATAGGCTATTTTACAGTTATTGAAGATGATGTAGTGATAGGAGATAACTGTGTTATAGGGAATAATGTCACTATTTATAAGGGAAGTATTATAGGCAATAATGTGAGAATTGACGATAATGTAGTAATTGGCAAACAGCCAATGAGAGCTGCAACTAGCATCTTTAAAGACAAACAAGAAAAACCACCTTGCAAGATAGGAGATGACTGTATAATAGGTACTTCTGCCGTGATATATGCTGGCTGTGAAATAGGTAAAAAATGTTTAATTGCTGATTTAGCAACTGTTAGAGAAGATGTAACAATAGGTGATATGACTATTGTAGGAAGAGGTGTGGCAATAGAAAATTACTGCAAAATAGGTTCTAAATGCAAAATAGAGACAAATGCCTATATCACCGCTTATTCAGAGATAGAAGGTGAGGTTTTCATTGCTCCTTGCGTGGCAACTTCAAATGATAACTCGGCTGGAAGAGATCCAGACAGATTTAGCAAGATGAAAGGAGTAACTGCTAAAAGAAAAAGTAGAATTGGAGTCAATGCTACAATTTTACCCGGAAAAGTAATAGGTGAAGATGCCTTTGTTGGAGCAGGCTCAGTTGTGACAAGAGATGTAGAAGATGGTAAGATTGTTGTGGGGAACCCGGCAAGAGAGTTTGGGAAGAAGTAGGAGGTCAAAATGAAAGTTATATCTTTAGTGGGTGCAAGACCACAATTTATAAAAGAAGCTGTTTTACAAGAGCACTTTATCAAAAATGGTATTCAAGAAATACTAATTCATTCTGGTCAGCATTATGACTATGATATGTCCGATGTTTTCTTTAAAGTTTTAGGAATGAGAAAACCAGATTATAACTTAAATGTAGGTTCAGGTAGTCATGGTGTTGTTACAGGGAAAATTATGATAGCTTTTGAAGAGGTTGTAATGAAAGAAAAACCCGACGTAATTGTTGTATATGGAGATACTAATACAACAGTTGCTGGGGCACTAGTTGGAGCAAAATTAAAAATTCCTGTAGCCCATGTGGAAGCGGGAATAAGGCAAAAGCCCAAAGATATGCCTGAAGAAATAAACAGAGTTGTGACTGACCACATTTCACAATATCTTTTTTGCCCATCAGAACTTGCTGTAAAAAATCTTGAAAAAGAAAATATAAGAGAATGTGTGTATTTTGTTGGCGATATAATGTATGATTTATATTTAAAAATGAAACCATATTTTGATTATACTATATTTGAAAAAATTGGTGTTAAAGAAAATGAATATATCCTATGTACAATACATAGAGACTTCAACACTGATAATCCTGAAAAATTGAAAAATATATTGAGTGGTCTTTCTCAGATTGCCCATGATATGAGAGTAATATTTCCAATACATCCAAGAACTAAAAAAATGATAAATCAATTTGGATTTGAGTCTCTATTAAAAAATATTACTGTCATAGAGCCAGTTGATTATTTAAGTATGATGGGACTTTTAGAAAAATGCTTTATGGTAATAACGGATAGTTGTGGTTTACAGAAAGAGACTTATTTTGCTGGAAAGAGAGCTTTAGTTGTTATGCCTGATACGGGATGGAGAGAGTTGTTATACCAATACTCAAATTTTTAGCGCCAATTTTTTTTGATCCCAAATATTTAAAAGGGAAATATTTTGAAAAGTCTCACACTGGATGGATATGGGTATGGCGGTCAATATGGTTTCAAAAAATTTTGGGTTTTAATAGAGCAGTTCCTTGGCCAGTGTCTCCTTTTATAGTTATATCTAATCCTAAAAATATTTTTTTTGATCCAGGTGATATCAATAACTTCCAAGGGTATGGCAATTATTTCCAAAATTTTGCCGGTAGGATATACATTGGTAAAGGAACGTATATTGCACCAAATGTTGGAATTATTACTGCAAATCACAATCCCTACAATCTTGATGAACATTTACCTGGAGAAGATGTAATAATAGGTAAAAATTGTTGGATTGGAATGAATAGTGTAATTCTTCCAGGTGTTGTTTTAGGTGATCGAACTATTGTTGGGGCAGGTTCTGTGGTGACAAAAAGTTTTCCAGATGGGAATTGTATAATAGCTGGGAATCCTGCTAAGATAATTAAACTGCTCGATAAAAAGAGTTCCTGAATTTTATAATTCCAGTGTTTGTAACAAATGTTAGAAGTGTTTTGAAAATTGTAGATAATGAATCTGTATTTTTAGTAAAAGAAAATTTTGTAATTAATGATATGATAAAATCTTTGAACAAAAAATAATTATTAAAGCATAAAGATTTCATCGAAAATGTTTTGCAAATGTGAACCTAGTAGGTTAGGATAAAAATCTTGTGTGGGAGTGATGTCGGATTTAAAGTAGAAAGCCGTAACCGAGATCGCCGCCCAATATGAAGCTCATCCCACCCAACTACACCGGTGGAAGGCCGAGGCCATAGAGAATCCTCCTGCACTTTTTACCCGCGGCGCAAGAGAACTGGAAAAGACGAGAAAGCTGAGCTCAACCAGCGTCGGCGAAAGACGTGAAATGGTGGAGCGAAACCACCCCGAAATCTCAGTAAAGAGTGAATTGCGATGATCAGAGAAGCAGATGAAATACCGATTTTAGGGCATTCAA
>NZ_JBNATW010000008.1:0-89006 GCF_049701175.1 Thermovenabulum sp.
GTTGAGATATGGTGAAATTCCGACGCCCGAACTTGAAAGTGGGAGTTCAAACAAGAGAGAGTATTTCAGATGGCAGTGCGCTCACAAAATAGTAGAGATAGCAGAAGAAAAACAAAAAGCTATTGTGATTGAGAGATTGGATATAAGGGACAAAGGGAGAAGTGGAGATTTTTCGGGAAGAAAATCGAGGAGAATAAGACACAATTTCAGTTATCGGTCGCTTCTGGAGAAGCTCAAGATTTTAGCACAGCGTAAGGGTATACAAGTAATAGAGGTTAATCCTGCCTACACATCAGTGATAGGGATGTTGAAATATGCACCGCAGTATATGGTAAGCAAGGACATAGCAGCTGCATACGTAATAGCAAGAAGAGGGCTTGGATTAAAAGAGCAAATTCCCGAAGGGTATATGGCAATTCTAAAAGATTTAGATGCTGACGAATTGGAGGAATTAAAAGAGCACGTAAAGAGAACGGTTAAGAACAAACAACTAAAGAAAAGGCAACTAAAGGAGATAGACAGAGCGATAAAACTGATAAAAAGCCTTGGGAGTGAGCCAGGGAAGGCACTAATACCTCTGGGTGGAACAAGTATTAGTGCCTATAGCACAAGCTATAATCTCTGGCGAGTTCTCAAGGTAGCGGTGGTAACGCCACTCTCCCCTGAGAGGGTATTAAGGGACGTCTCTGTCCTGAAGGGAGTATTACATTCAGGGCAAGTGGGGAGACCCGGTTAAGGGCGCGAGTTCCTGCTTCTTGGGGCAGGGGCTATGGGAGTGCTTAAATACCGCCTGCTGGGAATGAGCACTCTCTGAAAGGGCGGACTATAAATAGCCCAGCCTTCTAAACTTGTGCAGTTTTGCACAGTTTAGATGACCAGGCTGGAATTTTTATGTTCAAGGTACTTTTCGTATGTACTGGTAATACGTGTAGAAGCAGCATGGCTGCAGCGATATTTAAGAAAATTGTAGAGGAAAAGGGAAAAGAGATTGAGATAGATTCCTGTGGGATCGCGGCAGTAGATGGAATGCCCGCTTCTTTTGAAGCTATTGAGGTAATGAAAGAGAAAGGTATAGACTTAAGCGCTCACAGGGCAAAAAAATTAAGGGAAAATCTACTTAATGCAGATTTGATACTTACAATGACAAAAAGCCAGCGAGACTATATTTTGAATAATTTTCCAGAATTGAAGGGAAGGGTGTTTGTATTAACGGAATTTGTGAATGAAGGCGATTTTGAGGATATAGAGGACCCTTACGGAATGGGTATTGAAAGCTACAAAAAAGTAGCTGAAGAACTATGGGAAAATTTAGAAAAACTTATAGAAAAGATTGAACAAAAAAGCGAAAAATGAAAAATGGAGGTAATAGTAATGAAAATCGCTGTTGCCAGCGACCACGGAGGATTCGAGTTGAAGGAGAAGGTTGTGGAGTTTTTGAAAGAAAAGGGCTACGAATATAAAGACTTTGGGACATTTTCAAAAGATCCGGTAGACTATCCCGACATGGCTTATATAGTCGCAGAAAAAGTGGCAAAGGGGGAATTCGATAGGGGTATACTTATATGTGGGACAGGCATAGGGATATCAATTGCTGCTAACAAAGTAAAAGGCATAAGGGCAGCTTTGTGCAATGACGTTTACTCCGCCCGGATGTCCCGCCTTCATAATGACGCAAACATATTAGCTATGGGAGGAAGGGTTATAGGCCCAGGACTTGCTTTATTAATTGTTGAGGAATGGCTAAAGACGGACTTTGAGGGCGGAAGGCATAAAATAAGGGTGGATAAAATTACAAAATATGAAAAGGATCAAAAATAAGATTAAAGGAGTGATTTTTTATGAATGTGTTAAGGCTTGTGGACCCTGAGATTGCAGAGGCTATAGATAAAGAACTTTTAAGGCAGCAGTACAAACTGGAAATGATAGCATCTGAAAATTTTACAAGTAAAGCTGTAATGGAGGCTCAGGGGTCGGTTTTAACAAACAAATACGCTGAAGGATATCCCGGTAAAAGGTATTACGGTGGATGTGAATACGTAGATATTGTAGAAGAATTAGCAAGAGAGAGGGCTATAAAGCTTTTTGGAGCAGAACATGTGAATGTTCAACCTCATTCTGGGTCTCAAGCTAATATGGCGGTCTACTTTGCTTTTTTAAACCCGGGAGATACCGTAATGGGCATGAATTTAGCCCACGGAGGTCATTTAACCCATGGAAGTCCTGTAAATATTTCCGGAAAGTATTTTAAATTTATACCTTATGGGGTATCAAAGGAAACTGGTTACATAGACTACGATGAGGTAGAAAGATTAGCCTTTGAGCACAAGCCCAAAATGATTGTAGCAGGAGCAAGCGCCTACCCAAGGATTATAGATTTTGTAAGGATGTCTGAAATAGCAAAGAAGGTAGGAGCGTATTTAATGGTGGATATGGCCCATATTGCAGGATTAGTAGCTGCAGGACTTCATCCAAGCCCTGTGCCCGTGTCCGATTTTGTGACTACAACTACGCACAAGACCCTGCGTGGCCCAAGGGGTGGCATGATACTTTGCAAAAAGGAATACGCTCAAGCTATAGACAAAGCGATTTTTCCAGGCATTCAAGGTGGGCCTTTGATGCACGTTATTGCTGCAAAGGCGGTTTGTTTAAAGGAAGCCCTATCGGAAGAGTTTAAGTATTATCAAGAGCAGATTGTAAAAAATGCAAAGGCTTTGGCAAAAGCGCTTATAGAAAAGGGATACAACTTAGTATCGGGAGGCACAGACAATCACTTAATTTTAGTTGACTTGAGGAACAAAAATCTTACGGGATTACAAGCAGAGAAGTACTTAGATGAAGTAGGAATAACCGTAAATAAAAATGCCATTCCTTATGATCCGGAGAAGCCTAATGTTACAAGTGGCATAAGAATAGGCACTCCTGCACTAACTTCAAGGGGAATGAAGGAAAAGGAGATGGAAGAAATTGCAGAGCTAATTGATATAACTTTAACAGCAAAAGGGGAAGAAATTAAAGTAGCAAAAGTGAAAAAAGCTGTGAGGGCTTTGTGCGAAAGGTTTCCTTTGTATAGTCAAATGTAATTTTATAAAAATGAAATGGAGGTTTTTTTATGAAAAAGGTATTTGTTTTCGACCATCCGCTCATACAGCATAAATTAGCCTTGATAAGGGATGAAAATACTGGAGCAAAGGAATTTAGGGAATTGGTGGAAGAAGTTGCCATGCTTATGGCCTATGAGGTTACTAGAAATATGCCCCTTGAAGAGGTTCAAATAAAGACACCCATAGGCCCGTGCAAAGCAAAAATGATATCTGGTAAAAAAATAGGTATTGTTCCTATATTAAGGGCAGGGCTTGGAATGGTGAACGGCCTTTTAAAATTGATCCCTGCAGCAAAGGTAGGGCATATAGGGCTTTACAGAGACCCACAAACACTAAAACCCGTAGAATATTACTGCAAACTTCCTCAGGATGTAAATGAGAGGGAATTAATCGTCCTTGATCCTATGCTTGCAACGGGCGGTTCTGCTACAATGGCAGTAGATTATTTAAAAGAAAGGGGAGCAAACAATATAAAGCTCATGTGCTTAATTGCTGCACCGGAAGGCATAGAGGCTTTACATTCAAAACATCCTGATGTAGAAATATACACTGCTGCAATTGATGAAAGACTGAACGACCACGGTTACATTGTTCCCGGCTTGGGTGATGCAGGTGACAGGCTCTTTGGTACAAAGTAAAAAAGAAGGTATTTAAAAATGAGGCCATCATGGGACAGTTACTTTATGGAAATAGCCGAAGTAGTTTCGAAAAGGTCCACCTGTTTAAGGAGGCAGGTAGGAGCAGTTATAGTAAAGGATAAGCATATTGTGGCTACCGGTTATAATGGTGCTCCTTCGGGATTATTGCACTGTGAAGAAGTAGGGTGTTTAAGAGAAAAATTAGGAGTGCCTTCGGGGGAGCGCCATGAGCTTTGCCGGGGTTTACATGCAGAGCAGAACGCAATAATTCAGGCTGCTGCTTTGGGGAGCAGTATAAAAGATTCAACGATTTATGTAACCACACAGCCTTGCGCACTGTGTGCAAAGATGATTATCAATGCAGGCATAAAAAGAATTGTATTTAAAGGAGAATACCCGGATGAATTTGCTGTTAACCTTCTTAAAGAAGCAAAAATAACCTTTGAAAAATACGATGAAAATTGACAAAAGTCAAGGCTTGGTCTAAAATAAAAGAGGCAATTTTATAAAATAAAAGGGAGCGATTTGTGTGCCTATTTATTTGTACGCCTTTTTCATGGCAGCAGCCCTTTCTTATATTTTTACACCCTTTGCCATGAAATGGGCATGGAAATTGGGGGCTATAGATATTCCCAAAGATGCAAGAAGGGTTCATAAAGAGCCTATACCCAGGCTTGGAGGGCTCGCAATTTTTATAGGATTTATGCTTGCAGCCCTTTTAACACTTCCATTGAAAAATCCTTCGGTTCAGGGAATACTGCTTGGAGCAGTGGTGATTGTAGGTGTTGGAATATTGGATGATATTTACAGCCTCTCCCCCAAAGTAAAATTGCTTTTGCAAATAGCAGCAGCTTTAATACCTATACTTTTTGGCATCAGGGTGGAGTGGATTACCAACCCCTTTGGAGGCATGTTTTATATAGGAAAATACAGTGTAATTATTACCCTATTTTGGATTGTGGGTATAACCAATACGTTGAATTTTATAGATGGCCTTGACGGGCTTGCTGCAGGTATTTCCGCAATTGCTTCAATAACCATGCTTTTGGTCAATCTGAATTTGAAACAGGGCAATCCCGTTATTTTTACAGCGCTCCTTGCTGGTGCATGCATAGGGTTTTTACCCTATAATTTTAATCCAGCAAAAATTTTTATGGGAGATACCGGAGCGATGTTTTTGGGATTTGTATTGTCATCGGTCGCTGTTGATGCGGCAGTCAAAAGTGCAACGGTAGTCGCATTAATTGTACCAATGCTTGCACTGGGGCTTCCCATATTTGATACGGCCTTTGCCATAATTAGAAGATTTGTTAACGGTAAACCCATAATGCAGGCGGACAGGGGGCATATACACCACCGGTTAATAGATAACGGGCTTACCCAAAGGCAAGCCGTATTATTCTTGTATTCGATGAGCGTTGTACTGGGGCTTTGTGCAATTTTAATGGTTAAAATAGGAATGAAAGAGGCACTGCTTGCCCTGATTGTTGGATTATTTACCTTTACTTATATGGGAAAGATTTTGCTAAATTCCCAGAGCAAAAAATCAGAAGGAATGTAAAGGGGAATGGGATTTGAAAAGGATAAAGGTTATATCTGTTTTTGGGACGAGGCCAGAAGCAATAAAAATGGCGCCGCTTGTTAAAGAACTTGAAAAATCCGAATTTATAGAGAGTAAGGTGGCGGTTACAGCTCAACACCGGGAGATGCTCGACCAGGTGTTGAGCCTTTTTGGTATAAGACCTGATTACGATTTGGATATAATGAAGGAAAGGCAAACCCTATCAGAAATAACCTGCAATGCACTAAAGGGTTTGGAAAAGGTTTTTTTAAAGGAAAGGCCTGATTTAGTCTTGGTCCACGGTGATACAACCACAACATTTGCTGGTGCATTGGCCGCTTTTTACTCGCACATAAAAGTAGGCCATGTAGAAGCAGGTCTTAGGACCCACAACAAATGGCTTCCCTTTCCTGAAGAGATGAATAGAAAACTTACAGGGGCAATAGCTGACCTTCATTTTGCACCAACACAAACAGCTAAGAAAAACCTTATATTAGAAGGAGTCAAAGAAGAAAATATTTTTGTAACGGGGAATACTGTAATTGATGCTTTAAAAACTACTGTTCAAAGGGACTACATTTTTAAAAACGACGTATTAAATAAATTAGATTATAAAAATAATAAAGTTGTACTCGTCACCGCTCACAGGCGGGAAAATTGGGGAAAGCCTTTAGAGCAAATTTGTATTGCATTAAGGCAGTTATCGCAGGAAAAAGATATTTACATCATTTACCCCGTACATTTAAATCCGGCTGTTTGGGAGACTGCACATAGCATTTTACAGGGGTTGAAAAATGTTATTTTGCTTCCGCCCCTTGATACCGATGAACTCCACAACCTCATGGCAAAATGTTTTCTTGTTTTAACCGATTCGGGTGGCCTTCAAGAGGAAGCCCCATCCTTAGGAAAACCCGTATTAGTTTTACGCAATGAAACAGAAAGGCCCGAGGCAGTTGAGGCTGGGACTGTAAAAGTTATTGGAACTGAAATTGAAGATATTATAAGAGAAACTAAGATTTTACTGGATATAAAAGAAGAATATTTAAAAATGGCTAATGCAGTAAACCCTTACGGAGACGGTTTTGCATCAAAAAGGATAGTAGAAGGCATATTATATTATTTTGGGATAAAAAAAGAAAAACCCGAAGAATTCATCCCGGGGAGGATTCCTAAAAACATTTAAAATTAGAGCGGGTATTTGAAGGAAATGCCCGCTTTTTTATATAAAATGACCGTTTATATTTTGGTATAATATTATGTATAAAATAGAAAAATATCCGATTAGATTTAGCAGTAAATAATCGACTTTTTTATTTCCAGGAGGACAAAAAATGGAGTTTAATTCTATAAACGAAAGGGTTAAAAGCATAAAAAATGAAAAGGAAAAGTTAAACGAGTTTATAGAAGAATACAAACCCTTTGTTGCATCCTGTGTAGAAAATTTTTTAGGAAGAAAAGTAGAATACGGAAGCGATGATGAGTTAAGTATTGCCCTTATTGCTTTCAATGAAGCCATTTTGAAATATGATATTGATAAAGGTAACTTTCTTTCCTTTGCAAGAGGAGTAATTAAAAATAGATTAATTGATTATTATAGAAAGGAACAAAGAGAAAAAGCCAAGGTAGCTTTTCTGATAAAAGATAATAGTGAAGATGAAGAGAATGACGCTTTTGAAGAAGTTAGCAGAATGCGCTCCTTTGAGCTATATGAAGAAGAAGAAATTTCTTATCAGAGAAGGTTAGAAATAGAGGCATTTAAAAGGGAATTAGAAACATTCGGTATTTCTTTATTTGATGTTGCTAAAAGTTCACCCAAAATAAAAGCAACAAAAAAAGAGTGTAGCAAGATTATTCATTATATTTTAGAAAACCGCGAATTATTAGATATACTCTTAAAAAAGAAATATTTACCGGTTGAAAAAATTGCTTCGGGCACAAAAATACATAGAAAAAAGATAGAGAGATGTCGAAATTATATTATAGCGGGAGTTTTAATTTTAAGAGGGGAGTATTATTATTTAAAAGAATATGTCGACTGGAGGTTTGAAGATTGAAGGGAGTAATCCTTGAGATAAAGGGAAATAAGGCGGTTGTTTTAAGTAAAGACGGGGATTTTAAGGTTATAAAACTAAAGGGTAAATGCTTTTATAACGTAGGAGATGAAATTGAAGTTGAGAGAGAAGGGGTATTTTATTATACGAGAAACTTAGCTCTTTATGCTGCAGTATTTTTGATATTTAGTATTATAGCATTTTCAATATATTATAATATGATGATTCCTGTAATGTATGTATCCATAGATATTAATCCAAGTTTAGAATTTGAGGTAAATAGATTAGAAAGGGTTATTGACGTAAACTTCTATAATGAAGATGGTGCAAACATTGTTGGAGATAAGAAGGCTTTTAAAAACAAAACTTTAAAAGAGGCTGTAAAGCTGGTGATAAATAAGGCAAAAGAAAATAAATACATGGAAGGTGAAAAGCCTGCAGTAATGTTCACAATATCCTGTAAGGACAATGCAAAAATTAGTGAAAAAATAAAGGAGACTTTAAAAAATGCGGTAAAGGAAGCGGTGCAAAAAGACAAGGATAAAAGTGATGTCGGGGTAAAAATGATGGCAGATTCTTTACCTGGTCTTAAAGCTGCTGATGCACAAGAATCGGAGAATGTAGATGTTATAATTGAAGAGATTTCTATTCAAAAACATAATGACGCAAAAAAGATAGGTATTTCACCAGGTAAGCTGTATATTTATGAAAAAATAAAGGAAAAGAAGCCTGATATTTCGCTGGAAGAAGTCAAAAAGCAATCTATTAAGAATCTTTTAAAAGGTATGACGAACAATCAAGTAAAAGATTTAATAAATAATAGGGAGAATTCCAATAATTTAAATACGGATAAAGATAATGTAAAGGTAAAAGAGAATCAGGGGAATATAGAAAAACAAAAGGAAACAAAGGAAATAAAAAGATTTATACGAGAAAACAGAAATAGTAAAGAAGAAAAGAAGAAAGACTATCAAGAAAAAGATCAAAAAAATGAACAAAAGAATGAACAAAAGAATGAACAAAAAAGCGATCAAGAAAACAAAAGAAGCAATGAGGTAAACAAAAGGATAAAAAATAAACGACAATGACAAAATAGGTGAAGAAAAAAGGGAAAAGAAAAGTGTTTTAGAAAATTTGAAAGGGAGTACAAAAAAATAAATATCTTAATGAAATAAGTGCAACATATCACAATCACAAAATCGGCAATTTTAAAAGATTAAATTGGTAAGAATTAATTTAAAATAAATTATTTAAGAAAAATGCGGTTTGAAATTTTTTTTGTATTATTGTATAATTACGCATATGAAAGAACCAAAATCCCTACAAAAAATATTTCAAATATTACAAATTGGTTTTAACTTTGCTATTCCGATAGGCGCTGGGGTTTATTTTGGAGCTTTTTTAGATAGAAAATTTAAAACAGGAAGTTTATTTTTATTATTAGGTGTGGCTATTGGAATAATTTCTGGGGTGGCCAGCGCGTATCGAATTTTATCCGAGGAATTCAAGAAAAACCAAAACAACCGCCGATAAAAAGGAGGTGTAGATTATTGAAGGATTACCTTGATGAGATAAGAGAAACTGAGTCAAAAGCGAAAAAAATAATAGAAGAAGCAGAAAAAGAGGCAAAGGCAATAATAAACAAAGCAAGTTCTGATGCAGAAGAATTTTTGTCAAATGTCAAAAAGGATTCCGAGGAGAAAGCACTTTTATTAATAAAAGAGGCTCGTGAGGAGGCTGAAAAAGAGGTAGAGAATATAAAATCAAGATATGATGAGAAGATAAAAGAAATTATAAATCACTCTAAACCCAAAATAGAGAAAGCCTCTCAATTAATTTTGGAAAAGGTAGTGAATTTCTATGGCAATAGTTAAAATGAAAAAAATGCATCTTTTTGGCTTGAAAAAGGAAAGGTATGCTATATTAGATGTGCTCCAGAAGCTTGGGGCCGCAGAGGTTATTGACCTTAAAGAAGAAGGAGAAGTAAGGGATTTTGGTAAAGAAATTAGTGAAATAGAAACAAAATTAAACAGGCTTAGGTTTGCCATTGACCTTTTAAAGCCCCTTGTAAAAGAACAAAATCCTATTTTAACAGGCAAGCCAAAAGTCCAAAGGGAAAACCTCCAGCAAATTATAAGCAAAGAAAATGAATACTTTTTAGAAATAGACAAGTTAGGTGAATATGACAAGAAGTTTTCGCAGTTAAAGAGTGAAGAGGCAAAAATTAATAACCATTTGGAGTTTTTAAAACCTTGGGAAAAATTAGATATTCCACTGCAAGAATTAGGGGAAACTAATAAAGCAAGGTTTATAGCGGGGTCTATTCCAAAACGTATTTATGAAAACTTTATGGCTAGGTCAAAGGAAGAAGAGCTTCCTTTAGAGGTTATCTTGGTAAGTGAAGGTAAGGATGAATCGTATATTTTAATAGTATTTCACAAGGAAATCGAGGAAAAAGTAGAGGCTCTTATAAAGGAATTTTCGGTGAATATATACGACTTTTCTGAGATGAAGGGAACCCCATCAGAACTTATCGACCAAATGAAGGAAAGGCTGAACCAAATAGAAAAAATAAGAACAGAAATTACAAAAGAGATTAGTCTTTATGCTGAATATCTTATGCCTTTCAAGATTTTATACGATTATTACAGTGTAGAAAAGGAAAAGAGGCTGAGCTATTTCAAGGCGCAGGATACGGAAAGCACCTTTTACCTGCAAGCATGGGTTCCTGAACCAAAGGTTGAAGAAGTAAGAGAACGCTTACAAAAGGTGACAAATACACTCTACATTGAGTTTGAAGACCCCAAAGATGATGAAAACTTTCCGGTATTGCTTTCTAACCCGAGAATTATTAAGCCTTTTGAGTTGGTTACTGAACTTTACAGCCTTCCCGATCCGAGAGGTATCGATCCCAATATATTTATGGCACCCTTCTACTTCGTATTTTTTGGCATGATGGTAAGCGATGCAGGCTATGGTCTTGTGCTCGCCCTCCTCATGGGAATAGCTATGATGAAGTTAAAGATTTCGGGAATGGCAAGAAAACTTGTAGAACTTCTGTTCCTCGGCGGTATTTCCACATTTATTTGGGGAGCTATTTTCGGTAGCTGGTTTGGAGATTTAATTAAATTACCTCCTTTGTGGCTTAATCCCCTTGAAAATCCACTGTCAGTTCTTTATCTTAGCTTTACCTTTGGGTTAATTCAAATATATTTTGGCATTATTCTAAATGGCTACAAAAATGTAAGGAACGGTAAAATAGCAGATGCTTTAATGGACCAAGGTTTATGGCTTGTATTCTTAAGTGGGCTTATAATGCTTGCTTTTCCTCAAACATCAAGTTTTGCAAAATATGTGGCATTAGCGGGCGCTATAGGCCTTGTTTTAACACAGGGTAGAGCTCAGAAGGGAATAATCAAAAAGTTTACTTCAGGGCTTCTTAGCCTTTACAATGTGACAGGTTATTTAAGCGATGTTTTATCCTATTCAAGGCTTTTAGCATTAGGGCTTGCAACCGGAGTTATTGCAATGGTAATAAATACCATGGCAAGATTGGTGGGTGTCAATTTAATAGGTTATATTTTCATGTTTCTAATAATGGCTGGAGGGCACATATTCAATATAGCGGTAAATGCTTTAGGCGCTTATGTGCACAGCAGTCGTCTCCAGTATATTGAGTTTTTCGGTAAATTCTACGATGGTGGTGGAAAGCCCTTTGACCCGCTTAGGGTAAAAACAAATTATGTAGATATAAGTGAATAATCTTAACCAAATAACAGAAAAAAATTATAAAAAACTTATAAATTATTAACATTTGAATCATAAGGAGGAGGTTTATTTATGGAAATCACAATTGGTCAAGTAATTGCACTATTAGGAGCTGCTATGGCTGTATTTTTGCCGGGTGTGGGTTCGGCAAAAGGAGTAGGTATGGTTGGTGAAGCAGCTGCAGGGGTGGTAACCGAAGATCCAAACAAGTTTAGCCAAACTTTGATTCTTCAGGCACTTCCTGGTACACAGGGAATTTACGGACTTCTGACAGCATTCGTTGCAATGCAAAAAATTGGATTGCTCGGTGGAGGACTTATTCCATTGACCTTACATCAGGGATTATTGATTTTCGCTGCATGTTTACCAATTGCCGTAGTAGGACTTCTTTCAGCTATAGCTCAAGCAAGGGCAGCAGCTGCAGGTGTAGGTATAATTGCTAAAAGGCCAGAAGAATTAGCAAAAGGTATTACCTATGCGGCTATGGTAGAAACCTACGCTGTTCTTTCACTCCTTGCTTCAATCCTTATGCTTTTCGGCATTAAGTTTTAAGGAGTGCTTAAAATGCAGGGTATTGAAAGGATAAAGGAAAAAATTATAGAGGAGGCCGAAAGGGAGAAGGCCAGAATATTAAGTGAAGCAGACAGGAAAGCTCAGGAAATATATGAAAGGGCAAAGAAAAAGGCCGAAGAAACAGAGAATATAATTATAGAAAAAGCAAAAAAACAAGCAGAAGAGGAAAAAAGAAAGATAATTTCCATGGCAGAATTGGAAGAAAAAAAGAGACTTTTACAGGCAAAACAGGAAATTATAGACGGAGTTTTTAAAGAAGCAAAGGATAAAATAAGGCAAATGGATGATGAAAGTTATAAAAATCTGATATTTAGAATGCTCATTCAAAGTGCTGCAGGGGATGAAGAAGTAGTTGTTGCTGAAAATGACAGAGAAAGGATTACAAAAGAATTTATCGAGAAGGTAAATGAGGAACTGAAAAAGCAAGGAAAACAAGGTAATTTGAAAATAACCTCATATTCAAAAGATATTTCCGGAGGCTTTATATTAAGGTCAAAAAATATAGAAATAAACGGTACCTTTGAATACTTAATTGCAGTAAAGAGGGAAGAGCTGGAAACAGAAGTGGCAAAAATCCTGTTTGAGGAGTGATATTATGCCAAGGGAGCAGGAATTTTTATACGCCTCCGGCAGGATAAGGCTTCTTGAGACAAAGTTATTAAACAAAAACCTTGTGGAAAGGCTTATGGAAGCTGATACAATAGAGGGTGTAATAAAGGCACTGGGAGACACTGCTTATGCTGAGGATTTTACCGATTTGGACAACATCTATGAATTTGAGGAGGTTTTGGAAAATAATTTATTAAAAACCTTTCGAGTTATTGGAAATTCTATAAAAGACTCAAAAATAATAAGGTATTTTACTTTAAAATACGACTACCATAACCTTAAGGTGTGCGTTAAAGGTAAAATAATGGGAGATATAAAAAAGGAGTATTTTTCAAAACTCGGCGAAGTGCCCTTGGAATATTTTTTAAAACTTGCTTCTGAAGAAAAGTCTACCGACTTACCCAAAGACATGATAGATTCTTTTGAAAAAGCTGTAGCAATTTATGAAGAAACTCACGATCCCCAGCAAATTGACGTATATATAGATAGACTCCTTTTTGAAGAATTAGCAAAGCTCGTAAAGGAAATAAAGGAACCCTTTTTAGAGAAGTATCACAATGCATATGTAGATTTGTTAAATATAAAAACCTTTGTAAGAATAAAAAACATGAATATGGATTTAAGGGCTCTTCAGAGGGCTATATTACCTGGCGGAAGTGTTCCTGAAGATTTTTACGAGAAAAAATTTCAGGAATCTATGGAGGATTTTGTAGAGTCTTTTTCCTCAAAGGACTATTATAAAGTTGTTAAAGAAGGGATAGAAAACTGGTCTTTAACCAAAAATCCGTCATTGTACGAAAAATTAATGGATAATTATTTGATTAATTATCTTAAAAAAGGACTTTATAAGCCTTTTGGTGTTGAACCAGTAATTGGATATTTAGGAGCCAAGGAACATGAGATAAAGATATTAAGGCTGATTTTGGTAGGGAAGATAAATGGTATCAGTGAAGATTTAATAGAAGAGAGGTTGAGAGAGCTTTATGTATAAAATAGGAGTGATCGGGGATAAAGATACGGTACTTTCCTTTAAATCCATAGGGGTAGATACCTTCCCTGCCATAGATGAGAAGGAGGCTTTTGAAAATCTTATCAGGCTTACAAAAGAGAAATATGCTGTTATATTTATTACCGAACATCTTGCAGCAAAATTAGAAGATAAGCTAAACACCTTTAGGGAAAAATTACTCCCAATTATTACTTTAATACCGAGCAACAGAGGTACTTTGGGCATAGGGATTAATAGTGTTAAAAAATCTGTAGAAAAAGCTATTGGAGTAGATATAATTTTTGAAAGAGAGGGAAGGGAATGAGCCAGGGTGTAGTAGTCAAGGTTTCCGGTCCGCTTGTGGTAGCAACTAATCTGCCCGAAGCAAAGATGTTTGACGTAGTGAGGGTAGGGCAGCAAGGACTTATAGGAGAGGTTATCGAGATTAGAGGAGAGAGGGTTTCCATTCAGGTATACGAGGAGACGTCGGGAATCGGGCCAGGTGATCCTGTGGTTTCTACGGGCCAACCATTAAGCGTTGAGTTAGGGCCGGGAATGCTTGAGGGTATTTTTGATGGTATTCAAAGACCTCTTGATGTTATTGTAAACCAAGCAGGAAGTTTTATTACAAGAGGTATAGACGTTCCTGCTTTAAACAGGGAAAAGAAATGGTATTTTAAACCTGTTGCGAAAAAGGGAGAAAGGGTCACAGGTGGAGATATATTGGGCACCGTTCAAGAAACGGTAATAGTAGAACACAGAATTATGGTACCACCTTATATCGAGGGTGTTGTGGAAGAAATAAAAGAAGGAGAATTTACGGTAACAGACGTAGTGGCGAGAATACGAAAAGACAATGGTGAAATAGTTGATGTGACAATGCTGCAAAAGTGGCCCGTAAGAAAGACACGACCATATAAACAGAAGTTACCACCTGAAATTCCTATGGCTACTGGGCAGAGGGTAATCGATACCCTGTTCCCGGTAACCAAGGGTGGAACGGCCTGTATCCCCGGACCTTTTGGAAGCGGTAAAACTGTAGTACAGCATCAGCTGGCAAAATGGGCAGATGCAGAAATAGTAGTATATATAGGATGCGGCGAACGCGGTAATGAAATGACGGACGTTTTAATGGAATTTCCAGAATTGAAAGACCCCAAAACAGGGGAACCTTTGATGAAAAGGACAGTACTCATAGCAAATACTTCAAACATGCCTGTAGCTGCTCGAGAAGCTTCTATTTATACAGGCATTACCATAGCTGAGTATTTCAGGGACATGGGTTACAGTGTAGCCTTGATGGCGGATTCCACATCCCGCTGGGCAGAAGCTTTGAGGGAAATGTCTGGAAGGCTTGAAGAAATGCCAGGTGAAGAGGGTTATCCGGCATACCTTTCAAGGCGTTTAGCTGAGTTTTACGAAAGAGCTGGCAGAGTAATATGCCTTGGAAAGGATGGAAGGGAAGGGGCCCTTACCGTTGTGGGAGCGGTTTCTCCTCCGGGTGGCGACCTTTCTGAACCTGTTACTCAGGCTACACTCAGGGTTGTTAAAGTGTTCTGGGCTTTGGACGCACAGCTTGCTTATGCAAGGCATTTCCCTGCAATAAACTGGTTAACAAGTTATTCCCTTTATTCAGATACCGTAGAAAGATACATGAATAATAAAATCGATAAGAGCTGGAGCGAATTAAGGGGAACAGCTATTAGGCTTTTACAGGATGAAGCGAACCTACAGGAAATAGTAAGGTTAGTAGGTATAGATGCCCTTTCCACTAAGGATAGGCTCATATTAGAAGTGGCGCGTTCTATAAGGGAAGATTTTCTGCATCAAAACGCTTTCCACGAAGTTGATACTTATACCTCCCTTCAAAAGCAGTTTAGAATGCTGAAGTTGATACTTTTATTCTACGAAGAAGCTCAAAAGGCTTTGGAGAAGGGAGCGCCTTTTGCAAAATTGGAGAAACTGCCGGTGAGAGAAAGGATAGCAAGGGCAAAATACGTAAAAGAAGAGGATATAGCCGTTTTTGATGAGATTGAAGAGCAGATTAAGCAGGAAATCGCAGAGCTCCTCGAAGGGGGTGAAATATATGCTTAAAGAATATAAAACAGCAAGGGAAATAGCAGGACCTCTAATGTTGGTAGAAGGAGTAGAAGGTGTAAAATACAACGAACTTGTGGAAATTGAAACGGGTACCGGAGAATTAAGAAGAGGACAGGTGTTAGAAGTTGATGGCGACAAAGCACTGGTTCAGTTGTTCGAAGGTTCTACTGGTCTCAATATAAACGACTGCAAAGTGAGATTTTTGGGGAAGAGTATAGAACTCGGTGTCTCTTTGGATATGCTTGGCAGGGTTTTTGATGGGTTTGGCAGGCCGAAGGATAACGGGCCCAAAATAATCCCTGAAAAGAAGTTGGATATCAACGGCAGCCCCATAAACCCTGCAGCAAGAGACTATCCTTCCGAGTTTATTCAAACGGGGATTTCTGCTATTGATGGCTTAAACACTCTGGTTAGAGGGCAAAAACTTCCCATATTTTCCGGTTCAGGACTTCCCCATGCCCAACTTGCAGCTCAGATAGCAAGGCAGGCAAAGGTGTTGGGTACGGAAAGCAAATTTGCAGTAGTTTTTGCAGCTATGGGTATCACCTTCGAGGAAGCGGATTATTTTATAAGCGATTTTAAAAGGACAGGGGCTATTGACCGCTCAGTGCTATTTATAAACTTAGCCAATGACCCAGCAATTGAAAGAATAGCAACTCCGAGAATGGCCCTTACCTGTGCCGAATATTTAGCCTATGAAAAGGATATGCACGTTCTTGTTATTTTAACCGATATGACGAACTACTGTGAAGCATTGAGGGAAGTTTCTGCTGCAAGAAAGGAAGTGCCCGGAAGAAGGGGATATCCCGGTTACCTATATACCGACCTTTCTACAATTTACGAGAGAGCGGGGAGAATTAGGGGTAAAAAAGGTTCCATAACTCAGATACCAATATTGACTATGCCCGAAGACGATAAAACTCATCCTATCCCGGACCTTACCGGGTACATCACCGAAGGGCAGATAATTTTAAGCAGAGAACTTTTCAGAAAGGGAATTTATCCTCCTATCGATGTTTTGCCATCTCTTTCCCGATTGAAAGACAAGGGTATTGGCCGCGGAAAAACGAGAGAGGATCATGCCGACACAATGAACCAGCTTTTCGCCTCTTATGCCCGCGGTAAACAAGCAAAAGAACTTGCTGTAATTCTTGGAGAAGCAGCATTATCCGATACGGATAAATTGTATGCAAAATTTGCAGACGAATTTGAAAAGAGATACGTGGCACAGCGGGAGGATGAAGACAGGAGCATAGAAGAGACTCTTAACATCGGATGGGAACTCTTAACCATATTGCCAAAGGCTGAATTGAAGAGAATCAGGGATGAATATATTGAAAAATATTTACCTAAAAAAGGAGAAGAATAGTTATGGAATTGCGGGTAAATCCTACCCGGATGGAATTGACGAGGTTAAAAAGAAGGCTTGTTACTGCGAAAAGGGGCCATAAGCTTTTAAAGGATAAACAGGACGAGCTTATAAAAAAATTTATCGATATGGTAAAACAAAACAAAGAGTTGAGGGAAGAGGTTGAAAAAGAGCTTGCCGAGGCTTTTAAAAATTTCACAATGGCAAGAAGCCAAATGCCCGACAAGGTTTTAGAAGAGAGCTTACTTATTCCTGCAGCAACTGTGGGAATTAATGTTAAAAGCCAGAATATAATGAGCGTAAATATTCCTAAAATAATTATTGAAAAAAGCGAGGTAAAAAGCCTTTATCCTTATGGATTTTCTAATACTTCTGGCGAACTTGACAGCGCGATTTCTACCTTAGCGGAACTTCTTCCCAAAATGATAAAACTTGCGGAAATGGAAAAGTCCTGCCAGCTTATGGCTGATGAAATTGAGAAAACAAGAAGAAGGGTAAATGCTCTGGAATACGTCATGATTCCTCAATTAGAAGAGACAATAAAATATATAACAATGAAGCTTGATGAAAACGAAAGGGGCAACAGAACCCGTTTGATGAAGATTAAAGAAATGGTCATGAAAGGATAACCCCTTGTTGAGTATATATAATTTTTAAAAATAAAGCCGCTGCTGTAGCGATTGCTATGGCAGCGGTTTTTTCGTTATATTTTGTCGCAAAGTGTATAAAAAATTTTTTTAAAGTGACAAAAACATCTATTCTTTTTCAAAGGAAAATGCGTTTAGAAGTCAAATTATTATGAAAATATATATTAATAGTTAAATTTATTGTAGATATAAATTTTTGCATATATTTTGCATAGTATTATATAAATCCGTAAATAATTAATTTGGGAGGAGAAAATAAAATGAAGGTTGTAAAAATACTTATTACATTGATGATTATTTTTTTGCTTACTACTCTATCAGCATACTATATTTACGCTGCCTCTTATTCAAAAAAAATTGGGGATGAAGCAGTATACGATTTTTTAAAATCCATAAAAGCAGAAAATATTACGTATAATTTAACCGATTGGTCTTTAATATCTAAGGACTATAAAAGCCTTGAACAATTAAAGTCCCTTTTTAAAGATGTAGAAACGGTATTATTCACAGGAATTTCGGATCTTAAGGAAGAACAAAGAGAAAAAAGCAGCTTTATATTAGCAGAAGGCTATAAGGAGAAAGATACTTATGTAAAGCTTGCTCTTCAAAGTTTTAAAATTCCCCCCGGCTTTGAGATGGAAGGGCAAACTTTTATTGCAATAAATGTAATGAGCAATAATAGTAAAAAATTAGAAGAAATGAAAAAAATTATCAAAGAAGTAATCGAAAAAAATGGTGGAAAATCAAGAAAAACCACTTGTTTTTATGGTCAAATTTATAGTAAATTAGATATTAATGGACAAAATAATTTAATTGAGGAATTAAATAAAAAACTACATATAGAGTATTTCGATGTTAGTAAAGATGGCGAAAGGGTTGTTGTTAGAGGATACAGCAAATTATTTGAAGAAGGACTTTTAATAATGGATAAACTTTATAATGTTGAAGTAGAAATATCTGAGGATGAAGAAAAAAATAATACTATTATATGGATAGGTGTACCCGTCTTAACTGCTGAATTTTAGTTTTTTGGGGGGAAAAAGATTGTCAAAATTCATTATAGAAGGCAGGAGAAAATTATCTGGGAAGGTTAAAGTTAGCAGTGCAAAGAATGCAGTGCTTCCTGTACTTGCGGCTACTCTTTTAACACAAGGTGAAAGCGTAATTGAAGATGTTCCAAAGCTGGAAGATGTAAATGTAATGAAGGAAGTTATCACTGCATTGGGGGCAAAGTGTACCCAAAAGGAAAAAAAATTTATTATTAATTCGGCAGATATCAATTCCTTTGAAGCCCCGTATGAGTTGGTAAGAAAAATGAGGGCTTCTTTCTTAGTGATGGGGCCTTTGCTTGCAAGGTTTGGAAAGGCTAAAATCTCAATGCCTGGCGGTTGTGCTATAGGTAGCAGACCTATAGACCTACATCTAAAAGGTTTTAGTGCGTTGGGAGCCAAGATAAATTTGGGTCACGGCTACGTTGAGGCTACAGCTGACCAATTGGTAGGGACGACGATATATCTGGACTTTCCCAGCGTAGGAGCTACCGAAAACATAATGATGGCAGCGGTCCTTGCTCAGGGCCAGACGGTCATAGAGAATGCTGCCAAAGAACCTGAAATAGTTGATCTGGCGAATTTTTTAAATTCCATGGGAGCAAAGATAAGGGGAGCAGGAACTGATATAATAAAAATAGAAGGGGTAAAAGAACTAAAAGGCATATCTTATACCGTCATCCCTGACAGAATAGAAGCAGGGACTTACCTCGTAGCAGGTGCTATAACTGGGAGCGAAATTATTGTTGAAAATGTACTTTCAGAGCATTTAAAGCCAGTAATTGCAAAACTAATGGAATGTGGTTGTAAGATTTACGAAGAAGAAGATAAAATTTTGATAATTGGTAACGAGAGGCCTAATCCTGTTGATATTAAAACTATGCCATATCCGGGATTCCCTACAGATATGCAAGCTCAAATGATGGCATATCTTACTTTGTGTAAGGGGACAAGTATGGTAATTGAAACAGTTTTTGAAAATAGATTTATGCATGTGGAAGAACTTAAGAGAATGGGAGCGAAAATAAAAATAGAGGGTAGAAGCGCGGTTATAGAAGGAGTGGAAAAACTTACCGGTGCACCTGTAAAAGCTACTGATTTAAGAGCTGGTGCAGCTTTAATTATAGCAGGTCTTGCAGCGGATGGAGTTACAGAGGTATTAAATTCTTATCATGTGGATAGAGGGTACGAGAATATTATTGAAAAACTATCTTCCTTAGGAGCAAGAATAGAAAGAGCCGATTAAAGGCTCTTTTTAATTTTTTCATAACTGGTCCCCCTTAAAAATAAAATTAATACTAAACAGGGGGCTTTTTTATGAAAAAAAATGATTTAATAACAATATTTTTAGTTTTTTTTATGTTTGTAATCATTATTGGGATTCCTGCTTTGGCAGTAAAAGGTTGCGGTTCAATAGAAAAAAAGGAATTTATTGATTCAAGGGAAAAGGGGAATGAAAAAGCAAGTAGGGAAGTAAAAATTAATGTATTCATAAATTCGAAAAGTAGAATAGAGCAGTTACCTTTGGAAGAGTATGTAAAGGGAGTTGTGGCAGCTGAAATGCCTGCAAATTTTAATATTGAGGCCTTAAAAGCCCAAGCAGTAGCTGCAAGGACTTATGCAGTAAAAAGAATGATAAATTTTGGAGGAAGCGGATGTGCTTTGCACCCGGGAGCTGATGTTTGCGATGACCCTACTCACTGCCAAGCATATATTTCTAAAACAGAAATGATTAAGAAATGGGGGATATTTGCTTTTTATCATTTTTATTCAAAAATAAATCAAGCTACTTTAGCTACAAAAGGTTTGGTCATATTATACGATGGTAAACCTATAGATCCCCTTTTTCATTCTACAAGCGGAGGGCGAACGGAAAATTCCGAAGATGTTTGGGGTAAGTACATTCCTTATCTTAGAAGTGTGTCAAGCCCGGGGGAAGAGGATTCACCTAAATTTTTGTCGGTAAAAAGTATACCTGTATCAGAGATGGTAGTAAAGTTTAGAGAAAAATGGCCTAATATAGTTATAGACCCCAAAAATCCTGAAAAGCAGATGGAGGTTTTGGAAAGAAGCAGTGGGGGCAGAATAAAAAGAATTAAAATAGGAAATATCGAGGCAAAAGGGACTGATATACGAGAGCTTTTTGAATTAAATTCTACAAATTTTACATGGGTGAGAGAAAAGGATGAAATAAGGTTTACTACAATAGGATACGGTCACGGGGTTGGTATGAGCCAATATGGTGCAAACTACATGGCTAAAAGAGGCTGTAATTTTATTGATATATTAAAACACTATTATACGGGAGTGGTTATTCAAAAATTTTACGAATAATTTACATTAAATGTATAAAAATAAAAAATTTGGCCATACTCTTAATGAGGTGATGAAGTTTGGGAATTTTCGATAGAATAAGAATGAAAACAACAGGGAGTTTAAAAAGATTTTTCCGCTGGCCCTCATTAAGAGTAGGATTGCTGATAATTTTTTTGATCATCTTGTTTACGGCAAACGGAGTTTTTTGGTATTTATACTATTTTAGCCATAAGGATATAGAAGAAAACAAAGCAGAAGAACGGCAAAAACAATGGGAAATAAATTTAAATGAAAAACCATTAGATGAAGCTAAGTTAAAGGAGGAATACAGCTTAAAACCGGAAGAGAAGAAGGAAAATATAAAAAAAGAGAGCACATTAGTATCAGAAAAAGCTGGTGGGAACATAAGGACGGTTGCAAAACAAAATAGCAATATTAAGGATTCTAAACAGGAAATAGTTGAGGTAAAGGAGACAGCAGATTTAAATTTAATTACTCTTCCCGTTACCGGAAAAATTATAACAGAATTTAGCAAGGATACATTAATATATTCAAAAACCCTAAATCAATGGTGCGTACATAAAGGAATTGACATAGCTGCTGATTTGGGGACTCCTGTAAAAGCCGCACTTTCGGGTACAGTTGTTGAAATCAAAAAGGACGACCCCATTTTGGGTGTGGTTGTGGTTATAGACCATGGAAATGACATAAAGACCCTTTACGGCAATTTAATGTCAGATAAGCTTGTTCAAAAGGGTAAAAAGGTAAAAAAGGGAGAAATAATAGGAGGTGTAGGCAATACTGCTCCTTATGAATCAGAAGATCCTCCCCACCTTCATTTTGAAATAATAAAGAACAACGAAAACATAGACCCACAACAGTTCTTCAAAAATGTATAAATTTTATAAATTTAAAAAAAGCATGGCATTATGCCATGCTTTTTCTTCTACAAATAATGTATGGCTCATATATATATAATAAGTATTTTAATGGGGTGAAGGGGGAGCTTTTTTCGATGAAGGACTATATGAGAGAAAGGGTTCTTGCCATAGCTTCTTATATTATTGAGACGAAGGCTACTGTAAGGCAGGCAGCAAAAGTATTTGGGGTTAGCAAAAGCACCGTCCATAAGGATATTACAGAAAGGCTTGTAGAAATTAATCCTTTAAAAGCCATGAAGGTTAAAGAAGTGCTGGAGTTTAACAAGGCAGAAAGACATATAAGAGGAGGTAAAGCTACTAAAAAGAAGTATCTAAATCTTTAATAGAAGGAGGATTTTTACTTAGAATGTAGAATTTTATATAAGCATATAAATACACTTTTAACAGGAGGTTACATAATCTAACATGGATATAGGAATTGATTTAGGGACTGCTACTGTACTCGTATATGTTAGGGGCAAAGGTGTTGTGCTCCAGGAACCTTCTGTAGTTGCATTGGACAAGGATACCGGCAAACTCCTTGCAGTTGGTGAACAGGCAAGAAGGATGATCGGTAGGACACCAGGAAATATAGTGGCTTTAAGGCCGTTGAGAGAAGGAGTAATTGCAGACTATACTACTACGGAATTAATGTTAAAACATTTTTTAGGCAAGGTAATACAAAAGAAATTAATAAGGCCTCGAGTTATGGTGTGTGTTCCAGCTGTAATCACTGAAGTGGAAAAAAGGGCTGTTATTGAAGCAGCTACGGCAGCAGGGGCAAGGCAGACCTTTTTAATTGAAGAACCTGTGGCAGCTGCCATTGGGGCAGGTATAGATATTTCAAAACCCGTTGGGAACATGGTCGTAGATATAGGAGGAGGCACTACTGATATTGCGGTTTTGTCATTGGGCGGCATAGTGTGCGGGACATCGCTTAGAATTGCTGGTGACAAATTTGACGAAGCAATAATGAAATATGTTAGGAAAGAATTTAATTTAGCTATTGGTGAAAGAACAGCAGAAGAAGTAAAAATGAGCATAGCTACTGTTTACCCTGAAGAGGGAGAGGAAAGAGAATTAGAAATCCGAGGGAGGAGTCTAATAAGCGGGCTTCCGCAGACCATAAAAATTACATCTTTCCAGACCTCTGAAGCCTTACAAGAGCCCGTTGAGCGCATAATTGAAGCCATTTTTAATGTACTTGAAAAAACCCCACCGGAATTAGCCGCGGATTTAACGGAAAGAGGGATTGTGATGACAGGAGGTGGTTCTCTATTACGAGGCCTTGACAAATTAATCGCCAAAAAGACTAATATTCCTGTGTATGTGGCTGAAGACCCCGTTTCCTGTGTGGCTCTTGGGGCTGGAAAAGCACTGGAGTTTTTAGATGCCAATAAAGGGGTTAAGATTTCCCTTTTTTCTTTGAGGAGGTGATAACATAAATGATAAGAGGCCTTTATATATCCGCTTTCGGGATGCAGAAAGGCATAGAAAGGGTTGATGTGATTTCCAACAATATTGCTAATATCGATACGCGCGGTTTTAAAAGGGACAAAGCAGTTTTTCGCTCCTTCCCGAGTATGGAACTTTATAGGTACGAAGGTCAGCCCCAGGTTTCTACAGAATTTCCTTCCTATGTTGGTACAATCTCTCTTGGAGTGAATTTAGATAGAATTTATTTTGATTCCTCGGAGGGCATGTTGGAGGACACAAAGGACCCGTTAAATTTTGCATTGACAGATGAAGAGCCGGGTCTTATCAACTTTTTTACAATAATTACCCCTCAGGGATTAAGGTACACCAGGGATGGAAGCTTTTTTTTAAACAGCGAAGGGTTTCTTGTAACAAAAGAAGGCTATAATGTAATGGGAGAAAATGGGCCGATAAAATTAGAGAATAAGGATTTCACCGTCAACGAGAAGGGGGAAATTTTCCAAGAGGGAGAAAGGAAGGATGCCTTTAACATAGTTTCCTTTCAACCCAATGAAGTTGAAAAGGTGGGCGAAGGGCTTTATTCTTCTCCCTTACAGCCTCGTCCGCAAAATGCAAAGGTTTTACAAGGATTTGTTGAAAAATCTAATGTAAATCCAGTATATGAAATGGTAGAATTGATAAATGCCTTCAGGGCTTATGAGGCAAGTCAGAGGGCAGTAAAAGCAATGGACGACACCCTTGGGCTTGCGGTAAATGAATTGGGCAAAATATAGGTGATAAAATAGGGGCTGGACTGCTCTGCAGAGGCCCCTCCAGCTGCCGAATGACTGAGGCAGTGCTTTACGTTTATAATCCAAAAAACAGAATATAGGAGGGGAAAGCTATGATGAGGGCACTATGGAGTGCAGGCTCGGGTATGCTTGCACAGCAGCTCAATGTGGATACTATTGCCAACAACCTTGCGAATGTAAATACTACCGGCTTCAAAAAAAGTCGAATTGAATTTAAAGATTTGATTTATGAAACCTTAAGGAGGCCCGATGTATACGAAGGAGGGAGCGGAACGCCTGCTGGCTTACAGGTTGGCCACGGCGTAAGGCCTTCAGCTTCCACAAAACTTTTTACCGAAGGGAATTTGCAACAAACGGGTAATACCTTCGACCTTGCCATTGAGGGAGACGGCTTCTTTGTAGTAGAAAAACCGGATGGGACCAAGCTTTTTACGAGAGATGGTTCTTTTAAGATTTCAATAGATGGGCAGGAAAGGGTTTTGGTCACTTCGGAAGGCTATAAGGTTTTAAGTGCGGATGAGGATTACATAACTATCCCAGAGGAACTTTCGGAAATAAGCATATCAGCCGATGGAGTGATTACGGGCAAGGATATCGACGGCAATATTCAAGAAATAGGCAGGATTGGCCTTGCTAAGTTTTTAAACCCTGCGGGTTTGCTATCAGTAGGGAATAACTATTTTGAACCCACTTCTGCATCGGGAGAGTATATTTTAAAGCAGGATCCGACGGACAAAGGGTTTGGAAGTGTTTTACAGGGATTTTTGGAAATGTCAAATGTTCAGGTGGTAGAAGAAATGGTTAATTTAATTGTAGCTCAAAGGGCGTATGAGATAAGTACGAAGGCGATACAGGCCTCCGATGAGATGCTGGGTGAGGCCAATAACTTAAGAAGGTAAGCATTTAGGGGGAACCTATTTTGAATATAGAAAATTTTGTAGACTATAAAGGATATAAATCAACCAATATTTTAAATTTAAGTAAGACAAATCACACGAAAGATAAAAGGGATGAACTGAAAAAGGCTTGTAAAAGTTTTGAAGCCCTTATTTTGAAACAATTTTTGAAAGAAGCGTTAAAGGATTTTCCTTTGGGGCAAAGCAAAGATTTCTCCTTTGAGGTTGCAAATGCGTTTTTTATTGATGCCCTTGCGGAGAAAATTTCGGAAAGCAAAAGTTTAGGTATTGCAGAAAAGCTTTATAGAGACCTTTCTAAGTATATAGATAAACAAGAAGAGGCTTATAATTGAAAACAATCTTGTTTTTAAATAATTTATCACAGAAAAAGGAGAATCAGGAATGCTTGATACAACAAAAATTTTGGAAACCCTTCCCCATAGATACCCTTTTTTACTTGTTGATAAAATATTGGAAATCGAACCTGAGAAATACGCAAAAGGTTTAAAAAATGTAACCATTAACGAACCCTTTTTTCAGGGGCATTTTCCAGGCAACCCCATAATGCCCGGGGTTTTAATCGTTGAGGCTCTTGCTCAAGTAGGAGCATGTGCTTTATTAAGTTCCGAAAAGTATAAAGGCAAATTAATATTGTTTGCAGGAATTGATAATATGAGGTTTAAAAAAAGGGTTTTACCAGGTGATACATTAACATTGGAAGTAAGCATCTTAAAAATAAAAGGGAGTGTCGGGAAAGGAAAAGCTACAGCTTACGTTGGTGAAGATATAGTAGCAGAAGGCGAGCTGACCTTTGCTGTTTCATAAATAAAAATGAAACATTTGAGGAAAAATACTCTTAAGGTTAGAAAAGAGGTGTTATTTATGAAACCCTCAAAAACCTTAAGGGTATTTTTTTACTTATTCATATTTTCACTTCTAATTTTGTGTATTATCAATGGTTGTTCAAAAGGACAGGAAAAATCAAGCCCCAATTCCGGTTCGGAAAAAAGTAATAAGGTTGACAATTTGCTTAGAAAATTGGAAGAGGAAGTCAATTCTTTAATCACTGATTTGGAAGGGGAATTTTTTAAAAAAATAATTCCTGCAGAGCAGGGTCAACAAAGTCAAAGTAAGCAAGGACAGCAGGGTTCAAATAAAGACAAGGAGCAATCGAAAGAGAGTCAAGGACAATCAAAACAAGGACAAGGAGGGGGAGGACAAAAACAAGAGCCTGACTGGGAAAAATTCGAAAAAAAAGTAACTGTAATTCACAATATATGGGATGATTTCCGGGGAGAGGCTGCGATGCAAGGTTTTGGAGAAGAGGAGCTCGATACTTTCAATGATAAGTTGAACCAGCTAACGATGATGTTTACCCAAAAGGATTTATACGGCGCCATTGTTTCTACAAATGATTTATACGGGATTTTATTAAGGTATTATAAAGACCCAAAAGAAAAAACGGCAGGACCTGCAAAAAAGACCTTGTTTTATGTGAGGTCTGCCACATACAGAGGTTTAAAAGGCAGTTTTGAAGAATCTCAAAAGGATCTTCTTGAAGCGGTCAAATCTTGGGAGTATGCAAAAGCGGTGGTTGAGGACCCTGTTTTGAATAAAAAGACTGAATTTACGATAAAGGACCTTATTGAGGCTCTAAAGGCAAGGGATCCAAATCTTATAAAGATAAAGTTCATGATAGCTCAAAAAAATTTAGAAAAAGCTATTGAGAAAGCTGAAAAGGCTAAAAGTTAAAGGATTTTATACAACTTCGCCTATAAGGTGTAACGGTTTTGAAAGATCTAAAAACAAATTATTTTCTGCAAAAATAATCGTGCAGGTGCATGGGCCTGCGGATTTTTTTATGTCTAAAGGCAGTGGATAGTAGAGCCTGTAATTCAACAAAGTATTTGATGAAAAGTTTTCTAATTCTCCTAAAATTCCTTTAGAACCCACAGGTATTATTTCATTTACTTCCTTTGAATTTTTCAATTTTATTAGGGTTTTCAGGTCAAAAATGTCGTTGTCTTCCAATTTCACTTCATTCCCTACTTTTGGAATACCCACTACATATATCTTGTTACCCCTTTTTACCCTACCCACGAGGAGGTTTTCTCTTTCATATACTCCTATACACGTCACGCCCAACCCCGTTTGTACAGTGTGAATATTTTTTTCCGTGCTAATCGTTATTGGAAGATTTTCTTTATTTATCTCTTTAAGTTCGCTTTTAATACCATCCAGGATAAGATCACCTGTCGGATGAGGTTCTGCTGCTATACAGACGCTTAAAGCAATAGGTTCGGCATTAATTGAAATTATTTCCATCAAAGCTACCCTTGAAGTGAACCTTCCGAGAATGTAAGGAGACACTTTTACCACATCCCTTTCTTTATCGCCTATTCCCCCTGCTGAATCGCAAGAAATGGCTAAATTTATACTACTTGGCAATTCGATTAAAGCCGCATCTCTATGTGTCTTAATTTTATTAAAAAACATTTTTATCACCCGTCAATTTTTTTATACCTCTATATACCATATCGGCAAGAAATATATTTGCAAAAGAGGCTACCAATAAGGGTACAACCATTGCTAAGAAAAAGGGTTTTCCGAAACCCTTAATAGGAATAAAACTTGCAGGAGCGGCAACACCGTTTAATAGAATAGCTATAACATCACCGATGTAACTATTTTTCGTATAAATTATTCCAAAAATGAAAGCAAAAACAGCCATTTCTATTCCTATTAAAATATGCAGGGGCAGAGTGAGAGGAAACCCCACCACAAGGCTTGTAAAAATGTGACCTAAAAAAGCACATACAGCGCCGCTTAAAGGGTCAAGTAATAATGCTGCAAGGAAACCAGGCATTGAGTCAAAGGCCACCGTGCCTGTAGGGCTTGGTATTTTAATATTTGCTCCAATGTAGCTTAAAGCTATAAATAAAGCCATATAAATTATTTTTTTGAGATTTTTGGACATTAAAATAACCCCCTCATTTTTTAATTAAAAATAAAAAGCCCACAGTCTAAATTTTTTAGACCGTGGACTTTACCATCATCCACTGGCTCTGCTTTAAGGCAGGTCTCCTGGCTCGGGTTCATATCTTCCTTACGCCTTCCCGGTTTCCCAGTGGCATAATTGTAAGGAAAATCCCCCTTACAGTGGCGGGTCCGCGCCGGAATTTCACCGGTCTTCCCTATTCTCCCTTTTTTGGGCACCTTAAAGCAAAAAGAATGTTTAATTTTCTAAAAAAATTATATTAAAATTACAAAAAAAAGTCAAATAAAAAAAGCCCCGAAGGGCTATTTTAAAATAAAATTGGACTGTTAGTATAATGGACAAACACCATTGCCACCAAAACCTCTAACTCCAAAACCGCGTCCAGCTTTTCCTTTAAAACCGCCGGGTAAACTGCTTTGATTCTGAAGCTTTGAAAGCTGTTCTGAGGTTAAAACTCCCTTGATTTTTTCGAATTCCTCCTGCTTTAAGGAAAGCATTTTGTTCCTTAATTCGTTGATTTTTGAAACCTTTTCATCGATCAATTTTTGATCCGGATTTTTTTGGAGGTATAGATTCTTCAACTCAAAATTTAATTTTGCCATATCGTTTCTTAAAGTCTGCATTTTTTCAAAATACTGTGTTCTTATATCTACTATTTTTTTGATCTGTTCATCGGTGAGGTCGAGGCTTTTTAAACCCTGAACATTTCCGGTTCCCATTTTAGGAAACGCATAAGCGAAGGTTGCTATACCGAGGATAAAAACTATCAAAAGCCCCATTACAAAAAACTTTTTAATCATTAAAAATCCCTCCTTGTTATTCTTGTTTATTCTTAGTATAAACCCATTTTATGATGATATTGTGATGAAATTGAAAACAATTTATAAAAAAAATTTTAAAAAAGTTAAAATCTATATTTTTAATAAGCAAAAAGGATTTTACTGCAAAATAATTTTGCGCAAAAATGAAAAATATGCAAAAAACTAAAATTGTTTGTTATAAATTTTAAATATATTCAGCATTATAAATGATGTAAATGAGGGAAATTAAGTGGCATGAATTTTGCTATATAAAATATCAACAGGTGTAAAAAAAATTATAAAAAGCTGCAGGGAGGGGTTTAAGTGTCGAGAAAAAGGGTAATCATCATGGGAGCAGCCGGAAGGGATTTTCACGTTTTCAATACTTTCTTTAGAAACAACGACTATTATGAAGTGGTTGCATTTACCGCTACCCAAATACCAAATATTGAAGGGAGAAAATATCCGGCAGATTTAGCAGGAAGGCTTTACAGCGAAGGAATACCCATTTATCCCGAAGAACAATTGGAAAGCTTAATAAAGGAACTCGATGTGGACGAAGTAGTTTTTGCCTATAGCGATGTATCCCATGAGGAAGTTATGCATAAAGCTTCGAGGGTATTAAGCGCGGGAGCGGATTTTAAACTTCTTGGACCCAAGAGCACAATGATAAAATCAAAAAAACCGGTAGTGTCCGTATGCGCTGTCAGGACGGGAGTAGGAAAGAGCCAGACGACGAGGAAAGTATGCAAGGTTTTAAAAGAAATGGGTAAAAAAGTAGTCGCTATAAGGCATCCGATGCCCTACGGTGATCTGTCAAAGCAGGTGTGCCAGAGGTTTGCTTCTTATGGAGATTTGGACTACCATAAATGCACCATTGAAGAAAGGGAAGAGTACGAGCCCCATATTGATATGGGCATAGTAGTTTACGCCGGAGTGGATTATGAAGTCATTTTAAGAGAAGCAGAAAAAGAAGCGGATATTATAGTTTGGGATGGAGGGAACAACGATTTTCCGTTTTATAAATCCGACCTCCATATAGTTTTGGTTGACCCGCACAGGCCCGGCCATGAACTAAAATATCATCCGGGAGAAACCAACCTAAGAATGGCAGATGTTTTAGTAATAAATAAAATAGATACTGCACCTCCGGAAGGAATAGATGCGGTAAGGAAGAGCATCGAGGCGGTGAATCCAAAGGCTATTGTTGTCGAGGCAGCCTCTCCTATATTTGTAGAAGATCCGGAGAAAATTAAAGGGAAAAGGGTTTTAGTTATAGAAGATGGTCCTACACTGACACATGGTGAAATGACCTATGGAGCAGGTTATGTAGCAGCGAAAAAATACGGTGCTTTAGAAATTATCGATCCAAGGAGATATGCTGTGGGAAGTATAAAAACCACTTATGAAAAATATAAGCATCTTTCCTTAATCCTTCCCGCAATGGGTTACGGTGAAGAGCAGATGAGAGAATTAGAGAAAACTATAAATCAAGCAGAATGCGACACCGTAGTTATAGGAACGCCCATAGACCTTACAAGAGTAATAAACATCAATAAACCTTCGGTGAGGGTCAGGTATAAACTTCAGGAAATTGGAGAACCTACTTTGGAAGAAATATTAAGGAGATTTGAGTAGATAAAAGTTTATATAAAGTTAAAAAGTAAGGCTGTTGGAATTTTATTCATGCCCAACAGCCTTATCCTTATGAGCTTAAATTCTGTTATAATAATAATTGGGTATTCTCAATCATCCTTAATGAAATCGAAATTTTTAATATATTTATATTTTAAGAAAGTTTATGTTTTGAATTATAATTCATGGAGTACTAATTAAGGAAAGGCAGTGATTTTTAAAATGAAAGAATTTTTAGTCGATCTTGTAAAAAAGCTTACCGAGCAAAGCAGTATTGTGGGGACCGATGGGGAAATTAAAATAGCACACCTTATTTACGATGAATTGAGTAAATTAGAATATTTTAAGAAACATCCGGGAAATTTATTCCTTAGCGATATTAAAGGCGATTCCTTGGGGAGAAAAAATGTTATTGCTGTTGTAAAAGGCGAAAAGCAAGACATTGATGATACGATTATCCTAATAGGGCATATGGATACGGTGGGTGTAGAAGATTACGGAAACTTAAAAGAATTTGCTTTTTGCCCAGATGAATTAAAAGATGAGCTAAAAACAAAGAGTTTAGATGAAGATGTCATTGAGGATATGAATTCGGATGATTGGCTTTTCGGCAGGGGAATTTTTGATATGAAGGCAGGTGTAGCTGTAGAAATAGGTCTTTTAAAAGAGATAACGGAAAACATTAAAGATTTTAAAGGCAATATAGTATTTTTGGCATTGGCGGATGAAGAGGGGAATTCAAAGGGAGTTCTTTCTGCAGTAGACGATTTATTAAAACTTCAAGAGAAGTACGGATTTTCCTATCAGGCGGTTATAGATACCGATTACATGGCACCGAAATTTACGGGGGATGAAAAAAAATATATTTACATAGGAACGGTAGGAAAACTCTTGCCATGCTTTTATATATACGGTAGGGAAACCCATGTTGGTCAGGCTTTTGAAGGTCTTGATGCGAACTTAATTGCTTCGGAAATTCTTAAGGAAGTGGACCTTTCCTTTGAACTTTCTGATGTGGTAGAAAATGAGGCATCACTTCCTCCTATAAGCCTATGCATGAGGGATTTAAAACAGGAATATTCCGTGCAGACGGTCAACGAAGCCTATATATATTTAAACTATTCAACCTATATAAGCACTCCCGATGAAGTTATCGATAAGTTAAAAAATAAAGCCTATAAAGCCTTTACAAATGTAATAAACAAATTAAATAAAGAGTATAAAACCTACTGCGAGGCAACAGGCCAGCCTTTTAAAAAGCTTCCTTTTGAACCAAGGGTTTTAACCTTTGAGGAAATGTATAAAGAGGTATGGGAAGAAACGGAAGGAAAAATTGATGAAATTTTAAAAAAGAAAAAACAAGAACTTCTGAGGGAAAATATTGATGAGAGGCTTTTCAGCTTGGAGATGGTAAGGGAAGTTCACAAAAACTGGTCCTATAGGATGCCGGTGGTTATTATTTATTTTTCTCCACCCTATTATCCTCATATCTATGTAAAATCAGAAGATGAAAGAGGAAGAAAGCTTATAACTGCAATTATTGAAGCGGTAAAGAAAGCAAAATCAAAATACGATTATGAATTTGAGGTAAAAAAGTTTTATCCATATATTTCGGATTTGAGCTATTTTGCGATACCTGATAAAAGAGAAGCCATTGATGCACTGACAAAAAATATGCCTGGATATGGTGAAATATACTCTTTACCCTTTGAGTCTATATTAAAGCTTAATTTGCCTGTTGCCAATATTGGCCCATTTGGTAAGGATGCCCATAAATTTACTGAAAGGGTAAACGTAAAGTATTCTTTTGAGGTTTTGCCTGAATTAATCGAAGAAGTTATAAAAAATCTTTTATGAAAAGGAAGCAGTAAAAAGCAAAAAACAATTGATAAAAATAAATTAAAAGATAAAAGAAAATATCGAATTTAAATATAAAACCTATAAACATAAATAATGAAACCCCTTAAAGATAGTAGAAAATCTACTTTAAGGGGTGAAAATTTTTCAAAATTTATTTTTTTATTTAAGTCAAATTTATAAAGGCTTTATCTAATTTTCGCTATAGCTTTTGAAAGCACAGTTCTTACCAAAACCACTGATATTCCGCTGTCCATAAAGTGGTGAATAAGCGTTCCCACTCCTACAATATAAAAGGCTTTATACATACCCGCACCGAAAGGCAGTACTATTAAGGCTTCTCCGAGGGCATGGATTGGAGCTGTCAAAATCAGTGCTTTTTCAAAGGAAACGCCTTTTTTAACAAGATAAGCGCCTATTATGCCGAATATTACATGTATAAATGCCCTTGCCGCTATCATTGGGCCCATCATAATTAAAAAGCCCAAAGTAGAACCCAAGCCAACCATTCCGGCCACAAGGGGGTTAATTAGGAAGGAAATCATTACGGGCACATGAGATGCGAGAGTGGCTGAAAAGGGCGGGATGTATATTCTAAGATATGCCCCGAAAGAAAGTGGTATAATTAGTGCTAAGGCTGTCAAAAGCGCCCCGGTTATAATATTTTTTGAAGACACGGAAACTCCCTCCTATCCATCTCTTACAGATATTTTACTGTATATACAGCTGCATTGTCAACTATTTTTGTAATTTTTTATTCCAGCAATATTCCCTTTTCTTTTAGTATCATTCTTGCCTTATTTATAGCATCTTCATTAATGGCTTCTATTGTATGAAGATGTACTCCACCGGTTAATTCTGAAAGGAGGGCAGCTTCCTTTTGTTCAAGGTTATTTAGGAAATTTTCTACATCCTTAGAATTTGAAATCATTAAAATTCCGTGAAGTTCGCCATAAATGGGGTGTTCTACAATCACGTCCACTATCTTGCAGCCGCATTCCACAAAGGTCATCAATTCTTCTTTTAACTCCTTTCGACTGTGGCGACATGCTACCTTTTTTGTTATTAAGCGCTGGGAAGATTCTATCATATAGCCCGAAGATGTTGAAAATATATCCTTTCCCGAAGCGCGGAGTATCGCAATATCCTGAACAATAATTTGCCTTGTAACGTTAAACAACTTTGCAAGCTCATTTCCGGGAATGGGTTTTTTTGTCTTTTCTAAAACTTCAATTATTTTTGCTCTTCTTTCTTCAGCGTTCATTTAATCCCTCCATGAAAAAATTATTAAAAAGTTTTTTTTAAATTATAACAAAAAGTCTACTAAAATACTATGGATTAGATTATTAAAATGTTTATACAGCCCAAAAATATGCTTTGACTACAAAATTTAGATTTAATAAAATAAACAAAGAGATATGCGATATACTATTGGAAAATAATGGAATAGTAATTGGGGGTTTTAAAAATGTTAAATAAAATAATTAAAAGGGATGGTAGTTTACAGGATTTTGATAGAAAAAAGATAGAAAACGCCATATTCAAAGCAGCAAGGGCGGTAGGTGGTAGTGATAGAAATTTGGCATCTAAATTAACCGATGAGGTAATAAATATCCTCGAAGAGAAGTTCACGGAAAGTATACCTACAGTAGAGAATATCCAGGACATTGTTGAGAAGGTATTGATAGAAAATGGGCATGCAAAAACTGCAAAAGCTTACATCCTTTACAGAAAGCAGCATCAGGATATCAGGGAATTTAAGAAATTGTTTTTGGATATTGAAGAAACCGTCGACCAGTACATAGGCAGGGCCGATTGGAGAATAAACGAAAACAGCAACATGGGATATTCCCTTCAGGGGCTTAACAATCACATTTCCAGTGCTGTGATTTCAAAATACTGGCTTAACAAAATATATCCCGAAGAAGTGAGGAATGCCCATATCAACGGGGATTTTCACATTCACGATTTAGGGCTTTTATCCGTCTACTGCTGCGGTTGGGATTTAAAGGATTTGCTCTTAAACGGGTTTACAGGTGTAAAGGGTAAGGTTGCAAGCAAACCGCCCAAACATTTTAGGTCTGCCTTAGGCCAGATAGTTAACTTCTTTTATACCCTTCAAGGAGAAGCTGCAGGGGCACAGGCCTTGAGCAATTTTGACACATATCTTGCGCCGTTTATTTACTACGACGGATTGTCTTACAGAGAAGTCAAGCAGGCAATTCAGGAATTTATATTCAATTTGAACGTCCCCACAAGGGTGGGGTTTCAGACTCCTTTTGTAAATATTACCTTAGACCTTGTCCCGCCTGAAATAATAGCAAGGGAGCCAGCAATCATCGGTGGAGAAATTATGGATAAGACCTACGGAGAGTTTCAAAAAGAGATGGACATGTTAAACCTTGCTTTTGCGGAAGTAATGATGGAAGGAGACGCAAACGGAAGGATATTCACCTTTCCCATTCCAACCTACAATATAACCAAGGAGTTTGACTGGGAAAACCCCGTTGTGGACAGGATAATGGAGATGACCGCGAAATATGGTCTTCCGTATTTTTCTAATTTCATCAACAGCGATATGAAGCCCGAAGATGTACGTTCTATGTGTTGCAGGCTAAGGCTGGACAACCGGGAGCTCAGAAAAAGGGGAGGAGGGCTTTTCGGGGCAAACCCCCTGACGGGTTCCATTGGTGTAGTTACAATAAACATGCCGAGAATCGGTTTTCTTTCAAAAACCGAAGAAGAATTCTTTGAAAGGCTCGGACACCTTATGGACGTCGCAAAAACAAGCCTTGAAGTAAAAAGGAAAGTGCTCGAAAGGATGACTGAAGAAGGCCTTTATCCTTACGCGAAATTTTATTTAAGGGATGTATACGCAAGGTTCGGTTCCTACTGGCAGAACCACTTCAATACCATAGGCCTTGTAGGGATGAATGAAGCCCTTTTAAACTTCATGGGATGCGGCATTGCCGACCCGGAAGGCAGGAATTTTGCCCTTAAAGTGCTGGATTTTATGAGGGAAAGGCTTTCCCAGTATCAAGAGGAGACAGGTATATTATATAATCTTGAAGCAACTCCTGCAGAAGGGGCATCCTATAGGCTTGCAAGGAAAGACAGGGAAATGTTTGGCGATAAGATCATCACATGCGGTGAAAAGGAACCTTATTACACCAACTCTACCCAGCTTCCTGTAAATTATACCGATGATGTATTTGAAGCCCTGGATCATCAGGAAGAACTTCAAATAAAGTATACGGGTGGAACGGTTTTCCACATGTTTGTTGGAGAGAAAATAGACAAGGATGCCTGCAAGGCACTTATTAAGAAGATTGCGGAAAACTATAGAATACCCTATTATACCCTTACGCCAACTTTTTCCGTATGCGAGGACCACGGATATATAACGGGGGAACACTTTAGTTGTCCTTACTGCAGCAAAGAATGCGAAGTTTACAGCAGGGTTGTCGGGTATTACAGGCCGGTCCAATGCTGGAACAGCGGAAAACAAGCAGAGTTTGCAGACAGGAAGGAATTTAGGATATGGCAGTAATTTACGATTTTTTACCGGTTACCTTAGCGGATTATCCTGGTATGGTAGCTACTACGGCATTTGTGGCAGGGTGCAATTTTCATTGCCCTTACTGCCACAATGCCCCCTTGATTAAATTTTTAGAGCCTGATGGGGAAAGGGAAGGAAAATTTTTTTTACACCTTGAAAACAGGAAGAATAAGATAGACGGGGTAGTCTTGACGGGAGGGGAACCTACCTTAAATCCGGGGTTGAAAAATTTAATAGAGAAGATAAAAACTATGGGGTTTAAGGTAAAACTGGATACGAATGGGTCAAGGCCGGAGGTTATTAAAGAGCTTTTGCGGGAAAACTTATTGGACTACATCGCAATGGACTTAAAGGCGCCTTTTGAAAAATACGGAATTTTTACTAGAAATGAAGAGGATATTTTAAATATAAAAATAAGTATTGAGATCATTAAAAAAAGCGGTATTCCGTATGAATTCAGAACAACGGTCCATGAAAAGATATTAAATTTTAGGGATTTTCAAAAAATTGCGGAACTCTTAGAAGGGGCGGAATGCTATGTTTTACAGGCTTATAAATTTTCCAAAAATGTACTTGATGAGGAATTTTGCGGCAAGGAGCCGACTTCGAAAGAATTTTTGTTAAAAATTAAAGAATTAATGATTAATAGAGTAAAAAGACTGGAAATAAGGTTTTGAAAGGGATTTTTATGAATTTATCGGCTGTTATATTAAACGGGGGAAGTTCAAAAAGGCTCGGAATAAAAAACAAAGGACTTTTAAAAATAAATGATAAGACATTATTAGAAATCATTTACGAAGTTTTAAAATCTATTTTTGAGGAAATAATCATAATTACCAATTTCCCTGAGGATGTAAAATCATTAAAATTGAATGTTTCCCTTTACACTGATGAAATCCCTGGGCTTGGGCCATTAGGAGGAATATACACCGGTTTAAAAAAAATCTCATGCGAAAAAGCCTTTTTTGTTGCATGTGACATGCCTTTTATAAGAAGGGATTTAATTTTAAGGATGTCCAAGGAAGCTTTCTACCATGAAGCTGTATGTCCCTGTTATGAGGATTATATAGAACCTTTGCACGCATTTTACGGAAAGGACTGCCTAAGTGCCATCAAGGAGATATTAACGGAAAAAAGGAATTTGAAGGTAAGGGAAATTTTCAATTATGTTGATACCTGCTTTTTTAAAGTATCGGAAAAAGACTTTAATACCTTTTTTAATATAAACTCATGGGAAGATTATAGAAAAATTAGAAGCTTTGCAGAATAGAAGGGGTAAGAATTTTGGAACTGTTGGAACTTGCCGTAATCTTAGCAGCAGCAAGAATAGGGGGATACATTGCTACAAGATTCAACCAATCCAATGTATTAGGGCAGATTTTAGCAGGTATAATAATTGGTCCATCCGTAATCGGTGCGGTGCATTCCACCGAAGGATTGGAATTTATGTCTCAAATAGGGGTAATACTTTTGATGTTTCTTGCAGGCCTTGAAACTGATACAGAAGAGCTTTTTTCTTCGGGCCTTTCGTCTACCGTCATAGCTGTAGGTGGGGTAGTTGTTCCTTTTGTATTAGGAACTTATACTTCCCTTTTTATGCACGCAAGTCTTAAGGAAGCGTTATTCTTAGGCACCATACTTACGGCAACATCCGTGAGTATAACGGTGCAGACTTTAAGGGAGATTAATAAATTAAATTCAAAGGAAGGCATAACAATAATGGCTGCAGCCGTTATTGACGACGTTTTGGGCATTTTAGTGCTTACTGGAGTTTCAAGCTTTATTACCGGGAAGGGAAGCGTATTTGAAGTAATAATCAAAATTTTAATTTTTACTGCTGCAATTTTAATTATAGGATATTTATTATTAAAATATCAAAAAATCTTTTACAACTTTATGAGCGGAACAAGAAGTGCAACTTTTGCCTTGGTGTTTTGCTTTTTGCTTTCCTTTTTTGCAGAAGAGGTTGAGATAGCGGCAATTACAGGAGCATACTTGGCAGGGGTTTTGCTTTCCAACACGATTTATAAAGAAAAAATAATAAAGCAGATAGAGTCGCCGGCTTTTTTGTTCTTTACCCCGGTCTTTTTTACCAATATTGGCTTAAAGGCTGACGTAAAGACGATGATGACCGGAATAGTATTCAGCATAACTATAATTATTGTTGCAATAGTTGGCAAAATAGCAGGATGCGGATTGACGTCCAAATTATTCGGCTTTAAATGGAGGGAAGCCTTAGCAGTAGGAATAGGGATGATTCCTCGAGGAGAAGTAGCTTTGATAATTGTTGACCTCGGATTAAAAAAAGGGATTGTATCTCATAAGGTTTTTGCCACATCGGTTTTAATGGTGCTTGTCACCACCGTTATTCCTCCGCTGTTTTTAAAAGGGTTATTTAGCAAGAAGGAAGGGGCTTAAAAATTTTATTTTAAAGGGGGAGTATTAATTGTACCTTTTTGTGATAATATTAAATAAGCCGGAGAAATTGACCAAGGTTTTGGAGGTTATGAGGAAAAACGGGTCCAAAGGGGCAACGGTGATAGATTCTATCGGTGCAGGTGAAATAATGAAAAAATTTGAAGAGGATCAACCTATGATAGCCAGTATAAAGCGTTTAAAGGAAGATGGTTTTTATACCAATAAAACCATCTTATCTGTTGTAGAAAGCAAGGAAATTCTTGAAAAAATTGCAGAAGCTGTTGAGAATGAGGTAGGAAGCTTTTCTGATAAAACCATGGGGATAATGTTTTCAATGCCTTTAAACATGGTGAGGGGCGGAAAGATAGGAAGGTTTGACAAGGTTTTTGAGTAAAAAATAAATTCATAAGGAGGCAGAAAAATTGGGAGAAGGGTTGAGCAACCTTAGGCTGATAGTCGATGATGATGGATTTAAAAAGGTTGCGGATGTTTCGAAGGATAAAAAAATAGGGATGCCCAATGGACACGTAGATTCGGAATTTATTAGAAATTTGACTCCGGGAAGTTCTTTTGAGTTCAACGGCAGAAAATTTCATGTTTTTGAATGCGGCATGTTTGATTACGTTATGTACAAATTAAAACGTCAGACCCAGATAGTTTATCCTAAGGAAGGGTATTACATAATGATGAAATTGGATATAGCTCCTGGGAAAAGGGTAGGAGAAGCGGGGACGGGTTCCGGAGCTTTTACGGTATGCCTCTCGAGGGCTGTAGGACCTGAGGGGAGGGTCTATACCTATGAGCAGAGGGAAGAATTCTATAACCTTGCTAAAAAGAACTTTAAGGAGGGTTTGGTTTTTGACAACGTTGTTTTTTACAATAAATCAATAAATGAGGGTATCGAAGAAAGGGATTTAGATGCCTTTTTTCTTGATGTCAGGGAACCCTGGGAGGTAATTGATAAAATAAGAGAGGCTTTAAAACCATCGGGTAATTTGGGAATTATCGTGCCCACAGCAAATCAGGTTAGCGAGACCATGAAAAGTTTAATAAAAAACAATTTTTTCATTGATGAGGCTGTGGAGATAATGACGAGGAAGTATAAATTAAACCCAGAAAGGCTTAGACCTGAAGATTTGATGATAGGGCATACGGGTTACCTAATATTTGCAAAAAAAATGATATAATATAAAAAAGCTTTGCCGTTTGGCAAGGCTTTTTTATCTTTATCAAAAATGGAATAGGAGAGATTGATAAAAAATTAACATTATTGTATAATAGAAAATGTTAAATATTTCACAATATCGCGGAGGGGTGGCGATGGAAAAAAGATTTCTTACTCCAAAAGAAACGGCAAAAGTTCTAATTGATATTAGCGAAAAAAAATCCCAGTTGGCTTTTTTTAATATGGTTTTACTTGGAATATTTGCCGGTGTTTTTATTGGGTTTGCCGGACAGGGAAGCATTACCGTAATGCAGACCTTAAGAAATTTCGATATCGGTTTTATGAAATTTATGGGGGCTATAGTTTTTACTGTAGGATTAATGATGGTCGTAATATGTGGTGCAGAACTTTTTACCGGCAATAACTTGATGGTTATAGGATTATTGGATAAAAGGATAACCCTCGCAGGACTTTTGAGGAATTGGCTTACGGTTTACTTTTCAAATTTTATCGGTTCGGTTTTACTTGTAATTTTAGTCGTAAAGAGTAATATTTTTACCAAGGAAATGACTGAATTAATCTTTAAAATGGCGTTTAGCAAAATATCCCTTACTTTTTCTGAAGCCGTTATAAGGGGAATATTGTGCAATATATTGGTGGTTCTTGCGGTGTGGATGGCTACAGCTTCTCAAGATGGAGTATCAAAGCTTTTTTCTTGCTTTTTCCCAATTATGCTTTTTGTACTATCGGGTTATGAACACAGCATTGCAAATATGTATTTTATACCCCTTGCTAAATTTTTAGGGGCGCAAATGAGTTGGGGTGATATTTTAATAAAAAATATTATTCCCGTAACTCTTGGCAATATTATAGGCGGTGCAGTTATAGTACCTTTAGTATATTACTGCTGTTACATTTGCGAGGATAAAAAAAGAGATTTGGTTTAAGGTTTTACATATAGTTTTTATATATTAGATATTAGCCGCTTCTTAATACATAGAAGCGGTTTTTTTATTAACTTTATTTTCAAACTTTCATTTGAATGCTAAAATTATATTAAAAGGGGTGATCAAATGTTAAAATATATTGTTTTTGCCTTGCTGAGTTATTTATTCGGTTCCATTTCCTTTGCGTATATAATATGCAAAAGGTACTACGGAATTGATATAAGGAAATACGGAAGCGGCAACCCGGGGACGACGAATGTATTAAGAACGGTAGGTAAAAGGGCAGCAGCAGCTGTATACATTGCAGATTTTTTAAAGGGATTTTTAGCTGTTGTTATAGGAAGGTTATTTGGAGGACCTATATTCGGTGTTTTTTGCGGTCTTTTTGCTATAATTGGACATGATTACTCTTTATTTTTAGGGTTTAACGGCGGAAAAGGCATTGCAACAAGTATGGGTGTGGGGTTTGCAGTTTCACCCCTTGCTGCGCTGCTTTCGACATTAATCGGCGTTACTGTAATTTATTTTACCCGCTACGTTTCCTTAGGGTCCATAACCGGTATAGCACTTTTTCCTATTTTTCTCGGAATCCTGGGTTTTAAAGGGATTTACATTTTATATGGACTTATTATGGCTGTTATTGCAATTTACAGGCACAAGAGCAATATAAAAAGGCTTCTTGAGGGGAAGGAAAATAAATTGGGACAAAAAAGGTAAAAAAAAGACGATTAATAGGCATTACTTTAAACCTATTAACCGTCTTTTTAATTTTTATTTTCTTATCCTGATTACTTTATAATATTTACTTTGCCACTTTAGCAGCTTCTACGATTGCGGTTATGTAGCCGTATGTATCTTGCAAGGTAGCGCCGGTGACCGCATCCACCATTTCTTCTTTGGTTTTGTGTGCAAGCTCCGATTCTAATTCGGAGATGGTCTTACCTTTTACGTAATTTACGATTGCCGCGAAGTTTTGATTAATAGGTACCGTAGAACCTGCCTTTATTTTCATATTATTGCTGTAGTATTCAGCATTGGTCAATTTTGAAGCCAGTACGTAACCTTCGGGATAGTTTTTCCCGAACTCTTGATCGGAATTGGGGACTCCCGTTGCCACATCTTTGGGGAGGAACTGGTAATCGTCAATGTATGCGGCAACTATCTTGTCGCCTAATACCGCCGCCGATGCAATTGTGAAGCACTTGGTTCCGTGAGCTGCATAGACGACCTTTCCGATTTTAACCGCAACCTTTTCACTTTGAACGGCCGGCTGTTCTGCAGGCTTTGAAGCCGCCGTCTGGGTCGGAGCGGGATTTAGTTTTGCTAAGGTTTTGGGTCCTACTATCCCGTCTACCTTAAGGCCGTTTTTCTTTTGGAAATCCTTTACGGCCGCTAAAGTTTTGGGCCCAAATATACCATCCACCTTAAGCTTATAACCGTGTTGATTTAGAAGTGTTTGAAGAAGCTTCACATCTTCTCCATAGGAGTGTAGAGCAAGAAAACGAGTTATGCCTTTAAAGGTTTTTGAAGTAGCAGAAGTAGTAGTAGGTTTGTTTGTTGTTGTTTGTGCTTGGGTTGAAGTATTTCCACCATTAGTTGCTGCTGACACAGCATCAACATTTAAAAATTTAACATTTTGAATTGGTGCAGTAACTGAAAGAATTATTACTGTAATCAATGAAAAGATCAAAAGTTTTACTTTTTTATTCATATAATACTCCCTTTAAATAAATCTTTTTGATTTATTGCAAAACCCTTAAAATTAAGGGTTTGCACACTAATAACCCAACTTTTATTACATTAAAGAATATACTGAAAAGCTTCTTTAAAATAATAAGTTCGAATAATCACTTTCATTAATATATTATAATATAAGATTATATAAATTGCAATAAATTTCGTAATATAATTAAAAATTTAAAATGTATATATATATAGATAAATGTTTATCGATAATTCTTTTAAAATAATAAATACCCCACTTCTCAATTAATGAAAAGTGGGGTATTTCGACAATTTATTTTATATATTCTTGTAAATATTTTTTGATTTCTTCCGGTGTTGCAACTTTGCCGGCAACTTTAACTTCTTCATTAATCACAAGAGCAGGTGTAATCATAACGTATTCAGTAATTTTATTTAAATCCTGAACTTTTTCGACTTCTGCTTCGATCCCCAGTTCTTTCAATGCAGCCTTTGTGTTTTCCTCTAAAGCTTTGCATTTTGCACACCCCATGCCGAGGATTTTGATATTCATTGTTTTTTCCTCCCTTTTCATTATTATATTTTTTGAAAAATTAATTTAATAGGTATCGAACTCTCTAACATATCAAAATTAAATTATTATTAAAACCTTATATTTTTTAAAGATAATAAATTATTTATTCCTTTATTTTCATATAAGCATTTTTATTGTAGCATAAAATTTTTTAAAAGAAAATAACGTAGTAGGGAATAGTTTTAAAAAAAGTTTCCGAAAATGAAGCCAACAAAAGTCGACATTATTATTACCAAACTTACATAGGTAATGGTCTTTTTAGGTCCGAGGACGCTGTTAATTACAAGCATGCTGGGGAGACTCAAGGCAGGTCCTGAAAGCAAAAGCGCAAGAGCAGGGCCCTGCCCCATACCGGACCCTAAAAGCCCTTGAAGTATGGGAACTTCTGTAAGAGTAGCAAAATACATAAAGGCGCCGATAATAGAAGCTATGAAATTTGAAAGTAAGGAATTTCCTCCTACTACTGCTTCAACATACTTTGAAGGAATTATTCCCGCATCGTATCCCGGTCTTCCCATTAAAAATCCTGCTATTGTGACACCTGCAAAAAGAAGCGGAAGTATCTGTTTTGCAAAACTCCAGGTGGCCTCGACCCATGATGTAATTTCTTCTTTTTTGAACCATTTAACAAGGATTATTGCAAGGAGCAAGAGGAAGAATAAGGTCAAGTACCATTTTACATTATATACGGCGCTGAAAAATCCTACAGGCTGTGCGGGCTTGCCCCAAGCTGCAAAAATTAATATAAATACAAGGCTTGCAAAATACAAAATATCCTGTAATAGGCTCCTTCCTTCATGTTTTGTTGAAACTTGCTGGATTTTTGACAATCTTTCCACATCTTCTTTTTTAAATATTATTTCCATGATTAATCCTATAATGATGGAAAATAACACTGCACCAAGTGCCCTTGCAATCCCCAATTTATATCCCAAAATTCTTGCAGTCATGATAATTGCAAGGACGTTTATTGCAGGCCCCGAATACAAAAACGCTATCGCGGGACCAAGGCCGGCTCCCCTTTTATAAATCCCTGTAAAGAGCGGCAAAACCGTGCACGAGCAAACGGCAAGAATCGTTCCGGATACAGAGGCAACCGCGTAGGAAAGCCACTTTTTTGCACCACCTCCGAAGTACTTCATAACAGCCTGCTGGGAAATAAAGTTTGAAATGGCACCTGCTATAAAAAGGGCAGGTATTAAGCAGGTGAGTACGTGAAGCCTTGCGTAATCCTGAAGCATATAAAGGGATTCTATGAAAGCCCCTTTAAAGCGCATGCTCTCTAACGGCATATAGTAGGCAAAAAGGAAAACACCTGCGATGATTAGGAATTTTTTAAGTTCTTCCCTCATTAGTAATTCTCCTTTCGATAAATTTTATAAATCAAAAAAAATTATTCAACTTTGTTCCTATTAGAATCAATAAAAGAAACCTTAGTTACAAGGTCGCTCTTTATGGTTTCGTCAACACAAATAAAATAATCTTTTATACAAGGGAACCTTACTTTGTAAAACACTGAAAGGCCCTCTTTCCTGCTTTCCAAGATGCCAGCTTTTTTTAATATGTTTAGATGCTTTGATATAGTGGGCTGGTCAATACCTATTTTTTTAACAATTTCGCAAACGCATATCTCCTTTTCATCCAGGATAATATCTAAAATTTTCAGTCTTGTTGGATGAGCAAGAGCCTTAAAGAATTCTGCTTGAAGATCATAAATGTTTTTTGCCATATACTACACCTCCTATATTCCTATATTAGCATATAAGAAAACAACAGTCAATAAAAAAAGACAAAATAGTTTACCCTGCATAAATAAGGCATTGTATTGAATAATTTCTTTAAAAGATTATTCCTGAAAATTTTTTTCTATTTTTTCTTTAAGTACTTTTTCAACCTCTCCAATACCCGTTTCATCATTAAAATTTTTGTTTTTCTTAAGGCCAAAATCAGAAGTAAGGGTAATTTCTTCGAAATCGTTTATTCCAATTTTCTCTAAGGTTTTAGAAGAGCATTTAACTTCACAGCCGTTAATTGCAATAAATTTATCGTTGGATTTTGCCATTTTAATAATTCCTTCGATACCTAAAGGTAATCCCAGAGCGCATACCATGTTTATATTATTGTTATCCACATACTTCAAAGCAATCTTGCCCGTCATATTGCCTAAATTGCATGCTCCCTGGCAGGGAAGAAGACCTAATTTCATGTTTATAACCTCCAATACTTTTTAGTGATAAAAATAACAAATACTATATTCCTATATTAGCATAATGGGAAATATATGTCAATAAGTGAGATATAAAATTTTGTCTTTTTAAAGAGTACTAGATTTATTGTTTTGATAGAGATTGATTTATTGTTTTGCTTATCATATAATATAATTAAATTTGAATTTAATCATATGTTATTAAGGGAGGTGAACCATTGATAGTAGATATATTAAAGGCATTATCGGATGAAACCCGTCTGAGGATGCTAAATTTGCTTATCGAAGAAGAATTGTGCGTTTGCGAGATGGAAGAAATACTTAATATTAATCAATCCAATGCTTCCCGCCATCTGGAGAAATTGAGCAATGCGGATCTGGTTGTTTACGAAAAAAGGGGAAAGTATATTTATTACTATGGGTGGCTCTTTGCATAATTGCGGGTGTTGCCATAGGTCAGTGGTTTCCGGCCTTTCCCCAAACTTTAAGCAGATTCTAATACGCCCACGTTTCCATCCCTGTTGCTATCCTTATTTGGCTAATGATTTACCCCATGATGTTGAAGATAGATTTTTCAAGCATAGTAAATGCAGCCAAAAACCCAAAAGGACTTATTGTTACATGGGTTAATAACTGGCTAATAAAACCCTTTACCATGTACCTGATTGCATCTTTTTTCTTAAAAACCGTGTTTAAACCCTGGATATCTCCTGAACTTACTACAAGTTACCTGGCGGGAGCAATACTTTTGGGAGCTGCGCCCTGCACCGCAATGATCTTTGTATGGAGCTATTTGACAAAAGGTAATCCTGCTTATACCCTTGTTCAGGTTGCAACCAATGATTTAATTATACTTGTAGCCTTTACACCCATATTTGCCTTTCTCCTGGGTGTAAGCAACGTCAGGGTGCCTTACGATACCCTGTTTTTATCCGTAGTGCTTTTTGTGGTAATACCCCTTACTGCCGGTTACTTTACCAGGAAAAACATTATTGCAAATAAAGGGCTTGATTATTTTGAAAATGTATTTTTGAAAAAATTTGATAACGTAACAATAACTGGTCTACTTTTAACACTTATTATTTTATTCTCTTTCCAGGGAGAAATAATCCTTTCCAATCCGGTTCATATCGCATTAATAGCAGTGCCGTTAACCATTCAAACCTTCTTTATATTTTTCATAGCATATATTTGGGCAAAACTTTGGAAACTACCCCATGATATTGCTGCGCCTGCTGCAATGATAGGTGCCAGTAACTTTTTCGAACTTGCGGTAGCGGTAGCTATTTCGCTTTTTGGATTGGAGTCAGGAGCGGCCCTGGCTACAGTAGTAGGGGTTTTGACAGAGGTACCTATTATGCTTACTCGGGTTAGAATAGCAAACGCTACCCGCGAGTGGTTTACTAACTAGGACTTACCCCCAAAAGGGTTTTTTTTGGACATTTTATGCTCCGGAAATAAAGGAAAAAAGAAAAAAACAAGGCAAAACTGAGATAAAATAAGATAAATAATATTGGATACCGGGAAAATAATATATATAGCTTAAACAAAGATTAATCAAGCTTTTTAATTATTTGTAAGTATTAAAAAAAAGGAGTATAACGGTATAAAGAAATTAAAAGAAGGTGAAAAATATGGAAGAAAAGGTCATAGAAAGACTTTTGGAGATTGACCGGAAAGCTCAGGAGATTCAATTAAAAAGAGAACAAAACCTTCGGGAATTAGAAGAGAGTTACAAAAAGCAGATTCGAGAAATGGTGGAAAACTATGAAAGGGATATAGAAGAAAGTAGTAAAAAAGCCTTTAACGATGCAGTAGAAGAAGGGGAAAGGGAAGCGGATGAGATTAGAAGGGATGCAGAAAAGACATTAAAAAATATGGAGGAAGTATTTTTAAAAATAAAGGATGATATTGAGAGGGAATTTTTTCTGAAGATTTTTAAGGTAAAGAGGTAATAAAAATGGGAAACGTTATGAGGTTTGCGGCGGTAAATACCAAAATAAAGTTCTTAGAGGGAAAATTTTTAAAAGATGAAGATTATTTGGAGCTTTTAAAGAAAAAGAGCATTCCCGAAATGGTTCTGTATTTAAAGGAAAAAACCTCTTACGGAAAACTATTAAACAGTGTAAAACCGGAAGAGGCCAATAGAAGAACCCTGGAAAATGCCTTAAGAAGAAATATGGTTAAAATTATAGATAAACTGCTTTTTTATCTGAGGGATGAATATAAGGATTTTGTAAAAACCCTTTTTCTAAAATATGAAATTGAGGACTTAAAAAATTTAGCGAGGGACATATACAACGGCAGGTTAGAAAAAAATATTGAAAATTATTCGTTTATAGGGAAATACAGCAAAGCCGATCCAGAAAGGCTCATAAAAGCTAATACCGTAAGGGAATTAATAATTGCCCTTGAAGGCTCTGAGATTTTTGAGTATTTAAAACCCCTGCTTGACGGCAAAAGAGAGAACCTTTTTAGATTTGAAATGGCTTTGGATACAGCTTATTTTACTATTATAAGGAGAAAATGGGAAAAACTATCAAAAGAAGACAAAAAGATTTTGAGCATTTGGGAGGGTATAGTTGCAGACCTTTACAACATTCAATGGATATATAGAGGAAAAAAATTTTACAATCTTTCTCCGGAAGAAATACTAAACTATACTATAGATTTTGGCTATAAAATTAGCTATCAAAGGCGAAAGCAAATGTGCTATGCAAAGGATTTAAGCGAGCTTTTTGAAATCGCCGAAAAAGAAGGTTATGGGTTTTTGTTTAAAAAAGACTTAAATCAGGATATTTACATGGAAAGAAGGATAAATAGGTACCTTTATTTTAAATTTAAAAACCTAACGAGGGCGGCACCTTTAACCATAATTCAAATTGTATCTTATATTTGGTTCTTAGATTTTGAGGTTAGGGATATAATTTCCATAGCTGAAAGCTTAAAATACGAAGTTGACTTAGAAAAGGCGAAAAAGTTTTTAATTCGTCCGTTATGATTTGCCTTAGCAATTTGGGAGGCGTTTTGTATGGCTATAGAAAAAATGAAGATAATGGGAGTCATAGGCAAAAAGGAGCTTTTAGATAGGGTAATGCGTCTTATTGTTTTAAGCGGGAGCATGCATTTTTTAAATGCCTTTTCCAGAATAAGTGCTTCTGATTTTGTCCTGCCGCCCAATGAAAAAAACATAGAGGCCCTTGAAGAGCTGCCTTTTGTCAAGCCTTATAATGTAAAAAGGGACTTTTCAAGGGATGAAGAAATGGTGGTATCTCTATTAGGACTTTTTAATATTTCTCCCGAAATTAAACCTGAATATTTAAGCCAAGATTATGATTATGAGGAGTATATTAAAAATATTAGCGATATATATTTAAAAATTCGGGAGTATGCAGATGAGATAAAAGGAAAAAGCCGAATTATAGAGGAAAAAGAAGAATATATACAAAATCTAAAATACCTTGAAAAATTTGATTTCGACCTTTCAAGATTGCTAAATATGAAATTTATGACCTTTAAACTTTTAAAATTAACAAAGGAAAATTATCTGAAGTTAAAAAAGAATTACGAGAATATACCGGCTGTAGTAATAAAAGTAGAAGCGGAGTCAAAATATGTTTATGTGGCATCAATTACGCCTAATACCCTGCAGGAAACGGTAGAAAGAATTTTAAGCTCCTTAAATTTTGAAGAACTGAAACTTCCTGCGGAATATGAGGGTAATGCCTCGACGATTATACGAAAACTTAGTGAGGAAATAGAAGAGGACAATAATAAGATAGAGCAGCTTAAAAAGCAAATCGAGGGATTTGGCAGGCAGTTTAAGGAGGATATAAAAAAATCCTTCTCAAGGCTTGAAATGGAAAAGAAGATAGAAGAATTAAAATCTGATGTGGCAATAAGCAAGAGTTTGTTTTACCTTTTTGGGTTTGTACCGGTAAGCAGGGTAGAGAGCTTAAAAGACGGATTAGAAAAAAATTTTAAAGACGAGCTGATAATATTAATTGAAGATGCGGACAATAAAAATTCAAGTTTAACTCCTCCCACCAAGCTTAAGAATCTCGGACTTTTTAGGCCCTTTGAGGAAATGGTAAAAATGTACGGCATTCCTTCTTACGATGAAAAAGACCCTACGGTGTTTTTCGGGATAACCTACATGCTCTTATTTGGGGCAATGTTTGGGGATTTGGGGCAGGGGCTCATTCTTTTTTCAGCAGGTGTTGTGTTAAACCATTTGATGAAAAGGCCCAATTTGGGAGGAGTACTAAGCCGAATAGGTTTAAGCTCTGCATTTTTTGGACTTTTGTACGGAAGCGTTTTCGGTTCGGAAGAATTGATACCAGCACTAATAGTGAGGCCTATGGCAAATATTAATTTCATGCTTTTAAGCGCGGTGGTGCTCGGTATTTGCCTTTTGATTGCGGGTTTTGTTTTTGGGATACTAAACTCAAGTCTTTCAGGCAACTTTAAGGAAGGTGTTTTCGGCAGAAACGGAGCTGCAGGCCTTTCCTTTTACATTCTTCTTCTTTACACCATATATAATTATGCGGTAAAAGACGTGGGACTTTCCCCATGGATTACTTTTGTATTGATTTTGACCTTGATGGTAATAGTTTTTAGAGAGCCCCTTTCCAATATTTTGCTTAGAAAAGAAAAACTTTTTACCGAGCCTGTAGGGGATTATTTTGTAGAAGAAGGTTTTGGAGTTTTAGAAACCCTGCTTTCTATGGTTTCCAATACCATTTCCTTTATAAGGGTAGGGGCTTTTGCTTTGAATCATGTGGGATTGTACATCGCCTTTGCAACCATGGCTGAAATGACAAGATCCAAGGTTGGAGGCATAATGCTTTTAATCTTAGGAAATACGATAATAATAGGGCTTGAAGGCTTAATAGTATTTATACAGGCTTTAAGGCTTGAATACTACGAACTTTTCAGCAAGTATTTCAAAGGAGAGGGAATAGAATATTCACCAGCGGTCGTTGTAAAATCTTCTGATTATATCAGGAAGATAAGGTCTCTCAGTAGAAAGACTTTTATGGACCAATTTGGAAGGACCTTAAAAATGAAAATGATCAAGATGGCATTAATATAAAAAATTTTGAGGAGGAATAGGTTTATGATGGCGATTGTATTTTTACTTATTCTAATTTCAGTTTTAACAACAGCAGCAGGATTTTATCAATTAAATAATTTAAAAGCTAAAAAAGTGCTGAAATTTAGCGTATTTGCTTTTTCCTTGATAATAGCTTTCTTCTTATTCGTCATTATGCCTCAGGCGGCAAAGGCAGAAGGAGCCACAAATCCCGTTTCCAGCACTGCTTTTTTAGCTGCTGCTTTATCTACTGGGCTTGCGACTATTGGGGCGGGTTATGCTGTTGGAGCGGTAGGCTCTTCAGCCCTCGGGGCAGTTTCGGAGGACCCTAAAATCTTGGGTAAAACCTTAATTTACGTGGGCCTTGCGGAAGGTATTGCCATTTACGGGCTGATTATATCCATTATGATACTGGGAAGGGTTTAATATGAGGATGTTTGTGATAAGCGACAGCTCTGATACCATAACAGGCTTTAGACTTGCAGGTATAGAAGGCAAATATATTGAAGAAAGCCAAGAGGTTTTGAAAGAAATAGATAAATTAAAAAATGATGAGGACATTGGTATAATCCTTATTACTGAAAGTCTTGCACAAAATATAAAAAATGAACTAAGCGCAATGAAGCTTTCAAAAGATTTTCCCATAATTTTAGAGGTTCCAGACAGGCACGGCAGTATAAGGCCTAAGGACTTTTTAACGCGTTATATAAAAGAAGCAATTGGCGTAAAGATTTGAGGTGATATCATGTCAACCACCATTGAGGATAAAATTTCCCTTTTTGCTAAGGTTTTATTTGAAAGGATAGAAGAAGAATATGAACAAAACAGGGAAAATATTGTAAAATATTATGAAGCAGAAATAAAGAGAATAAAAGAAGAATACGAAAAGAAAAAGGCGGAACGTATAAATAATGCTTTAAAAGAAGCGGAAATCAAAAAGCAGAGGATAATATCAAAGGCTTTGGCGGATAAAAAACAGGAAATATTGAGGAAAAAGCAGGAACTTTTAGAAAAGTTGATAGAAGACATCCTCCAAAAGGTAGAAGAGTTTCTAAAACAGGAAGGCTATAAAGAGTTTCTTTTGAACACAGCTTTAGAGTTAAAGGAAAAATTCCCTGAAGGCGAAAAAGTAATAATAAATCTATCCAAAAGGGATTTTGAGCATTATTCGGAATACCTGAAAAAGTCTCTAAACGGCAACTTTGAGTTGAGAATAAGCCAAGAGGAGATAAAAGGAGGAATAATTGCTGAAAGCGATGATGGAAGGATAAAGGTGGATTTATCCGTTAGCAGTTTGTTGGAAGAAGGCAAGTCATTACTTGCCCAGCTTTTATTTACAAAGTTGGGCGAGGAGGTATAACTATGTCCGATTACAGGGTTGGAAGCATAGTTTATATCAACGGTCCTGTGGTAAGGGCAAACAACATGTCCGGTTTTACCATGAGAGAAATGGTAATGGTAGGAAATAAAAAATTGATAGGAGAAATAATATCCCTTGAAAAGGATTTAGCGACAATTCAAGTGTATGAAGAAACATCGGGATTGAAAGCGGGAGAGCCAGTAATGGGTACCGGCAAGCCCCTCTCGGTAAAATTAGGCCCGGGCATCTTGGGCAATATTTTTGATGGTATAGAAAGGCCTCTTTCGAAGATATATGAAAAAGGGGAAAGCTTCATACCCGAAGGGATTGGTCTTATTTCTATTGATGAAGAAAAATTATGGGAAGTAAGGATATTGACAAAAGTAGGAGAATATTTAAAGGGCGGGGACGTTTTTGCTGAAGTTCAAGAAACTTCGATGATTCTTCATAAAATAATGGTTCCACCTACAGTAAAGGGCAGGGTAGTTGAAGTAAAAAAGGATGGCAGTTACAACATCAATGAAACCCTTGTTGTTTTGGAAAATGAAGGAAAAACTTACGAGCTAAAGATGTATCAGGAGTGGCCTGTAAGGTTACCGCGCCCGGTCAAGAAGAGAATGCCAATACAAAAACTCCTAATTACAGGTCAAAGGGTAATAGATACCTTCTTCCCTTTAGCAAAGGGAGGTACCGCAGCTATCCCTGGGGGGTTTGGAACCGGAAAGACGATAACCCAGCATCAGCTTGCCAAATGGAGCGATGCGGACATAATAGTATATATTGGCTGTGGAGAACGGGGCAATGAAATGACGGAGGTGCTGGAGGATTTTCCAAAATTGGTCGACCCGAGGACTGGAAAACCTTTGATGGATAGGACTGTTCTAATTGCCAACACTTCCAACATGCCTGTTGCAGCAAGGGAAGCCTCTATATATACGGGTATTACCATTGCGGAATACTTCAGAGACATGGGGTACAATGTGGCAATTATGGCGGATTCAACTTCACGCTGGGCAGAAGCCTTAAGGGAAATAGCTGGAAGGCTTGAAGAGATGCCCGCCGAAGAAGGTTATCCTGCATATCTTGCTTCAAGGCTTGCGCAGTTTTACGAAAGGGCAGGTTTCGTAGAAAACCTGAATGGCACTGAAGGTTCCATCACCGTTATAGGTGCGGTTTCACCTGCAGGTGGAGATTTTTCAGAGCCTGTAACCTCCTCAACCAAAAGGGTAGTAGGTGCTTTTTTAGCATTAGACAAGGAACTTGCTTATTCAAGGCATTTTCCCGCAATTAACTGGCTCTTATCCTACAGTGGCTACATCAAGATGCTTAGGGAATGGTTTGCGGAAAATGTGGCAGCGGATATGCTGGACTTAAGGGCTAAGATGATGAGGCTTTTACAGGAAGAAAACAAGCTCATGGATATAGTTAAATTGGTCGGGGAAGATGTACTTCCCGACGACCAAAAACTTATCCTTGAAATTGCAAAGGTTATTAAAGTAGGTTTTCTACAGCAGAATGCTTACCACAAGGAAGACTCCTATGTGCCTTTGGATAGGCAGTATAAGATGTTAAAAGTAATCAACAAACTTTATGATAGGGCAGCCTCGTGCGTAAAAAAAGGCATTCCTCTTTCGAAGGTAAAAAATGATGAACTTTTTAACGAGATTATTATGATGAAATATAACTTTTCTACCGAAAATAAGGGATTTTTTGATGAAATAATTAATAAAATCGACAGTTACTACGACAGTATCGAAACAAGGTATGAAAAAGAAGGTGCTTTAAAATGAAGATAAAATACAAAAGGGCAGATAAAGCGGAAGGCCCGTTGTTAATAATGGAAAATGTGAAAAATGCGGTATTTGATGAAATAGTAGAAATAGAGATGCCCGATAAAACTTCGAGGCTCGGCAAAGTGGTGCAGATTGACAGAAACAAAGTGGTCATTCAGGTCTTTGAGGGCACTTCGGGTATTTCACTGCCTGATATTACTGTTGCTTTTACTGGAAGCCCTATGAGAATTCCCCTTTCAAAGGAGATTCTCGGCAGGGTATTTAACGGTATTGCAAAACCCATTGATGGAGCTGGAGAAATTTTTTCCACAAACTACTATGATATAAACGGTAGGCCTATGAACCCGGTTGCTAGGGTTTACCCTCGAAACTTTATTCAAACGGGTATTTCAGCTATAGACGGCCTAATGACCCTGATAAGAGGGCAAAAACTCCCAATATTTTCAGGGGATGGCCTTCCCCATAATGAATTAGCAGCACAGATTGTAAAACAGGCAAAAATTTCGGGGGATGATGAAAAAAATTTTGCAGTTGTATTTGCGGCTATGGGGATAAAACACGATGAGGCGGATTTCTTTGTAAGGACCTTTGAAGAAGCTGGTGTAATGGATAGGGTTGTGATGTATGTAAACCTTGCGGATGACCCGGTTGTTGAAAGAATAATAACTCCTCGCTGTGCTCTTACTGCTGCAGAATTTTTAGCTTTTGAATGCGACATGCACGTCCTTGTTATTTTAACAGACATGACAAGCTACTGCGATGCTTTAAGGGAGATATCTTCTGCGAGGGAGGAAGTGCCTTCAAGGAAAGGCTATCCGGGGTACATGTACTCGGATTTGGCAAGCCTATATGAAAGGGCGGGGATGCTGAAGGGCTCTAAAGGGAGCATTACTCAAATACCTATTTTGACCATGCCCAATGACGATATAACCCATCCTGTCCCCGACCTTACGGGTTATATAACCGAAGGTCAGATAGTTTTGAACAGGGCGCTCTACCAAAAGGGTATTTATCCACCGATAAATATTTTACCTTCCCTTTCCCGACTCATGAAGGACGGCATAGGTGAAAAATATACGAGGGAAGATCATCCAGACCTTGCCAACCAGGTCTTTTCAGCTTATTCCCGTGTTCAGGAGGTTAGGGCTTTAGCACAGGTTATCGGCGAAGAAGAGCTATCCGATGTGGATAAAAGTTATATGGAATTCGGAAGGCAATTTGAAGAAAGCTTTGTAAAACAAGGTTTTGATGAGGAAAGAAGTATTTTTGAAACCTTAGATTTGATGTGGGAGCTTCTGAAAATACTTCCTGAAAAGGAACTTACAAGAATCAACCCATCCCTTATTAAAAAATATTTGAGGGGATGATATTCTTGCTATTTAATATTGCACCTACCAAAGCAAATCTGCTTTCTGCCCAATCTACCCTTGAGTTTTCGAAAAAGGGCTACGAGCTTTTGGATAAAAAAAGGAATGTCTTAATAAGGGAATTGATGAGCATAATGAAAAGGGCTGAGGAGCTGCAGGAAAAAATAAACAAAATTTTTGAAGAAGCCTATGAAGCTCTAAAGATAGCCAATATAACCTTAGGAGTAAACCAGGTGTATGAAGTAGCTTGCTCTATTCCGTTAATGGAAGAGTTCGATATATTACACAAAAGCGTAATGGGTGTTGAAATTCCAAAGATAAAATACGAAAAAAAGCCCTTAGAACACTACTACAGCTTTTACCATACTAATACTGCCCTTGATATTGCCCTGACAAAATTTTACGAGGTAAAATATCTTCTACTTGAACTTGCAGAAGTGGAAGACTCCATATTTAAACTTGCTATTGAGGTAAAAAGGACCCAAAAAAGGGCAAATGCGTTAAAAAATATTCAGATACCCAAGTATGAAAAAATTGTAAAAGTTATTTCAGAAGTATTGGAAGAAAAAGAAAGGGAAGATTTTTTCAGGTTGAAAACTTTAAAAAAGAAATTAAAAAGAAGGGTGAAAAGGTAAACCCTTCTTTTACTTTTTTAGCGGCTTTAAAGCCCTGTCCAATATACCGAGGGCGAATGCAATGAACACACCGTAATTTACTACCGGTATATTTTTTTCTTTTAAAACGGATAGTCTGTAAAGCATTTCCTTTCTATTTATCATACAACCGCCGCAGTGGATTACTAATTTATATTCATCTAAATTTTCCGGGAAGGTAAAACCAGAAGACCATGAAAAAGATAGCTCTTTTTTGGTTATTTCCTTCAAAAGCCTTGGAATTTTTACTGTTCCAATATCATCTTCCTGCCTGTGATGGGTGCAGGCTTCGGAAATCAAAACCTTGTCCCCGTTTTCTAAGTTTTTAATGGCTTTTGTCCCCTCCACCAATTGTTCGAGATCCCCTTTATAACGGGCAAATAATATGGAAAAGGAAGTGAGCGGTATGTCTTCAGGGGTTATTTCGGCTACCTTCTTGAAGGCTTGAGAGTCAGTGACAACTAATTTGGGTTTTTGTTTTAAAGAGTTTAAAGCGGTTGAAAGTTCGCTTTCTTTTGCGACAACAGCTATGCAGCCGCTGTCAAGAAGTTCCCTTATGGTTTGCTGCTGGGGTAGAATTAGCCTTCCCTTCGGGGCAGCCTTATCTATGGGTACTACCAGCACTGCTAAATCGCCGGGGTTTAAAAGGTCCGAAATAAGCGGCACATCAGTGAAACTGCTGGGGGCTTTGTTTATAATTTGCCTTTTTAATTCTTCAATTCCTTCCCTTTTAAAAGCGGATACCTCAAGTAAAGGGAGGTTCAGCAAATCTTCCCACTTCTTTTTTTCTTCCTTTTTATATTTTAATGAATCCTTTTTATTAACCACTCCAACAACGGGTATATTTTTTTCTCTTATTTTTGACAGTATTTCTAAATCGTAGTCTGATACTCCGCTTTCACCGTCTATAACAAGGATGGCCACATCGGTCTTATTTAGCACCTGATAGGTTTTTTTGACCCTTAGTTCTCCAAGAACCCCTTCGTCGTCTATTCCTGCTGTGTCTATTATTACTACGGGACCAATTGGTAAAAGTTCCATAGCCTTAAATACGGGGTCGGTAGTAGTGCCTGCAACGGGAGAAACAAGGGCGATTTCTTGATTTGTAATGGCATTTATGAGGCTGGATTTTCCAGCATTTCTTTTACCAAAAATCGCTATATGAAGCCTGCTTGCTAATGGTGTAGAATTAAGGCTGTTTTCGGGCAATGACAAATTAAGCTACCCCCTTTCAGAGCATCTCTTAAGAGCATTATATCATAATTTTTTTATTTTGAATTTATTTTAATTACACCATTATTTATTAAAATGTTATAATAAATTTAAGGAAAATAAATGGTTGAGGTGAAAGGATGATTATTCAATTAGCCGAACTTTTCAAAGGCTTTAGGTTGATGGACCTTTTGGATATTGCCATAGTTGCCTATGTATCGTATAAAGCTATACAGCTCATAAGAGGTACCCGGGCGGTACAGCTTATCAGAGGACTTATACTTTTTATTATCTTTACAAAAGTAAGTGAATGGTTGGGGCTTTACACCATAAACTGGATTTTAAAAAATGCTATGACGGTGGGTGTTATAGCACTGCTTATCGTTTTTCAGCCTGAATTAAGGAGGGCTTTAGAACAGCTGGGCAGAAGCAGGTTCTTTTCCAGTACCGTTTTTGGGTGGGGTGAAAAAGAAATTATTAGATTGATTGATGCTGTTGCCGAGGCCTGTGAGGAACTGTCTAAAAACAAGATAGGCGCTCTTATGGTGTTAGAAGGACAAACTGGATTAAATGAGTATATCGAAACGGGTGTCAAAATAGGTGGTTTGGTGAGCCCCGAGCTTTTAATAAACATTTTTATCCCAAATACCCCCTTGCACGATGGGGCTGTAATTATAAGAAACGATAAAATTATGGCGGCTTCATGCTACCTTCCACTAACAGAAAACCCTAACCTCAGCAAGGAATTGGGCACAAGGCACAGGGCAGGACTTGGGATAACCGAACAGTCTGACGCGGTAGCGGTTATTGTTTCCGAAGAAACGGGAGTAATTTCCGTGGCAAGAGAAGGGAAGCTGAGCAGGTATTTGGATATAAAAACCTTAAAGAGCATGTTGAGGGAGATATACCAAGTAGGTGAAAAAAAGGGAAATTTGTGGAACTGGAGGCGGACTAATGCGTAATATTTTGTCAAACGATTTTGTTTTAAAGGTGTTGTCCGTATTGGCCGCTTTGATTATGTGGATGTACGTGATGAATGAGCAAAACCCTCAGGTTACTTATGTAATTAAAAATGTTCCAATAAAATTTGTTAATTTGGATACCGAAAAATATGTAATAAAAGAAGATGGAAGGAATTATTTTGTAAATGTTAAGGTAAAAGCCCGCAGGAGCATAATAGTGGGTCTAAAGCCGGAGGATATAAGTGCTCAGGTAAACCTTCAAGGGAGAGGGGAAGGAGACAATCTGCTTCCTGTAAACGTGACTGTACCAAATTATGTGGAGCTTGTGGACTTTACACCGAAAGAAATACTAATATCCTTAGATAGAGTAATTGAAAGCCAGGTAAATGTTGTAGCAAATGTAAAAGGTATTCCTGCTGAAGGATATGTGGCAAAACCTGCAGTGTTACAACCTCAAACTGTAGTAATTAGAGGGCCTAAAAGCGTAGTTGATGTTGCAAAAAATGCGGTTGTAGATGTGGATATATCAGGCAAGGCCTCTACTGTCGTAACAAAACTTCCAGTAAAAGTGTTTGATGAAAAGGGAGCGGAGCAAAAAAATCTTTCTGTTGAACCGGATACAGTAGAGGTTATCGTTCCTATTGTAAAGGCAACCACCGTTTCTTTAAAACCTGTTGTTATAGGAAACCCACTTTCGGGGTATATAGTTAAAGACATCAAAATCGAGCCGTATAATATTTTTATTATAGGAAATGAAGAAGTTATTAAAAATATTTCCGAATTGACTACAAAACCTGTTGATATTAGCCAAATAAGCACAGATACCGTAGTAGAAACCCAGATAATATATCCCGATGGCGTTGTTCCTGTAGATGAAAATATGAAAAATGCAAGGATTACAATATATATCGAAAAAGCGGAATCAAAAGAGCTTTATTTTAATACCAATGATTTAGAAGTAAGAAATTTAAAAGAAGGATATCAGGTTTTACTGGAAGAAAAAGGTTTTGTATTGACAGTAGTAGGTCCTGAGAGTATGATAGAAAAAGTGAGCAAAAAAGACGTACGCTGCTTTGTAGATTTGTCGCAATTGACGGAAGGAAAGCACGAGGTAAAAGTCCAGGCGAATGTATCAGCTCCATATAAAATAGAAAATATAGAACCTTCTACTGTAAAAGTTACCATAACGCGAATTTAAAGGAATATGATAAAGAAAGGGGAACAGTATGGGTAGGCTTTTCGGGACGGATGGAGTAAGGGGAATAGCAAATAAAGAACTTACTCCAGAACTTGCTTTTTATTTGGGCAAAGCAGGCGCAAAAGTATTATCAAAATATCATAAAAAACCTTTATTTGTCATCGGAAGGGATACTCGGATTTCAGGAGATATGTTAGAAGCCGCAGTTGTTGCAGGTCTTTGTTCTTCTGGAGCCGATGTGGTAAAAGTTGGAATAGTACCTACACCTGCAGTAGCCTATCTTACAAGGCATTTTAAGGCGGACGCAGGTATAGTTATATCCGCTTCTCACAATCCGGTGGAGTATAACGGTATAAAATTCTTCGACAGCAGGGGTTATAAACTTCCCGATGAATTGGAGGATGAAATAGAAGAGATAGTACACAATGGGGATTTTGAAAAAAATCCCCCTATTGGTGCTGAAGTAGGGAGAGTGTACGAAAAGGATGGGCTTTCTTCCTATGTAGATTATGTTGTTTCCCTTTTTGGAGAAAATTATTTTAAAGGATTCAATGTTGCATTGGACTGTGCTAACGGAGCTTCTTTTAAAGCTGCTCCCCTTGTCTTTGAAAGGCTCGGAGCGAAACTCACTGTTATAAATAACGAGCCCGATGGATGCAATATAAATGTTAAATGCGGTTCTACTCATCCTGAGGTATTGTCCCAATTTATTAAAGATAAAGGTTTTGATATTGGCTTTACCTTTGATGGGGATGCGGATAGATTGATAGCGGTCGATGAAGAAGGAGAAGTTGTTAACGGCGATCATGTTATGGCCATCTGGGCTTCCCATTTAAAAGAAACGGGTAGGCTTTTAAAGGATACAGTAGTCGCTACTGTAATGAGCAATATGGGGCTTGAAGTAGCCTTAAGGAAAATGGGCATAAAGATGGTGAGGACCAAAGTCGGGGATAGGTATGTCATGGAAGAAATTTTAAAGAATGGTTATATCTTCGGCGGAGAACAATCGGGTCACATCATATTTTTAGACCACAACACAACGGGAGACGGCATTATTACTGCTGTTAATCTTTTAGCAGTTTTAAAAGAAAAGAATAAAAAACTTTCCGAGCTAAAAAATATAATGCAGGTTTTCCCTCAGGTGCTAATTAATGTAAAGGTGAAGAGCAAGGAGGAATATGAAAAAAATGATGAAATAAAAGAAGAAATAAAAAAAGCTGAAAGGGAACTCGGCGAAAACGGCAGGATAGTCGTTAGGCCTTCAGGCACCGAACCCTTAATTCGAGTAATGGTGGAAGGCGAAAAGGAGGATATAATAAATAGTATCGCAAAAAGGGTTGCGGATGTTATACAAAAGGCTTTGAACTGAATAAATATAAAATATTAAATATAATATGTTGAAGGGGGTGGTTAAATTCAAAAAGATAGTTTAAATAAAAAAAAGAAGAATGAATCTAATTAAAGCGCCTGAGCTTAAAAGGTGATACACCTTTTAAGCTGACGAGGATGGGGTTTATCGAGTTTTCGGCGGGTGCCCCACGGAGCCTGCCATCCGCAGGAAGCCTACAAAACCCGCAAGCGATTGTGGGGACAAAGGGGCTTTCGGGCAGGGTGAACCTTGAAAAATTAACATTAAATTTATGAAAGGTAGGAAGTAACATGTGCGGTATAGTAGGATATATTGGCGATAAAATGGCAGCTCCTTTTTTAATAGACGGCCTAAAAAGGCTTGAATACAGGGGATACGATTCGGCGGGTATCGCCGTTATAGATTCAACGGATTTAAAAATTGTGAAAAGCGAAGGAAAGATTAAGGTTTTAGAGGAAAAATTAAAGGGCGAACTGCCTAAAGGTAGTTTAGGTATAGGCCACACCCGGTGGGCAACTCACGGGAAACCTTCCGATATTAACGCTCATCCCCATGAGGACTGTACCGGCGATTTTATAGTTGTCCACAACGGGATTATAGAAAATTATTTAGAAATAAAAGAATGGCTGGAATCCCAGGGGCATGAATTTAAATCAGAGACCGATACCGAGGTAATACCCCACTTAATAGAGCACTATTACGGCGGGGATTTATTTGAAGCCGTAAAAAAGGTTGTAAACATTTTAAAAGGTTCTTTTGCCCTTGGGGTAATAACAAAAAGGGAAGCCGATTGCATAGTAGCTGCAAGGAAATCAAGCCCCTTGATAGTTGGCATAGGCGAGGGTGAAAACTATATAGCATCGGATATCCCTGCAATTTTACAGCATACGAGGAAAGTATATATTTTAGAAGACGAAGAAATGGCAAAAATTACAAAGGAAAGCATAGAAATTTGCAGATTCAATGGAGAAGAGGTAAAGAAGGAAGTTTTTGAAGTCAAATGGGATGCTATTGCTGCAGAAAAGGGCGGCTATCCGCACTTTATGCTAAAGGAGATTCACGAACAGCCTCGTGCTTTTAAGGATACGCTGACGGGTAGGCTCGATTTAGAAAAACACGAGGTAAAATTAGATGATATTAAGATTACAAAAGAGGACTTGCAAAAAATCGAAAAAATATTTATAGTAGCTTGCGGAACAGCTTACCATGCCGGAGTAGTCGGGAAATACATTATCGAAAAGCTCTGCAAAATTCCCGTAGAAGTGGATGTAGCTTCTGAATTCAGATATAGAGAACCGATGATGAACGAAAATACCCTTGTGATTATTATCAGCCAGTCGGGAGAGACGGCGGACACCTTAGCTGCACTTCGTGAAGCTAAAAATAAAGGGTCAAGGGTTATTGCTATTACTAATGTGGTGGGAAGCTCGGTAGCAAGGGAAGCCGATGATGTACTGTATACTTGGGCAGGGCCCGAAATTGCAGTTGCTTCTACAAAGGCTTACAGCACCCAGCTAATCGCACTCACCCTGATCGCCCTTCGTTTTGCTAAGGAACTTGATACCATTTCCAATGAAATATTTGATGAAATAGCTTTGGAACTTAAAAAACTTCCCGAAAAAGCTGACCTTTTGCTTACTAAGGAAGAAGAAATTAAAAAACTTGCTGAAAAATACTCGAAAGTGGAGCACCTTTTTTATATAGGAAGGGGCCTTGACTATGCAGTAGCATTGGAAGGGGCCTTGAAGCTGAAGGAAATTTCATATATACATGCAGAAGCATATGCAGCAGGAGAATTAAAACACGGAACCTTAGCGCTTATAGTCGACGGCACACCGGTTATAGCCATTGCTACACAGGAACACTTATTTGAAAAGACTTTGAGCAACATAAAGGAAGTAAAGGCAAGGGAAGCGGTAGTAATTGGCTTTGCAAAGGAAGGAAACGAGGAAATCAAAAAATCGGTAGACCACGTATTTTATATACCAAACACCCATCCCATGTTAATGCCTATTTTGACCGTAATACCTTTGCAGCTTTTTGCCTACCACGCCGCTGTGGCAAGGGGCACCGATGTGGATAAACCCAGAAACCTTGCAAAGAGCGTAACTGTTGAGTAAAAGTAGAGGGATAAGTGGAAGGTGTTGTATATTTCATTTAAATCTTTTCCGCATGCGAAAAAAGTGTTTCCGTTGAGTGAGTGTTAAGGGAAAAGGATTAAGGATTAAGTCTTTGCAGAATAGCAAAGGGATAAGTGGTAAGGCCTCGAAAAATCAAGGTTTACGCCACTTATCCCTTTTTCCTTTTGCCTTTGAATCTGTCCATTCGGACAAACTTTTTTCACACAAAATAGGAACATGATTGGGAATTTTTAGTAGAAATATTGTTGCTTCACGGAAAAACTTTATTACCTCCCAGAAAATGCCATGTAGAGTTTATGCGGGTTTGAGGGATTGGAAATGGAAAGGGTTTTTTTTAAATCAACATAGTTAGTGACAAGGAAAAAGGAGATAAGGATCAAGTTTAGAAATTGTTTTTGGCTGAAGTTTTTCCGTGAGTAAAAAAGTCGTTCCAAAAAGGGAAAAAAGTTTTTCCTATAAACTGTATTCATTTCTCATTTGCTTATTTCACATACGAAAAAGCAGCTTATTCTTATTTTTGAAATCCTTGAACCTGTAAAAAAACATCTTCTTTTAATAGATATAAAAATTTGATATTATTATGGCAGGAAAGATAAGGAGGGACAGAAACTGGAGCGAAGAATAGTTTTCGGAAATGGCTGTATGATAGATTGCTATGATACTGACAAGAAGGTATTAGAACAAAAGGTTACTGAAATAATCAATAAAAGCAAAGATTATATCAGGCAACTCGAAGAAGGAGATGTTGGCAGAATTGCTGATATTAACGAACGAATTTTTATCAGGTTCTATGTTACGGAAAAAAGTATAATAATAGATGAAGTGCAGGAACAGGTTTATATAGTGTAAGGAATAGGTGGGTGAAGGATTTTAGGAATAAAGTAGTAAAAAAGGGGGAATAGGTAGAGTGGCTGTATATTACCTATTCCCACGAAATTCGGAAAGATTGTAGAGATTATACTATTTCCTTATCATCTGCTTGTTCTTGCAGTTTTCTTATATAGCCGATTAACATTCTAATTATTTCAATTGTTTTTTGTTCGAGCTTATTATAGTCTTCTTGTGAGATATATTTGTTATCAAGGGCTGTAATAAGCCAGTGCCTTGTTTCTGATGCGCTTGCTAATGCATTATTAAGGAAATTGATTTGTTTTTTCTTATAAAGTTGGCCGTTGCCCTCTGCGATGTTGGCGCCAATGGAGGTGGCGGCCCTTATTATTTGCGATTTTGTTGCATAAGTTTCGAATGGCGGGAAATTAGCTGAAATTTGATAAATATTTTGAGCTAATTCTCTTGCTTTTTGCCATACAATCAGCGTCTTAAAATCCTTTATGCTGATGTCAATTTGCTCCATCTCTATCACTCTCCCTTCTTAAGAATGTTATTATTTGTTGTTATAATAACTAATAACATTAAAGGGATTTTAAAATCAAATTTTACTAAAAGTTTATTAGAAAAAAGGATTAAGGATTTAAAAGTGTTAGTGCATAGAACTATAAAATGAAAAGCCTCTACCCTGCAGACTTTCAGAGTAGAGGCTTTCGTTTTTTAACTTCATTTTTAAAAACGAATGCAACGATTTTGAATATATGAAACTTAAAGATTTTCGTTTTTAAAATCGAAGTTATATTTATATTATAAAGGCTTCACCCAATCTTGTGCTTCAAACACCGTGAATGAGTTGAATGGTGTATAGAAAGTTTGTTTATGAACAGTTTTTATACTCTCCGCACTTTATAAGCAAAGGTTTTTAAAAACGAGTTTAAACTAATAAAATTACAGCAGCTTTATTAATTCCTATTAATATGCATTGATTCGTATTAATGGCGATTAATTTCTATTAATGCGTATTGATCCGCATTAATAGCGATTAATAGAAATTAATAGCTGCTGTTGGCCCCTCAAAAAATGCTCTTTAAAAAATGAGTGTTAACCGAAAGCGAAAAATTATGTTTTTAAAAACACCACACGCACACCGATTATTAAGAAAACATTATAAAGAAAATCGCGGCAAGCGAAAGAAAAACGAAATAATTTATAGATAAAAGCTTATAAATGCCTTTTATTTGCCAAAGTCAGTCTTAAAAGGTAATTTTCAATGCTACAGTATAAGCTTAGTTTTACTCATGAAGTTTAAAGAAAAATCTAAAAAAAAACTTGATGAATTTTATTATATATTGTGCTATGATTAAAGAGAGGGAGGGGTATGTTTTGTGAAAAAGCAATATCAGATATGGGCTTTACTGACACCAGAGATGCATAAAAAACTAAAAGAATATGCAGTTGAAAATCAAATAGCTTCCACACGGGCGAAAATGATTATGTATATCCTTTACAATTTTCATCCTGACCAGCTTTTGGAAGATTATACTTTCCAGTCGAAGACAGGGAAGATGGTTAATATAAAAGTTTCCGATGCAGAGCTTGAATATATCAAAAGCCTTGCTCAACGCTACAATGTAACTATTAGCCGATTGTTACGAAATATGGTTTATACTTATTTCCGTAGTATAGGGGGAAATAGCAAAAAAGAAAGCAAAACAGTAAAAGAATAAAAATTAAAACAATTAAAAACAATGAGGGAGCTTATGTCTTAGTTTTTATTTTACGATGGAAGTAGAGTAATATAGAAGCATATAGATAAACATAGGTTTTTTAAACCTTTCTACGCTAGAAGGGAAATTGCTAATAAAGTATGATTGAAGTTATAATTTCTAAAATTTAAAGGTTTTTTATTTAATGTAAAGAAGTTACGAAGAGATTTAAAAATAAAAAAACAAAATATTAATAACGAAGGGGCTTACAAGAGTTTTTTTATTTTAGCAAAAGGAGGCGCTTGGTGTTGAATAACTTTCAGGACAAAGTAAACTTTATCTGGACGATTGCAGAGCTTTTAAGAGGGCCTTACAGAAAAGAACAATACGGTGAAGTTATTCTTCCAATGGCAGTCCTGCGCCGTTTCGACTGCGTTTTGGCACCGACCAAACAAGCGGTTTTAGAAAAATATGAGGAACTCAAAAAGATGGGGATCCACAATATGGATCCCATCTTGAACAGAATTTCTGGTCAGAACTTTTACAATATCAGCAAATTTGACTTTGAAAAACTGCTGGCTGATCCCGACAACCTCGCCAGCAACCTGCGAAACTACATTAACGGCTTTTCCAAAAATGCCAGAGAAATAATCGAACACTTTGACTTTGACAAACATATAACCAAACTAAACGACAACAATCTTCTGTACCTTGTCCTTTCGGAATTTGCCAAAGTGGATTTTCACCCAGAAACTGTCAGCAACACCGAAATGGGCTACATCTTCGAAGAACTTATACGACGCTTTTCCGAACACGGCGAAGCGGGCGACCACTACACTCCAAGAGAAGTCATAAAGCTCATGGTCAACCTCCTTCTTAACGAGGACAGTGAGGAACTGACACAAAAAGGGCTGATCGTCACGGTCTACGACTGCTGTGCGGGAACAGGCGGGATGCTCTCGGTTGCCGAAAACTACATGAAGGAATTAAATCCCGACATTCAGGTTGAACTTTTTGGGCAGGAGATCAATCCTCAGTCCTACGCCATCTGCAAAGCGGACATGCTTATCAAAGGACAAAATGCGGACAACATCATCCTCGGGGATAGCTTAACCCAGGACGGACATAAGGATAAGAAGTTCCGCTACATGCTGACAAATCCGCCGTTTGGCGTTGACTGGAAAAAGCAGGAGAAGTTTATCAAAGAAGAAGCTGAAACACTGGGCTTTAGAGGCAGGTTTGGGGCAGGAACGCCGAGAGTATCTGACGGCTCTCTCCTTTTTCTACAGCACCTCCTTTCTAAAATGAGGGACGACGAGAAGGGAAGCCGTATTGCCATCATCTTTAACGGCTCTCCGCTTTTTACAGGGGATGCAGGTTCAGGCGAATCCGAGATCCGCAGGTGGATTATTGAAAACGACTGGCTCGAAGGGATTGTTGCCCTTCCCGACCAGCTTTTTTACAATACTGGTATTTCAACTTATATCTGGATTTTGACTAACCGCAAGAATGCCGACCCCAAAAAGGGGCCTGTCCGCAAAGGCAAAATCCAGCTTGTGGACGCAAGGAGTTTTTATCAGAAGATGCGTAAGAGCCTCGGCAATAAGCGAAACGAAATAACTGAAGAACAGATTAAGGAAATCACCCGCATTTACGGGGAATTCAAGGAGAACGAATACTGCAAAATTTTCGACAACGAAGACTTCGGCTACTACAAAATCACCATAGAAAGACCGCTCCGCTTAAACTTTATGGTAAGCGACGAAAGAATAGAAAACCTCAAAAACGAGCCTGGCTTTGTAAAACTTGCCGAGTCCAGAAAGAAAGGCTCTGCCGCTCTGCAGGAAATAGAAGAAGGAAAGAAACTGCAAAAAAGGATAATCGAAATTCTCAATACTATGGATAAGACAAAGCTTTACAAGAACAGGGATGAGTTTGTTGCCGACCTGAAAGAGGCGTTCAAAAAGAACGGCTTGACTCTTGACAGCAATCTTTTGAAAGTTCTGCTTTCTGGGCTTTCGGAGAGGGACGAAACTGCCGACATCTGCTACGACAGCAAAGGCAATCCCGAACCAGACCCAGAGCTTCGGGATACGGAAAATGTGCCGTTAAAAGAGGACATTCACGAATACTTTGAGCGTGAAGTCAAGCCTCATGTTCCCGATGCCTGGATTGACGAGAGCAAGACGAAGATCGGCTATGAAATACCGTTTAACAGATACTTTTACAAATACCAGCCACTGCGATCTTCAGAGGAAATACTGAAGGAAATCATCGAGCTGGAACAGCAGATTCAGGAAAAGTTGAAGAAGGTGATCGGAAATGGGATATAAGCGGTATGAAAGATATAAGGACTCGGGAATAGAGTGGATTGGGGAAGTACCAGAACATTGGGAAATAACGAATTTAGGATATAGAGCAAAAATGATTGTCCCAATGAGAGATAAGCCTACAGAATTTAACGGTGATATACCTTGGATTAGGATAGAAGATGTTGATGGCAAATATATTGAGGATTCAAAATCAGAGCAAAGAGTTTCGAAAGAATTAGTTAAGAAAATGAATCTTAAAATATATCCTATTGGGACTGTTTTGTGTACATGTAGTTGTAATATGGGAGCAACAGTTATTGTTAAAAGACCACTTATATCAAATCAAACTTTTATAGGAATAGTACCTAAAAAAGATTTGGATTCTACTTTTTTATACTATGCAATGAATGCTAATTCAGAAAGACTTCAACATCTTAGCGAAGGTGCAATACAGCGATATTTATCAAGACATGATTTTGAACATTTTAAATTAGCATTTCCTCCTAAAGATGAACAGAAAACCATTGCCAACTTCCTCGACCAGAAAACCGCCGAAATCGACAGTCTTATTGCCGACAAAGAAAAGCTGATTCAGCTTTTGCAGGAAAAACGGCAGGCTATTATCAGCGAAGCCGTCACCAAAGGGCTTGACCCGAATGTGCCAATGAAGGATTCGGGCGTGGAGTGGATTGGTGAGATACCAGCACATTGGGAGGTAAAAAAGATTAAACATTTGCTTGTTAGTAAAAAAGATGCAATTAAACCAGGACCTTTTGGTAGTCAATTAAAATCTGAAGAAATGCAAGAAGGAGAAGTTAAGGTATATAACCAAAGAAATGTTTTAGATAATGATTTTATAAATGGAGATAACTTTGTATCATATGAAAAATATCAAGAGTTACGGGCTTTTACTGTATATCCTGGTGATATTCTTGTTACTACAAGAGGAACTATTGGAAAGGTAGCGATATTACCTCAAGGTTGTGAAATAGGAATATTACATCCCTGTTTAATAAGACTACGAGTTGATAATTCAAAGATTATTTCTGAATACCTTCAACTTATTTTTAATAATACAAATCTGCTGAGTAACCAGCTATTTTACCAAAGCAATGCTACGACAATCGAAGTTATTTATTCAGATACTCTGAAAAATATTGTTATACCTTTGCCTAATGTTCAAGAACAAATGTCGATATTGGAAAATATTAATAAAATCTATGTACTTTTTGACGGCTTAATAAAAAACATTCAAGCTCAAATCGCCAAACTCAAAGAATACCGTCAGTCCCTCATTTATGAAGCAGTGACAGGCAAAATTGATGTGCGGGACTTTACTCCAAATACGGAAGGAGTGGTTTTAGATGCCCAAAACTCCAATTGACCTTACCGAAAAAAGCCTCGAGGAATATGTCGAAGAGTGCCTTTTAAAAGGCGGATACCTAAAAGGCGACCCCAATGACTACAACAGGGAATACGCCATAGACACAGAAATGCTGTTTGATTTTCTGGAAGATACCCAGCCAAAGAAGATGGAAAAGCTGAAAACAGTCTATCAAGACCAGTATAAAGCCAAAATCCTCTACCGCTTAAACCAGGAGCTTGCCAATAGAGGGACAATCGATGTTTTAAGGCACGGCATCAGGGACTACAATGCCCACCTTGACCTTGCCTATTTCAAGCCCGCAAGCAAACTGAACGCCGAAGCGTTGGAGCTTTACGGCAAAAACAGGGTCTCCGTCACAAGGCAGGTTCATTACAGCACGAAAGACGAAAAAAGCGTAGACATGGTGATTTTCATAAACGGCCTTCCCGTAGCAGTTCTGGAGCTTAAAAACCCCTTTACAGGGCAGTCATACGAGGACGCCATACGGCAGTATAAGAAGGACAGAAGCCCGAGCGAACTGCTTTTCCAGTTCAAGAAAAGAGCAGTGGTTTATTTTGCGGCAGATACCGATGAGGTATATATAACTACGAGAATTGCGGGTGATAAGACGGAATTCTTGCCCTTTAACAAGGGGAACAACGGTAGCAAAGGCAATCCCGAAAACTCCAACGGCTTTAAAACTGATTACCTCTGGAAAGAAATCCTCCAGAAGGACAGCTTGCTGGATATAGTCCAGAAGTTCATATTCGTCAAGAAAGAGGAATACAAGGATGAAAAAGGCAACAAGAAAACAAAAGAAAAGCTTATATTCCCCCGCTACCACCAGCTCGATGCAGTGAGAAAACTCGAGCAGGATGCAAAAGAAAAAGGCACAGGACACAACTACCTCATCCAGCACAGTGCGGGTTCGGGGAAAACCAATACCATTTCCTGGCTTGCCCACCGCCTTGCAAACCTGCATGATGATAACGACAACCCCGTCTTTGACACCGTGGTGGTCATAACGGACAGGAGGGTGCTTGACAGGCAGCTTCAGGACAGCATCTATCAGCTTGAACACAAGCACGGAGTAGTGCAGAAAATAGATAAAGATTCCAATCAGCTTGCCGAAGCCCTGAAGGGAGGAGCAAGGATTATTGTCTCTACCCTGCAAAAATTTCCGTTTATCCTCGATAAAGTGGGGCAACTTGAGAAGAGAAAATATGCGGTTATTATTGATGAAGCACATTCAAGCACCACGGGAGAGAATATAAGTGTCTTAAAGGAAGTGCTGTCGGCTGAGTCTCTTGAAGAAGCTCAGCGCCTGGATGAGGAAGCCGAGAAGAAAGCTGGAGATCCCGACGATGCCATACTTGCAGTGTTGAAAAAAAGAGGTCCGCAGAAGAACATAAGCTTTTTTGCTTTCACGGCAACTCCGAAGCCAGAGACTCTGGAGATGTTCGGAACAAGAGGTCCTGATGGCAAACCGCAGCCTTTCCACCTTTATACTATGAGGCAGGCCATAGAAGAAGGGTTTATCCTTGATGTTCTACAGCATTATGTTACTTACGAGATATACTACAAGATAGCAAAGAAAATAGAAGATGACCCTGCTTTTGACAAGGCAAAAGGGACAAAAGCTCTTACACGCTTTGTGAGCCTGCACCCGCACAACATCGCGCAGAAAACGGAAATTATGGTTGAGCATTTCCGCAATGTGACTATGAGGAAAATCGGCGGCAGGGCAAAAGCGATGGTGGTGACCAGCTCGAGGCTTCATGCGGTAAGGTATAAGCTGGCTTTTGACGAATACATAAAAAAGAAAGGCTATAAAGACATGAAAACATTAGTGGCTTTTACGGGGACGGTAAAGGATGGGGATGTTGAGTATACCGAGGCAGGCATGAACGGGTTTAAGGAAACGGAACTGCCCGACAGGTTCGACACTGACGAATACCAGGTGCTTCTGGTTGCGGAAAAGTACCAGACTGGCTTTGACCAGCCAATTCTTCATACGATGTATGTCGACAAAAAGCTTTCAGGAGTAAAAGCGGTTCAGACGCTGTCGAGGCTCAACAGGACTTATCCAGGCAAGACGGATACTTTTATTTTGGATTTTGTAAACAAAGCCGAAGACATACAGGAAGCGTTCAAGCCTTATTACAACAAGACGATTGTTGAAGAAACGACAGATCCCAACTTGATATACGACCTGCAGACAAAACTGGACGAATACGGCGTATATCTGCCAGAAGAATTGTTGAACTTTGCCGAAATTTACTATAAGGAAACGACAAACAAAAGCCAGAGGCTTAATGCCATAGTGGACAGGGGAGTAAAAAGGCTTAAAGAGATGAAGCAGGAAGATGAAAGCAAATACGAAATCTTCAAAAAGCAGGCGGAAAAGTTTATAAGGCTTTATACTTTTCTGCTTCAGATTACGCCTTTTGAGGATACCGAGCTTTTCAAGCTGTATCTTTACCTCACTTATTTATTGAAAAAACTTCCTAAAGGCAGTCATTCGCCGATAGATTTGACGGATAAAGTGGCATTAGAGTATTACACAAACAAGAAGACCTTTGAAGGCAGTCTGTCACTTTCTCCAGAGGACGGAAATACTCCTCTTGCCCCTGCCAGATTTTCGGGGACAGGAGAGAAAAAGGAACAGAAAGAGCTGCTTTCTGAAATAATTGAAGAACTCAACAGGAGGCACGGCACTGACTTTTCGCCAGCTGACAGATTATCGATAGAACAGATTGTAGAAGACTTCAATTCGGATTCTGAGATGGTTATAAAAGCCCAAACAAACACGCCAGAGGATTTCTGGTATGCATACGAAAAAGAGTTTATGAATAAAGTAATAAACAGGATGAATGAGAATCTAAAGTTTTTTACGAAGGTGATAGACGACTCTTTGTTTGCGAAAAGTTTAATGGAATTACTGTTTAAAAAGGTCTATGAAGAATTAAGAAAGCAGAACAAAAATGCTGGATAAAAATTCAGTAGCCCCACTTTTATAGTGGGGCTTTTGTTTTTTTTGCAGACAAAGCGTTAATTGTGACTACAATAAATCCTGCTTTGCGTTTTCATTCAGGTTATTGTGGTTCTTTTTTCACATTTTGAAGAAAATATAACGGATTTAAGTTGAGTGTGGTATTTATGAAAAGGCTTCTTTTGCTTGAAAAAGAAAAGAGATTGGCGTTACTTATATTTTGATTTTGATAGATATTTTTAAAGATGAAGCAGGATGTTGGAAATTATGAGGATAATCGAAGCAATAGCTAAGGCTATTGCCGAAGCTGGGGGAAGAACTTTTTTTGTTGGAGGCTGTGTCCGTGATTCTCTGCTCGGGTTGCCGAGCAAGGATTACGATTATGTAGCGAAAAATACGATAATAAAGATTTGTATTGTTATCTTCAGAATCGACCTTACTAACCCAATAAAATAATTAAGCCAAAATTTTGGAATTGGGTCAGACGAAAGAGAGGAAAGAAAAACAACTTAATAGATAACTTCTCCTTGAAAAATATGTTATTGATCATGTCATATAATTTATGGCAATATTTCTCATAGAAGGAGTTGGGGGCGAGTCGGCAAGTCGATTTGACAAAAAATTTTTTTACGAAAGATTATAGCTAAGACTGTTTTAAATGCTCATTTATTCGTTTTGTGCTTTTTCGATTTTAAAGGTAGAGTTTTTGTAAAATCGCGTATGAAGCATCTTACCCATAGATAACTTGGGCTGAAATTTCAAATTTTGTATGGTAGAATCCGAGCAGCTGTTAGCATGGGCAGCTGCTTTTTTTATTTCCTGTATTTTTGAAAAGTAAGTTTACCCTGAAAAATTAACGGCAGGGGGAGTAAAATTTGAGTTTTATCCTTATGATGTTCTAAAATGATAAGGAAAATCCTCTAAGTAAATTTTATTTTGCGGGCAAGCTTAAAAACGAAATTTTGGAATCGGCTCTTGCAATAAAGCGGAATGAAAGACAAATTAAAAGATAACTTCACACCTTATAAATGTCTATAAATTTTTGTTTAAGTATAAAACCTATATAAGTACTAGTACTCAAGGAAGGAAGTGTCGCTTTCCCGCCGCGCCCGCAAGTTTAAGGAAAGGAGGAGGATCCGATGAGTCAGAATAAAAAGAATAAGGTTATAAAGATTGAACAGGTATCGGACGGATATAAAATCTTTTACGAAACGCCTCAAAAAAATTTGTTGGCTTATACAATTCACTACGGTTTGCTGAATTTTACTGAGAAAGAATTGGCAAACACAAATAAGATAGGCGATTATAATGCCGTTTATATTGAAGATTCAATTATTTACGCAAAGGACATGAGTCTATGGGAAAAATTGGTCTATATAATGATCAAGTCATACTGCAACATAAACTACGAAGCATATCCTTCGATTGAGCTGTTGGAGAATGCGGCTGGCCATTCACACACAACTATAATTGAAGCAATCGACAAACTGGCAGAGAAAGGGACGATATTTGCAATTCGAAGCAGACGCAGAAACGGAACTGATCAGCGCTATATAAATAACTTGTACAAATTTAAAAAAGCAAATGATTCCGAATATTTAACTTATATTCCGCTGAATCTTGTTTTTTGTAGAAGTCTGAACATAAATTCAAAGATGCTGTATATATTTCTGCTTGCAAAAGCAAAAAATGGATACATGGTAACTGTGACAAAAGAGGAACTCAAAGAGTATTTATGCGTGCGCACATGGGACACTGTAAAGAAACATATAGAAATTCTCCATCGTCTTGGGTTTATTTACACTTACTGTAATACGACAAAAGGGCCTGAAAAAGAGAAAGGGATTCGTTTTCTGCTGCGGCGCATTTGCCCGAAAGAATTAATGATTACAGATGAAGACATCGAGAATATTATTGGAACGGAGGCGGTATCTTGATTTCAAAAAGAATTGAGCGGACGGTGATAAGAAATACAAATGTAATTGAATTGCTTGATGATTTAGATGTCAGTTACAAAAGATATGGTGATGAAGTAAGGATTGTTTGCCCTTTTCACCAAAATGCAAACGGTTATAACCTTTCAATAAATGTAGAAAAGAGGGTTTTCTGCTGTTTTAGTCACGGTTGCGAAAAGAACGGTTACAACCTGGTTGATCTTGTTATGCGAATAATGAAAACAGACGACAGGGAAAGAGCAATCAGGTATATGGCAAGCTTGGCAAATTTGGAAATAGATTTGTTATGCCGAAATATTACCAAGTATAGTTATAAGAATAAAAAAGGATTATTATCGTTCAAGGACAGCACTCTTTCATTCATAAAGGAATATAGAACAGTTGAAGCAGAAGATGAATCTGCTGTATATAAAGAATCGCAAATTCGCGAATGGCATAATGCATTATTAGAGAGTAAATATCCTCTCCGTTATCTTACTGAAGAACGCAAGCTTACTGATTGGGACATCGAGAATTTTTGGATTGGCTTTGATCCCGAAGAAGAAGATATTATTTTCCCTGTTTATTCTACAGATGGAAAACTGAAGGCGGTTGTAAGACGCACATTGTCAGAGGAAAAGGCTGAGTATTTTGGTAAATATAAAGTTATAGGTGCAAAAAGTGAATGCCTTTACGGGTTATATGAAGCACAAGGCGAAGGTTATGATTTGAGCAAAATTATACTTGTTGAGGGTGTTTTTGATGCGATAGCACTTCACCGTATGGGATATACTGCGGTAGCACTTTTAGGCACTTCAATTTCTAAATATCAGTTGAAATTACTGTATGAACTATCGCCTGCTGAGATAATTCTGTGTCTTGATAATGACAGCTGCAAAGGTGAAGATGAAGATTCGGGGAAAAACGGAGTGATCAGGAGTATTAATCAGTTTTCAAAAGCGGGTTTTAACCTTGACGAGATTAGTGTTATCCAGCTTTCTGGATATCAGGATCCTGACGAAGTTCCCGAAAAGGAATTCAGAAAAATGTATGAAAATAGAATATCAGCAATTGATTTTTATCTTATGCAACAAATAAGGTAATTTTGGAATCGGTTCAGGTGGGAAAGTGGAAGGAAAAATAAATAACAAGATAATTTCTCATTTCAACTACTTCTCAAAGAGGGAGTTGTGGGTGGGCGAAACGGCTTGCCGTAAAGAGCTGGGCATATACATTTGTTACAAAGGAGAAAATGAGCTTTTTCCAGCATCAATCTTGCCAAGCACTAAAAAAGATGATAAGATGTAAGCGAGGAAAAACCTGGAAAGAAAAAGCAAGTAAGACAGGAGGGCTATAGATGAAAGTAATCTACGAAAAGTTCGTTTACTCCCCTCGCAGGGGAGCGTTTTGGATATATGTTGTTCAATTTAGCTTTTGGCGAGGTGAGGTTATGCTTGCAGTGCCGAGCGGCAGCGGAAAACGCTTAGTCTGGCATAAGCGGTATTATTTCCCGTGTGCCGCACCTCTCCTTACAATTTCGGTTCGCCTCGCGGAATCGTTCGCACTATAGGAGCCCTGTTTCTGCAGGGCTTTTTATTTTGCTGCAGAGCGGAGGATGGAAGAGAAAAGATGAAAAAAAGCAGAATAAAGATGGTTTTATTTTTGTATTAGGATGGTGTTTGGGAAGTAAAAATAAAACAAGCAAGGGCGAAAATCGTTTTCCCTCTTAGGTTTTCGCAAAGAGCCTAACGCTGGTAACTTTAAAAACACAACAAAAAAGTTACTACATTACTACAATACTACATTGCTACATTACTACATTACTACATTATTACATTACTACAATTAATGCGTCGCTGTAAGAGTAACAAGAACGGCATTTTAAAAACCAAATACAAATACTGTTTCTGCAAAAGAAAAGGCACAAAATCAAGAGATACAAAGTCTATGAGAGTTATGACAAGCATCTCGCTTTCTTTGTTTTTGAAAACAAAAAACCCCGCAAGAAATCGAGGCATGATAGTAACAAGCAGTGCTGTTTTAGAATTTTCAAAACAGCCGTCGCCAATTCTGCCAAGTCACGGCATCGGGGGATTATGCTCGTTTCATGAAGTTGTTTAAAGTGCGGAGCACCCTGATGTTCTATTTGTTTGGAATCGATAAGCATTTTAGTGATTTTTGTAATTTTTTGCCCAAGGTTATTATAACTTTTTCTGAGGGAATATACCCGTTACCAAATACGATTATTAGCCAGTGCCGAGTTTCCATTCCTAAAGCCATAAAAATAAAAGCCTCTGCATAAGGATAAAGTGTATGTAGAGGTTTTTTATTTTTAAATGTGTAATTACGATTTTAAAATTGAAACGCTAAAAACGAAATCTTTTTAAAAACTTTTCGTTTTTAAAATCGAAACCTGAAAACTTATCGGAAAAGTAATTGTAATTCAGAAAGATTGCCTGTGGCGTAAATTTCACCCTTTAAAAACGCTCTAAATCCAGTAAAATCAAAGCTTCCATGGATTGGGGGTTGTCGGGGGGAAGATAACATAATAATGTAAAAACAAAAGGATTAGCCATTAACACGAAGTAGTAATATAAATTGATTCCCTATTTTAAAGGTGCTTTGAAGCCAGTAAAATTGCCTATGGCGTAAATTTTGCCCTTTAAAAGTGCCTTCAACCCAGTAAAATCAAGGGTTTCAGAAGTTGAGGATATGTGGGGGAAAGATAACAATAATGAGAGAGGCCACATTAATTTATATTGTCCAAAAATCAAAATAGAAAGCTTAGAAGTTGAGCATAAAGAACAAGAGTAGGAATATGAAATGAGATTTTAGAAACAAATAGCCTTTTGCATTTGCTTCAAAAAAAACTCTTTTGAACACTTCCAAAGAGGAAAAATATTAGAATAAGTTTGTGATAAAATTTAAAAAATGTTACAAAGCAAAAAGCTTGAGACATAAAAATCTTGATTTTTAATAAGATATTTGATTTAATATGTTTTTGAAAACGAAATGGGGTTTTGCGAGATGACCAGGTTTTTGAAAACCTCCTTCTTTTTCTTTTTGCTTTACACATTGTATGTTTTGAAGGAGCGATTTTTGCTCCTTCTATATTTTTAAAAACGAATAACGATTTTAAAATCGGACAGCTACATATATATGAAAATTTCGAAATAGGATAAAAGGTGCTTTTGCTCATTTGGTTTGTGCGCTATAATGTATCCATCCATATTTGGCATATTTGAGTCAGGGGTGGTGTATTTAAAATTGAAATAGGAAAAATGCAATTGTATATGTCATTTATACCTTTTCCGCATGCGAAAAAAGTGGTTCTTTTGAGAGAGTGTTAAGGGAAAAGGTTTAAGGTTCAAGTGGTATTGAACAAGATGAGGGATAAGTGGTGAAGCTTTGAGGGAAGCGTCCTTTATGCCACTTATCCCTTTTTCCTTTTATCCTTGACCCTGCCCTTCTTTCGGAACAACTTTTTTCATACAAAATTTCCTCCCACAAAATCCCATGTAGATTTTACGCGGGTTGGAGGGCAGTGGAAGAGTTTTTTTAAATTTTTTTAAAGTAATAGTTTTCTTAATTATGCTCTTCAACAGCTTTTTTAATAGCATTAATTGCTTGTTGAGTGTCCATGTTTCTGATTTCAACACCTATGTGCTTTTCTTTTGGAAAACCTATTGCTTCGAAAGCGTCGCGATACATTTTTTTCTGCATTGTTGGATCGCAACCTGCCACATAAAGCTGATCTATTTGAGCACCATTAAGCAGCTCTCTTAAATATTTATCTCCATCATCAGAACAAAGCTGAGGATGTAAACCTACCCATTCAAATATACCTTCTCTTCTCAAACTGTTTAACACCTCAAAAATATCCATCTTGTGAAATGAAGGACATGTTCCTTGACATACACACAACAACAAACCTCTTTTTGCCATATTTCTCACCTTTCTTCTCCAAAATATTTGATAGCCTCGTTAGGGCAAATTTTTTGACAACCTCTACAGAATTCAACACAATTATCAGGATTTTTTACATTTGGATATCCATCTTGACCAATCTCATAAACATCATGGGTGCAAAAATTAACACACTGATAACATTGGATACATTTTTCTTTGTCTATAATGGGATACCAGTTTTTTGCCAATATTTTCACCTCCCTTCAAAGCATTATTATGGATTATTTAAGACAAATCGCATATTCGAATAATCAAATAATTATAACAAAAAATAAACAAAATGCATACTCCTTAATTAGTGAACTTTTCTTTGACTCTTTTAATCATCTCTATGCTTGCGTGATCTACTAACTTATAAAATACCCTATTTCCTTCCCTTCTGTCTTCTACAATACCCATGCTCCTTAAGATAGTAAGATGTCTGGAAATATGAGACTGATCAAGGTTAAGTCTACTAATCATTTCACAAACACAAGTTTCATTTTCAGAAAGAAGCTCTATTATCTTGATTCTGGTAGGGTGAGAAAATGCCTTAAAATATTCAGCTGTTTTTTTTAAAATTTTTTCCGACATATCATAACTCCTTTCAAAAATAGTATATTCGATTATTCGAATAATGTCAATAAAATTTTTTATTGAATACTGAAGGGGTGAATACATTAATGACAAATAAGCTGTTAACCCAGCAAGCCAATCAATTTAAAGCTCTTTCCGATGAATTTCGATTAAGGATTCTTTTGTATTTATATTTAAACGGGGAAAAATGCGTATGTGATATTTGTGATTTTTTTAACATCGGTCAGTCAAATATTTCTTATCACTTAAAACTGCTTTATGATGCAAATATAATTAACAAAAGACAAGTGGCAGTGTGGAATTATTATTCCTTAAATACCGAGAATAATCTTTATCCTTACCTGTGTGAAATATTCAAAAGTATAAGTCAGGAGGAATTAAAGGAAAATGTTTCAAACAGTTAATTTGCTCAACACAAGAAAAGTATTTATCACCATAATGGGGGAACTTATATTTCTTTTTATTGGTATAAGTTTTCTTGTGGCTCTTATTCAAAGATACCTATCGAAAGAGAAAATAAAAATGATTCTTTCGGTACCGAAGAAGGGTTTAAACAGCATACTTGGTGCGGCACTTGGCGCTGTGACGCCCTTTTGTTCATGTTCAACAATACCTATTTTGGTAGGATTATTTAAAAGCGAAGCGCCGTTTTGCGGTGCAATATCTTTCCTTATATCTTCCCCTATACTGAACCCTGCTATTATAGCGTTATTTTTGACATTTTTCGGGCTTAAGGTAACACTTGTATATGCGGCATTTACCTTCATATTTGCCGTAGTCATAGGTATTTTACTTGATAAGCTCGGCATGGAAAAGGAAGTTAAAAGAGTAACCATTAAAGGAGAAATGCAAGAAGAAGCTACATATGATAAGCTTCAAGGTTCATTTTTTGAAAAGAACAAAATAGTGATTAAATCCGCCTTAATTGATGCCGTAGGATTATTTAGAGGGGTATTTCCGTATCTGTTAATTGGAGCTGGTATTGGATCGTTTATTTATGGATTTGTTCCAGAAGATCTAATAATTAAAGTTGCAGGTAAATCTAATTTCTATTCAGTGCCTGTTGCTGCAATTATTGGTATTCCAATGTATATCCGAACTGAGACGATGATACCTATTGCACAGGTGTTGGTTTCAAAGGGCATGAGTTACGGTACAGTAATGGCACTAATCATAGGCGGAGCGGGGGCAAGCATACCAGAACTGTTGCTTTTAAATTCCATTTTTAAGAAAAAGATGATGGTTGCTTTTGTGGTATCTATATTTGCCGTAGCCGTTATTACAGGATATGTGTTTAATATAATTATGTAAGAGCAGGAGGTGATTGAAATGGCAGAAAAAAAGGAGTCAATTTTCTCAAAGCTGTTTAAACCATCTAAATCTTGTTGTTGTTCCATGGAAATTGTAGATGAAGATAAAGAAAAGACGGCAGAGGATAAAGAGGAAAAAAAAGGAGTCGAAATAAAATTTTTTACTATGGGAGGAGGCTATCCCAAAAAGAAATTTTTTAAATGGGATAGCCTATTTTTATTCAATTAAATTAAATGGCTTTTTCAGCTTCTTGACAAATACGATTTTCCAGTATAGTATATTTATATACGCATATCCGTATATAAATATAATTATAGGAGTGATTTTTATGAAGTTAGGTATTTTGCCTTGCCAAGGGGCATGTAATGTAGGGAATATGACAAGTAAGGTGGCATTGAAGTATGTAGACAATGAAAAAATTAACATGGTTTGTGCATTAGGACTTCCTTTAGGAATTAAAAAGATTATTGACATGGCGAAGGAAAATGATAAGTTTATTGCACTAAACGGCTGTCCGATGAAGTGTTCATCAAAAACATTGGATAAAGTAGGAATAACAGGATATGAAGAAATAGTGCTGACCAGTGATTTCGGCATTGAAAAAAACAAAAACTTTAATGATGTGAGTAATATGGACAAAGTGGAACAAAAGGTTGAAGAGATTATTAAAAGTTTTTTCCATAACCAAAGATGATGAAGAAAGGGTGGAGCGATGGATAAATTAATAGAATTTTTTAAGGTTTTATCCGATGAAACAAGGCTGCGGATTTTGGTTTTATTGTTTCATAAAGAACTTTGCGTATGTGAGATGTGCGAAATTATGGAGGAAACACAGCCCAAAATATCCAGGCACCTTGCAAAACTTCGAGATATTGGATTTGTGAGAGACAAAAGACAAGGACAATGGATTTTTTATTACTTAGATTTAGACGATACTATTATGAAACATATTATTGAAACTATAGTTGGCAATAAAGAAAGGTATCCTGTTATTCAGAAAGATATTCAAAGACTCCACTCAAAAACGAAATGGTGTGATAGAAAGAATTAGAAGGAGAGGTGCTGAGCTTAATGAACAATTTAATGGAATATGCAACCAAATTGAAAGAGATTCTTGGACTTGAAAGAGAACCTGTTGGGGTTAAATTTTTAAAGGAAAAAGAAAAACAAAACCTAAAAGATAATTATGATGATGTGACAAAAACGCGGTACTGCCAGGCGCTTATGAGAGCAGGAAATGGAGAAAAAGTAATGGTTACCAGCGAGAATATTTCATGTCCTGCTTCTGCTGCTGCTTTTGGGTTTAAGCCGTTACCAGAGGTGCTGGCATCAGGGCAGATGCTTTATAACTTGGGATTATTTGCAACGCCTGAGGCTGGTAAAAAAGCTATGGAAGGGATGACAAGGCTCAACCTTGGGGATTACCATGCGGTAATATTAAGCCCGCTTGGAGATATGGAAGTTGAACCTGATGTAGTAGTGGTAGAGTCCAAACCTGAACACCTTATGTGGTTATCTTTGGCATATATTTATGAGACAGGAGAAAGGCTGCAGTTTAATTCAGCAATATTTCAGGCAACTTGTGTAGATTCAACAGTTATTCCATTTGTTACGGGAAAATTAAATTCAAGTCTGGGTTGTTATGGATGCAGGGATGCTACTAACATAAGAGAAGAAGAAAACTTAATTGGGATTCCTTACAAAAAACTTAACTCTGTGGTAAAGAATCTTGAGCAATTATCACTAAAACCCATGAAAAAAGCAAGGGCAAAGGAAGCTTTCCATTCTTTCAAAAAGTGTGGGGAGTAGAAAATAATATTCTCCATTATCATTCTATAATTGTTTATGAAGCTTGATTTGCTGAAATGTATGTTGCTCATTTTTTTATATTGACAACATTCAATTAATGGAATATTATTATGATTAGATTCAATTATAATCATATAATATTTAATATTTAGCATTTGGGAGGTGAGAAGCTTGTCGCTGATTTCAGTACTGAAAGCTTTGGCAGAAGAGACTCGCTTGAGAATACTTAACCTGTTGATGGAAACTGAACTTTGTGTATGTGAGCTTGAAGACATATTAAATATTAACCAATCCAATGCTTCAAGACACTTAAACAAGCTGAGCAATGCAAATTTAGTAATATATGAAAAAAGGGGCCATTATGTCTATTACCGTATAAACCGAGAAATGCTCACTAAATATCCTTTTTTAAATGAACTTTTAGGAAAAGAGCTAAGCGAAATAAAGCAATGCGAAGAAGACAAAAAGAAATTATCATTATATAAGAATAAGGGGATTACTTGCGAACAACTACAAAAAGAAAAGCTCTCTCTTTATATCAACCTGTAGTAGGAGATTAAGGAATTTAATAAATAATGAAGGAGTGATTACAATGGAAACTGAAAATAAATCTAAATTATCTTTTTTGGATAGATTTTTAACTCTTTGGATACTATTGGCTATGGCGGCTGGAGTATTGTTAGGTTACCTTTTTCCTGGACTTGCAAAAACCCTTGAAGGTATGAGTACAGGTACGACCTCATGGCCTATTGCTATAGGTTTAATACTGATGATGTATCCACCTCTTGCAAAAGTAAAGTATGAAGAAATGGGGAGGGTTACAAAAAATAAAAAAATCTTTATATTTTCTATAATACAAAATTGGATAATTGGTCCTATTTTGATGTTTATACTTGCACTTTTGCTTCTTTCAGATAAGCATGAATACGCCATTGGATTGATTATTATTGGACTTGCAAGATGTATTGCTATGGTTATCGTATGGAATACCCTTGCCAAAGGTGATAATGAATATGCAGCAGCGTTAGTAGCTTTAAACTCAATATTTCAAATAATATTTTATTCATTCTATATATATATCTTTGTTACATTACTACCGAAAATTTTGGGGTTGTCTTGGGGTGGTATGATAGTTGAGGTTTCTATCTGGGAAGTTGCCAAAAGTGTTCTTATCTATCTTGGTATCCCCTTTGCTGCAGGTTTTATTACAAGATTTGTTTTGATTGGTTCAAAAGGCAAGGAATGGTATGAAAAAGTATTTGTTCCTAAAATTTCACCAATAGCTTTGATTTTCCTTTTATATACTATCATTGTGATGTTTATTTTAAAAGGGAAATATATAGTTACACTTCCTGGTGATGTTATAAGGATTGCTATTCCGCTATTGTTATACTTTGTCATTATGTTTTTTGTAAGTTTCTTTATCTCATACCTTGCTGGTTTCAACTATGAACAGACTGTTACTTTATCCTTTACTGCAGCCAGTAACAATTTTGAGCTTGCCATAGCAGTTGCCGTTGCAGTTTTTGGTTTAGGCTCAGGTCAGGCGATGGCTGCTGTTGTTGGGCCATTAATTGAGGTTCCAGTAATGCTTGCACTTGTAAATGCGGCTTTAGCCCTGAAGAAAAAATATTATAATAAAGAGGGTTTACCAAAGCGTATTAATGGAATAAGGTAATAAATAAGTATATTTTAACTTAATGAGGAGGTAATATATATGGGAAACATGATAGATGATAAAATAAGGGAGCTTATTGCCATCGGCGCAAGTATTGGGGCAAATTGTGTTCCTTGTCTGCGATATCATTATTCCTATGCCTTTGAGTTGGGGGTGAGTTCGGAAGACATACAGCAAGCCATCGAAATAGGCAAAATGATAAGAGAACAACCTAGGAAACATATAGATGAAGAAATAACCGAATTACAAAAACGCTATCAAAAATAGAAGGCTTTAAGCAAAATGGTAAGAAATTGGTATCCAATCATAGATAAGGATAAATGCACTCAGTGTTTAAGCTGCGTAAATTTTTGCAAGCACATATATTTCTCATTTATACCTTTCCCCATGCGAAAAAAGTGGTTCCGTTGAATGAGTGTTAAGGGAAAAGGATTAAGGTTCAAGTCGTAAAGAAATAGCAAAGGGATAAGTGGTAAAGCATTGAAAAATTCTGGATTTACGCCACTTATCCCTTTTTTCCTTGAACCATGAACCTGACATTTTGGTAAAACAAATTCTTTCAAGAAAAATAAAATTTTGTTATTATTAAGACAGAAGAAAATAAGGAGGGTCTGAAACTGGAGTGGAAGATGGTTTTTATCAAGGATTGCTTGGTGGATTGTCATGTTATTGATAAAGAGATATTAAAGCAAAAAGTAATTGATGTAATCAATCAAAATAAAGATTACATCAGTCAACTTGAGGATGGAGATACGGGTAAAATTGCTGATAGTCAGGAACAGATTTTCGTCAGGTTCTATGTTGTAGGAAGCAGGTTAATAATAGATGAGGTGCAGGAAGAGGTTTATGTAGTATAAGGAGTAAATAAAAGAAGGATTAAAGGATTAAGATGTGAAAGAAGGGGAATAAGTGTAGAGTTTATAATAATAAGGAGCGTATACACTTATTCCCATATAAAAGGCAGAAACATGACAAAGGTTATGCTATTTCCTCATCCTCTGCTTGTTCCTGCAGTTTTCGGATACAGCCGATCAACATCTTAATTATTTCAATAGTTTTTTGCTCAAGAACAGTATAATCTTCTTTAGAAATATATCCATTATCAGCAGCAATAACAAGCCAATGCCGCGTTTCCGATGCGCTGCCGAGCGCATTATTAAGGAAATTGATTTGTTTTTTCTTATAAAGCTGGCCGTTGCCCTCTGCAATATTTGCCCCGATTGAGGCAACGGCCCTTATTATTTGTGATTTTGTTGCATAAGTTTCGAATGCAGGAAAATTAGCGGAAACTTTATAGATATCTTGAGTCAATTCCCTTGCCTTTTGCCACACCTTGAGTGTTTTGAAATCCTTTATGTTTATATCATTTTGCTCCATCCCTATCACTTCTCCCTTCTAAAAATGTTATTATTTGCTCTTATAATAACTGAAAGGGGATTTTAAAATCAAATTTTACTAAATGTTTATTGGAGGCAAGGGGAGAGTATTAGTTTTAAAGAAATAAAAAATGAAAAGCCTCTACCCTGGTTCTCAGAGTAGAGGCTTTATTTTTTTCATTTTTGTTTTTCATTTTTAAAAATGAACGGAACGATTTTGAATATGTGAAACTTTAATCAAAGATTTTCGTTTTTAAAATCGAAATTGTATTTATATCACAAGGGTTTCGGCCAATTTCACTCTGAAGACCATGAACATGTTGAATAGTATATAGAATGTTTTTCTGTAAACAAAACAGTTTCAAGCTTTCCATTCATGTTCGGAGTTGCTATTTCAACACTGTTGAATATAAGATAAAAACTTGAATAGTAAGCAATACATTTTTAAAAACGCTTTACTTTAAGCATTATCTTTTTTTTAAACCTGTTATGGTTTTCAAAAACGAATTTAGAGCTATAAGACTGCATTCCGATGGTATTAGTTTATGTAGCTCCAAGGCTATTTTTTTGGATGAGGCAGCTTTATTAATGTCTGTTAATTTCTATTAATCTTTATTAATCTGTATTAATGCCTGTTAATGGAAATTAATAGAGATTAACAGCAATTAATCAATTTTCGTATCAATACATCAAAGCCAAGGAGGTCAGGTACTATGCTTGAAAATAACAATGGGGAAAGATATTGGGCACGATTTTAAAAACAAATCAAGTATTTAGAGAATAAGTGGAATTCAACGCTAAAAACATTAGTATTGTGAGAAAAACATAGTATATTTGTGATAAAACAAAATAATTTGCCAAAGTTAGTCTTCAAATAATACTTTTGCGAGGGAAGTCAAACTTCATCTTTCGATTGTCTGGATTAACGAAAATAAAGCCAAGATAGGTTATGAAATCCCGTTTACAAGATATTTTTACGAGTATCAGCCTCTGCGTCCGTCGGAAGAAATACTGAAGGAAATTGTGGAACTGGAACAGCAGATTTAAGAAAAGCTAAAGAAGGTGATAGGGAATGGGATATAAGCGGTATGAGAAGTATAAAGATTCGGGTGTTGAGTGGATTGGGAAAATACCAGAGCATTGGACAGTATGTAAATTGAAGCCTATTCTAAAAGAATTAGTTTCTGGAGGCACACCTTCATCTATCTACAGATGAAGAAAATTGGACAGAAGATGAAGATGGTATAAATTGGGTTAGTATTGGTGATATGTCGAATACGGATTATGTTTATAAAACTGCAAAAAAATTACGCTGAAAGGATTAAAAGAAAAAAGTCTTAAGATATTAAAAAATTGAACAGATTTGTATTTTTTGCTTTTTGTCAAGTAAAAAAAGTGCATTTGCATCACCTTGCATAATAGTGAGACATAGTATGCAGGCGATGCCTATACGGAATATGTAAACAAACAATATAAAATATGTATCTAAACGAGTGCGTTGCAGGCGCACTCGGTGTATTCTATGCCGAAAGTCGTTTTCGCAAGAGCGAGCGAAATTCTTGTAAAAGTCGTTTTTTATGTCGTTTCACCGTGATCGTGCTTACGGCGTGTTTTTTAGCGATTTCTTCCAGCGTCTCTGTAACTTCTCGTGGCGCATATTCATCCGCCACCTTGGTAATGAATTGGCAAAAAATATCTATTTCAAGTTCGTTTTTGTTGTATAGAAAATCTTCTATTGCGCTCGTTAGAGCCTTTTTTAGCTCTCTCGTGAGCACTGTGTTTTCTATGTTTTTTAGCTCTGTATTTGCTTGGATTTCCGCAAAAATCACCACTTTCTTTTCCAGTCTCAGAATTCGGTAAAGATAAGGCGAAACGCTGTTCCTTACGCGCTTTGCCACGATACTGCGGATGTCGTCTGTGTTTCTGGCACATTCAATGATAGCGGGATTCTTTTTTATTTCTTGCAAAACTTTCCAAAAATGCATCAGGACTTCTTGTTCTGCCTCCGCTTTTTCGTTATCGTCTGTGTATACATATTGCTTACAACTTTTATAAAAAGACTTACGGTAATATGTCAATACCCTAAAAATGGAAATTAAAAATATTCAGATGAAAAAAGGGAGGATGTAACATGTTTCGTCTGCAGGAAGTTAAATACAAAGATATACTTTACGTTAAAAATCTATTTATCCCAAAAGGCAAAATAACCGCGATAGTAGGAGAAAGCGGAAGCGGAAAAACCACTCTGTTGAGGTTATTAAATAAACTCATAAGTCCCACATGCGGAAAAATATTTTATAACGAAAAGCCGTTAGACGAGATAAATTCCATTGAATTGAGAAGAAATGTGGTCATGCTACCCCAGACTCCTCCAATTTTTGACGGTACCGTCAGGGATAACCTGCTTATCGGCTTGAAGTTTTCAGAAAAACCAATTGTTGGAGATAATAAACTGCTGGAAACTTTGAATATGGTGCATCTGAACAAACCTCTTACAGAAGATGCGGAAAAATTATCGGGTGGAGAAAAGCAGCGATTGGCTCTTGGAAGAATCATATTAATGGACCCCGAAGTTTTTCTGCTGGACGAACCTTCATCTGCTCTGGATGAAGATACAGAAAAAGTGATTATAGAAAATTTGGTTCAGTATACAAAGGCAAAGGATAAGACACTTATTATGGTTACTCATTCCAGAAAAGTTTCAGAGGTTTTTTCCGACATTATAATTGAAATAAAAAAAGGAACGGTTGCAGGCTAAGGAGGGGAGTGAAAATGAAAGGCGTGATCGAGCTTCAAATTTGGCAAATTGCTGCAGCTTACAATATTTACAAGCGGACAAAAACGAAACTTGCACCAAAAATAAAAAGAATCATTGCCTTTTCGATGATATGCGGGACGCTATCCAGTCTTATGTACTTCATACTCGTTGTGGTTAATCTGTCTCCATGGTATGAACCGAGATACTTTATACCAATTGCCGGAATGATTATCGGCAACTCGATGACGGGAATCTCCCTCGGCGTAACAAGGCTTGTTGACGGTGTGACCGCCCAGAAAAATCTGATAGAATCAGCATTGATGCTCGATGCAACTCCCAAAATGGCAGCAAAGCAGATCGTTGACAGTGCATTTGATTCTGCAATTCTCCCAACAATCAATTCTATGGTGGGAATGGGCATAGTGTTTTTACCGGGAATGATGATATAGAATACCAAATAGCGATCATGCTCGGGATACTTGGAAGCGTAACACTGACGGTTATTTTATTTGTACATTTAGGGTATAAAGCTTTTTTTAACAAAGAGCAACAGCTGGAAATATAGTGCCAACACCTATAGCAAAAATGCTAAACTTTGATTGTAAGCCTAAAAATACGTGGAAATTATCATTATTCCCATTAAAAATGTAGGTGTAACGCTTGCAACTACGGGGTCTTCAGAGTCTTTCATCATCTCCTTTTTTTAAATTGTCGTGCCACAGTGTGAAAGTAAAATACCGTTACGGGGGAAAATATATTATAGCTGGTTAATGGCTTGTGCGGTAAAGGGAAGGATGTATTCAGGAGGTTGAATATAAATGGCTGTAAAGTTAGACATGCTGGGTTTGGGGTGGTTTGCAAACTTTATTGCCCGTGCTGTGTCGGAAAAAGGGGCCGGAAAGGTGACCGTTGAGGCAGCCTGTGATGTAAATCCGGAAAAGCTTAAGGAACACTTTGTTTGGAAATATCCGAAATACTCATCTTTTCTATATCTCTGCCGGTCATAAATAGCCTGCCGACTTTATGAAGACCGACAATTTCGGCTATTTTTAATGCTGTGGCAGTTAAGTCCATATTCTTTTTTAACAACAATAGTAAAAGAGCCGGGATCAAAATCAATTGCAGATAAAGGTGTCGTAATAGATGAGACTTAAAATCATATTTTAACAGCCTGCTTTTTCTGTTGCTTATCTTGGTTGAATGGGCAAGTATTTTGCAAATCCGCTTTTGCAAATGAATGTTAGGAAGTATGCATTTTGTAATTTTTAAAAAAATTTATAAATTTATATATATCCTCTACCTTTTCAAACGATCCTTGGGCAAATTTTGGACTTCCACCACCACGGCCGTTAAACTTAGCAAGAATTTCTTTAAAAAGTTTTCCACAGTTTATGTCTAGATTACCATTGTGTGATAAGATAACTTTTTTATCAGGGATAGAAGCAAAAAGGATTAATATATCTTTTAGTGAAGATAACTTATTAGCAATTAGCTGTATTTCCTCAAAGGGTTTATCTTCGAATATTTTTATAATTCTATCATCAGCATCTTTTAAAAGTTCCTTTGCTATAAATTCGGCATTTAATTCTTTTTGTGAATTTAATTGCCTTGTAAGATTTTTGATTTCATTTTGTAGTGATTCTATTTTTATGGTTATTTCATTTTGAGGAACAGATAATAATTTTATTAAATTGTTTATTATATTGTTCTTCTCTTGAAAATCCCTAAGAAGCCTTTTGCCACACTTAAAATAAACCCTTGTCATGTTTTTGTATTTTTCAGTCTTTAATATCTTTACCATCCCAATTTCCCCAAGGCTTTTTACATGGGTTCCACAGCAGGGTGAATAGTCTATGCCTTCTATTTCAACTATTCTTATATTTACATCACTTGGAGGGAGCTTTCTTAAAGGAAGATTTTTAATTTCTTCTTTAGTTATTGTATAGGATTTTACAGGGATATTTTTAAATATAAGTTCATTTACTCTATTTTCAACATTTCTTATAATTTCGTCGTTTATATTATCAAGCCCTATATCTATTGTTAAATAGTCATCTCCAAGGTGAAAGCTGTTTGTTGGAGCATCGTACATTTCCAAAAATACTGCTGATAAAAGGTGCTGTCCTGTATGGTTTTGCATGTGGTCAAATCTTCTCTCAAAATCAATTTTGCAGTAAACATTATTTTTTTCAAGTTTTTGTTTAAGAACATGATATATTTTATCATTTTCCTCAAACAAATCTACAACTTCAATTCCATCAATCCATCCAAAGTCTCTTGGTTGCCCACCACCTTCTGGATAAAAGGCTGTTTCTGAAAGTTCTACAATGTAATTGCTGTCCTTTTCTATTTGATTTACAATATATGCATTCCATTCATATATGTACGGATTATAGTAATAAAGCCTCATGGGAGCATCACCTTTTTGTTTTAATAAGATGAAATTTTATGTAATTATTATAATATAATCATGAATATTTTAAAAGAAACTTAAATTTTTCTGAACTTATGTCAAGCGTCAATGAAAATGTCAGGTAAAGCTCGTCTGTGAATTTGTCAGGGTA
>NZ_JBNATW010000009.1:0-83470 GCF_049701175.1 Thermovenabulum sp.
TATTGCAATAAATAAGTGATAAAAATTAAAAAAATGGTACAAAGCAAAAAGCTCGAAATAAAATAATATTGTATTTCTATAAAATTTAAGATAAAATTATAATCTGTTTGTCCTTTTTATATTTTTTTGGATAAATTTTTCAAAAAACTTTTAATCATTTTTTTGTAGATATTTGTTAATATTTTGCCAAAAGGAGGATTTTAATGAAAAACAAAAACCCTCTATCCCTTCTTCCCCTTTTAGTATTCCTCGCACTGTTTTTAGGAAGCGGTATTTATTTTAATTCCAAAGGTGTAGATTTTGCTTTTTATCAGCTACCTTCGCCGGTTGCGGCATTAGCAGGTATCATCGTTGCATTCATAATTTTTAAAGGCTCAATAAATGAAAAGATGGATGTATTCGTAAGGGGAGTAGGAGACTCAAACATTATAATAATGTGTATGATTTATCTTTTGGCAGGAGCTTTCTCCGTTGTTGCAAAAGCAATGGGCGATGTTGATTCTACTGTAAATTTTGGTCTTTCTATAATACCTCCGAGCTTTATTTTACCAGGACTCTTCATAATTTCGGCTTTTGTAGCCACCGCAATGGGTACTTCAATGGGAACCATTGCCGCAGTCGCTCCAATTGCCGTTGATATGGCATTAAAGGCAAACCTCCCCTTAGCAGTGGCGGTAGGCGCAGTAGTGGGAGGTGCTATGTTTGGCGACAACCTGTCCATGATTTCCGATACAACCATTGCAGCGACAAGGACTCAAGGTTGCGAAATGAAGGATAAATTCATAATGAATTTTAAAATTGCACTCCCCGCAGCAATCATTACTTTGATTGTTATGGCAATGCAGGGTATTTCGGGACAGGTTCCTTCCGATCTACAGTATAATTTCTTAAAGATAGTTCCCTATATAGCAGTTTTGGTGCTATCTCTCTTAGGTATGAACGTATTTTTAGTTTTGATTTTAGGAACCGTTTTGGCAGGAGCTATAGGTCTTGCCGACGGGAGCTTTACCCTTATCGGGTTTACTCAAAAGGTATACGAAGGTTTCGGAGCAATGCAGGAAATATTTATTCTATCGCTTTTAATTGGCGGACTTGCAGCAATGATAGCTGAGGAGGGCGGTATCGACTACCTTTTAGATGTAATAAAAACAAAGATAAAATCCAGAAAAGGGGCAGAATTCGGGATAGGCGCCCTTGTGTCCGTTGCCGATATCTGCACAGCAAATAACACGGTGGCAATAGTCATTACGGGTCCTATGGCAAAAAAACTTGCTGACGAGCACGGAGTGGACCCCAGAAGAAGCGCAAGTATGCTGGATATTTTCTCTTGTGTATTTCAGGGAATAATACCTTACGGCGCCCAGCTTCTTTTAGCAGGAAGCATTGCAAAACTTTCACCGGTTCAAATTATGCCCTATTTGTACTACCCATATCTTTTAGGCATTATGGCAATTTTAGCCATTGTCTTTGGAATTCCTAAGGCTCAGGAAAAAAGCATTAAAGCTAAAAAAGTTGTATTAGAGCCCGAAAAGTAATAAGGCAGGCGTTTTGCCTGCTTTTTGTTTTTATATCACTCTCAAAATATTTATATTTTCATCAAATATCACAAGCTCAGCATCATTCCCTACTTCAATGCTCCCTTTCCCAATAAACCCTAAAGCCCTCGCAGGATTAAATGTAGCCATCTTTACAGCATCCTGTAAAGTCACTCCAACCTTGTAGACCATATTATATATAGCTTTATTTAAAGTAAGGGTAGAACCCGCTAAGGTGCCGTCCGGAAGTGAAGCTATGCCGTTTTTTACCTTTACTTTTTGTCCGGAAAGGGTATATTCCCCATCAGAAAGTCCTGCCGCCATCATAGAATCGGTTATCAGGATTATCTTTTCGGTGCCTTTTGCTTTAACCAAAAGTTTCATAGCAGCAGGATGCACGTGTACGCAGTCGGCTATGAGCTCAGAGTAAACTCCATCATCGGATAAAACCGCACCTAATACACCGGGTTCCCTGTGGCTAAAGCCCCTCATACCGTTATACGTATGGGTAGCAAGGCTTGCTCCCAAATAAATTGCCCTTTTCGCTTCCTCATAATCCGCATCCGTATGGCCGAGGGCAATTATTACACCTTCTTTTTTCAAAAGCTTTATAGCCTCTAAAGCCCCTTCAAGTTCGGGTGCAAGAGAAACAACCTTGATAAAATGCATGGAATCCTCCAGTAAAGTTATAATCTCTTCTTTATCAGGCTTCCTTAAATATTCTTCAGGCTGTGCCCCTTTTTTTGTCGGCGAAAAATAAGGGCCTTCCAAATATATTCCTAAAATTTTTGCTTTCTCCTTAGGGGCATTTGAGTTTTTCTGGGATAATATATATGAGGTTATGTTTTTTAGCGATTTTCTAATTTTCTCCACAGGTGCAGTCATTACAGCTGCAAAAAATGAAGTTACTCCGTTCTTTAATTGAAATTTTGCAATATTTTCTAAAGGCGAAAAGCCTTCGTCCATTACATCAAAGCCAAAGGCTCCGTGGCAGTGAATATCTATAAAACCGGGAGATAAATAATTTCCCTCTGCATCTATTACCTCATCGAACATCTCTTCTTTGATAAATCTATTTTCGATAAAATCGGCTATCTTTCCATTTTCTATTGCAAGACCGTGATTTACTACGATTTCATAGGGAGCAATTATTTTTGCATTTTTGATAAGAAGTCTCATATAACTTTCCCCCTTGAAGGCTTTACTATAATTTATTAAAAAAGTTAGAGCCCTTTTTAATATAGGGCTCAAAAATGCCTTACTCTGTGCTTATATTTTTCTATCAATTTTAAATTGTTTTCCATAGATCCTTCTATATTCCCGCTTAAAAAAACTGGCGGTTTCACATTATTTTTTACCATAAGGTTTACCACTTCTGCTGTAAGCATATTGAGAATAACCGTGTTTAAAACAGTCGAAAGAGGGGCGAAGGGAACCTCCAATCCTTCATTTTCCAATGTCAGTGCTGCGTCTTTATACCTTCCGCAGTTGTCGATTACTACATCGGCTACATCCTGCAAAAATTTTCCGGAAGAGTGCCTTGAAAAAGTTTTCTCCTTATATTCCCGGCAGGTTACCGCAATGACCTTCAGGCCTCTTTTTTTTGCCTCAATTGCAGCCTCAACGGGAGCTCCGTTCCTTCCTGAATGGGAAACAACAACAATGCACTCTCCTTGTCTCAGGTCATACCTATCAAAAATCATTTTTATAATTTCCTCATTTTTCTCATAATAAGAACTCTTTAAGGCTCCTTCGTGAAGCATAAGCTCTGCAGGTAAAATAGGATTTACGCAGGCAAGTCCCCCTGCTCTGTAAAAAAGTTCTTCAGCCGCCATGTGAGAATGCCCGCAGCCAAAGACGTGAAAGACGCTGTCTTCCTTTTCGGTAAGGGACTCAAATATCAACTCAGCCGCTTTTTTTATATTTTCCACCTGTATTGTTCTTATCTTTTCTACAGCCTTTTCTACCTCTTCGATATATGCCATTAACAAGCTATTCACCTTCTTTTACTGCATGTTTTTTAATGCATTAATGCCTTCTAAAACCTTCTTTCTTAAATTTTCTTTATCAAGAAAATTGTCTATATTTACTACCACCTTTGCGGCATCTTTAACCTTGTCTTCGTGGAAGGACTGAACCACTACCATATCCGCGTTAGCGCTTTTTATGCTACCTATGTCAATATTCTCTACCTGAGCGCTGATGCCCTCCGCTTTCAAAACATCCTCTATCATCATCTTTAATATAAGGCTGCTTCCCATGCCCACTCCGCAGGCGGTTACAATTTTTATTTTGTCTTTCATGAGTTAAGACCCCCTGATTAGAAAATTGCTTTAATTAGTTTCCCAACTCCCATTATTATCCATATTATAACATACCAGTCGGGATCAGCAAGTACTGCAAGTTCAGGAGCAGTATTTGAAAGCATGGGCCACGTAAGTGCCTGGCCAAAGGCTAAGAATAAGCCGTTTACAGCACCGCCAAAAGCAGCTCCCTTCCATCCCCCAACAGCGTTTCCAAAAACCGCTGCACCGGCAGCAGGGAAAAAGAGCATTATCATGGAAGGAACTATAGTTGCAAATCCCATAAGTCCAAAAATGACCATAAAGATTAAAAATACCAATGTGGAACTAATAAATCCTACAAGCACTGCAGTAGGAGCGTATGGGAAGACTACGGGCACATCCAGTGCAGGCCTTGCTCCGGGAATTAGTTTTTGAGATATTCCCCTGAAAGCAGGAACGATTTCTGCAAGGAAGAGTCTTACACCGTAAAGCAGAATAGTAATACCTGCGGCAAATTTAAAGCCCTGAAGTATTGCCCATATAATAAAGTTTAAATCTCCTGCCTGTTTTAAAACCACTTCTTTTTCTGCAAAGAAGCTGGCAAGAAGCATTATTATGGTAATTATAAAAGCGGTACCAACGGTTATGTCCTTCATAAATTCGATCTTCTTCGGAATTTTTATCTTTTCGGTGCTCTCTTCGGGTTTTCCAAACAAATGCCCAAAGCGCCCGGCTAAATAAGCGGCAATTGAAGAAGTATGGCCGTATCCTATTTCATCGCTGTCGGTTACCTTTTTCATGTACTTGTGAAGGTAAAGAGGCTGAAATGTCCAGTAAAGGGCTATCAAAATAGCACCCGTCAAAATAAGAAGTCCTTGATTCATATCAGGAAATACCTCAATCAAACTTGCTGCAATCACAAGGGAAATCCACCACATAAGGTGACCTGTTAAATAAACAAATCTTGTGTTGAATACCCTAACTATTACAAGGTGAATTAAAAATCCTAATGCCATTATAGATACTGCAATACTTCCAAAATTCTCAGTAAAATTCTGCAAAGTATTTTTTGCAACAGGAGCCGAGATGTGAAAAGCAGATGATACTATGGTCTGGAATGAAACAAGACCACCTATGAAGACATCCACACCCGCCGACATAATCAATATGCCAACCATAGCTTTAATTGTTCCTGAAATAACTTCTTCGAAGGATTTCTTTTGAAGTAATAGTCCTAATAAAGCTATAAGTCCTATTAAAACGGAAACCTGATTAAACAAATTTTTAACCAGAAAATTAATAATAGCCATAAAAATCCCTCCCTTTAATAATTTTTATTGTTTTTGATTATATTAAGAACTTCATTTACATCCTCTGATTTAAAAATTCCTTCCAAAGATTGTTTATCCATTAAAATCTCCATTAATTCGGACAACGCTTTCAAATGGCTTTCATGGTCCACAGCCCCAAAACAGATTACCAACCTGACTGGGTCATTATCTTTATTCCCGAACTCTACCGGCTCTTTTAATGTAATCAAACTCATACATACTTTTTTTACCCCATCTTCAGGCCTTGCATGGGGCATAGCGATACCGGGAGCTATTACTATGTAAGGCCCAATTTCCTTTACATTTTTGACCATAGCATCTATATAAGTTGATTCTATAAAACCCTTTTCAAAAAGCAATTTTCCTCCTATTCTGACCGCGTCTTCCCAATTTTCTGCTTTAACTTTTAATCTTATCGTATCTTTTGTAAGAAGCTCCTTTAGCACAGGTTGGCCATCTCCCTTCATATTATCAGCTTCGTCGTTGTATAGGATTTTATAAAGTTCTTTATAAAGTCCTTCTTTATCTTTAACCTCTGCATACCTTTCTATCGCATTCATTATGGTTTCAATTATTTTTATGCCTTTTTGGGACGGCACTTCTTTCTTTTCAAGTATAGACAATACTTTTTTTATGTTTTCTATATCTTTTTCGGAGAGAATAGGACTTACATGAACTACTGGAACATCCTCTATTTGCAAACTCATTGTAGAAATAATTAAATCTACTGGCCTTGCAAAAACCACCTCCCTCACGTTATGGATGGAGGCTGTGCCCAATATGTTTAAGTTTCTAAATTCTTTTTTTAATCTTAATGTCAAAAACTCTGCTGTACCAATCCCCGTTCCGCAAACCACATAGGCATTAAAAGTCCTTTCCTCCGACATTTTCATCCTTTCAATGGATGCCCCAAAATGTATGGCTATATACCCTATCTCATCTTCATTTATTAAAAAACCGCTAATATTCTCAATTTCCTTTATACTCTTTCTGCACGCCTCATAGATATCCGTAAAGCTTTCTTTAATTTCCTTTAAAATGGGATTTACTATGGGTATACCGTTTTTAAGCCTGTAAAATGCAGGGCCTAAATGCTGGATAAGGTTGTTAAAAAGGTCTTTATCCATTGAAAAATCCATTTTAAACTCTTTTCCCACTAATTCTATAAGCCTTGCAGCAATAATCTGCACCAAAAACAAATTTTCTTTATAGGATGAAAAATCTTCCTTTACAAAGTTCCCACCAATAAGGTGTATGGTGATATATCCCACTTCATCCTGAGGTATTTCAAGGCTAAAGTATTCTTTAAGCCTTTCAACAATGAAAAGAGCAATCTCGAATTCCCTGTAATTTTTTAACCTCGATAGTTCTTCCTTTGGCATTAAAATATCTTTGCCCGATAAAATCCTCTTAATTGCGAAGGCAATATGGAGGGTTAGAGCGTTAAAGGTTTTATCAGTTAAATTAATATTGAATTGTTCTTCAGCTTTTTTTACGGCATTGACAATGAGATTTATATCTATTCCTTCTAAAAGTTTCATTATGGGGTCTTTGTTTATTAGCACATTTTGTGATTCTATTTCCTCTAAAAGAGGCAAATCCGTGCCTAAATTTTCTCTCAAGAATAATAGAGCTGCCCTCCTTATTGCCCTTTCATCACCATCGATTTTTACACCGTATCTTGGAAGCGTTATTAGTTTAAGGTTGTTTTTGTAAAGCCACTCGGACACCTTTAAAAGGTCTTTTATAGCAGTGCTTCTGCTTACCCCAAGCAAATTGGAAATTGTTTCTATTGTAATAAAACCCTTTGCTTTAAAAAGCTCGCTTAAAATTTTATTTTGTCTTTCTTTGGGAGTTGAATAATAATAAAATTTTATTTTTCTTTTTAAAACCTCCAATAAATCTTGTTTTTCTTTAAGAGAAAGCCTGATGCCTTTTTTCGGTCTTCTTTCAAGGCAGGGAAAACCGTGAGTCTTTAGAAAATAGTTAATTTTATCAAGGTCGTACTGAATGGTTCTTTTTGAAACATTGAATTCTCGGCTCAAGTTTTCTATTTTTACAAAATCCTCTTCTTGGATAAGCTTCACTAATATTTTTGTAGTCCTTTCATCAAGCAATTTTGCCACCTTCCAATAATATTTTATTTTAAGGAAATCCCCTTTTAAAAGATTAATGTTTTTCGCAAAAAATTTATTAAATCCTGCAAAAAAGTATTTTATTATTTTATTTATATCTGTATTTTTTATTTATATCTGTATTTTTATAATTTAATGATTTATAATTATTTTGTAAAATTTTATTAATAATTAATTTTTTTTGGGGGGTATTCATTATGCCAGAGTTAGCAGATGCAGTAATAATAGGCGGGGGAATCCACGGGGTATCGGTACTTTACAACCTTGCAAAAAAGGGAATGAAAAACATTATACTTTTTGAAAAGGAATATCTAACAAGCGGAGCAACGGGAAGGTGTGCGGCAGGGATAAGGCATCAATTCGGTACAAAAATCAACTGCCTTTTAATGAAGGAGAGTATGAAAATTTTAGAAAACCTTGAAGAAGAACTGGACTTTGAAAAAAGTATAGAGTTCACTCAAGGTGGATATTTAATGTTGGCTTACAATGAATCGCAAGTTAAACAATTTAATGAGAATATTAAACTACAACACGAATTAGGAATAAAAGATTCTGTCTTTCTTTCTCCAGAAGAAATAAAAAAAATAGTTCCTCATTTAAACTTGGAGGGTGTAATGGGAGCTTCTTTCAATCCAAAAGACGGGCATGCTAACCCTTTTATGGTAACCTTTGCGTATGCAGAAGCCGCAAAAAGATTAGGGGCTAAAATAAGCACTTATAATAAAGTATTTGATATAAAAGTTGTAAAACCCGGACTGTTTAAGGTAACCACCCAGAAGGAAATCTACGAAACTCCAATAATAGTAAACTGTGCAGGTGCATGGGGCAAAGAATTAGCAAAAATGGTAGGAATTGACATTCCAGTGTACCCAGAGAGGCATCAAATTTTTGTTACAGAACCTGTGGAATATTTCCTCCCATGTATGGTTATATCCTTTATCCACGGCACCTATTTCAAACAATCCCCTAACGGCACGATACTGATGGGCGTAGGTGATCCCGAACACGAAGTGAAAGACTTTAATGTAAATTCATCGTGGAGCTTTTTAGAAGAAGCGGTGAAAAAATTTGTCTTCCATTTACCAAAAATTAAAAACTTACGGATTGTTCGTCAATGGGCAGGGCTTTACGACATGACCCCCGATCAGCAAGCTATCTTAGGAAAAACAGATATTGAAGGTTTCTACCTTGATTTAGGCTGGAGCGGGCACGGTTTTCAGATGGGGCCAATTGTCGGACTTTTGCTCTCTGAGTTAATAATTGATGGAAAAAGCCACATTGATATCAATGCTTTAAATATTAAAAGATTCGAAAAAGGAGAATTAATTTTCGAACCCGCATGCGTATAGTTCACCCTGTAAACCTATGTATCGTAACGTAAATCCTTCCCTTTTTGCTTTCACCACCGATTTTTTCTATTTTTGCCCTGCCCATCCTTGTGGCAGAGATTATGTCGCCTTCTTTTACTTCATAGGAGGGGTCCGATATTACCTTGAAATTTACCCTAACATTTTCCCCTTTTATATATGGTGCCATTTTGGAGCGGGAAACTCCAAAAGCAAGGCTTGCCACAGCATCCAAACGAAGGGATGCGACGGTGCCTTTTACTTCTTTATAAGATTTCTCAGGTGCCACAATCTCTTTTAGCGTTATTTCTTCCGTTTCAACACCAAAGTTTTTGACCTTGGTTAAATTAAGCCCGACAAATTCTATTATCTCTTCCTTTAAAATAGCAATGGCTTCTCCCTTTTTTACCAAAACATCCCCGACTTTATCCCTCGATATCCCAAGACCTAAAATAGAACCTAAAAAATCCCTATGGCCCGGAAAGGCATCCTCGTCTTTTACTTTTATCCGAAGGGCTTTAATGGGCGGGACAAAAGGGCGGCCTTCTATATAATCAGGATATGCCACCAAAATTTTCCTTTCCGCCTCTTTGTACCCTCCTTCAAAATAGTATTTTACATCCTGAAATTCCTTAGCTATATCAAAGACCATTTCCTGCTCAAGAGGAGTTAAGAAATTGCTTGTTATATAATCTCCTTTTTTTTGAGCTGCTTTAAAAAGGTCTCTTATTTTAGCCGATGCCAATTTTTCATCTATAATCTCCATATTTAAAACACTCCTTTTTCTATTCTTATTTTATAATAATATCACATTATTAACATAGGTTTTCCATTCTAAGCAAAAGGATAATATAATAAGAATATAAATTAATAATTAATAAAAAAGGAGTTGATTTAAATGCTTATTATCAGTGCGGAAGAAATGAAAAAAGTGCTTTCCATGAAAGAAGCTATAGAGGCAGTTAAAGAAGCCTATAAAACTTTGTCAGAGGGTAAAAGTATAGTACCTTTAAGAACAAATATTTCCGTTGAAAAGGAAAAAGGCCAAATACTTTTTATGCCAGCATACGTGGGAGGGGTTAATTTTGCCGGTGTAAAAATAGTTTCAGTATACCCTGAAAATATTAAAAAAGGACTTCCTTCTGTACCCGCTACCATGGTTTTGGTTGATGGAGAAACGGGCATAGTAAATGCAATAATGGACGGTACATATCTCACAAGGCTTAGAACCGGTGCAGCGTCAGGGGTAGCCACAGAGATACTTTCCAATAAATATGCAAAAAAAGCAATAATCTTCGGTACCGGTGGGCAGGCCGAAACCCAACTTTGGGCCTTGCTTTCCGTTCGAGACCTCGAAGAAGTATATGTATACGACATAGATTTTAACAGGGCAAAAGATTTTGCGCAAAAAATGAGCCAAAATTTTAAAAATTACGGAGCAAAAATAACAGCAGTCGAAAATTCCGATGAGGTGCTGCCCGAAGTAGATATAATTACAACCGTAACCACATCCAAAAAGCCTGTATTCAACGGAAATCTAATAAAAAAAGGAGTTCACATAAACGGCATTGGTGCCTATACCCCTGAAATGCAAGAAATACCTGAAGAAGCTGTTTTGAAAGCAGATAAGATTTTCGTGGACTCAAAGGAAGCATGCCTCGCTGAAGCGGGCGACCTTATAATCCCTCTGAAAAAAGGTACCATAGGTGAAGAAAAAATCACCGGTGAAATTGGAAAAGTATTAACAGGAGAACTTCCCGGCAGAACATCCGAAAACGAAATAACCCTATTTAAGTCCGTGGGATTAGCCGTTCAAGACGTAGTAACTGCAGCCAAAATATACGAAAAGGCTTTAGAATTGGGGCTCGGCAGCAAAATCACCCTTTAGCCTTACATTCGGGGCAAATACCGTATATTATAAAATTGTGCTCCATTGCAGAAAAACCGTACTCTTTTAGCTCTTTTTCGATAAATTCCATAGGGCAGTAGTTTATTGCAACTGAACTCCCGCAATTTTTGCAAACAATATGATGGTGGTGTTCATCCGAAAGTTTTACACTAAATATCATGCTTTTATTTTCGGATAAAACAAAGCATAATATCCCCTTTTTCGCCAGCAGATTTAAATTGCGGTATACGGTTGAAAAATTTATGTCTGGGTATTCCTTTTTTACCCGATCATATATATTTTTTGCCGAAAGCATATTGCCGGACTTTAAGAGGGCATCTATTATTGCCCTTCGCTTCCCTGTAACCTTAAGTCCGGCCTTTTTTATTAAATCCTCAGATGAAATTAATCCCATCGGCTTTTAACCCCCTTTAAAATGAGAACAGCTGCCAAAATAAAGGATGCAATTAAAACGATAGTCCCCCCCGGAGCAAGATCATAATAATAAGAGAGGATAATCCCTGAAACCACCGAAAAAAGGGCTACGATATTTGAAACAATAAAAACCATTTTAAAACTTTTTGAAACCTGAAGACTAACCGCAGTAGGTATGACCATCAATGCCGAGACAAGCAAGGTACCTACTATTCTTACGGATAAAGCCACCGACAAAGCAGTAACAAGGGAAAGGTATAAATTAACTAAATTTACAGGTATCCCTGCAATTTTTGCTGATTCTTCATCAAAGGTAACCGCAAAAAGTTCTCTATTTAATATAAATAGTGAAAGTATCACTGCTATCCCCATTAAAGCCATTATTCTTATGTCTTTTTCATTTACTGCGATTAGGCTCCCAAAAAGGTAAGAAAAAAGGTCAGCATTGAAGGATTTCCCCAAACTTATCATGACAACTGCAAGCCCTATACCGGCCGACATTACAACAGCTAAAGCCACTTCCGAATATTTTCTAAAGGCTTTTCGCAAAATTTCTATTAAAAAGGAAGCAATGAGAGCAAAAATCACCGCTCCATAGAAAGGATAAAAACCAAAGAGCATACCTGCAGCAACACCTGCTAAGGAAGCGTGGGAGAGGCTATCCCCTACCATTGACATACGCCTTAAGACCACAAAAACCCCTACCGTTGAAATTAATACTGACGTTAATATGCCCGCTGCTAAAGCCCTGTTAATAAGGGAAAGGCTTAAAATATCCATTTTATTCACTCCCTATGAATATCACACGCAGGGATTTTATACCCCATTACCTCAGCAATATGACCTTCGGTAACTTCTCTAACATTATCATGAATATATACCCTTTTTTCTTTAACACAGCCTATTTTTGTAGCTTTTTCATAGGCAAAACCTATATCATGAGTGATAACAACCACCGTAATCCCAAAATTTTTATTTAAACCCGTTAAAAGATTATAAAAATCTTCCCGTGAAGGAGCATCCATGGCACTTGTAGGCTCATCAAGAAAAAGGATTTCTGGTTTTTTCACAAGGGCGCGGGCTAAAAAAACCTTCTGCTTTTCCCCTCCGGACAGCTCCCTTAACATTTTATTGGAAAGTTTCTTAATTCCCACCCTTTCAAGAGCTTCCTCCACTGCTTTTTTCCGCTCATCTTTATTAATAAATCCTTTAAAAAAACCTTTATAATAATTGGAATCCACTATCTCCCATACCGTTGCAGGAAAACCCATGTTAATATCCCCCGTTAATTGGGGGATATAGCCTATCTTTTCCCACTTCTTAAAATCCTTTATATCCTCTCCAAAAATCAATACCCTTCCGTTTTTCGGGGTTAAAAGGCCCACCATTATCTTCATAAGTGTGGTTTTTGCAGCACCATTCGGCCCAATTAAAGCCAAGAAATCACCTTTTTTTACCTTTAAATTTACATTTTCCAATACCGTATTGCCGTTATAAGAAAAATCTACATTAAAAAGCTCCAAAACAGGGATTGACATAAAAATTCCCCCAAAGTTTACTTTAAAGCTTCCTTTAAAACCTCTAAATTTTTCCTCATTAAGCTGAAGTAATCCTCATTGGCCTTTTCTTCCTCATCCGTCAACCCCTCAATGGGGTTTAAAGTAAGTATTTTTAGGCCCGCTTCTTCTGCTAAAGCTTGGGCTTCCTTAGGAGTTTCCAAACTTTCGGCAAGGATGTATTTTATTCCCCTTTCCCTGCAAAAGTCTATTAAATTTTTAATATGCTTTAAAGACGGCTCTTCCTGAGGAGAAAGCCCTTTAATTGATACCTGGTTTAACCCGTATTCTTTTGCCAAATAGCCAAAAGCTGCATGGGATACCACAAAATCCCTTAGCCTTGTAGAAGCTAACTCCTTTTTATACTCATCATCTAATTTTTTAAGTTCCTCAATTAACCGATCATAATTTTTTTCATAAACGGCTTTGTTCTTTTCATCGACCTTAACCAATAAGTCGTATATCTTTTTTGCCATTTGCATTGATTTTTTCGGTGAAAGCCATATATGGGGGTCATTTCCTTCTATCAAACCTTCTCCTACCTTCAATACCGCTATTCCTTTTTGGGCTAAATCCCCCCTTAACTTTTCTGCCCATGGATCCATAGGTTCACCCAAATATATAAAGGCATTGCTCTCATATATTTTTGAAATTTTACTTATAGAGGGCTCAAATTCGTGAGGCTCAACCCCTGTAGGTGTTATGTTTTCTACAACTATGTAATCCTGCCCTATCTTTTTCGTAAAATCGTATAAAGGGTAAATGGATGTATAAACTACAATCTTATCCTTATTGCTCATTTTTTTGCTTTGACAGCCAGCTGTACTTAAAATTAAAATCAGCACAAAAATAATTACCAAAATTTGAGTCAGCCTATTTTTATAAAGCTTGCCTTTCATTTTATTTATTTTTTCCTCCTTTTTGCAAATGATTTGCATTTACTTTGTATACTAAAATTATATTCTTTATTTTAAAAATGTCAAATTATATGCTGAATTTTGCTTATCTTATTATGAAGGATTTTATTATGAAGGATTTTGAATCATTTATAAATCAAATAAATAAATTATTAATTTAATAATTTTAGCGTTTTACTCCTTTCGGGCAATATCACCTTGCAAGTTCCTTCAAACCGCTTAAAGAATTCTTTATCTTGTGTATGAACAGGGATAAGCACCTTGGGCTCTATAGTTTCCACCATCTCCTCTATGCCGGCACCGTGGATGTGCCCGCTGGCGTGAAAACCAGACCTTTCTCTGTCCCTTCCAAGGGTGCCGTACAATTCAAAACCGAAATAATCAATCCAATTTTTGATTCGATTGTGGTCGATAAGCATTTCCTCATCGTATGCCTCGCTGGAAGAATAAATATATGTCCCCCCTTGGGGTTCTATATCCAAAAAAGCGTGAAAATCGTAATAGGAAAAACACAATATATAGCCTTTGGGTTCTTTTTTTATATCTTCTGCCGATACCATCTTTGAAGGATTAAAACGGCAAATTAAAGCTTCCTCCCATTTTTCTTTGCGCGCCTTTGGTTTTATGTATAGCATTATGCGGTCATCTTTATGTGGGTTTGGTACACCCTTTTCTCCTGCTGCAGTAAGGGCTTCTAAAAGGTATATATCCTTAGCAGTAAGCACCAATTGGCGTCCCGTGCTACCTGCTATATCGAGAAACGAAAGTAGCCGTTCTACGTTGCGGGGACCAAAATCTGCTACAACAAGGCCTCGAGCTTTTTTTACCACATCAAAGCAGTTTTCCGCAACTTCTTTTTCCGTAACTGGCTTTTGAGTCCCCGGATGAGTACCTTCACATATAAGGGCAATGGGTTTTAATTTAGAGGCTTCTTCAAAAAACCGCCGGGTGAGTGCAGCGTTTTTGCCGTGAAGCCTTAAGTCCCCTGTGTACACTATCCATCCTTCGGAAGTTTTGATGCCGAATGCACAAGCTCCGGGAATGGAGTGGTCCACAGGCCACAAACGTATTGTAAGATCTCTTATTTTAAATTCACTTCCACAGCTTTTTAAAGAACAGCATTCCAACCCCCGCGAGCTTTCTACGTTTTCCCAAAATTCACAGGCACTTTCTGGAATAGCATCGGTTCCTGCAATATGGTACTTGCGCTGCTTAAAAGGTGATGTTTTATAATGTGCTGTCTGTAAAAGCCCATCCTTTAGTTCCCTTGGAGTTGTGTAACAAATTTCCTGCAGCCTGTTTCCCCCTCCCGTGTCCTGGAGGGCTTTGCATATAAGAGCGCTGGTAAGTCCCGTTATTATAGGGACTTCTTCGCTAATATAAGAAAAATGCCCGCAGTGGTCAAAGTGGGCATGTGAAAGGAGCACACCGCTAATTTCTGCTTCCCTGTAAAGTTGATGGGATGAGAATTTATCCCAAACCCCTGGATATTCTAAATCGGACCTGTAAAACCCCCTTAACGGTGGAAGGATATTTAAGCAAAGAAGGTCGTAAAAGCCGAAAGTGGCCCTTGGTGCAAGAAATTCATCAAAAAACATGCCCTCCGCTTTAAAGTTAGTGCCGAAATCCAAAAAAAGCGATGTCTCGCCATCTTCCAAAAGTATCTTGTTGCCCCCTATGCAGTCAGCTCCATCGTAAAAGGTAAGATAAACCGGCAAGGTTTTCACCTGCTTTCGTCTTCCATATTGTATCAAAAATTTTAAAAAGTTCCTTTCTCAAAGATTCATTCTAATTTTACCAAAAAATTTTATTTATTTTAACTCTACTTTTAAACAAAAAAGACCGCACGTATAAGCGGTCTTTTTTATTAATCTTCTATTTGAAATTTATATTCCAAGCTCAGCAACTATATCGTTTTTAGGTCTAAAACCGATAAGCTTTTTAACAGGTTTTCCGTCTTTAAATAATATAAGTGTCGGGATGCTCATTATACCGTATCTTGCCGGTGTATCCGGGTTTTCATCCACATTCATTTTGCATACCTTTAATGTATCCTCGTATTCGTTAGCTATTTCGTCTATTACTGGCCCCATCATGCGGCAGGGTCCACACCACGCTGCCCAAAAGTCTACTAAAACAGGCTTATCGGAGTTTAAAACCTCCTCGTTAAAATTTGCATCGGTAACATTTATAGGTTTCACCTTTTATTCCTCCCCACTAATTTTAATTTTCTTAAATTTATTATGTCCTTTCTCTTTTAAAAAGTAAACAAATTCTTTTTTATTTGACCATCCATTTAATTTATTCTATAATTTTATTAAAGTATTTTTAAATATAAAGGAGAATGGCTATGGAAGGTTCTCTTATACGCCAGCTTCGCAAAAACCGAAAAATATCTTTAAAAGAGCTTGCTGAAAAAACAGGGCTTTCCGTATCCTACTTAAGCGAAATTGAAACAGGAAAAAAGCAGCCTTCTTTAGAGGTTATTCAAAAGCTCGCTGATGCTCTGAATGTGTCCAAGGAAGCCTTTTTCCAAAAGGATAATGACGATGTAAGCTTAGAAAAACCCTTATCCATAGGTGAAAAATTAAATCTTTTACGCCAAAAGAAGAATCTATCATTAGAAAAGCTCGCCGAATTGGCAGGCATATCTGCATCCTATCTATGTCAAATCGAAAAGGGTATTGTCCTTCCATCAATTTCTACATTAAACAATTTAGCGAAAGCTTTGGGTGTAGAGCCCCAACAAATTTTTGCAAGCAATGCTAATATAGGTTTTAAGCTGAAAAAGCTAAGGACTGAAAGAGGTTTAACTCAAGTTGAATTAGCAAAGAAAGCAGGAGTATCACCTGCACTCATAGGGCAGTTAGAGAGCGGTAAAGTTGAACCTTCTATTAAAACCTTAGAGAAAATAGCCCAAGCCCTTTCCGTAACACCATGCTATTTCGTAACCGATGACGACAGTGTAGAAAATATATTCAAAATTATGAACCCATCTCTAAAGCAGCTTTTTTTGGATCCAAAGGTAAAATCGGTTTTAGAAATGATAGCAGACTGCACCCCTGAAGAACTTGCCTTTATTTTGAAATTTATAGAACTTTATAAGTCTCACAGGAAGTTTTGAACTCTTAATTTATAGGCGCTACTGCAAGACCTTTAAACAAGCTAAAGCCAGAAAGATAAATCTTTAAACCTCTTCTCATATCTATAAATGGGCTTACAAATACCTTTACCCCATCTACTTCATATACATCGTAGTTGGATGCATCTTGTGGAGTGCCTGCATACACGGCAGGTATATATCTGCACCCTGCTCATCCTCCACCGTATTTCTCCAACTTTACAGTTATTTCTGTGAGCCCTTTCTCCTCTAAATATTTTTTTGCTTTTTCTTCTATAATAACATTTGCCATAATTTTCACCTCCTAATTTTATTTTAATTATACTATTAAAAATTTTCGCTGTCAATATAAAAATAAAATAGGGGCTATATTTCAAAATCCCCTATTTTATTTTTTCCGCGGAATTACTTTTTTATATTCAATAGATAATTGTAATTTTCCAAAATCAAATTAATTAAATCCCCATCATCCCTTGATAGGCCCAAAACATAATAAATTACATATTCCAAACCGTTTTTTTCTATCATTTGCTTTAATTTTAAGGCTTCGCTGTCACTTTCGCAGTCAAAAAGTAAGGCAGCAGCAATGCCTTTGGCCAAGTTTTCAGGTTTCAGTCCAAGGTCTATTGCCTCTTTTGCCGGATATACAAGCCTTTCATTGTGGGAAAGCTTCCTTATGGGCTCCCTTCCCACCCGTTCTACACTGTCATCAATTGCTGGATTATTAAATCTTTCTAAGGTCTTTTTAATATATTCTTCCAATCCCGTAAGACCGTATTTTTTCGAAAGGTAATAGGCAGATTCGTTCATGGCTCCTACTACGGTATTGTAAATTTCTCCATCCTTTAGTGACTCTCTTATGGTCTTATATCCTTTCAAGAACCCCAGATATGCGCATACAGCATGACCGGTATTTAATATGAATATTTTCCTCTCGATGTATGGTTCCAAATCATCCACCAAGGTCATCCCTGTAACTTCAGGGACATCACCTTTAAACCCCGGCCTTTCCACAATCCATTCAAAGTAGGGTTCAACAATTACCTTGGAGTAATCTCTTCCCTGAGGCGGTACAATCCTATCTACTGCAGCATCAGGAAATCCTGCCACATTATTTACTTTCTCTCTATCTTTTTTATCCAAATCTTTCAAAATATATTCTTTTAAATGAGATGAAGCCCTTATTAAATTTTCGCAGGCAATTACATTTATGGGTATATCTTTTCTCTCTGCCCTTTTTAATATACCCTTCCCTATTATTTCAGAAATTTTCTCTAAAACCTTTGGGCCTACGGAGGTTGTAATTATATCGGCCTTTACTATTTTTTCAACTATTTTTTCTTCATCGTAAAAATTTATAGCCTCCAGGCCTTCCACTAAAACTTCCTTTTGTTTCTCTCCCTGCTTTTCAACAACAAAATACCTTTTATTGCTGTTTAAATAATCAATGAGCCCTTGGTCAATATCCACAAAATTAACCTTAAAACCCGATTTCGAAAGCAAAAGTCCTATGAAACCCCTGCCTATGTTTCCTGCTCCAAAATGAACCGCTTCCCTCATCCTAAATCCTCCCGTTTAGAAATTCGTAAATCCCTTTTTTCGAAGCATTATTTATCAATTTTTTTACCCTATCCTTATCATCAAAAAGGGTTGCTATGTTGGCTAATATATTTAAATGTTCATCTCCTAAGGCTGCTATTCCTATAACAAGATGAGCAGTATTATTGTCTCCAAAATCTACACCATCGGGTATGTGCACCACAGAAATGCCGGTTTTTTTAATATATTTTCTTGATTCCCCAACACCGTGGGGAATAGCTATAAAATTGCCTATATAGGTGGAAATCTGTTTTTCCCTTTCAAACATGGCGTCTATATATTCGGGCTCAACATATCCTTCCTTTACTAAAATTTCACCTGCTAACCTTATAGCTTCAAATTTATCCTTAACCTTTGCGCCTACTAATATCATGCTTTCTTTTATAATTTCACCATTTTTATTCTGTGAATTGTTTTTCTTTAAAAAACCAAATACCATTTTTATTTTCTTACCTCCTACTTCAGCTTCTTTATCAGTGTTTTTATCAATAACGATTCGCTCTCGCCCTTTAATGCTTTTAAAAATTCTTGATCTTCCAAAATTAGAACACTTATCTTCCCAAACAATTCTGCAGCTTTTTTATAGTCCTCTTGAGGTAATAACATCAGGGCAAAATCTTTGTAATTTTCAAATTGGCCATCCATATTTTTTAATAAAATCTCTTTTTTTGTGCCAAAAACTCCAAAAAAGGGTTTACTTACTGCTGATGACCTCGCATGAAGCAAGAAAACACCCTTTCCGGGGACTCCACAGCCACCTAAATCCATTCTCTTTTTTAAATCCTTTTTTAATAAATCCTCGTCTTTTATCAAATCCCTGATGTTTTTTATAATTTCCTCAATTACTCCCTCAATAGTGCTCTGCTCCATATTTTTCAAAAAAACCGTCCCCTCTATTATATCAAAAAGAGTATCCTTTGAATCTTCTTTTTTGGATTTACTGCTGTATTGAATGCCTATATCTATATTCCCCCCTTCATCCCCTTCAAACTCCTTGAGCAGCACATTTATCTTTTCTACATCCTTTTTATCCAATAGCGGTGAAACGGTTACTGATTTTATATTAGGAATTTCAACAGGTATTGTGGAAATAATAAAATCCACTCTACCATATTTTTTTAGTGCCTTTTCCAATTCAAGAATAGATATGGCATCAAGGACTTTTAAATTGGGAAGCTCTTTTTCAACCCGGCTTAAAAGCATTTTTGAACTGCTAATTCCCGTGGGGCAAACAAGAATCACATTGTATTCCTTTTCTTTTTTCATCCTCTCTAAGGATGCCCCTACATGCATTGCAATAAACCCCAATTCCGATTCGGGAAATTTAATGAGCAGTTTGTTTTCTAATGGTTCAACGGCTCTTTTGCATACATTCATTAAATCATTATATTTTTCTTTAAGTTGATTGATCAGTGGGTTTCTTATTTCCATCTTCAACCTTAGCCTTGCTATAGCAGGCTTTAGGTGCAAAGCCAAATCTTTAATTGCCTTCTCATCTTTGTAAATTTCCCTTTTAAGTATCTTCCCAACATTTAAAAATATTTCCCTAGCTATTGTTAAAGCCTCATCATCATTTATAAAATAAAATATTTCATCAAAGCCTTCCCCGGCCCTCAATTTTGCTCCCAAAAGGTGCATGGTAATAAATCCTAATTCTTCTTCGGGTATCTCAAATATGCCCTTTTCCTTCATCTTCCTGCTTAACTCTTCAGCGATGCGAAATTCTTTGGTCATCTTCAAGGTAGACAGTATGTTTTTCTCCATCGAAATTTTTTCTCCGTTCCTGAGCCTTGCAACGGATAAAACAATATGAACTAAAAGTCCTGCAAAGGCGCTGTCTGCCAGATTTAATTCAAAGCTATCCGTTATTTCTTTCAACACTCCCTCTATTTTGTTAATTAAATCCCTTTCTATAAATTTCAAAAGTCTCAATTTAACTTCATCAATGATGCCGTTATTATCTTTTTGCTCTTTTTTCTCCACATCCCCAAATTTAGATCTCAAAAGCTCAATTAATTCGGTTTCATCAAATTGTTCGTAAATTAGATCTGCTAAAAGGGCCCTTTTATTTTTTTCATCTCCCTCTAAATATACCCCAAACCCCGGCCTACGGATTACCTTTAAGTCGTATTTTTCAAGAAACCCTTCCAATTGGTTAAGGTCGTAGCTTATCGTGGCTTCGGTTACACCGAGCTCCTTTGCAAAGGTGTATAATTTTTCAACATCTTTTTTCTCAAGAAGATTGAGAAGCACCATTAACTGCCTTTCTTTTGCCGAAAACTTTCCCGATGTGGAACCCTTTTGAACAATTTCTTTAATTATCTCATTAATGGCATTTTCATTACCTTTAATTTCGATTCCCTTCCCTGCTTTTCTTTGCAAAAAAAGCCCTCTTTCCTTCAATTTTCCTTCCAACGATGGCAAAATCCTTAAAATTGTCCTTCGAGAAACGGACAACTCCTTGGCCAAATTTTCTGCTGTCTTTGGCCCTTTTAAAAGAAGTTCTATTATCTTTTTTTCTCTTGTTTCTAGTTCAGCAGTCATAAGTCATCACCGTACGTAAAAAATTTAAAGTAACGGCAAACGCCGTTACTTTATTTTATTATGGATTATTATATCACTTCTTAAGCCTGTTTACTATTTCATCGTAAATAGGATTGTTTACAAAGGTTTCTATTGAAATATGCTCTGCTTTTGGAGCTTTAGCTTTAGCCCTTTCTGTAAGTTCTTTGTGAGAAATTACTATATCTGCATCTTCAGGGATTTCATTAATAGCCGAATGAACAACCTCTACTTTTAAGCCTGCTTCCTGAATTTTCTTTCTCAAGACGGTAGCTCCCATGGCTGAAGAACCCATACCGCCGTCACATGCAAATACTATTTTTTTGACATTTGCGGGCTTTTTAACTGCATGGAAGGCTTCCTTACCCTTTAGCTGGTCAACCATATCCTGTGCAGCAAAAAGGTCGCCTTCTTCCTGCCCGAATTTCTTTAAAAGTGCCGAAGAAACAAGGAAGGAAATCAGCGCAGAGAGCGCAATACCTGAAAGTACCGGGATATAACCTCCTTTAGGAGTCATGGCAAGCTCTGCAAAAATGCTTCCGGGCGATGGTGTTGCAACAAGCCCTGCCCCGAGTAAAACAAAGGTGAATACACCTGTTGCACCGCCTAATATAACTGCTAATATTAGAATGGGATTCATTAAAACGTAGGGAAAATAAATCTCGTGTATACCACCAAAGAAGTGGATAATAATAGCACTTAGTGCTGATTCCTTTGCAATTCCTTTACCTACTAGCCAGTAAGCGAGAAGAACTCCAAGACCGGGCCCGGGGTTTGTCTCCAAAAGGAAGAATATTGATTTTCCCGTTTGAGCTGCCTGCTGGACGCCCAAAGGTGCCAATATTCCGTGGTTTATAGCGTTATTTAAAAACAGGATTTTGCCAGGTTCGATGAAGAGCGAAGCAAGAGGCAAAAGCTTTGCATTGACTATAGCCTGAACTCCTGAGGCAAGAGCATTGTTTAAAGCCTGCACAACCGGCCCAATGCCTAAATAAGCAAGAAGGGTTATAACCATACCAATTATACCGGCAGAAAAATTGTTGACAAGCATTTCAAAACCTGCAGGGATTTTGTCCTGAAAGGCTTCGTCGAATTTCTTAATAACATAACCGCCTAATGGCCCCATAATCATTGCTCCCAAAAACATGGGAACATTAGAACCGACTACAACCCCCATTGTGGCAACTGCACCTACTACACCGCCGCGAACCCCATGAACCATTTTCCCACCTGTGTAGCCAATTAAAATAGGCAGAAGGTAGACAATCATTGGACCAACCAGTTTTGCTAAGTTTTCATTAGGCATCCACCCGGTAGGGATAAAAAATGCAGTTATTAGTCCCCATGCAATAAAAGCACCTATATTAGGCATCACCATACCGCTTAAAAAGCGGCCAAAACTTTGAATTTTTGTCCTCATATTAGACCTCCTTCTTTTATTTGACATTGTCACTATATGTTAGTGACATATTTTAATTTTATTTATTTATCCTGAATTAATAATATATTTAATTTTGGTGTTTTTCAAGGAAAACATATTTATATTACAACATATGTTCTGGTGACATTTTTTAATAAGTTGTTTCCATTTTTATAATTTATAGAATTAATCTTAATACAATAAAATTTTGTAACATTTCGTATTAATCTTTACTTTTCTGTTACTTTTTGTGGTTTTAATTTATATTTTGTGGTAAAGATGATATAATATTTTAGTTGCAATTTTTACTACAGGGGGTGAGGAAAAAAATAAGAAAAAATATAAAAATCAAAAATAAATATAAATTCATTCTATTTATTTCCAAAGGAGGGTGTCAATGTGAAGAAGCTTAATTTAACAACTAAGATTTTCATCGGACTTATACTTGGTATAATAGTCGGACTCTTCTTCCAGTCAGCACCCGATGCAGCAAAAACCTATATAAAGCCTTTTGGCGACCTTTTCCTGAATTTAATCAAAATGATTATTGTGCCCCTCGTGCTTTCTTCATTGGTTGTAGGTGCCGCAAGCACAGGCGATGTTAAAAGGCTCGGCAGGATAGGCGTAAAAACCCTTGCATATTACCTCTTAACCACCGCTTTTGCGGTTACCCTCGGCCTTATCTTAGGAAACCTTTTAGACCCCGGATTAGGCCTTACTCTACCGGCTGATGCAAAAGTTGAGGTAAGCAAAGCTCCATCGGTGGTAGAAACACTCCTCAACATCATCCCTACAAACCCTGTAAAAGCAATGGCTGACGCCAATATGCTCCAGATAATAGCCTTTGCCATCTTTTTGGGCATTGGAATAACCATAGCCGGTGACAAAGGCAAACCTGTCCTGAGCTTTTTTGACAGTTTAGCAGAAGTAAGCTATAAAATAGTTGGCATTGTAATGGAATACGCCCCTATTGGTGTTTTTGCATTGATAGTGCCCGTTGTAGCAGCAAACGGTCCGAAAGTGCTGCTTCCCCTTTTAAAAGTAATTATTGCCGTTTATTTGGGTGTAGCACTCCATGCAGGTTTAGTTTATTCCACACTTGTCCGCATCTTTGCTAAAATGAGTCCTGCCAAATTTTTCAAAGGAGCCGCCCCTGCAATGCTCGTCGCCTTTACCACCTGCAGCAGTTCGGCTACACTTCCCGTAAGTTTGGATATCACCGAGAAAAATCTCGGGGTTTCAAAATCCGTATCGAGCTTCGTCCTACCCTTAGGTGCGACAATAAATATGGACGGTACAGCTTTATACCAGGGTGTATGCGCCCTTTTCGTAGCCCAAATTTTCGGTATTAACCTTACTATTTCCCAACAGCTGACAATAATACTGACCGCAACCTTAGCATCCATAGGCACAGCAGGTGTCCCCGGTGCCGGCTTAATCATGCTCTCAATGGTATTGCAGTCGGTAGGTCTGCCTTTAGAAGGTATTGCACTAATTGCTGGTATTGACAGAATCCTCGATATGCCGAGGACCTGCGTAAATGTAACTGGTGATATTGCAGGCTCTGTAGTTGTTGCAGCTACTGAAGGGGAATTAAACAAGGAAGTTTTGAAGGATTAAAAAAGCAAAAAGCTGGTCGGTATTTATATCCGGCCAGCTTTTTTTTAATATATTTTTGTTTCTCTTATCTCATTTTGTAGTGCTTTTACTGTTGCTTTTAATTCTTGAATCTCCCTTTTTAAATCCACTTCTTCCTCAGCAGTAATTTCATTAGTGTTCTGCTGATCCTGTGCGTTTTCAATTTTCTCATTGAAGTTTTTTTTTAATATTTGTTTGCCCTTTTCTGCCAGCATCTTTGCCTCATCCATGCCTTTTGAAACCATTGGTTCCATCTTTTTCTTCATTTTATTAGGCATCAACATATAGGCAAGGGTTGCAATACCAATCCCGTAAAAAAATTTTCTTATTATAGACAACGGGCATCCCTCCTCTAAATTTCAGGATGCCCTTTTTAATTTATAAAATTCGAGGTAATTTTTGTAAACATTCCACTTTATAACTTTATCCCATTATAAAGATTCATCGCTCTTTCTATACCTTCTTCTATAATACAAAAAGTAGCTCTTGCAGCTATTTTAATAATTTCTTTAACCTTATTTTCTTCTTCCGCATCAAAGGTACCAATTACATGGCTTATTGTATCCTGTCCAGGTTTTGGCTTGCCTATCCCTATTCTGATTCTTAAAAAATCCTCGGAAGCAAGCTGGTAAATTATAGATTCTACTCCTTTATGGCCTCCACTGCTTCCGCTTCTTTTAATCCTTATCTTGCCCAAAGGCAAATCCATATCATCATATATTACTATTAGATTAGAGAGAGGCAGTTTATAGAAACTTACAGCCTCTTTTACGCTTTCCCCTGAAAGGTTCATGTAAGTCATAGGTTTTAAAAGAATCAACTTTTCATTTTTATAAAATATATCATTGTACAGTGCTTTAAATTTTATTTTGTCTATATTTGTACCTAATTCTTTTGCTATAAAGTCCACTACAATAAAGCCTATATTATGCCTCGTATTCTCGTATTGTTTGCCAGGATTGCCCAAACCAGCAATTAAATACATTTACACTACTCCTCTTGTTTCTTTTCCTTTCCCTTTGCAATAACTTCGGGTTCTTCTTCAGCAGCTTCTGCACCTTCCTCTTCTTCAATAGTAGGTGCGAGAACTGCTACCACAATTTCGTCAGGGTCGTCAAGCACAGTTATCTTATCGCTGAGTTTTATCTCTTTGACAGTAAGCACATCGCCTATCTTTAAATGAGAAATATCAACTTCGATGTGTTCAGGAATATCCTGCGGTAATGCCTCTATAGTGAGCTCATCTAATTGATGCTGCAGTACTCCACCCATTTTAACACCTTCGGGTTCGCCTTTTAAAACAATAGGTACGTCCACTTCTATTTTATCCGTCATAGACACCCTGTAAAAGTCAATATGGTTTATAACATTATTTAAATAATCCTTTTGAATCTCTTTAATAATCACTGTATGTTTTTCGTTGTTGAGAATAAGGTCAATAAGCACGCTTTCCCCATGGCCCTTAATGGCTTTTAGAAACTCCAATTCGTCAACAGCCAAATACTTATTTTCCATATTCTTACCGTATAAAACAGCAGGAATTTTTTTAGCCCTTCTTAAAGCCTTCAATGCGCCTTTGCCCTCAAGCTTTCTCTCAGCAGCTTTTAAAGTAACCTGTGCCATGTTAATCCCCCTTTCAAAATTGTGGAATTTTGTGGCTGTTACACATATATAATAGTATATCCTCTTTTTCGGAAATAATCAATATTTGAATGTTTAAAAAAATCAATTAATCAAACAATGTGCTTACTGAAAGGTGCTGATGAATCCTTTTTATAGCTTCAGCAAAAAGCGGAGCTACCGACAGCACCTTTATCTTTTCTATCTTTTGATGCTCTCTTAGAGCAATAGTATTCGTCACAACGACCTCTTTTATGGGCGATTTGCTGAGCCTTTCAATAGCAGGCCCCGAAAGCACAGGATGGGTACAGCAGGCGTAGACCTCTTTTGCCCCTTTTTCTAAAAGGGCTTCTGCCCCAAGGGTTATTGTCCCAGCAGTATCGATGATGTCATCTATCATTATAACTGTCTTTCCCTTTACATTTCCGATTATGTTCATAACTTCCGCCACATTAGGTTCAGGCCTTCTTTTATCAATTATAGCAATAGAAGCCTTAACCCTGTTAGCCAGTTCCCTTGCCCTTGTTACTCCTCCTAAATCCGGTGAAACAACGACCACATCTTCTAACTCTTTTTTTCTAAAATAATCGGCAAGAATAGGCACTGCAAGGAGATGATCTACAGGAAAATTAAAAAATCCCTGAATCTGTCCCGCATGAAGATCCATTGTTAATACCCTGTGGGCTCCTGCTGTTGAAATAATATCTGCAACAAGTTTTGCTGTAATAGGGTCTCTTGCCCTGATTTTTCTATCCTGCCTTGCATATCCGTAATAGGGTATAACCGCCGTTATCCTCCACGCTGATGCCCTTTTAAAAGCATCGAGCATTATCAAAAGCTCCATAATATGGTCATTTGCAGGGTATGAAAGGGGCTGGACCACAAAAACGTCTGCACCCCTTACACTTTCATTTATCTTTACCTGAATCTCGCCATCGCTGAAGGTATTGACCACAGCATCCCCTACGTTTATTCCAAGTATTTCAGCAATTTCCCTTGCCAATTCCGGATTGGCATTTCCTGTAAAAATTTTAAGCTTATTTTCCGCCATCAGTTTTCCCCTCCTTCAAACAACTTCTTTCTTTTTTCAACCCATCCCAATTTGTTTTCTTGCATGGCTCTCGCAATTGCTAAAGCCTTGGAAGGCACGTCCTTCGTGAGGGTAGAGCCTGCTGCCACATAAGCACCTTCTTCTACTGTAATGGGAGCAATTAAATTTGAATTGCACCCTATAAAAGCTTTGTCCTTTACAACCGTTTTGTGTTTTTTGTATCCATCATAGTTTACAAAAATAACCCCTGCACCAATATTTACTTTTTCTCCAATTTCTGCATCACCGATGTAAGAAAGGTGCGGCACCTTTGTGCCCTCACCGATGCTGCTGTTCTTTATCTCCACAAAATCACCTATCTTTACATTTTTACAAATTTTTGTACCGGGCCTCAAATTGGCAAAAGGCCCTATTTTGGCACCATCTCCTATTTCGCTTTCCGCTATAAAGCTTGCCGATATTTCCACATTATTACCTATTTTTGAATTTCTTATAACAGTATTGCCTACAATTGTACAGTTTTCACCGATTTCGGTCTCTCCTTCAATTACCACATTGGGATATATCACAGTATCCCTGCCTATCTTTACTCTCATATCCACAACACAGCTTTCGGGATTAATAAAAGTAACCCCTTCTTTCATTAAAGCCTCTATTATTTTTCTTTGCATTATAGTCTGAGCTTTTGAAAGCTGCACCCGATCGTTTATGCCCTGAACCTCATCCGAATTTTCTACTTTAAAAGCAAGCACTTCTTCTCCTTCGCTGTTTAAGATTTCAACAACATCGGTAAGGTAGTATTCTCCTTGGCGGTTATCATTTCTTACCTTTTTTAAAGCTGAAAAAACTTTTTCGGTGTTAAAACAGTAGATTCCCGAATTTATCTCTTTTATTAGTTTTTCCTCCTCACTCGCATCCTTTTCCTCCCTTATCGCAATTACCTTTTCATTTTCCCTTATTATTCTTCCGTATCCATAAGGATTATCAAAGATACAGGTTAAAACCGTAGCTGCAGGTTGTCTCTCAATGTGAAATTCAAAAAGTCTTTCAATAGTGTCTGGCTCTATAAGCGGCATATCACCGTATAAGACAATTAAATTTTCGCTTCCCTTTACCGCTTCTTTTGCTTGTAAAAGGGCATGTCCAGTACCTTTTTGCTCAGCTTGAAGCACAAATTCTACGCCTTCATCCTGAAAAGCCTTTTTTACTTCACCGGCCCCTTTTCCCACTACTACTACGATTTTATCAGCTTTGGCTTTTTTCGCACTATTTATTACATGAAAGAGCATCGGATAACCGCAAACCTTATGTAAAACCTTTGGAATCCCAGATTTCATCCTCGTTCCTTCACCTGCAGCAAGTATTACCGCAGTAAACCCAGCCATATCTTACCCTCCTGAAAAAACAAAAAATATTTACCTCTAATAATATATCATAAAAATGAGCATTTGTAAGAAATATAGTCAAAAAAAAACATAGGGACAGTTTTGCCCTATATTTTTTTCAATTTTATACCTGAATTCAGCTTATTGCCGCTTGATAAGATTTAAGTACAGCCTCCTGAATTTTGGCCCTCATCGAGGAACTTAAAGGATGAGCTATGTCCTTAAACTGCCCATCCGCAGTCTTTCGGCTCGGCATAGCTATAAAAAGCCCACTGTCCCCTTCAATAATCCTGATATCATGTACAACAAATTCATTATCGAAAGTAACAGAAACAATAGCTTTCATTTTGCCTTCATCTGAAATCTTTCTAATTCTTACATCGGTAATTTCCAAAAACCGCACCTCCAACAATATTATCATCTTTAAAGATACTTCTATAAAAATAACCAAAGTCCTCCTAATTTTTAATAATTTTTATATATTTTTTAAAAAATCCCGGGGCGAATCTTAATCAACCCTTTCATTGTCTCCACCTTTTCAAGCACTAAAAGGGTTGTATAATTTTTTACAAGCTTTTCCTTCGGTTCTTCTGTGGCTATAAAAACGGCTATGCCTACAGTCTCGGCATTGAATTCCCTCACAAGTTCCGTCATCCCCCTTGCGGTGCCTCCGCCCTTCATAAAATCGTCGACTATTAAAACCCTTGCCTTTTCCGATAAAGCTCTTTTCGGAAGCGCCATATTTTGAATCCTGCCGCTTGAACCCGAAATATAGCTTATATTTACCGAAGGCCCTTCAGTTACTTTAATATCCCTCCTTGCCACAACAAGGGGGACATTTAAAGCCCGAGCCGTCATCAAAGCAAGGGGAATCCCTTTTGTCTCAACCGTAAGCACGCAGGTAGGTTCTTCATCAATAAACCTCTCCGCTATTACTTCTCCAATCCTTAGAGAATACTCCGGAGAAAAAATTATATCCGTCAAATAAATATAATCACCCGGGATTAACCTATTTTTGTCGCTTATTAAATCGCAAAGTTCTTGTAAAAAAGCCTTTATTTTTTCTTCTGAACTCTTTACCTTATACCTTACACCTCCAGCTGCACCTGGAATAGTTTCTAAAATGCCTTCCCTCGCATCAGAAAAAGAGCTTTTTATAATATTTAAATCTTCACTTATTGAAGATTTAGCGGCATTGAATTTCTCTGCAAAAAATTTGAGGGGAATTATTTTATTGGGATTTTCGGTGAGGTGCTTTGTAATAAGGACGAGCCTTTGGCTTCTTCTCATAATCCGCCCCCTTTTGTGAGCACTTTCTCAGCAATCTCAAGGTCGCTCAACTTGTCCACATCCGTTCCTATCTCCGGATAATCGCTTATAATAGCCTTTGCTTTAATACCAAAAAGTTCAAGCACCCTTTTTTCTAATTCCTCAATCTTTAAGGTGCCGAACAAAAACTTTAATAAAAAAACAGAACCAAAAATCATAGCCAATTTTAGTGGATTTTTTCTGTATTTAAAAAAAGACTCCACTTTGTCTACCGCATTTACAACCTTTTCTATTTTAATATAAACCACATTCCCACCTGTAAAGGTGCCTTCTTTAACCTTTACATATGTCCTTTTGACTCCGGGGAATTTTTTGTCATTGATTTCTTTTCTAACTATCGGATAGCAAAAATCTGCACCGGATTTTTTAGCTTTATCTATAAAATCTTCCAATGCCTCCTTAGTAATCATGGGAATATCGGAAGTCAAAACGAGAATCTCCTCTTCCTTTGGAAAAATTGAGAGACCTTTCTTAACATTTTCAAAAAGCGAACCTTCCTCCTCCACAACACTGAAAAGCCCCCTGGAAATTCCTTCGAGCCTTTTAGGACCTATTGCAACAATTTCATCTATATCTTTAATGGTTTTTAGAACTTCTGCAATATACAATATCATTTCCTTTTCGCCAATTTTTATCAAGGCTTTATTATCCCCTTTATCCTTTAAACTTTCATCGGTGCTACCCCCTGCAAGTATTAAAGCCTTCATTAAATATCATCTCCAATATCCATTTGTTTTCTCAATATATTCATTACATTGTTTTCCACTTTCTCTATATGCTCCTCTGCCAGTTTTTTAGCCTTTTCGACGTTTCTTTCCGATATAGCTTCCACTATTTTTTTGTGTTCCTCTACCAATTTTTTCAGCCTGCCAGGGTTTTCAAAGGACTGTATTCTGAACCTGTCAATCTGTTCTTTTAAATTATTTATTATCTGCACCAATTTATCGTTCCTGCTTGCCTTAAAAAGGATATTATGAAATTCCGCATCCTTTTGAATAATGAGATTTAGATCATTTTTTTCTGCAGCATCGTTGATCTCCAAAAGGATCCTTTCCAAGGCCTCTATTTCCTCATCGGTTATCCTTTCGGCGGCAAGGGCTGCAGCAAGGCCTTCCAAGCTTTGCCTTACCTCAAAGACATCGGCGGCATCCTTCATAGAAAGCCCCGCTACATAAGCTCCTTTCCTCGGCACCATAACAACAAGCCCCTCGAGTTCCAGCTTCCTTATAGCTTCCCTTACCGGGGTGCGTGATACCCCCATTTCTTCAGCAAGCTGGACCTCCATCAATCTCTCTCCAGGTTTTAATTCGCCAGAAATTATGGCTTCTCTTAAAGCCTGGAAAACAATTTCTCTTAGAGGCTTATAATTGTCCAATCTTATAGCTTTAAATTTACCTGCCAAAATTTCCCCTCCCTACTGCATTTCGGTTATAATAATCATGCTTTTAAATTTTGAAAGTTTTTCAGCGGTTTTTTCCGCATCCCTGCGGTTTTCAAAAATGCCGTATATTGTTGGGCCGCTCCCCGACATTAAACTTCCCAAGGCTCCTTTTTCCTTCAATTCCCTTTTTATTCCTTCAAGTTCAGGATGCATTTTAAAGGTTACCTCTTCTAAGACATTGCAAAGGCCCTCTGCTATTCCATAAATATCATTATTCTTTATTCTTTCTATCATATTTGCAGTATCCGGCCTTTTTTTTATAGTTCCTACATTCAGTCTACTGTATACTTTTTTTGTTGAAACAAAATAAGGCGGTTTTATCAATAAAACGCCGATGTTTTCGAGTTTGGGAAGTTTTTCCAATTTTTCACCTATGCCTTTTGCAAGGGCTGTGCCACCTATTATTGAAAAGGGCACATCTGCTCCTATTATTTTACCAAATTCTATTAGTTGTTGAGTGCTCTTTTTTAAATCAAAAAGTTCATTTATGCCAATTATTACAGCAGCAGCATCGGCACTTCCCCCTGCAAGCCCGGCTGCAACAGGAATATTTTTTGTTATCTCGATTTCTATTCCCGCATCCAGCTTATAGGTTTCCATTAACAGTTTTGCTGCTTTATATGCCGTATTCTCTTCATTTAGCGGAACCCCAGCCATATCGCAGAATACTCTTATCTCCCTTTGGGGTAGTAATTTTATTTTTACCCTATCGCATAAAGAAATTGACTGCATTATCATCTCAACTTCATGGTATCCGTCTTGCCTCTTATAAAGTACATCAAGGGTTAGATTTATCTTTGCCTTTGTCTCTATTTCAAAATAGTGCAAACCTATCCCCGCCCTTTATTCGTCCTAAATATATATTTCACATTTTATTTAAAAATCCTCCTAAAAGATATAATTTAAAAAAAATATTTAATTAAATAATGTAAAAAAGAGGACCATTTTTGGTCCTCTTATATTTTATCATATCCGCGTAAGAAGATATTAACGATCTTTTCCGAAACTTCCTCTATATCAAATTCTCTATTGTGGAACACCTTTTCCTGAATCACAGAAATCATCATCCCGAAAAAGCAATAGGCAGCAAGATTTATATCATTGACGTTTTGTGGGGTTTTCTCCGTGTTTTCAGCAATTATTTTCGAAATAAGGCTTATCACTTTGGTTTTTCTATCGTATATCCATTTCATCGTATTTTCATCAACTATACTGCGGTGGCTCGCTATCATCCTTAACACATGACCGTGCTTTTCCATAAAAGAAAAACTGAATTTAACAATCACTTTCAATATCTCTTTAAGATCGGAATAACCTTTTATTTCATTTTTGATACCATTTAAATAAAAATTCATTCCTTCCTTTATCACCTGTCGGAAAAGGTGTTTTTTACTCTTAAAATACTGGTAAATAGTGCCCTTGCCTATTCCAGCTTTTTCTGCAATATCCTGCATTTTCGTATTTGGATAACCTTTATTTGAAAATATCGAAGCAGCAGCCTCAAGTATCGAGGAACGCTTTTCTTCCTGTTTCTCACCTCTCAAAGAATTTCACCCCTGAAAAATGTAATCTTATTCTAAACCTTTCCCGGCCCAGTTATCAAGCTGTGCCCTTGCCACATTATAATCAAAGACAGCAGATGTGTATAAAAGCTCGGCTTGTCTCAAGTTCTCCATTGCTTGAAGCACCTCTGCCATTGTAGCAACCTGAGATTTATACTTTAGGACAGTTATCCTGTATATCTCCTGTGCTGCCTCCTTTGCCTTTTCTGCTGATTTTAATTTTTCCGCCGCCTCTTTTACTGTCAAATGTGCCGACCTTACAGCAAGGGTAATTTGGTCCTCCGCTTCCTTTACTCCTAATATAGCCTTTTCCAGCTCTATTTTAGCCTTTTTATAAGTAAAAGTGTTTTCAGCGTAGTATTTTAATGCGAGTTTGCAGTTCAGTTCTGCAACTTCCTTCATTTCTCTAACACTTATGACTTCAGGCCTTAGGGCTAAGGCGCTTTTGACCATTTCTTCAACATCCGGTACCTCAGCAGGTGTATAGGTGAAAGTAGTTGTGAGTTCCAGAGGAGCCGTAAGGCTGCGGCCCATAATTTTGTTGAGGTTCATTTTTGCAAGTTGGAGGTTTTTTTCTGCAGAAACCTTGTTTGCTTCTGCGCTGGCAACCGCAGATTCTGCCATCAGCACAGAATCCTTCGCCACAACGCCGTGCTTATAGCTTTCCTGAGCGTTTTTTAGCTGTTCTTTAGCTCTCTGAAGCTGAACCTCGGCATTTTTCAGGTTGTCCTGGGCTTTCAGCACATTAAAATACGCTTTTTCCACCTCTATCCTGAGGTTTTGCTCATCAAGTGCAAGGTTCTTCTTTGCTATCAGCTCATTTGCTTCTTTCAACTTGGGAGCCAGGTCTTTGACCTGTGCTCCCTCAAAGCTGAAAGCTGTTGGAACATAATTTCTCAATATCTTATCATCTCGAATATCTTCTATCTTCTTTGCTTGAAATTCAGCTTCTTCTCGCTCCACTATTGTTTTTTCGTATTCCTGCCAAGAAATTTTTAAGTTTATATTGTTTTGAAGCGCAGTATTTATGCATTCTTCAAGCGAAAAGCTTGTTTTTTCTTCAACTTCAGGACTTTCGGACACACTGTTTGCGATTTCGGCTGTATTAGCAGAAACATCTCCGCGAGCTTTGGATTCCGCAAAACCTGCAAGCGGTATTAAAAAACATAAGACAGCCGCAAGGAAATATATGATTTTTTTATTCTTCATTTTCAGGACCTCCCTGGTTTTATCAGCTTTAATATCCTTATTCTTCTTACCACCCTTGCCGACAGGTCTTCAAATATAGAGTAAAGCACAGGCACAACCACAAGGGTCAAAAGGGTTGAGACGGTCAATCCTCCCAGCACGGTAACAGCAAGGGGCGCCTGGATTTCACTGCCTTCACCAATTCCAAGAGCAAGGGGTAAAAGGCCGAGAACTGTCGTAAGTGTTGTCATCATGATGGGCCTGAGCCTTCTTGGGCCGGCTTCAACTATCGCCTCTTTAACCGTCTTTCCTTTTGCCCGCAACTGGTTAATGTAATCCACCAATACAATGGCGTTGTTAACCGCAATACCGGCCAGCATTATAACACCGATAAATGCAGGCACGCTAAACGCCCTCCTGCTTAAAAGCAGGCCAAATACAACGCCCGTTATGCAGAACGGTATTGCAAACATTATGGTAAATGGATGAAGGAGCGACTCGAACTGGGCTGCCATTACTGCATAAACAAGGAATACCGCAAGAAGCAGGGCTTGGAATAGATCCGCAAACGATTCCATCATTTCTTTATTCTGGCCTTCAAAACTTATACTGTAGCCCTCTGGCAGATTGATTGAAGAAACTGCTGACTTGATGTCATTTGTTACTTCACCCAAACTCCTCCCGTAAATATCGGCCGTCACATACACTACTCGCTCCTGATCAACACGATTGATCACATTTGGGCCTTCAGTAATCGTAAATTTAGCTATGTTTCTAAGCGGCACATTGACGCCCGACGGAGACATCAACGTCATCCCTTCAAGGTCTTCAAGGGTTTTCCTTGAAAGCTCATTTAGTTGGACGTTTACTTCCACCTCTGTCCCGGCAACCCTGTATTTGGTCGCTTCAACTCCGTTTATTGCAATTCTTACTGTTTGCGCCACCTGGCTTGCATCCAGGCCGTAGTATGAAGCCCTGTCCTTATCAACTTTTATCCGGACTTCAGGTCTCCCTTCATCAATGGATGTCTCAACATCCCTGGTGCCCGGCACTTTTTTGACTATAGCTTTAATTTTTTCGGCAAGGCTCTCAAGTGTAGCAAAATCATCTCCCTTTATGGCAATTTGGACTGGTTTACTGCTTCCTGCCATAGCAGAACCCATAGTGCTTATCATAGATGCGCTGTTTATCTCGATTTTTGCCCCGGGGACTTCTCCTATTTTTTGCCTGATTTCTTCAACTACATCCTTAGTTGACCTCTTCCTTTCGCTGACCGGGACAAGGCGCACGTCCATGCTCGCTATCTCGCCGCTTCCACCCGCCCCAAGGAAGCTCCTTTTTGTATCCGTTCCAACCTGTGAGGAATACATTTGAACTTCTGGTATTGAAGCAACTATATTTTCTATGGATTTAACCAACTCGTCGGTCTTCTCAACTTTTGTGCCAAGAGGATATTCCACACTGATTGATATCCTGCCCTCATCGGTCTCCGGGAAAAATTCCGTCCCCACTAAAGGAACCGCCATTATGCTTATAACAAGAAGCACAACAATTGCAAGTATTACAATCTTCCTGTGCCCCAGGGCCCACGCAAGAAGCTTTCCATACTTTTCATCTACACTATTGTAAAATCTGTCCATTCCATCGAATATTCTGGCAAGAAAGCCCTCTTTTTTCTCTTCTGCAGGGGTTACTTTGACCAGACGGGAACTCAGCAAAGGTACGATTGTAATCGCAACAATCAGAGAAGACATGAGAGAGAATGTGATGGTGAGGCTCATTTCCTTGAATACTACTCCTGCCAGTCCTTTTACAAAGACTATCGGTAAAAATACAGCAACTGTAGTCAGTGTCGATGCCACTATAGCAAGAGTAACCTCACTTGCTCCAACAGATGCCGCTTCCATGCCGTTAAGGCCTAATTCTCTGTGATGATATATGTTTTCAAGCACAACTATGGAGCTATCCACCAGCATACCTATTCCCAGGGCAAGGCCGCCGAGGGATATGAGGTTTAGCGTAATGCCGCTGAAATACATTACGACAAATGTGGCTATAATTGAAATAGGTATTGATATAGCAATAACTACTGTAGACCTGAAATTATGCAGAAAAAGATATAACACTACCACTGCAAGAATAGCGCCAGCCAGTGCATTTGACTTGACTCTATTTATCGACCTGTTTATAAAGTCCGATTGGTCCAATATTTGATATAGCTCTATGCCCTTCGGAAGCTCTTTTTTAATTGTTTCAAGTTCTTTTTTTACTCCATTTGCCACCGCAACCGTGTTAGCGTCACTGGATTTTTGTATAAGTATTCTTAATCCTTCATACTTGTTTATTCTGGAATGGGTCTTTACATCTTCTGTAGCATCTTTAACATTGGCTATATCGCTTAATCTAACTATAGCCCCCTGTCTGTTAGCTACAGGAAGGTTTTTTATTTCATCGACATTTTCAAATTCGCCCGTAGTCCTCACTATAAGCTCTCTGCTACCGTAATCTACAGTCCCGCCAGGGAGGTTCAGGTTATTTGCTGCTAGTGCCTGCACAACCTGGCCAATGCTTATCCCGTACCCGTTCATCTTTTGTGGTGAAAGCAGTACCCTTATCTGGCGCTCTACTCCACCCGTAACCTGGACGCTTGCAACTCCCGCTACCCTCTCAAGCCTTTTTTCTATCATATCTTCAGCAATCTGCTTCATCAAAAGCGGATCTCTGTCACCCGTCATGCCGTAAATAAGCACCGGCATCATAGACGGGTCAAACTTAAACACCAGTGGTTCATCTGCATCGTCCGGCAATCTTTTTTTAACCATATCCACTTTCTCTCTTATATCCGTCACCGCTGTATCGAGGTCTGTCCCCCAGTTGAAACTCACCGTAATCATCGAAACGTTGGCTTCACTTGATGAAGATATGCTTTTTATGTTTTCTACCCCTGCTATTTCTTTTTCAATCGGCTTTGTTATCATTGTCTCTATTTCTTCAGAGCTTGCCCCGGGGTATGTTGTTACAATAACGGCCGTCGGAAGCTGTATATCCGGCAGCAAATCAACCTGCATTTTGCTAAGTGAAACAAATCCGAGAATAAGAACGATAAGTACTACCATGAGTGTTGTTACGGGCCTTTTTATCGCCGTATCCGTAATTCTCATGATTTCACCCCACTTGCTAAATCTTCATTGAATTTTCACGGTAGAACCTTCCATCAGCATGTTTTGCCCGCTTATCACAACCATTTCGCCTTCATTAAGGCCTTCCGTTATTTCAACTCTGTCTCCGTTTGTTACTCCGATCTTGACAAGCCGTTCTTCTGCTTTGCCTTCCTTTACAACATATACCACATTGCCATGTTTTTTAATCAGCACAGCATCCTTTGGAACCGTAATCACATTTTCCTTTATGCCCCTGACGACATTCACACTTGCAAACATGCCGGGCTTTAAGGTGTGATCTTTGTTTTCCATCTCGATTTTTACCTTAAAAAGCCTGCTTGAACCCGATGCCGGCGAAATAATGCTTATTTTCCCCTTTATTTTACCTTCATCCCCAAGGGCATCTATATTCACTGTTGTTTCCTGCCCATCTTTTATTTTATTAATATCCTCTTCAGGCACATCTATAACTACTTTAACTTTATCTATATTAACTATTAAACCAAGCGCCGCTCCTGCCTGGCACATTTCCCCGGGATTTATTTGCTTTGATGAAATCATGCCCGATATAGGCGCCCTTATCACCGAATTCTTTATATTTGTTTTTATAAGCTCCACCTGAGCCTGTGCCTGAGCAACCTGTGCTCTCAGTGCTTCAATATTTTTGGGCAGGCGCTCTTCGGTCAGCCTCAATTGTTCTTTTGCGCTTTCATACTGGCTTTTTGCCACTTTATACTTCAGTTCCATGCTGTCGAATGCCTGCTTAGAAATTGCATCCGCCTCATACAGCGCCTTCATGCGCTCATAATCAGCCTTGACGTTTAAATAGTTTGCCTCGGCCTGCTCAAAAGCAGACTTTGCCTGCTCAAGCTGCTGAGGCAGCGTCCCCGATTCATTGGCAGCAAGGTTTGCTTTTGCCGACGCTAAAGCAGCCTCCGCCTGGGAAAGCTGGTCGTACAGTTCATCTGTCTCAAGTATTACGAGAGGCTCTCCTTCTTTTACGTAATCACCCACTTCAAAATTTACTTCTTTTACCTTTCCTGAAATTTTGCTTACAATTTTGACCTCAACGCCTGCCTCAATCTGGCCCGTAAAAGTCGCTATGTCTTCTATTTTATCCTTTTTTGTTTTCATCACTTTTACCGGCACTGCTGTATCATTTTTTGCTTCTTCTTTCTTTTTTGAACATCCAGCAAGAAGGAATATTGACGCCACAAAGAAAATTAGCAATAGCGGAGCTATTATGTTGGTGTTTTTTCTGCAAAACTTCATAAAATGCACCCCTTTTACTTTTATGTAATTGTTATTTTTAATTGTTTTTTAGTCATAACAGAACCGACCGTTCGGTCAATTTGCCTTTTAAAAAAATATCCCCCCTTTGATTGCTCAAATAATAAATCGTTTGCTGCAAAAATCAGACCGAGGTAGCATATCACCCTCGGCTTCCCTTATTTTTATTTAAATCCTACGGGAGGGAAATAATAAAAAACATACTATACTCCTTATGTAAGTGAGTGCTTACTTACTATAATAATAATTTAAAAGTCGCGTGTCAATAAGCTATATTTATTTTTACCTCTTCTTCTATGCAAGTCAGATAATATCTCATTCTTTTTTCCTATCAATATGAAAACCTCTTACAGTAGTTTTTTACTCTACTATAAGAGGTTTTTTGTAAAATCATCTATTTAATGCTTTCCTCATAGTTTATAATCATTTTGTGTTTAAACCGATTTAATATTTTAATAAAGCCTGTGCCGAAAAGCAGGTAAAATGCCGCATTGCCTATGGCGTGAAAAGTATCAAACCAGAAACTTGCCGCACAGACGGCGATAAAACTCTGCCAGTTTAATGGTTTAACGAAGGTAGTCCACGACCACAAGTTTAAAATCCATCCAAAAAAATACCCCCATAAAAAGCAGAAAACAGCCATTCCCCATCTGCCTATGTGCGGGAAGAGACGTTTAACGATACCTGCGGATGAGCCAGCAAGACCCCAAGCAAACATCTGCCACGGTGTCCACGGCCCCTGCCCCAGAAAAAAGTTTGAAACCAAGGCTGCAGTGGAACCTGTCATAAAACCGGCGCTTGAGCCGAAGACATAACCGGAAGCGATTGCTATAAATGTAGTAGGCTGTATGTTGGGCAGGGCGGCAAAGGCAATCCGGCCTGCTGCGCCAACGGCTCCCAGCACCGCTATTACGGCAATTTCTCTAGGAGAGGAAGCGTCCAGTTCAAAACCCAGGTACATCAAACCAACAGCAACGAGGATGATAATAGATGCTGCCAGCCCCCATTCCCGGGTGATGGAAGCCTTCCCCGACATGGCGACCACCAGAAACACCGGGATAATTGCAAAACCGAGCCAGAATAGAATTCTTGACAACAATTTTTTCATAAGCATCTTCCTTTTAACTTTCTTTCCCGCTTTCCAGACGACGCCGGTTTTAACACGGCCAGAGCTTCCTCCGGAGTTAGAATACCGTCAGCAAACCCCCGGCACATCCTGCCGATCTGGGTAGAATAAAAAATTGACTCTGATAGGACCTGATGTACCGGACCGTCACATATTACTCTGCCACAGAACATCATGATAACTCTCGATGCGTATTCTGCTGCAAATTCCATATCGTGGGTAGTCAGCACAACACTTGCCCCCTGCCTGCAATATTCCACCAGCACTTTCCCCATTTCGATCTTCTGGCGATAGTCCAGCCCCCTGGTAGGTTCATCCAGCAGCAAAAGCTTTGGCCTCGTGACCATCACCGAAGCAAGGGCCACCTTCTGGCGTTCTCCACAGCTCAAATCCCGTGGGTTTACATGTCGGAAATCCTGCAATGAAAGCTTATCCATTATTTCATCAACTACACCGTTCGGGCTGATACCGAAGTTTTTTAAAGTATATAATAATTCTTCTTCTACCGTATCATGAAACAGGTAATCGCTGGGATTCTGGGAAAGGTAACCCACACAGGAATTCCAGGCTCCCCGACTAATGCTGCTCCCCGGTTCCCTGCCCATCAACATAATCCGGCCGCGCCCTGGTTTTAACAGGCCTGCCATGGTTTTGAGGAGTGTGGATTTGCCTGCTCCGTTGGCTCCCAGCACGGCAACCAGCTCTCCGGCAAAAAATTGTAAATTTATATCCTGTAATGCTTCCCTGCCATCGGGATATGCAAACCATACTCTGTCCATGCGTAAGATCGGTTCTTCTTCTCGCACCACAACGGGATGCTTTAAATAAAAATCTCTCGAAGGAGGGCTAAAGTTTTCTCTTAGCATCCGCCGTCCTTCCTTTACTGTGACGGGAATCGTATTAAAACCCGTTTTGGCGAAGAAGCGGGCAACAGGCGGGATAAAAGGGTTTTCACAATGCGCCGCCCGGCGTGCCACCTGCTCAGGCGTGCCCTCATACTTTATTCTTCCACCTTCCATAATCACAACTCTGTCGGCTAAATGAAAACATCTTTCCAGCCGCTGTTCGATTAAAATCACGGTCATGCCTATGTCTTCATTCAAACGTTTTACAAGATTGAAAAAATCCTCCGCCGCTACTGGGTCCAGTTGAGAAGTGGGCTCGTCAAGGATTAAAACCGAAGGCTGCATAGCAAGTACTGCAGCAAGGGCGAGTTTTTGTTTTTGACCGCCGGATAGTTTTACTGTAAATTCTTGCCTTAGCTCCGCAAGCCCCAAAAAACTCATGACTTCGGCAATACGACGGGCCATCTCCTGCCGTGGAAGGCCCAGGTTTTCCAGACCAAACGCAATTTCGGCTTCCACGCTTGTCATAATCAGCTGTTTTTCCGGATCCTGGAAGACTATCCCCACCTCCCTGGCTATACTGCGTTGGTCAAGCTGCTTAATATCCTTGCCCCGAAAGAAAACGCTGCCACCTATGCGGCCACCATAAAAGCCGGGGATTAAGCCAGCGAGCACCCGAGCAAGAGAAGATTTTCCCGAACCAGAACCGCCAGCGATGAGCAAAAACTCCCCTTCTTCAATATTCATATTTACGTCTTTTAATGCAGGCCTCTGGCTGTCGGGGTAAAAATAAGTCAGATTTTTGATTTGATAAAGGGGCAATTGTGCCACCCCCAACTCAACATTAATGGGAAGGATAACAGAAAAATTACGGTGAAAAAGAACACAATTCCCGTATACCCGTCAATAAGATAAGCGAGCCGCGGGTAAAAGCTGAATGTGCCCAAGCCTTTGGCCCAACCGTATGTCGCCGCCCCCAGGGCGAGCAGGCTTGCGGTAAGGCAGACGCTATCTCTAAGCCTCCAGACATCACGGACATAGTGTGAACGTCTGCCGCTACCAAAGGCCCTCGCATACATGGCTTCTGCTGTTTCCTGGGAATCTTCCAGTGAAGTTAAAAGCAGTATTTTTATCAACACGGCGTATTTTCCCATTCTTTCTTTTAATGTTCCGGCATTAAAATTGATTCCTCTTGCCGCCTGTACTTCTCTGATACTATCCAGTCGAATTACCATGGCGGGATACATCCTGGCGGCGAGGGAAAGCACCAGTGCGGACTTGGAAGAAAAGCGAGACAGCAAATCCATTACCCGGTCGGGATGAATCATAAAATTGTAAAGACAAAAAATACTCATTATATCAAGAAGCCTTAATCCCATGTCCGCACCATAACAAACGGCCTCCAGTGAGACATCCAACTTCCCGAAAACCGGGATATACGGTCCGTGCCATATAACGGTTTCGCCGGCGCGCACAGTAACCGCATTTACAATTATGATAACAAAAACTGCCCCCAGGCTTACTTTAAAAAAAGTTTTCCAGGCATCTATCCCGTCAACAGCTCTTATAGCCGTAACTGTTACCGCCAGCAGCCCCAGTAGGTAAAGCGGGTGGTTGAACATCAATGTCAGCACCAGCAAAACTGCAATATACATTAATGCCGACAGCGGATGAAGACTCTGCAGAAAGAGCCCTTTTTCTCTATAAAAAAAGCGGTCCAGCATGATAATCTTCTCCTATCAATTTTGTGGTGCATTCCCTTCCAGACTCTCCCAGGTGGGAGAGGGGGTATTGATGCTCTCGCTGTACCACCAGATTATTCTGTCGCCAGGTTTAATCTTTTTCTCACTTGCGGCAGCCATTGGAACTTCATCGTTTACCTTGTACATCCATCCCGACATGCCTTTGTTTGCCTGTCCTGCTATACTTATAACAAAACCAGCATACGTCGGGCTGGTGTTATATTCAATTCCGGTGGTATCCAGAGCGCCAAGCACCGTTAAACCCCACCTGTTGTTTTCTTTTACTGCTACGGTTGCGGGGCCGTATACTATTCTGCCTTCCTTTCCGATAATGGCAATTTCTACCCGACATTCCCCGCTCCCGGCGGATGTTGATTCTGTATCTTTTGTTGCATCACCGCTATCAACAGCCGACTCTTTTTTTTCAGAAGCGGTACGAGGCGTATTTACCTCAGAGGAAACCGCAGCACTGCCCATGGGAGTATCCCCTCCACCGGCAGGCGCAGATTTAGCATTAGAAGTCTGTTTTATTTTTGTCTGTGATGACACATTGACATGCTTTGCCTCTTCAACAACCTTTTTTTCAACGGTTATACTCCCCGGACCAGTGCTTGTTTCCTTCTTTATCGAACCATCCGAAAGCGTGCTTTTTTCAACCGTAGCAAGTAACTCTGTATTCCTGGTATGAAAAATTTTTTGAGTGTATATTACATGCCCCGTTATTATGACAAGCAATAGTGCTATAATAATTGAAAGCTTTACAGCTTGTTTTTTCACTTATATCCCCCACTGTGCCAAAGTCTTAAAATAAATAGAAATCTATTCGCCTCCCATAATCCGGTAAATTATAACTGCGGTTTCGGCCCTGCCGGCTGCAGCTTTAGGCCGGAATGTACCATCTTCAAACCCCTTGAGCAACCCCCCGGCTACGGCGGCTGCTATACTTTCCTCGCTCCAGGACGAAATCAATTTTTTATCTTTAAAATCCGGCTTTTTCCCTGATGAGGCAAGCCCCAATGAACGGGCGAGGATGACCGCAATTTCTTCCCTCGTAATGGTGCTGTCGGGGCGGAATGTGCCATCTTCATAGCCGTTGACAATATTCCAGTCTGCAGCGATGTGTACTGCTCTTGCATACCATGCGTCTTCCTTTACGTCTTTGAATTGTCTTTTTCCGCCTGTCTTTGGCTCAAGGCCCAGCGCTTTGACCAGAAGGCAGACAAACTCGGCCCTGGTCACAGCACGGCCAGGCTCAAAGCGTGTTCCATCAACTCCTGTCACAATTCCGGCTCCGCCCAGAGCTTCAACAGCATCCATGGCCCATCCGAAAGATGCCTCGTTAACATCAGTAAATGACTTTTTTACCTCCTTTGCAAACACGGCAATTTCGGAGAAATGTTCTAACTTGGCCAGAATAACACCTTTTTGCAAGTCCACCACAGCAGGGATAACCGCCCACCTGCCGCCTGCTTTATCGTACCAGGCAAGGGCCAGGTTTTCCGGTTTTACCAGGGGTGGAATGGCAATTCTTATGGCCACTGTTACAGGCACAGTAAAAGAGGTTCCATCCGGGCCAAATTCATAAATCCCCGATAAAGCTTTGTATCCGGCAGGAACTGCGCTCAAGCCTCTATTGCCAGCGATTTTCTCAGTCGATGGCAGACTGGTCTCTTTGATCGATATTACCTCATCCTTTTTCAATGCACCAGCCGGAATGATAAGGGCTATTTCCTCTTTGTTATCGACAATGATTGCCCCTGTTGAAGCGGTTACCTTCTTCTCCAGATCAACCGTATTTTGAAGAAGCATTTCCTTTAAATTCAAAAATTCACTGCGTTTAAACGGTTCACGGTTTCCAACGATCACTACCGATTTGTTTATTTCTTCAAAGCCCGCCGCATCTTTCGTATTCGCTTTTATTTCAAGCAATTGGTCGATTTTTTCAAGTGCCTTCAGCGCTTCATCGGAAACCTGCAAAGCCTGCGGGAGTTTTTTATTCTGTTCTACAAAGTTGGGAGAGATCGCGTCTTCCTGTTGCTGAATCACTTTTTTGTTTACCAGTTCTTCCCACGTGGGGCCTGTAGAATTTATGTCTGTACTGTACCACCAGATGATTTCATCACCGTCATTTATAGCAAATTTGGAGGCCAGGACAGAAGGTACCTTGCCGTTGACTTTATACATCCATCCATTCATGCCACTGTTGGCCTGGCCTTCAATGCTCTTGACAAAGCCGTTATCATCAACATAATCAAGGCCAGTAGCGTCAAGGGCTCCCAGTGCTGTCAGCCCCCATCTTCCATCTGCCATTACGGTGACTGAACGGGGGCCAAAAAGCAGCTCACCATCTTTGCCCACCACCGCGATATCTACGGTGCACCTAACCTGATTAGAAACGGGCTGCGAAGATCCCATCGGTTCAACTTCCCCATCAATGAGAATAAATGCGCTTAGAGCTTCCGCAGCGTCAAGAATATTCCCCATTGCACCGAAACTGCCATCGGAATTCAGTGCTTTCTGCATCATGTAGTCAACAGGAATGAAGCCCTGGCTGCTTTTCCAGTCTGCAGGGTCCATGCCCAATTTCTTTAACGTAACAATTACCTCGGCCGTATCCACCACCGGATCATCCGGATAGGGTTGTGTGGTATAGACGCTACCGTCGGGCTGCAATTGTTTTTTAAGATAAGCAAGCCCTTTTTCTACGGCATCCTGGACCTGCTTGTCTTCGGAAGCGTTGGGCAGGTATGTCAGTGCCCGAATAGCCTGGGCTGTTGACATAAAGTCGGGGAAAAACACACCATCCCATACTTCTCCCCAGGCACCGGACGTATCTCCGGATGAGCTCTGCTTCCCCAGTATGTAGCTTCGCGCTTCAGCAGTATTTATTTCATTTATCTTTTCCGCTTCTCCCAGCGCGATATACGCCCACATGTCGCTGTAAACGCTGTTGTCAAAGCCTTTTGAAGAATGCCTTTCTTTTAAAAGATTTACAAGCCTGTTTACCCTGTCCGCATCCCCCCAGAGGTTTAAAACCAGTATTTGCTGGGCAATGGTCTTTGTCTTCGATCTTTTTACCCAGGCGGAATCGGCACCGGCGTAATCATTATATGTCTTTCCCAGTGATTTCAGGGCTATGAGGGTTTCGGCCGTTGCAAAGGTGCTGTCCCACTGGGCTTTTATGGCCGCGGTCTCGGCGTCCTGGATGTCCTGCAGGTAAGTGAGGCCGCCCTGAATGGCATTATAGATATCGCTGCTGGTATCGCGAGCCGCGTCAAAATAACTGAGGGCCGTGAGCACCTGTGCCGTCAAGTCGGGCTCTTCAGGATAATAGCCGCCCCAGGCGACCCCTGCTTCATTACCCCAGCTATCCTTATGCGGGCGTCTAAATTTATTTAGATAGTTAAAAGCCTGTTGCTGGTCTATCAGGTTGAGTTTACCTGCCTTGCCAAGGGCGGTCAGGACCATCACATTGTCATAAATGCTATTACCAAAATAAATTGAATCGCCGTCAGTTTTCTTTTTTTCCGCAATAGCTTGGGCAAGAGTGTCAATATTATTAGATTTCGGGTCTACCGCTCTAAGGGCGATCAGCTCTTTTGCAAGGTAGACGGCATCGAGAACGGTGGCGTTACTCGCAGCAGCGTCAGCGGAGGTGATGACTATATCCTTTAGAGACTTCCCGCCGTATACCCATTTGGACAGGTCTTCCCCTGCGTCGGATAGAGCTTCCACACAGCGGTAGTCGAAGCTCCACCCCTGCGCATCATAAGCCAGAGACCCTTTTAAATAACGATCCTTGAAATATGTTACGGCTTTTGAAACACTATTCTGCACCTGATCTTTTACATTGCTATCGGTTATTTCATTCTTTACCATCGCCAGCGCCTGCAGAGGAGCTTTGGTTCCGTATTCGTTGGCGTAAGGTCCGAAACTGCCATCGGCGTTCTGTGTAGCCAGGATATATGTAATCAGGCTGTTATGATTGCCAAGGAGATCGGCAATTTTCTGAATTTCCTCCTTCAGACTTTCACCATTCCTGGACCATTTTTCCGACGAAAGATCTTCTCCAGCAAGGGTAAGGACGTATGCAGTGTAGCCGTCAATTTTTTCCCCGGCTTTGTATCTGTCGTTAATAAACTGCACAGCCTTATCAGCTAATTGCTTAGCGGTATAACTTTCAGTCTGCGTGGCAGCCTGAGCTGCAGTCAGAGCCCCTCCACCAATAGTGATGCTTAATAAAAGGCAAAATACCAGAATAATCGATACCGTACGCTTTTTGGTTTTATATAACATATCTCAACCCACCTTCTCAGATTTAATTTTCTGCAATTATCAAAATTGATTTTAACTCCAGCATGCTAATATGCTGTTTTTCTTAAAACACCTCCCCTCCCCAGGGCTCCCCTCAGAGGTGGGTTGAAACAGACCCAATGATGAAATAAAATAAAAACCCTGGCTCCTTAAGATAAGCCAGGGGACATAAGCCAGTGGTAAACTGTTCCCCATCCTGCGTAGGGAGCACCAGTTTGACAGCAGGCCTCAGGTCTCCTGGCTCGGATTCACTGCTCCCCCACGCCTTCCCAGGTTATTCCCAGTGGCATGATGTGGGGTCGCTCCTCCTCACAGTGGCGCGACCGCGCCGGATTTTCACCGGCTTCCCTTGTTACCTGCCCGAATTATTCATTTGTACATATTATATTAATAATTCATAGAACCGTCAATAAGTCATCGCTCACCACCAGCAATTCCTGCCTTTTCTTTGTTGCTTGTAGGAAGTAAAATTATAAATATGTTCAATAAAAACACAAAAACACTTATTAAGCCCAATCGCTTTATAGCCCATAGTATTTCCTCTTCAGATGACCCGAGCAACATTATATTCCGAAGGGGAATTATAAAGGAATATAAAGGCCAAATCGCTGCAAATTTCTTTATAGGCTCCGGCATCATATGATAGGGCCATGTAAAACCCGAAGCGAGAAAAGTCGGCATAGATAAATAAGCTGTAATCTGAACAGAAAAAAGCGGGTTTTTAGTTAAAATCCCCAGAAATGCACCTATATTGAGACATGAAGTTATAAACGCTGCCGAAAGTAGAGTTATATCAAATACCTTTTCCCTAACAGGAATTTTAAATAATTTATTGACTGCTAAAATACAAACCAAAAACACAAATATTAATATGGCTAAATATATAAACATTCTTGTTATATAAATTTCCATTAGCTTTTTGCCGTTTTTTTCTTGAGAAGCGTCAACAGCAATTGTCCTCGCCATATTTAGAACAGATATTTCTAGAAATATTGCTCCTATTAGGCCGGGAATCAGAAAATAGCTGTAGTTATATGCAGGATTCCCGAGAACCCTTGTGGTAAAGCCAAGAGGCATTGCTAAATTCTTGCTGTATTCGGGCGGATAACCTAAGGACTCAATCTTTTTTATAAGAATTCCCACTCCCAGGCTTTGAAGTATTTCGGAGGCTCTGGTTAAGGCATTGTTTCCAACAATCAGGTTGTTTTCGTTACATATAACAAGAACTCTCGTATCCTCGCCTTTTTTTACTTTAGAAGAAAATTCCGGAGGGAATACTAAAGCCATTCTCACACTGCCCTGCTGTATCAAATTTTTAAGCTCAACCTCATCCTTAGGGAAATACCTTATATCGTATTTTTCATTATTCTCAAAGTAATTTATGATCATTCTGCTCAATGAAGAATTATCAAGGTCTAAAATCGCCGTAGGTATAGATTTTACTACACCAGGGCTGTAATACCAGGAAAAAAGCACGGTAAAAATTACGGGTGTTATAACAAGTGCTATCACAAGTAATTTATCTTTCTTCAGATTCATCAACTCTCTTTTAAGCATTATTCAACCACCGCTTTCCTTTTTCTCCCAAAAAGAATAAGAGCTAAAAAGATAGCTGCAAAAACTGCAAAAAAATATATTAAAAGAGCGTTGAAGTTGTAAATATATACATCCTTATTTATTCCCGTCGCCATAATGCTTTTAACAGGATCAGCAAAATAGTATAAAGGTATTAGTTTTGCAAGTTTGCCTAATAAAGGAGGCATTGCAAGGGTTGGCCAGGTATAACCGCAGTAAATAAGGGTAGGAAGCACTAAAAACATAGCCACTTCTGTTGAAGAAATCTGATCGCGGAAAATTATTGATGATATTACCCCAATAGCCGAGATAGTAAGAGTAAAAGGCAGGGATAAGACAGCAATACCTTTTACAGCTTCAATTTTCCCGAGCAAAAAGTATTTTATAGAAAGGAAATATGTTAGATTTAAAAAGAATGCTCCTGTCATCGCATGAAAGACAAGTTTTCCCATAACAAATTGAAGCCTATCTAAAAAATTCATTTCTTTTGAAAAAACTTTGTATTTTGAGCCATTGATTGAAGTCGCTGCTCCGAGAACGATAGAAATCTGAAATAAAGAAGCTATTGCACCAGGCATTAAAAACTTGCCGTAATTTCTCGTTGGATTATACCAAACCCTTTTTTCGAAGGGCAGGCCCAACACAAAATTTTTTGCCTTATCCGGCTGCACTCCTTTTGCCTCTAAATAATTTACCGCAATCCCGGCATTTACCGTCATCAAGATTTCAGCACTTTTTTCAAGGCAAATGCTTGAAATAGACATGTTTGTTCCGTTAACAATGATAAGAACCTTAGGCGACTTTTGATTTTTTACATCCTTTTCAAGGCCTTCAGGTATAAAAACAACCACGTCCACTTTCCCGGATTTTATTAGACCTTCTAAATTTTTATCCTCATCAAGATAATAATTCACTTTAAAAGTTTCATTGTTTTCAAAATACCATATTATCTTCCTGCTGAGAGAAGTGTTGTCCAAATCTACTACTGCTGTACTTACACCCTTTACAACGCCGGGCAAATACATATAGCAGAGCACCAATGAAACCAGAGCTGGTATCAAAATAACCGCCAAAATATACTTTGGGTCTTTAAATATCCTTAAAATCTCTTCCTTTAAGCTTTTTATAAAATAAATCAATTCGAATAACCCCCTGAAATCCATTAAAATCTCACAAAGGCTGTCATCCCCGGCCTCATTAATTCTCTGCCTTCCAATAATTCAACCTTCACCTCAAAGGTCATTATATCCTGTGACCCGTTATCATTGGTTGCTCTTTTTACAGCAAAATCAGGATTTTCGCTTATCCTTTTCACTTTACCTCTAAAAGACTTGTCAGGATAAGCCATCACCTTTATCACAACTTCCTGACCGACCTTCACCTTGGATAAATCTTTTTCACTGACATTAACCTTTATCCAAACATCATCAAGGTTTGTTACAGTAGCTATGGGCATCCCTGTAGAAACAAGTTCACCTTCGTCGCAATAAATCTCCGTTACTGTACCATTTATTGGTGACAATACCTTTGTGTCTTTAAGATAGCTGTCTACTTCCTGAATCCCTGCAAGTGCCTGCTGATATTTGTCTTTCGCAGCTTCATAAGCGGCCTTTGCCTGCTCTACAACCGCCTGAGCCGCCTCTATATCTTCCTTGCGCGCCCCTTCTTTTGCCATATCGAGCTTTTGCTTTGCTATGTTCATTTGTGTTAAGGCTTCATCCAATTTCTGTGCAGGCACTGCTCCATGCTCATAGAGGTCTTTAACCCTTTCATAAGTTTTTACGGTGAGTTCATAATAATCCTCTGCTTCCTGAATTTCCTGACGCCTTGCACCGTTTTTTGCCTTTTCAAGGGTTGCCTCTGCTGCTTTTAAAGCAGCATAAGCCATATCCACCTGTCCTCTTGCAGCTTCTGCTAAAGCTTTCGCCTGCTCCCTTTTTGCCTTTAATTCATTGCTTTCGATCTCTGCAATGACCTGCCCTGCATTTACTTTTTGACCCTCTTCAACATAGATCTTAGAAATCTTCCCCGGTATTTTTGTGTTAATGTCAACCTCTTTTGCCTCTATTATTCCCCTCACTTCACTGCCCTGCTCTCCCATTACATTCGCACTGCTTTTTGCTGTGCATCCTTGAAGAAAAAGTGAAGTAACTATGATTGCTATTGGCAATATTATCCATTTTTTTCTCATATTCCCTACTTCCTCCCCACCGTACTAATTTAAAGGCCTGCCTATTGCATTATCGTAATTAGCTTTTGCCAGATTGAAGCTGTAAACTATTTCTACTACTTTTTCTTCCACATCCGTAAGCCTTTCCTGGGCCGCTAATACCTCTACTATTGTTCCGGACACATCTTCTAAGTCCATAGTTTTTAAATTTTTTGTGGGATAAGGATAGCCTTTTTGGTACTTGTATTCTGCTATTTTTAAAACTTCCTGGGCATTTTTTACGCAGTTTTCTATATAATCAAGCATATTCTGAGCGTACATAAGTGAATCATACGCATTTCTAATATCACTTTCTACATCGAGAAGTGCCTTCTGGTAATTGTCCCAGGCTTTATTTGCCTGTAAAAGGGCTTCACGGTACTGAAAGGTGTTTTCAGGGTAAATCCTTTTTACTATGTCAAAGTTGAGTTTGTAGACCAAATATTCTCCTTTTGCTTTTCTTATTTCAAGCCTGTTTTCCAATCCCTCTTTTATCCCTTCCTCCAGATTTGGAAAGTATTTTTCTGTCGTAAAAACATCCTCCACCTCAATATCCTTTTCCAAAGGATATCCTATGCTCTTTTTAAGTTCCATTTTCGCCTTGCTTAAATCTATCTTTGCTTTTTCTAAATCAGCCTTCATTAAAGAGACCTGTGTTTTTGCAAGTAAGACATCATCCTTTGCCACCATCCCGGCATTATACCCTGCTTGGGCAATGTCGAGCTGCCCTTGAGCCCTTTCTAATGCTTTTTGTTTCACTTCGAGGATTTTTTGGGCTTTCAACACATCATAGTACTCTTTTTCCACTAAAAGGGCTATCTGCCTTTCTGCAAGAGACCTTGCAGTTGTAGCCACATCCAAAGCTACCCCAGCTTTAATATTTATCAAATCCTGCGCAGATTTTACATTATTTAGACCTGCAATAATCTGATCAAGGGATTTGTCCAAAAGTTCCTCCCCTTTTTCCAAAAGGGTTTCCCCCTCTGTTATTGCAGATTCTAATTGTTTTTTTATTCCTTCAAGATAAGCTTTTTTCTCGGGAGGCAGGTTTGGGTCTTCCAATGCTTTTTCTACCTCGGAAAGCTGTTTTTTCGCTTCTGAAAGCTGTTCTTTTCCTGCGCTAATACTGTCTTTCCCGCTTCCCAATTTTCTTGATAAAAAATCCGCTTTCTCATCCTGCAGTTTTGCCATATCGAGCTCATCCTGAACTAATCTGAGATTTATATTGTTTTTTAAAGCCATTTCTATGCACTTTGAGAGGTTTAATTTTTCAACCTTTTCATTTGGATTCTGTAAAGAAAAAGCTTGAGTTCTTATTCCTCCTATTGTAAAAGCTACCAAAACTAAAAATGTCAAAATCCTTCTAATTCGCTTTGCCATGTTCATCGTTCAATCACCCGTTTTCAAATATTCTTTTTTCTATTTTTTTTAGTATCATTATCAAGTAATCTTTTTCCTCATTTTCAAGAGCAGAAATTATCCTCTGCCACTGCTCTTTGTATTCCGGGAAAATTACCCTAAAAAGCTCTTTCCCCTTTAAAGTAAGCTCTGCTCGGACTATCCTCCTATCCCTTTTATCGTATTTTCTTTCCACGAGATTTTCTTTTTCCATCCTGTCTATGAGCTTTGTTATATTTGCTTTGCTAACCTTCATCCTTTCCCCAATCTGAGAAAGGCTTAGCCCTTCTTCTTTTTCCTTTCCCAAAATTAAAAGGACGTTAAATTTGCTTCTTGAAATCCCGTATTTCTTAAATATTTCGTCAAAGGAATCAACTATAACCCTGAAAAAATTGCTCAATTCTACCAATAAATCATCTGAATTGTTCATTTTTTCTTCATAAGGTATTACGCCATCAAAAGCAAGGCTGTTATTCATGAAATCATCTCCATTAACACATTTTTAATCTATTAAATTTAAATATGTTTATAATTAATTGGTTAACTTTTTGTTCAAGCAGTAAGCGGATGGGGTTAAATTTCCCCATCCGCTTAATTTTTCATTAATATGGGCTCTTTTTGTCAGTTAAAACAGCTTTTTCTTCATCATCAACTAATCTTTCGATTACCCTGATGTTCACACCGTCTTCAACTATGAAGTATACTGCATCTCCACTATGGATGCTTGAAGCAGACTTCTTCTCGTCTTCTTCGTAGACGATAGCATTTGCAGGCAGCTTGTATTTAGGATATGAATATGTGCCAGTGCTGCTATTATATACTTCTATCGTCACTGTATCGCCAGATTTTGCATAAACTTTGCCATATACTTCCTGGTAGTCTTTGCTGCTTGTTACAATCTCTAATTCTCCGTCAGCCTGGATCTTTACTACATATGGTCTTTCATCTTTAATGCTGCTCTTATACGCTGAATCAACTTTTACATCTTTTGTGCTTTCACCATACGGATGAATGGTTACGTATACATCTCCAGATTTCTTCCACATGTCTACTACGTATACAGGCATTTCATCGCTTGAAGAATCTGTTACACCTGTGCTGGTGCTGCTCACAAAGAATATGGCTTTTGCATCAATGCCGTTGTCGTCAAGGATTACGTAGAACGGTATATCAACCTTGTCGTTTTCTGCAAGGTCGCTCCATTTTACTACATCAAAATCGTCATCAACGTCTGCGCCTGTTATATCTAAGTTATATTGTGTGGCATATACAGAATTTTCTACTTCTATTTCATCATCTTCATCGGTATTGATTCCTATATATGCTTTAACATTTCTCAAATCAAATATTGCTGTCTTGCTGTCTACATGAATTGATCCACTTGTTGTTTTAATACTGTCTTTGCCAAAGTCATCATCCATTACATAATATTTAGAGAGATCCACTACATAAATTTCGTTTTCAGCAATTTCGCCATTCTTGTTGAGCTTGAATTTTACAAGGCTACCTGCCGCTATTGGCTTACCGTCTTTATCTTCTGTTAAGTTCTTTGTTTTTTCTACAGGATATACGATTTCGTCGCCTTCGCCATCGTTTGTCACGGTGTAAATCTTAATTTTTTCGCTTTCTGTATAAATCTTTGTGACAATACCGTATTTATAGCCTGAAGATTCTGTCGTATTCCCTACAAAGTATGCAATCCTTCCTGCAGCATCGAGGTACGCGGTGACAGTTACATCATCTAAGTCTTCCATGTCGTTGTCTTTGTCTGGATTATTATACTCTTTTATGTCATCTCCGCCATTTGCACTGTATTTAATTCCGTTAACCGATAATTTTATATATTTCCCATCTATTCCAACCCTGTCATCTTTATATCCTGTTAATTTTCCAGTAACAACGTTGTCCTTTACAACCCTTACTATAGCGTAAGTATCTCCATCAATATCCTGTTTGCCTACGTAAATTACATTGCCCTTTTTGATATCATCCACTGTAAGAGCATTGCCGTTGGTATCAAGGACTATTACCTTATCGAAGGTTTCATCTTCTCTTAAGTCTATTTCGCTTACATTGTCAAGTTTGTCGGTGTTTGGAGTAATACCCTTGATAACACCCTTATTGTTCTCTGTTACTACCATCCAGCCGTCATCGGTTTGATCGGGGTTGAGCAAATCGGCAAATACTATTTTGCTGTTTTTGACAACAAATTTACCGGGTTTACCGACAAACATTGATAGATCAACAATTAAATTACCCTTTTCATCATAAATTTCATACTTTTTAGCACCATCAGCGTCAGAAACATATACTACTGCATTGTTGTCAAACTTATAATCGTCATCAAATTTGACGAGGCTCAATGTATTATCATCCTTAGCGGAAGAGGCATAGTCGAACATCGCCTTGTCGTCGTATTCTCTTTCAGCGTATACAATTTCGTCATCGTCGTTTAAGTAAATGGTTACTTCTTCACCCAATACTGGTTCAACATTATAACCTGCTACAACATCATAATCTTTTGCATTGCCATTGTCTTTTGCATCGACTACAGTAACTTCATTATTATCTTCATTCAGCGAATCATCAAGCCTGTTGTTTGCAATTATTCTCTTATCTTCAAGTTTTGTAATGTTAAGTTTATCCTCAAGCAATGTCTTCTCTGATTCAGAGTATTTTACGTTTCCAATTTCATAGGTGTCTACTTTTACAACTTTTGCATCGAGGGTGTTGTTCACTAATATTGCACATTCGCCCCTGTTTGCAAAGCCGTTTACATCAGCAAATTTTACATACTTTGTTATTTCCTTTTCCGCAGCTTTTGCAAGGTAGTTGCCGGGCCATTTACCGGGTAGGAATTCATCCTTGTAGCCCAAAGCCCTTACAAGCATCGTTATGGCTTCAGCATAGGTGACACCTTTATCGGGTTGGAAGGTGCCATCGGGGAATCCTTTTACAAGCCCTTGGCCAGCTGCAACGCTTATGTAACCGCTGGACCATCTCGTAGGAGCTACATCTTTAAATGGAGTATAACCTGAAGCTGCTTTTGCTGCTGATTCCATGCCAAGTGCTACGACCAATAGTTTTGCAAACTGTTCCCTTGTGACCTTTTCATCGGGATGGTATTTCCCATCTTCCATTCCATTTACAATTCCGAATGCTGCAAGCCTCATTACAGCATCTTTTGTGTTTTTATCTGATACATCTGATATTAGTTTGTTGATGTCAACAGCCGGAGCTTCTTTTATTGTGGCAGCGTATGCTGTCTTGACTTTTGCAAACGGCACCACAAAAACAGAACCGGCTACGAAGAACAGGATTGTGAGCAAAGCAAGTAATTTCTTTGCTCTCTTCATATTAACCATACACTGACCTCCTTATAAGATATATTTTTTATTTAATTTTTAGGATAAAATCTTTTTCCATCCTCACCCCCTACATGTTTTTAAAACATTAAATATTATTTTTTCAAGGACCCTCCCCTTTTTAAAGGGGAGGGCAAAATAAAGAGGATTTGGGTATGAATTTTGGTGAGTGCTCACTTGATAGTGAGTGCTCACTTTTAAATATAATGCGTCTTTATCTTCAAGTCAATAGATTTTTTTCATTTGTAATCCATTTGTAATTTACTTGTAAAAAAATAGAAATAGGTTTTTTAAAAATAAAATTTTATAACTATATTGACCTTTAAAGGTTTCAGGAATAAAATAATTAATAACGGTGAGTAAGTAATTACTTAATTTTTATTAAAAAATAAAAGAGGGTATAGAAATGGATAATGATTTTTTTTATACACAGATTAAAGACATGGCTTTGGTTATTGAAAAGTACATAAAAAAAGAATGGGAGTTGGATAGAAAAGATATTTCCTTTGCTTCCCATCTTTTAAGCGGTGCATTTTTTTATATTCTATTAAAAAAAATGGAATCGGGAGAAGTGCCTACTGAAGAAGAAATTAGAAACCTAACAGGACTGTGGTTGAACGGCATTAAGCCTTTATACCGTTGAAAAATATATCTATCAGCTGATGCAGCACTTTCTCTTCATCTATATCATTTTCTAAAGGACCTTCAGTTTTAAGCCATATTAAAGTGGCAATCACCATACCCATAAATGCTTTTACAGCTATCCTGGGATCAACCTGTCTAAATTCCCCTTTCTTTATTTTTTCTTTTATTAATTCTTCACATAAATATGTAATTTTTTTATCTACCTTTTCAAGAAATTCTTTTTTTAAATCTTCATGAAACTGACTTTCATAAAATATGAGTTTCATTAATTCAAAATTATTTTTTACAAACTCGGTGTACTTCTTTAAAAAACTTACCAGCACTTCCTGAACGTCTTTTTTTTCACTTTCAGCTTCTTGAATCATTCTCATCAAAAAATCAATAGAAGAAGTGTTTAAAAGATCAAGCAATATATCTTTTTTGGTTTTGAAGTATTTAAATACCGTACCCTCCGAAACCCCTGCTCTTTCCGCAATTTCTTTTGTTTTTGTGCCGTGGTATCCTTTTTCCGCAAAAACTTTGATTGCGGCCTCGAGTATCTCTCTTTTTCTTTTTTCGGTAAGCTTTTCTTCTCCCGATATATTACTTTTTAATTCCATTTTCATACCCCACTTTATTCTTAAAAACATTAAAATAACCCTAAATATATAATATCTTATTTCTTAGTTTTTACAATATCTTTTATAATATTACTTGTCAATTTTATTTAAATAAATGAAATTCAAATACAAAAAGCCCGCTTTCTATCGCGGGCTGAAAAATCACCTCGGGATTATGAGCTGTTGACCGGGCATAATCATATTGGGATTTTCGAGTTTATTTGCTTTTACTATGGATTCTACTGTAACATTGTAGCGCTTGGCTATTTTCCAGAGAGTATCCCCTTTTTGCACTATATAAATGGTTAAAGAGGGCTTTTCCTCGGGTTTTTCTCCCGGTTTTTCAGGTGCTTCTTCCTCAGGCTCTATAACCTCAGTAACAACCTCAAGTTCTACTGTCTCCGTAACCTTGGCAAAAAGTTTGATAATTGCCCTGATTTCCATTTTTCTGGGTGAGTTGGGATCAAAGCTTGCGGTAACATGTTCAACAATTAAGTCAAAATCCAGCATCATGTTTTCTTCAGCACCGGGAACTTCTACGAAAGTTGTGAAAGGTATTTCATGCTCCATAAAATGCACGGGCTGCTGCGGTTGGCCTTCAGGAACTTTCGCCACATAAAGCGTTTCTACGAGCAAAGTCCCTTCTACTATAACCTTGCCGTCTATTATTCTGGCATTGTCTACCCTTGCAGTAGCGTTTGTTGAGTAAATTTCTAAAATATCGGGTTTTGCGTCGGGTACCATTACCGTTTCTTTTACGATTATTTGATTTTCATTTTCTCCTACAACCTGATCTATTTTTAGCTCAACCTTCTTGACATCTAATTTTTCGGAAGGGCTAAAAAGATCTGTAATCACATCTAAAACCTTTGTTTCGTATACCCTTACCATAACCTTCAAAACTGCCTCTACTGCAACGGTTCTGTCATCCTTCTTTCGACCCCTTATATGTTCTACTTCAACCCTTACTATCTTGGTCATCGATTCTTTTGCTCCGGGTATTTCAACAAATTGAGTAAAGGGGATCTGCCCTTCCAAAAAGTGCACAGGCTGCTGCGCCTGCCCTTCCGGAACCCTTGCCACATAAAGTACTCCAACATCGAGAACTCCTTCTACAATTATTTTGTTGTCAAGCACTTTTATCTGTGTGGTCCTCGCCGTCCCTTGTACTTTTACTATATCCAATATATCGGGTTTTACAACAGGAACGCTGATATCACCTTTCGCAATGCTTTGTGCAGCAGCATCCCCTACTATATGGTCCAGCTTAACGGTTTCTTTTAATACCTGCAGATCTGCAGGCCCAGTGGCATCTACAGCGATTTCAACTTCAACCCTTTGCAACACTTTCACTAAAAACTGTATTACGAAACTCGCTGTAATCTCTCTTGGTTTTTGCGGGTCAAAAGAATATTTACTGTACTCTATTTTGGGCATTACCTTTACTGCCATATCCTTTTTTGCTCCCGGAACCTTGGCAAAAAAGTTGAAACCTATCCTGCCTTCAACTGCGTGAACGGGCTGAGATGCAATGTTTGCAACATACATTGCATCAACTTCAAGTTCTCCCTCTACCATTATCTTCCCATCCAGAATGCTAATTTTCAATGATTCCATATCTACATCGGCTTTTACGGAAATTACCCGGCTTATATCGGGTTTGCCTGCCGGAAGGTTTATAACACCTTCAACCACCGCCTGGGCTTTGTCTTCTCCTACGACCTGGTCTACTCTAACAATTTCCTTAGTTAAGACTACTCCCATACTATTCCTCCCTTCAATAAAATACTCCTTTTACTTTTATTAATATATGTCGTTATCTACAAATATGTTACTATTTTAATTCTTCTTTGTTTTCAAACTTACCATTTATTAGAATCTATATCGGAACAATCAGCATGCTGATTATTATATTCATCTTTTTCTACAAATTTTTTTTTAAAACCCGTAATAATACCTTCCTTGAAAAATTTCATAAGGTATAAATAAAACAAAATCACGGCAATTCCAATGAGCACTATAAATGCCAAAATATTATCCATTTTAACCCTCCCTCATAATTTGTCGGCATAACCTTAGTATTAATATATTAGTCTTCTAAGATAAAAGTTCATAAAAAAAAGGCAGGCTTTTAACCTGCCTTTTATCCACATTATCCACAGAATTATCCACATATAATACACATTTCCACAAATTTTTTTCATTAATTTGTCCCTATAAAAGTCTGTGTAAACATTTTTCCGTAAGGCCCCCCATCAACAATTCCGATGCCAACTTTATTAAAATTGGGATTTAAAATATTTGCCCTGTGGCCAGGGCTATTCATCAATGCTTCATGAGCCTTTTCTACAGTAGGTGCCCCAGCGATATTTTCACCAGCATATCTATACGATATGCCTGCATTTTTTAAAGCATCAAAGGGCGAACCATAGGTCGGAGATATATGGCTGAAATAATTCTTTTCAATCATATCCTTGCTCTTTTTCCTTGAAATATCCACAAGCCTCATATCAACCTCGAGGGGTTTTAAACCTGCCTTAACTCTTTCTTTATTTACAAGATCGAGCATAAGCTTTTCATCTTTTGTTAAACCTATAATAGTATGTGCTTCTTTCGTTTGAGAAGTATTTGAGGCACCATTATTGTTTGATGTAGAAGTAGTTTTAGAATCAATATTTTTCAGAAAGGTTTTTAAGTATTCTACTCCGTTATACTTTATGTAGACAACATATTTAATCCCCGGCAATAATTTTTCAATTTTAAGGTTTAAATTAACAGTGGTTGCTGCAAAGGCTGTTGATGAAATTAAAATTGAAAATAACAACAGTAATAATATTATTTTATTTTTCATCCTCTTCATTTGTATACCTCCTCATGCTACTTTGTTTTTTTAATTATAAAAAACACAAAAATTATAGACAAACCCCGTATTTAACTAAATATATAAAAAAAAAGCCCTGAGGCCATATAAAATAAAATACCGTTGCTGTTATATAATATACATGGTATTGACAATGAAATAAGCAATCATGGTAATTTGCGGTTTTATAACCTTAAAAAGTAAATCTTAAAAGTTTCATAACTGTTAAAATAGGATTTATTAAAGTAGCTTCCTCAGAACCTGCAAATAAAAGCCCAACTGCCTCGTTTTTTTCCGTCAATACCAAAGAACCGCTGTCTCCAGGTTTAGCCATTGGTCCCGTCAATATCTGGTCGTAAAAGGTTGCCTCTTCGTTATCCCCAAGCATTACTTTAATAACCACGCTTAGTGCCTTTATTTCACTTTTCGTTATTCCGCTCGTCCTTCCGCTCTTTATTACAGGAAGTCCAATTTGAGGTGTGGTTTCACCCCTGACAAAACCCAGTTCTAATATTTCCTCGGAAACATCAGAAGGATTCAGAGGTTTTGCTAAAGCAGCATCCACAAGATTTTGAAAGGATTTCTTTTTAAAAAATTTAACATCGTAATTGGGTCTTACAATTTTAATAGCCCTATCTACAATCCTTTCACCAGCCTTTGCCACAGGGCATTCAATCTGAGAAAGGTCCTTCTCTATGGGGATAAACCTGTAAAGGTAGCCTATGACATCATCTTTTTTCCCACCGTCGTATGCTCCTGGTTGCAGTATAGGGTCTTTTATACTTGCCTTTTTATCCCTTCCATTAGTGGCATTTGCAAGCACATGGTTATTAGAGAGTATCAAGGGTTCTTTGGTAACGGCATCCCTTACTAAAGCCCCAAAAGTACCGGCTGTAACTTTATAATGTCCAATACTTACACCCGGTTTTGCTGGCCTCATTTTCCCCGTCCTTAAATTCAAAAGCCTTATTTCTCCAACTTCTACCACATCTGTCTCTACATCTTCTATTTTTTGGGGTATAATTTGGCTTCTTTTTAATACCTCTTTTGGCAGTTTTTTCTTTACAAAAACCAACAAAGCCTTTGTATGCGTTCTTTCCCCTCTGACAGTTTTATAGCCAATGCCGGCACCTATCACATTATCTATTAAAAATAGTTTTTTCGTGTATTTTTTTAATATTCGTTCTTCTCTATCCATAAAAACAGCCTCCCCCATGAATCTTTATAATTATATTATTCATGAGAGAGGCTTTGGTGCCTTAATGTTTAATTTTTATCGCCTTTCCATTGCCTGAGCAAAAAATCAATTCTACCGAATCGGTCAATACATCCGAATAACTATAAGAAACCCTATTTATAAACTCGGGGGATTCTTCTATCCTAATAACAAATATGTTTGGGTATACCTTCTCGAGTATTCCTATCTTTTCATAAGTCTTTTTTCTACCTCTATTGGCTTTTATCTTAACTTTTTTCCCTACAAAAGGTTCGATGCTTTTTCTTATTTTGAGGAGAGCATTATCTTTAACCAAATCAACTCACCTCTTTATTATACAAAATACACGATTGTATTATAACACCCCTTGTCCTAAATGTCAAATAAAAAGTTCAAATATTTTATCAGTAATATCGTAGTTTGTCAAATATCATATATGAAATAAAAAACGGCCTTTTATGGCAATAGGCCGCAATAATATTGAATAATACCCGATAATATCGATTTTACTATGTTTTTTCTGTATTCCTCGTCTGTCAATCTTTTTTCCTCTTGTGGATTATTAAGATTTGATACAAATATAACAACAGAGGGGCATTTTGATTCCCGTAGTATAAAAAGGTCAGCCTCACTTATTACTGCCTCCACTTCTAAAGTGTTGATTAAGATTTTTCTAATACATTCCGAGAGCCTTTTGCTTTCTTTATCTCCCGGAAAATAGTAAATTTCAATGTATTTTTCTTTTTCTGGCTTTAAGAAGTATTGATGAATGCTTATTAAAAGGTCTGGTTCATAATTATTTATTAGATTTACCCTTTCAATTAGGTTTTTATTTTCATTGCTGTTTCTCGTTAAAATCACTTGCGCTCCTTCTTTTTTTAACACATCCATTAAATTTTTGGCTATTTCAAAATTGATAAACCCTTCTGAAATCCCCATCGGGCCGCATAAATCTTCCTTTGACCCCCGCCCGGGATCTATAACAATTTTTTTTGATATTAATGGTTTATTCCGCGGGGGTATCAAAATTTTTTTTATTTCTACCCCTGTAAAATAGTAATTTAAAATATCCTGAAAACTATACCCTTTTAATGCCATGCCTCTTGCTCCATACTGGCACATCCCGAGTCCATGCCCCTTGCCCATCACTTCAAAATCTACTGTTACAATCTTCCAGTTAAATTTATTCGAGGGAAAAGAAAGGAGTTCTTTTATATCATCTCCCGTAAATTCTCTGTCACCAATTTTCATTTTTTTTATTCGGCCAGTCCCGGTAGTCTTTACTTCCTCGAAAATTCCTTTTATTTCATCTCTTGCAGCTTTATAGCCCAAATTAATCCCTAACTTTTTTTCGAGATTTTTTAAAGTAATAATTTTTGTTGTGCTGTAATTTGGAGAATCCTTGCAGAATCCACACTCTACGCGCCTTAAATAACTTATCTTATTCCCCAATACATTTTCCGAATCTTCTGTAAAACCTCCGCAGGTATCATGATATAAGGCTTCAATGGGGTTGTTGTTGTAAGTCAAAATTAATCCTGATGTATCACTTACTGCCTTTTTTATTTTTTCCGAGTTTTTTGGCCAGTCGTCACCCCATAAGACCTTTTTACTATCTTCCTCTAAGAATCCCTGACAATGCCGAAAATCTGTGCAAATATCATAATCGGGGAACCTAATGCACCCGCTTCCTCCAAATATCCTCATTCTCTTTATTGCAATCGTCCTGCAGCATACAGCCTGAGATTTTAAGGCCTCCAAAGGAAAATGTGCAGGCATTGCCCATGCGACTGCCCCTTCTACATATTCTTCAATATCCAATTCATAAACCTTATCTTTTTGGGGATCATACGCTTTAAGAATAGCTCCCTCCTTCATATAAATCACCGCCTGTTTTACTCGTAGGGCGAGCGTGGAAGTCCTTCCCTGTACTTTCCTCGGGTCTCTATTCCCCCAATACCCTTTGTACCGGTAATAGTCGCCTCTATGGCCTCTTTTAGCGAGATAATTTTAGAAATCGGCGTAAAGGCAACCCTTTCTATAACCATAACAGGATCTAATGCATGAATAAAAACCCTATGAGGTGAGCTTGCAAAATTGGCCCCCGCCTTGATTAAGCCCTCGTAGTAGGACTGGCATGCACCGGCAAAAATAATAAGTTCATCTTTGGAGGGCTGTATTTTCCTTGCTTCCTTTACCGATTCAATAAAAAACCTCGAATTTCTATAAGAATTCACATTGTTAAAGTCCTTTGCACTTTTTAAAAGTCCATCATGTCCTGTTATAACCAGAATATCCGGAGCGTATTCCAGTAATAAAGACCTAATATTTTTGGGCTGTTCTTTCTCAGCAATGTTAAAACCTACCGCCTCAATTTCCAGCTGCTTATAGGTATTTAAGCATATTTCAAGGTAGTCTTCATCCCCATCCAAATGTAAGACCCTTGCCGGCATATAAAAAAAACCGTTTTCTTCTTTGTTATTCCTTATTAATTTTCTTTCATTCTCCAATTCCCTTCTGTAATAAATTCTTTCCAAGCATTCATTGTAGGTCTTGATAAGATTTATTTTGTATTCTCTGACTTCACTCTTTGAAGGTATCACGAGATCGTCAAGCGGGGCATCGGCTAAAACCCTTATATTAATGCCCTTTAAAAGGGCTATATTTTTATCTTCATAAACTTCAACCACTTTGAAAAGTAAGTCCCCTCCATAAGACAGCCTTTTCACAATATCTCCTGCTTTTACCTTAGCCATGTTCATCACCCCCTTAAATCCTTTTAAAGTCACACTTTCGTGTTTTAATACATAATATGCTACCAGAAAATCACATGTTAATTAAAATAGGAGGGGACAACGTGATTGCGGCAGTTGTACCTGCAAAAAATGAGGAGGGAAGAATAATAAAGGTTCTAACTAATTTAATCAAAACTGGAGTGGACAGGGTTTTCACGGTCATCAACGGTTCAACAGATAATACCCTTTTTGAAGCGGAAAAAGTGCGTTCGATTTTTGATGACAAAATAGAAATAATGTACTTTAAAGAAGCATTAGGATATGATGTGCCCAAAGCTATCGGAGCTTTTCGGGCATTTAAAAAAGGGGCTAATTGTGTGATTTTTATTGATGGTGATATGCAGGGTAAAATGAATGATAAATTAAAAACCCTGATAAGATCAATATTAAAAGAAAAAGCCGACCTTTCTTTGACCAGGTTTTACCCCGAATACATCAAAGAAAATCGGCTTTCATTAGAACTTTACTATTACAAAAAAATATTTAACCAGACGATAAATTTATATAACAAGGTTTTAACCGCAATACCCTCTCACGGTCCCCACGCTGTATCGAAAAAATTTTTGGAAAACGTTGACTTCAGTTTCTTTGCGGTGCCTCCTTTAGAATCGGTTTTTGCAGTAAAGGAGGGGCTTAAGGTTCAAGCGCCCGTGGTAATGCGCGTTGAGGAACCGGGTTCTAAGCCTCGCGGATTTACCCATGCAAAAAAAATGGCCGATACAATCATCGGCGACATTGCAGAAGCATTAAATTTTTATAAAGGCCTGCCTAAAAATCGAATTGTCAACAGCAAAGAATATATAGGATACCACAGTGAAAGGAGGTTCGATATTTTAAAGCAATTCATTTCGTAAATCGGTCAGCTACTTTTGTAGCTCCATAAGCTTGAGGCTTTATCTTAACCCTAAATCCGCTGCCCATAACCCAGCCCACAACCTCTTTTATTAACTCTTTTGTATCTCCATTCTGCCCTATATCCACATGAATCTCTACATCCATATTTTTGTAATTTGTTTTTTCAAGCTCGTTTTTTATGGAATTTACAGCTTCCAAAGACAAAGAGGTCTCGGTATAAACCCTTTGTCTTAAATTTTTTATAAGGGCCATCACTTTTTTTCTGTAATAATATCGGGCACCCTTTCCGACTCTGTGGATTATTATAGCTGTTACAAAACAGGTGTTGTCTTTTTCCTGGGAATCGGTTCCGATGATCAATTTGTATTGGGCTTTCGGGTCTTCTTCCATGTATCCTATGATATCCTCTACGGTTTCTCTAAGGGTAAGTTTGCCTTTTGTCGGGCTAATGAAAAACATTTTTATCCCATCCTTTCATCCCCTTAAGCTCCATAAAAACCCGACAAATTGATGCAAACTCTTCTATGCTCAAAGTTTCCGCCCTTCTCTTGCCATCAATATCCGTTTTCTGAAAAATGGTATCCACTTCCTCAGGGCTTAACTCTAAATTATTTTTCAATGAATTTCTAACGGTTTTTCTCCTCTCTGCAAAAGCAGCCTCTACTATTTTAAAAAATATTTTCTCATCAGGTATATCCACCTTGGCCTTTTTTTGAAGGTCGAGTTTAACTATGGCCGAATCTACCTTGGGTGGAGGGAAAAATGCCCCTTTTTTAACCAAAGATACGATTTCCACATCCGAATAAAGCTGCACTGCTATGCTCAGTATGCCGTAGCTCTTGCTGCCCGGTAGGGATGCAAGCCTTTCTGCTACCTCTTTTTGAACCATTACCACAGCTTTAGAAATAATATCCCGGTTTTCTATAACCTTCATCAAAATAGGGCTGGTGATATAATACGGTAAATTCGCCACAATTTTGAAACAATTATTTGTAAAATAATCTTTTTTTATTCTATTTAAGTCTAATTTTAGCACATCTTCATTTATCAAACAAACATTTTTCCGGTCTTTTAGCAGGTCTTCCAAAATTTTTATCAAAGACCCATCCTTTTCCACAGCAACGACTTTTCTCGAATAATCAGCCAATTTTAGAGTCAAAACCCCAAGGCCAGGACCAATCTCCAAAACCTCATCTTCCTTAGTTATCTCCGCAGCTTTTATCATTTTGTATAAAAAGGATTCATCCATTAAAAAATGTTGGCCGAGCCTTTTACTCGGCCTTATATCGTACTTTTTCATTATCTCTTTTATTTTCAAAAATTACCACCTCAATTAACCCTTTTCAAACTTCCTTACCCTAAACCCTACCCCTAATTCCTCTGCAATTTTCCTGCACTTTTCTATGTCAATTTCGGGCAGTTCTACAACGGTTAAAATCACCTTGGGCACGTAATTCTTACACTTTCTAGCAAACTCCAGTACCGCATAGAAAGCTTCCTCGCCGTAGTCGGAACGGCAGATTTTATCATATTTTTCCGCATTATCGGCATTGAGGCTTATGGAAACCACATCAATTAGACCCTTAAATTGAAGGGTTATATCTTCTCCATGAATTAGATTCCCCAAACCATTGGTATTTATTCTTATAGGAATTCCAGGATAATTATTCTTGATATAGGAAGCTACATCCAATACCACCTGAAGCCTTAATAAAGGCTCTCCGTAACCGCAAAAAACAATCTCCTTATATTTTTCCGGCTCTTTAATTGCTTCTATTATTTCCTTTGTGGTGGGTTCCCTTTCAAGCCAAAGATCATAACCTCCTACGCCCTTTGCAAAGTTCCTAATGCAAAAACTGCACTTATTCGGGCAACGATTGGTAATGTTTAAATACAATGAATCACCTATCTTATATGCTATCATACTCGCCCCGCCCATTCTTAGAATTTTTCTATGCTATTTTAACACAAATTGATGTTTAGCACAATCAGAAATTAGAAATATAAAAAATAGTGACCCATCGTTAAATATTGGGTCACTTTAATTATTGACATCTTTTATCCTTAATATCTTGTATTACGACTTGATAACCGCCCTAAAAGCCGTTTTGGCCACATTATATAAGACAAGAGCTGCAACCGTATTTATTGCTGCTGTAGGAAGGACGACCATCGTATAAAGCGCAGAAAAAGCTGCTGGCAGAGCTCCCACAACAAGCATTGCGACACTTAAAAATATGGCCCCGCTCAACATGGTCCCGACAAGGGTGATGAATGGCACTGCTATCTGCCTGTTTAAAGAAGGTGTCATCCGTATTAAAAGCGCCACTACCTGCCCTGTTATCAATTCATCGACAATATTGGCAATCTGTCCTCCGGGAAAGGTAGTAGAAAGGGCAGCAAATATTCCTCCGAGAAAACCTGCAAGCAGCGCGTTCTTTGGTTTTGGGTTTAAAAAAAGCGAAAAGAAAAGCATAATAAGAAGAAAATTGGGCCTCATCCCTGCCACAATAGGCGGTGTCACCTGATGCAAAACATAACCTACAGCCATTAAAAGTGCAGTAATTAAGGAATCTTTTAATTTCATAAATTAAAACCTCCTTAATGTTTTTTGAAATTTTCATAAAAAAAAAGCACCCATCCCCAGCGGGACGGATGCTTTTATCCGCGGTGCCACCCGAATTAGCCCTGCAAGAAGCAAAAACGGCATTTCACCCATCAGGATGAAATGCCGTATATGCCACCTGAAAGCAGGACTCTCTCTTAGGGTACGGCTAAATTCTGCGATACCCCGCCCTTTTTTTAACGGAGGGCTTCCCGGCAGCAGCTACTTGAACCCTCTTTCGCCACCGCATCTACAGGGCCCATTCACCCTACCTTTCGGTACCGCCTTTCCACCACCGGCAGCTCTCTTTAACCTTCCGGTAAGGCTACTCTTCCCTGTCATTGAATTTATCGTTTTAATACTTTAATATTATTTTGGAATATTATATATCATTTTTCTATAGATTGCAATATGGCTTTTTACTATTTTCAAAAATTTTTCGTCACAACAGATTGTAAAAAAAATTAATGTATCTTAAAAAAACTAATCGCTTTTTCCCATATTATTTTCTTTATCTCCTCTACATCCATACCTTTTAAGTTAGCATAGTAATCGTAAATAATTTTTATCAATGTAGGGTCATTCCTCCTACCCCTGTAGGGCTCCGGAGTGAGGTATGGAGAATCGGTTTCTAAAAAAACGTTCTCTAAGGGTAAATGCCTTATTACTTCCCTTCCCGATTTATTTTTTTTAAAAGTCATCGATCCCCCGAAGGAAAAAAAGTAGCCTCTTTTTAAAGCTTCCTCCGCCATCGAAAGGTCCCCCGAAAAGCAGTGAAGCATTACATCCTTTATTCCCACTTCTTCTAAAATTTTCAAGACATCCTCATGAGCTTCCCTGTCATGGACAACAACGGGAAGTTCAAGCTCTCCTGCCAAGTAAAGCTGTTCTCTAAATACCTCTATCTGTCTTTCTTTGGGAGAAAAATTGTAATAATAGTCAAGGCCGATTTCTCCCAAAGCGACGACCTTAGGATTTTTCGAAAGCTTCCTTAATTCATTAATATAATCCTTATTCACTTTTGCAGCCTCGTGGGGGTGAACCCCCACGGCCGCAAATATATTGTCATGTTTTGAAAGCTCCACTGAAAACAGGCTAGAATCAATATCTACTCCTGCATTTATAAAATATACATTTTCCCTTTTTGCCTTTTCGACTATTTCAAGCCTATCTTTATCAAAAGCCTCATCGTCCAAATGGGCGTGAACATCCAAATACAACACCATCAACCCCTTATTTGACTTTTGCGCCCGATGGAATATCCCTTTCTACCGTGATGATTGAAAGTTTGTCCTGAGTTGATGCTGCAAGAAGCATCCCTTGAGATTCTACTCCCTTTAATCTGGCCGGTTTTAAATTTGCCACAACCACTATTTTCTTACCGATAAGCTCTTCAGGTGAATAATATTTTGCAATTCCCGCTACAATCTGCCTTTTTTCCTCACCTATTTTCACCTGCAATTTGAGGAGTTTATCCGCTCCCTCGATCTTTTCTGCCTCTACTACTTCCGCAATCCTAAGTTCAACCTTTGAAAAGTCATCAATCGTGATTATATTGTTTTCTTCTCCTTTTTGTTCTTTAATCTCTTTGTTATTGTCGTTGTTTTTATCCTTTGAACTTTCTTGAGCCTTTTCAATCCTGGGGAATATTATTTCCTTCTGGCCTATTTTTGTACCCACCGGTAAAACACCCCATTTTTTAGCATCCTCCCACGTGCAAACCTCATCGGGTATGCCGAGCTGTTTTCTGATTTTTTGGGGCGTATTGGGCATAAAAGGAGAAATATGGATTGAAATTACCCGAAGTGCTTCTGCAAGGTTAAAAAGCACCGTGTTTAGTCTATCTTTTTTGGCATCGTCCTTTGCAAGAATCCAAGGAGATGTCTCGTCTATATATTTATTTGCCCTTCCTATGAACTGCCATATCTCCTTTAAGGCTTCGGAAAATTCAAAGGAGTCCATCAACGATTCTATCTTTTGTGGCAAGGATCTCGCCATTTCTATTAGTTCCCTGTCTTCTTCGGTGAATTCACCGGCTTTGGGTATCTGTCCGCCGCAGTACTTTTCAATCATTGTCACCGTTCTTGAAAGTAAATTCCCAAGGTCGTTGGCAAGGTCATAGTTTATCCTGTCAATAAGGGCATCGTTTGAAAAATTGCCATCTGCTCCGAAGGGTATTTCTCTTAATAAAAAGTACCTAATGGCATCAACACCGTACAAATCTACCAATACCCTCGGGTCCACCACATTACCCTTAGATTTTGACATCTTCCCGCCTTCCAATATAAGCCATCCGTGTCCGAATACCCTCTTGGGAAGGGGAAGGTCTAATGCCATAAGCATTGCGGGCCATATAATTGTATGGAACCTTACAATTTCCTTACCTACTAAATGTACATCAGCGGGCCAGTATTTATCAAAGAGCTTATTGTCGAAGGGATATCCCAAGGCAGTGATGTAATTTGACAGGGCGTCTATCCAGACGTAAACCACATGTCCTTCATCAAAGGTAACGGGTATTCCCCAGTTAAAACTGGTCCTTGAAACACAAAGGTCTTCAAGCCCGGGCTTTAAAAAGTTATTTAACATCTCATTCCTTCTCGAAGGAGGCTGTATGAAATCCGGGTTTTTTTCAATATATTCTATGAGTTTATCCCGGTATTTTGAAAGCCTGAAAAAGTATGCCTCTTCCCTTACAAGTTCTACAGGCCTCCCACAGTCCGGGCATTTGCCGTCAATCAATTCCCTTTCTGTAAAAAAGGATTCGCAGGGTGTGCAGTACCACCCTTCGTATTCACCTTTATAAATATCTCCCTTTTCGTAAAGTTTCTTAAAAATTTCCTGGACGCCTTTTACATGGTATTCATCGGTAGTCCTTATAAAATGGTCGTAAGATATGTCCAGTATCTTCCAAAGTTCCTTTATCCAGTCCACTATCTCGTCAACGTACTCCTTAGGGGTTTTCCCCTTTTCTTGGGCTTTCCTTTGAATCTTCTGCCCGTGCTCGTCCGTCCCAGTTAAAAAGAAAACGTCGTAGCCCGTAAGCCTTTTGAACCTGGCCATGGCATCGGCTGCCACAGTCGTATAAGAATGGCCGATGTGGAGTTTGTCACTTGGATAGTATATAGGCGTTGTAATATAAAAGGTTTTCCTTTCCATTATTTACCCTCCTCTTTTTTGGAAAAAATTTCTATTAAAACCTCATACAAATCAAAAAACCCCCGCCCTTTGATAAAAGGGGCGAGGGTTGCCCGCGGTACCACCCTAATTCGCCTTTTCGGCCTTTTTTGCTTTATCGGGCACATCCCGCCTTTGCCTTAAGGGAAAAACCTTTTGGCAAAAGTTTTCTCCGGGTCCATGTTCGGCAAAAAAGCAGGCACCGGCTTTCACCTTCCCCGGCTCTCTTTAGCCTCTTTTTATACCTACTCAACCCTTCATTGAAGCTCTCTATTAAGTTTAGATAATATATACCAGTTTTTTCGGCTTATGTCAAGCTTCCGTATAAAAACTGCCAAAGGGTGATTCCTCTTTTTTTAGCTTCCCTTCCCTTACCAATTCCTCCAATATATTTTTTAATGCGTTCACTTCTAAAACCACTTTTGGATTTTTACTACTTATGTTTTTAGCCGCTTTTAAAAGGTTTGTCTCATAAATGGGGAGTTCCTCGGCTATTAAATTAAAATACTCATCCTTCTCTTTTTTGCTTTGTTCCACCAGCTCATCAAAGGGATTTTTTATATGGGGGCTAATAGAATAGGGGTACCTAATCCTTATCGCAATGGTCCTTCCGAATAATGGCGTTGAAACAAAAGCGTCACCTGAGGGAAGGTAGGGAAGCCTTTTTGCCTCTTCAGAGCTTAAATCCGTCTCCTCCATTATGGTGCTGATATCGTTTCCCCTGACCGTCCTGAATATAATCTTTGTATTAAGCTGGGCAGTGACTGTCTCGTCTAAAAGTGTCGGCCTTTGGGTGGCTAAAACTAGAAATACCCCGTATTTTCTTCCCTCTTGGGCAATTTCCTTTATTATACCCTTGCTCGGAGCATCATAGCCCTTTGGCGCAAAGTTGTGGGCCTCATCAGTAGCCACAACAAAGGGCGGAAAGTATTCATGGCCTATTTCTCCTTTTAGCTCCCCGTCTTTATAATCCCTTCTTTTTCTGTACAAACTCGAGAGAATATATGTGGCAAATACCTGCAAAAGCCATATGGGCCCCTGGATGACGGAAAGCTTTCCGGATTTTAAAGCATTTACAACGGGGTTTATGTCGTGGCTGAATATGCCCGAATAGTAAAGCCTCTTTAACCTCCACGAAATCCCCTGCACTGAGGGTAGAGGAATGTTCGAGTATTCTTCAACCAATTCCCTCAACCTTTTGTACTTTTCCCTTTCACTGTCTTTTAGCCCCTCCACGGAAAGCATCTTGTCCAATTTTGTTTTTCCCATTTCCAAGCCTTCGCATAAATCTTCAATCCTTGAAGAAAAACTGGTGTAAGTATCTCCTTTTTTAAAAAGGATTTCCACCGCACTGGACATAGCCTCCGTCAGCGGCTTCACAGCAGATAAAAGGTCCAAAAGGTCCCTTGCGGATAGTGCTGAAAACTCTACTCCTATGTCTTCCCCTATCTGGAATTTCTGAAACTCAAAAGTAAAGTCTGGGCTTTCGGGAAGGCCCGATGAATTGGAAAAATCCATTTCGTAATGGGGGTCAAGTATTATGGAAGGTATTCTTTTTTTCATCAATTCTTCCATTATTACCCTCATGCCGAAGGACTTCCCAGAGCCCGAGCCTCCGAAAATACCGATATGGGGGTACTGCTGAAAGGACCTTAAATCCAGAATAAAGGGTACACCTTTAGTTTTTTCAGCACTGCCCTTATTTAATACATAAAAGAGTCCCTTTAGCTCGTCCTCCATAGTTAGTGCGGTTTCTTCCGTATGTTTTATCTCTCCCAGCACAAGGCCTTCTTCTTTTTTACCCCTGATAAGTAAATTTTTTACCTCAAAAAATTGAGGAACCCTTGCTTTCGAACCCGTTACTATTGGGTAGGTGGTCTCCGTCATGAGCTTTACCTTTGCCACATTCACTTCCTCTTCATCAATGCTGTAACCCAGCCTCTTTAATGACTCTATGACCTTAGCATCAAAAAAATCGTGGTTTACGGAAAAAGGGATGTATCTATTGTAGGAAAAGGTTTCCGATACCTCTCCTATTACCGGCCCCTGATTGGGGTCTTCTATAAGTATCAGTTCATTCATCCTGAACTTTCTTTCTTTTGAGGCTATGTAAACCTCATGAGAGGTTGTAAGCCCAACCACGTTCATTTTTTTTCATCTCCCTTCAATTTATGGGTTTCTTTTTTCCCTTTTTGGAGTTAAAACTTCCAAAAAATCCTCCCCTAAATAGCTTTTTGCAACCATTTCCATAAAAGGATCCCGTATTTTTACCCTTTTGTCGATTATATCCATCCAAAGGGGTATACCCCTGCTGTTTTCGGGGGTGAGGGTATATACAAGGTTTGCAACAAATTTCGCGTATTCCTTCTGCTCTTCTAATATATCCACACCTATGGGTTTTGGGTCAATAGAACTCCTCATGAAAAACGTCCTGAAGCCTTCTTTAAAAAGCCCCGGTTTTACTTCTAAGTATTCCCCCATATCCATTATGCCGAGCAATATTTCCCAGTCAGCAGAATACTTAAATACGGAAGGAAGCAATTCCCTTATTAAACTGCTTATAAGCGATGTAGAAATTCCCTCAACTATGCCAGCAACTATTACATTTTTGTTTAAAGCAATATTTTTAATTTGTTCAAAGTAGTCCTTTGCTTCAATTTTAAACCTGACTAAAGAGCCGTCAAGAAAAAGCACCTTGGGATTAAATCTTTCCAAAGCCTCCTTTGCTGCCTTAGCCTCAAGCTCTGCAAGGCCCTTTTTTAATAAAGCTTTATACTCTTCTTCGTCCATAAGGTCATCCAACAAAAGGGGAGAGTCCACTTCCGAAAGAAGGATTTCCTCATGCCTTATTTCAGAAGACAAACCAAGAGCGCGCTTAATGTAAAAAAGATATGGGTATACACCCCCTATGCTGTTTATAGAACCATCGACACCCGCTATTCCACCCTTTAATTTTATTTCATCAAGCTCGCTTTCCGAAAGTTTATCGGCTTTTAAAAACTCACCTATGTAATTTTCTTCTATTATGGTTCTTATCCTCTCCCTTTTGGGCCTTTTTGAAATTCTCTCCCTCAATTTTTCAGCCGTTTCTTTAATTTTTTCCTTTAAATCTTCACTTACATCCGTGAAATTTTCCTCTTTTTTCAAAATTACCGCCTCCAGAATTTGTATAAATTTTAAAAAATGTTGACTCTTTTTTACATAAATGGTATATTTTTGTTAGAAAAATTTTGTCGAAAGGGGGCGAATTTCATGAAGTCAACGGGGGTCGTTCGAAAAGTTGATGAGCTCGGCAGGGTAGTAATACCCATTGAGCTTAGGAGGGTTTTAAATATTTCTGAAAAAGATCCCCTCGAAATCTATGTAGATGGCGATAAAATAATTCTGAAAAAATACGAACCCGGCTGCATCTTCTGCGGAAGTGCAGATGACGTAGTAAATTTCAAAGGCAAAAATGTTTGCAAAAAATGTATAAGTGAAATGAACAACCAATAATGGAAACCTAAGGCAGGCAATACATTTTACCTGCCTTTTTAATTTCATTTATGAAAATCATTGTAAATCTCATTTTTTGATATATTGAATTCCTTAGAAACCCTTCTTATGGCTTGACTTTTGGTCATCCCGTTTTTTATATATTCCTCAACCCTTTCTAAGGCTTGTTTTTTTATATCAAAGAAGGCTTCCCCTTTTAATTCCTCTTCTTGCTTTATTCCCTCGATAACAACCACAAATTCCCCCCGGGGTTCTTCTTCTTGGTATTTTGCCAGGGCTTCCTCCAAAGACCCTCTAAAGATTTCTTCATAAAACTTGGTAAGCTCTCTTGCCAAGACGATGTTCCTATTTCCCATTTTATCTTTTATTTTCCTTAGCGTCTTTACGAGTCTGTGGGGCGACTCGTATATAATAATCGTCCTTTTTTCCCTTGAAAGCTCCTCGAGGATTTTCTCCCTCTCCTTCTCTTTTTTAGGCAAAAAACCCTCGAACACAAACCTTCTTGTAGAAAACCCAGAAACGATTAATGCAAGGATAAAAGCAGAAGGGCCAGGAAGGGGGACAATATCTATGTTTTCTCTTATAGCAGCCCTTATCAAATCCTCTCCGGGGTCGGATATTCCGGGAGTCCCGGCATCTGATACCAATGCAACATCTTCTCCAGAAATCAACCTCTTTATAATCTCTTCGCCTTTTGAATCCTTATTGTGTTCATGATAGGATATCAAAGGTTTTTTTATGCCGTAGTGGTTTAACAACTTTTTTGTCACCCTGGTATCCTCTGCAGCTATAACATCAACCTCTTTTAAAACCTTCAATACCCTAAGGGTAATATCCTCTAAATTCCCTATGGGGGTCGGGCATAAAAAAAGCCTGCCCTTTTTGGACTCCATTAAATATCCTCCTCAGATTTTTCATAAAAATTACAACTCAAAAATTTACTTTATTTATATAATAATTATAACTTATTTTTTCCAGCTGTTGAATTTTTCTAATATCATGTTGATTTTCTTTTATTTTTGTTACAAAATTAATTTACACGCTCAATAAAAGGAGGAGGAAAAGTTGACTGAAATAAAGGATTATATTAATGAAAAAGATTACGTAGTAAGGGCTATTGATGAAAAAGCTGGAATACTTGCTTTTTGCGGGCGCACCACAATGCTTGTAGAAAAAGCAAGAACAATTCATAATACACTCCCTACTGCTTCTGCTGCCTTCGGGCGATTGCTTACCGCTTCAGCCCTAATGGGCCTTATGTTAAAGGGAGAAAAGGATACCGTTACCCTCCGAGTTGATGGTGAGGGAATATCCGGGACAATAGTCGCGCATGCTGATTCAAAGGGAAATGTCAAGGGATTTATAGGAAACCCTAGTGCTGACCTTCCATTAAATGAAAAAGGCAAGCTTGATGTAAGCGGAATAGTAGGAAATTCAGGAACCCTCACAGTTATAAAGGATTTAGGTTTAAAGGAACCTTATATAGGTCAGGTCCCTTTAATTTCAGGTGAACTTGCAGAAGATTTAACTTATTACTTTGCCAAATCAGAACAGATTCCTTCTTGCGTCGCCTTAGGAGTATTAGTTGACACGGACAGCAGCATTAAAGCTTCTGGCGGTTTTATCATTCAGCTATTACCGGAATCAGACGAAAAGGCAGCCATTTATATTGAAGAAAAATTAAAAGAAATAAAATCCATAACACAATTAATAGAAAATCATATTACCCCTGAAGATATTTTAAAAGAAATTTTAAAAGATTTTAATCTAAAATTTACCTTAAAACACGAAATTCAATACTCTTGCAACTGCTCTAAGGAAAAAATAGAAAGCATTTTACTAAGCCTCGGAAAAGAAGAAGTGGAAAACATACTAAAAACCGAAGGCATGGTAGAACTTGTTTGCAATTACTGTAAAAAAGCCTATCGCTTTAATGAGGAAGATGTTAAGAAAATTTTTGATAACAATTAAATCCCCTACCCACTGCGGATAGGGGATTTTGGTTTATCCTAAAATCCCTAAAGCTTTTAAACAATCACTTATAGCTTTTTTGGTCTTTTCATCTGCATCCACAAGGGGTGGCCTTAATCCTCCCACCTTTAAACCCATTTGATTCAATGCTTCTTTCACGGGGATGGGATTTGTTGTTATAAACAAGGTCTTAAATAAATCAAAAAGCCTCAAATGTATTTCTAAAGCTCTCTTTACATCCCCTTTCTCAAAACTTTCTATCATTTCTTTTATTTCTTTACCTGCGACGTGGGATGCAACACTCACCACACCCTTTGCCCCTAAGGAAAGCATGGGTAAAGTTAAGCTATCGTCTCCGCTGTAAACATCAATTTCTGGGGCAAGTTTCTTTGTAAGGCTTGTTTTATCAAGATTACCGCCTGCATCCTTTAAGGCGACAATGTTTTTTACCTTGGAAAGCCTTGCTATTGTCTCGGGCTCTATATTTACCGAGGTCCTACCGGGCACATTGTATAGCATACAGGGAATATTTACGCTTTCAGCAATCATCTTAAAGTGCCGGTAAAGCCCTTCCTGCGTAGGTTTGTTGTAATAGGGGGCAACTAATAAAAGCCCATCAACCCCTATTTCCTGAGCCTTCACGGAAAGTTCTATACTTTTTGCAGTGTTGTTGGAACCTGTACCCGCGATGATTTTTGCCCTTTTATTAGAGGCTTCCAATGCTGCTTTATAAAGATTCAATTTTTCTTCATCGGTCAGGGTAGGGGATTCGCCCGTCGTCCCCGTTACCACTATGGAATCACTGCCGTTTGCGATAAGGTAATCGGTTAACTTTTGAAAGGAATCATAATCCACCTTTAATTCATCGTCAAAAGGTGTTACCACAGCAGTAATAACCTTTCCAAAATCCATAAAATTAAATCCTCCCCTTTTTTAATATTACTATCCTATGATTTCTACTGTCAGCTATATATAAATTACCTTCATCATCAAAACAAATCCCCTTTGGAGTGTTAAACTGCCCTTTTCCAAAGCCATAGCCGCCAATGCTTTTTATGTGATCCCCCCTTAAGTTAAAAACCTCTATTCTGTGGTTTGCCGTGTTAGACAAAAAGACAAGACTTCCTTTCACTGCAATGCCTTGAATTCCTGAATCTTCAGGATTTCGTTCATCTGTAGAAAATAATCCTTTTGCCTCCTCATTTAAGAGCTCTTTAAAACCTCCTGATTCCCATTTTACCACAGAAGGTGAGTCAAATTTCAATATATATATATTTCCTTTTTCATCAAAAGCTATTTCTTTTGGTGTTTCTATTTCTATTTGCTTTATAAAGGTACCATTGTTGTCATATACATTTATCCTATCATTAAAAGTATCCGCTATATAAAGATTATTATCCTCGCCTACAGCAATATCCTGAGGGCCTAGAAGCTCTCCGTAGTTGTCAAAAACCCCAAATTCTCCTGTCCCTCCACCCCGGGTGCCGAAGCTTTTTATATAATTTCCCTCAGTATCGAAAATGTGCACTTTATCTAAATCCAATACAAAAATTTTTCCCTTTGATACTACAGCATCCTTTGGCATCATAAAATCTTTATTTGGCAAAGATAAGTTAAATAAAAAGGCCCCATCTTTTTTGAATACCTGGACTTTTCCTGTATCCTCGTAAAAATTCTCGCTTATTACAATAATATATTCATTATCTGCATAAACGTGATGGGGAAACACAAAATTTTCTTTAGTATCTTTTTCATCAATAATTTTTATTGGTTTCCCCTTTTCAAAAAATACTATTTTATTCAAGTAAGAAAAGCATGCAACAAGTATTCCTTTTTTCCCGTATATACTTGAGTAACCAAAGTATTCGTCTTTATATGAATCGGACAATTTATAATATTCCGTTTTCTTTTCACTATTAAAATCAATTTTTATTATTTTGTCGTTTAAAAGGGCAAAAATCCCTTCTTCATTCACTGCAACATCCTGGGGTTCATCCTCTAAAGGATAATCCTTTAAAAAGGTGCCTGCAGGGCTAAATTTTTGCAGCCTTTTATTTAGGGTGTCGGCTACATAGATGTTGTCTTCATCATCTACTGCGATTCCAAGAGGACCTATATAAAATTCAGAGCCCATAGTTTTAAACTGCCCTTTTTTGCTACCGCTTTCTCCAAATTTTTTTAGGACATTGCCTTTTGAATCAAATATGTAAACCTTATCATAACTTAAAACCACAAGCTCACCTTTAGAATTTACAGCAATGCTTCGCGGGAAAAAGTTTTCTTCAGGTTTAAAAGTCTTAACCTCTTTTTCATTTTGATACTTGATAATTTCTCCTCTACCAATATCTGCAACATAGACGATACCGTCTTTATCCACAGCAATATCAACATATTCCTTTTCATTGCTATCTAAAGGAGCAAATCTTTTTAAAAAGTTATAATTTTTGTCAAAAACAAAAATGCTGCCCTTCATGGAAACCTGATCTAAGATGTATATATCCCCTTTTTCATCTACTGCAGAACTTACTGGGTAAAAAGGTGATTCTTCCTTAAGCCCCGGTATTTCATAACACCCGCTGTAATTATTATTTTGTTTACTTATTGGAACCTCCTTACCACAGGACGCCAACATTAGAGAAAATAATGTGATTAGTATCACAAAAAATAATACTCCTTTGAAAGCTTTCACTGTAAATCCCTTCCATTTATAAAATTTAAAAAAAATAAGGGTAAAAAAGATTACCCCTATCTATCATCGCGATTGAAAAATCCTGCAATTGCAAGAAGCCTCAAAAGCTGCATTACAGCCATCAATGTTGCTGCCACATAAGTAAGCGCAGCAGCGCTCAGCACCCTTCTTACACCGTATGCTTCATCGGGAGCGATAAATCCCTGCCCTTCTAATACTGCAACAGCCCTGCTGCTCGCATTATACTCTACGGGAAGTGTAAAGAGCTGGAAGATAACCGCAAGGCTGAAAAGCAGTATACCCAATGTAAGCAGGGTATCTGCGTTCATAATTAGCCCGATAAAAAACAGGGGAAAAGCCATTTGAGAACCAATATTCGCAAGGGGTACTATAGAATTTCTTAGAGCAAGAGGGGCATACCTTTCGCTGTGCTGTATCGCATGCCCGCATTCATGAGCAGCAACACCAAGGGCTGCTAAGGAGTGACCGCTGTAAACCTCTGGAGAAAGCCTTAAAACCTTATTTCTCGGGTCATAATAATCGGAAAGTCTTCCCCTTGTCATCTCTACTGAAACATCATATATCCCATTTCTCCTTAATATCTCTCTTGCCACTTCAGCACCGGTTAAACCAATCCTCGCCGGCACCCTTAAATACCTTTCAAAAGTAGAAGAAACCTTCGCTTGAGCGTAAAAAGCAAGAATTAAAGCAGGTAGCAGGATTATCCACGTTGGGTCATATCCCCAGAAAAACGGATAATACATCTTCCTTCCCCCTTTAAGGGTGATATTTTATTTAATAATATAGTTTTTATAAATCTATTTCAACATCGTTTTTTACCACTTCTTCCTTAAGAAATTCCTTAATTTCTTTAGTTTCCTTTAATTCTACCTCAATTGTTCCTTTTTGCTCATTGATGCTGGTTATTATTCCTTCACCAAAGGAAGTGAAAACCTCATTTCCCACTTCAAACCTTTCCTTTTCAACAACGTCTTCCCCATTTTCTTGCGATTTGTAATTGTCATATTCATACCTCAAGCAGCACATGAGCCTGCCGCAGAGGCCTGATATTTTCCCGGGATTTAAAGAAAGGTTTTGCTGTTTTGCCATTTTTATTGAAACTGGGTCAAATTCCCCCAAAAAAGTGTGGCAGCAAATAACCCTGCCGCAGGGACCCAATCCCCCTACCATTTTCGCTTCATCCCTTACTCCTATCTGGCGTAGTTCTATACGAGTCCTGAATATGGAAGCCAAATCCTTAACGAGTTCCCTAAAATCTACTCTGCCATCAGCGGTAAAGTAAAATATCAGTTTTGATCTATCAAAAGTATATTCAACATCTACCAGTTTCATTTCAAGACCATGTTCTTGTATTTTTTTTTCTGCTATTATCTCAGCTTCCTGAGCCCTTCTTTTGTTTTCCTCAAAAATCATATCATCCTCTTCAGTAGCCTTTCTTAATACATCTTTTAATGGAGAAACTATATCCTCTTCCTTTACATCCTTAGGGCCTACCACTACCTCTCCGTATTCGAGGCCCCTTGCCGTTTCAACTATCACTTTATCCCCAGTATTAAGCTCAATTTCACCGGGGTTAAAATAGTAGATTTTACCTGCTTTTTTAAACCTTACGCCAACTACCCTCACCATAATGCATTACCTCCAAAGGGCAAGGAGCAAATTGAAAAGCCCTATGTTTTCATTACCCCTTGATTTTATATACTCTACGGTTTTATTTATTTTGTCCATAATCTTTAAAACTTCCTCGATACATAACCTGTTTGCAATGTTTTTTATTACATCTTGGTATTCCTCATTTACTATTTTTACTTTACTATTAGTCTTTGCTACCAAAACATCTCTATACAAAGTCGAAAGGAATTCTAATACTGCTTCTTTATCATCCAAGTTGGTTATCTGGTTAAAAAAATCGAGTTTTTCATGGGGTAAAGAACCCTCCATAATAACTTTAAAAAGTTTATCAACAAAATCTTTATCAAAAGTGTATTTTTTAAAAGGTTTTGCCCTTTCTATAACCCTGCACCTTGAAATAACCGTAGGGATAATATTTTTTATATTTTCTGAAAGAAGAATAAATATGCTCTGTGAAGGGGGTTCTTCCAAGGTTTTTAAAATGCTATTTTGAGCTTCCAAAGTCATTTTATCTGCTTCATAAATAACATAAACCTTTTTTTTTCCTTCAACTGGAGAAAGGTAGGAATCAAAAATTATATCTCTTATGCTTTCTATTTTCACTGAAGAGCCTTCTGGCTTTACTTCTACAAGGTCTGCAAATACACCCTTTTCGATTTTAACGCAGTTTTTGCAGTAATCGCAAAAACCGTCGTTCTTTTCTAAACAATTCGCTGTTTTTGCAATTTTTATTGCTTCTTTTTGGGTTTCCTCTAACGGGCCCAACAAAATGTAAGCGTGGAATAAATCATGCATAAAGGTCAACTATAAGCCCCCTTATTTCATCTAAAAGAGAAAGTATTTTCAAAGTATCCTTATTCTCTGACAAAAATTGCTCTGCCAGTTCAAGTATCTTTTCATCAATGATTTTTATAGCAGTAAGCACTTTCTGCCGGCCAAAACGGGCAAAGTTTTTTTCTTCGAAAACATCTATACCAAGCTCCAAACATCTTTTTAAAAAATTTCTTAGAAGTTCCCTGTATTTTTTAAAATCTTCTAAGGTTTGCGTTTTTAAAAGCTTTTTTGATTGTTCGTCCAAAGCTTTAAACATAAAGTCCAGTTCTTCTCTTGAAAAAATTTCCTTGCTTTTTTTAAGGTATTCACCGAATTCCCTGCCTGAATTCTTTTTTTTCTCTACTTTTACTGAATTCAAACCCAATTCTTCAGAAAGCCTGTTCACCCTTATCATATTTTTTCAAACCTCTCCACATTCAAAACAAAGACGGTAGCCCCGCCCACTGTAACTTCAATGGGATAAGGTGCAAAGGTTTCTCCCGGTACCCCAGGGAAAAGGGTAACAACCTGTTTCCTCGGTTTGCATATTTTTTCGAGTAAGCCTAAAACTTCTTCTAACCTCTCTTCTTCTAAACCGATTAACAATGTGGTGTTTCCTCTTTTCAAAAAACCTCCTGTGCTTGCAAGCCTTGTTACACCTATATTCCTTTTGGTAAGCTCTTCTACCACCTTTGAGCTGTCACTATCGTCTACTACGGCCATAATTAATTTCATTAATGGCCCCCCTTTTTTTTAATTAAAGATTCCGGCCTTCTCCAATTCAAAAACAATTTCTTTAAAAACCTCCTCCTGACTTTTTGACGCATCTATCACCCTTATTCTTTCAGGAAACTCTTCTTTAAGCTTTAAAAACCCTTCCCTCACTTTTAAGTGAAACTCTAAGGATTCTCTTTCCAATCTGTCCTTTCCTCTTGTAAGCCTTTTTAAAGCAATTTCGGGATCTAAATCCAGAAGAAAGGTGATATCAGGCCAGTATCCGTTAAGTACCCACTTGTTAAGCTGAAGTATCCTGTTAAAACCAAGCCCTCGCGCAAAACCCTGATACGCCAAATTGGAATCCACAAACCTATCGCAGACCACAAAGAAACCCTCTTTTATCGCCGGAATCACCAATTTTTCTAAAAGTTGTGCCCTTGAAGCAGCATAAATAAGAGCCTCTGCTGTAGGAACAGGATTGCTATCCGGGTCAAGAAGCACCTTTCGGAGCTGCTCACCTAAGGCAGTTCCACCCGGTTCCCTTGCTTTAATTACCCTTTTGCCTTTATTTTTGATATACTCGCATATTTTTTCCAATTGAGTTGTCTTACCAGCACCATCAATTCCTTCAATAGTTATAAATTTGCCCTTTTTATTCTGTTTACCCATCTTTCACCACCGCAATACAATTATTTTTTAATCCATAACAGTAGTAATTATTACTTACTAATTGATTAATCACATCGATGTGCTCCTTTTGGATTAGTTCACCCGGATTAAGTAGCGGAATTCCAGGAGGATAAGGTATGATAGGGTCTTTACAGATTCGGCCTCCTGCATGGGAATAAGGAATATACTCGTATCTTTTTATAAATGCCTCATAGGGTGTAAAAATTATTTTAGGAGGTATTTTAAAACCTGCAATAGGAAATTTGATTCTTTTCTTTGCTTTAAACGAGGATAATGCTTTAATGAGCTTCAAAATTTCTCTTTTTGAATTAGCACCCGTTATTAGAAAGTAAACATTGTTTAAATCTGCATACTCTGCAAAAATATTATATTGCTTTCTTAAAATTTTTTCTACATTTATTCCGCTATAACCCGCAGAGGAAGTGTTGACTATCAATCGGGACAAATCAAAAAAGAATCCTTTATTTTTTGCGTATTCGAAACCGGGGCAAAAAAAGGGAGTGAATTTATTTATCTTGCTCCTTGCGAATTCTGCAAGCTCCACCCCTTTTTCTACAAAACTTTTACCAAAATCCCTTAAAAACTCTACAGTTATCTCTAAAGAAGCAAGCATTAAGTAAGATGGGCTTGTAGAAGTAATCAGGGAAAGGTATCTTTTCAGCCTCTCCTCTTCTTTTTTTTGTCCGTTGAAATGAAGCCACGCGCTTTGTGTGAAAGAAATAAGCATTTTATGGGGGCTCTGTACCCAAATATCTGCACCACACTCACCTGCTGATAAGGGAAGTTTTTTTGAAAATATAAAGTGGGGTCCGTGGGCTTCATCAACAATGGTTTTTATTTTGTTTTTTTGAGCAATTTCAATAATATTTTTAATATCTGGGCAAATGCCGCTGTAGTTGGGATTGGTGATTACAGCGGCTTTTATATTTTTCTCGCTTTTTATCACTTTCTCCCATTTGTCGCAAGAAACATCAAGGCATATACCTAAATCTTCGTCTATTTCAGGAGTCAAATATAAAGGCATGGACCTTGTAAGAATAATACCGTTCAAAACAGACCTATGAGAATTTCTTGGTAATAATACCTTCTCTCCCTCGTTTAAAAAAGTAGCTATACCTGCAATAATGCCTGATGTGGCCCCATTTACTAAATAAAAGGACTTTTTTGCACCGTAGAGCAAAGAAAGATTTTCTTGGGATCTTTTTATAACACCTTTGGGGCCGTGCAAATTATCAAATCCTGGAAGCTCCGTAACATCAAACTTAAATATATTTTCTGAAAGTAATTTTTGAAGAGGAAAAAACATTTTCCCCTTATGCCCAGGCATGTGAAATCTTACCGGATTTTTTTCTGCATAATCTTTTAAAACAGAAAGCAAAGGAGCTTTGTTTTTTTTCATCTTATTATCCCCTTAAATCACTACTCACCTTTGAATTTGGGCTTTCTCTTTTCCAAAAATGCGGACAGTCCTTCCTTGTGATCTTTTGTCTGCAGTGCAATTCCCATAAAATCTGCTTCCAGATCAAAGTAAGTTTCCATATTGATTTCACTGAGCCGATTTGCAATCTGTTTGATATACCCCAGGGCAATCGGTGCTTTCTCCGCAAGCTGCCTTGCAAAATCCATAACTTCGTCATAAAGTTTTTCTGACGGAACCACCTTTGTAACCATGCCATAGCGTTCGGCTTCATAAGCATCTATAAGGCGTCCTGTCATAGCGAGTTCTTTTGCCCGCATAACACCAACCAAACGGGCAAGTGTCCAAAGCCCGCCCGTATCAGGTATCAGGCCGATGTTAATAAAGGTCTGCCCAAACTTTGCCTTTTCTGAAGCAAAAACAAAGTCACAAGACAAGGCTAGGTTGCAGCCACCACCGACTGCCACACCATCTACTGCTGCGATGATGGGTTTTGGCATAGTGTACATTTTTGTAATAGTCCTACCAAGTGACCTGATGGTTTCCCGTGCTTTTGGTGCAGTATCCAACATCTTTAAGAGCTCAAAATCTCCTCCAGCACTAAATACCTTGCCGTTGGCTTTCAGAACCACCACCCGGATTTTCCGATCGTCAGCCAAGGCATCAATTACTTCATCAAACTCCTTAAGAAACTGGAGCGTCATGGTATTCAGCTTTTCTGCCCTATTCAATGTGATAATCCCTATGCCATCAGCCTTTTCTAAAATCAGGTTTTCCCAGTCCATTTCATTTTCCTGGTCATCCAAACTGTGACAAACTTCCCAGTTTGGAAGGCTGGGGTATTTTTTCCCGCCTTTCAGGTTGTCCCTACCCCAGCAGGCGGTATTTGGGACAACCATAGCCC
>NZ_JBNATW010000010.1:0-76286 GCF_049701175.1 Thermovenabulum sp.
ATGCAATAAATTTGTGATAGAAATTAAAAAAAATGGTACAAAGCAAAAAGCTCATAATGTAAAAAGGAGAAAAAAGAAGGTGAAGGTATGTTTTTTGTTTCTGATATAATTGAAAAGAAAAAAAGGGGAATAAAACTTTCAAAGGAAGAAATAGAATTTTTGATAAAAGGTTATGTAGCTGGGGAAATCCCCGATTATCAAATTGCGGCTTTTTTGATGGCTGTTTACTTTCAGGGGATGGACGAAGAAGAGACCACATACCTTACTTTAGCAATGGCATCTTCAGGGGAAATGATTGACCTATCAAAGATTGATGGAGTAAAGGTTGACAAGCATTCCAGCGGAGGGATAGCTGATACCACCTCCCTTGTTCTTATACCTTTGGTGGCTTCTGCCGGGGTTAAAGCAGCCAAGATGTCCGGGAGGGGGCTCGGGCATACCGGTGGGACCATTGACAAATTGGAATCCATTCCTGGTTTTAAGACAGAGCTTTCTTTAGAGGAATTTATTGAAAATGTGAATAAAATAGGAGCTGCAATAACGGGACAGTCAAAACACCTGGTCCCAGCGGATAAAAAGCTCTACGCCTTGCGCGACGTCACCTCAACGGTGGACTCAATACCCTTAATTGCGAGTTCTATAATGAGCAAAAAAATTGCAGGTGGAGCTGATAAAATAGTGCTCGATGTAAAATTTGGACGCGGGGCGTTTATGAAAACTTACGAAGAAGCAAAAGAGCTTGCCGAGTTGATGGTTAAAATAGGAAACCTTGCTGGAAGGGAAACGGTAGCCTTTGTCACGGACATGGAACAGCCCTTAGGCCTTGCGATAGGAAATTCCATAGAAGTAATCGAGGCTATAGAGACCCTTAAAGGCAACGGACATGAGGATTTAATAAACCTTTGTTTTGAATTGGGTTCCGAAATGCTTCTTTTATCAGGGCTTTACAAGGAAAAGGAAGAAGCGATAAAGGTATTAAAGGATAACATAACAAGCGGTAAGGCATTGCAGAAATTTAGAGAAATTATAAAAGCTCAGGGTGGAGATGAAAAAGTAGTAGAGGATTACAGCCTTTTACCCGGTGCAAAATATACTTTGGAGGTTTATCCTGAGGAAGATGGATATGTGAGAGAAATAGATGCTTTGAGGTTGGGACTTACCGCAATGAAGCTCGGAGCCGGAAGGCAGAAAAAGGAAGATGTTATAGACTTAGGAGTAGGAATTTGGATATTTAAAAAAGTGGGGGACTTTTCAGAGAAAGAAAAGCCTCTTGCTAAAATACTAGCCAATGATAAGGATAAACTGAATTGGGCGGTAAAAGAAGTAGAGGAGTCTTTTATACTTTCCAAGGAAAAAGTGCCAAAAAGAAAGGTAGTGTGGGCAAAAATTACCGGTAGTGAAATCATAGAATATAAAAGCTAAAGCGAGGTAGATAAATTGATAGAAAGGGTAATACTTATAGTTTTGGACAGTGTAGGAATTGGGGAACTTCCCGATGCAAAGCTGTTTAATGATGAAGGAAGCAATACTTTGGCAAATACGGCTAAAAAAGTTGGTGGGCTTAATCTACCTAATTTAGAAAAAATGGGCCTCGGCAACATTACGGATATACTTGGAGTAAGCCACAGTGATGAACCAATAGCATCTTACGGAAAAGCGGCGGAAAAATCATCAGGCAAAGACACCACTACGGGTCATTGGGAGATTGCTGGGCTCATTCTCGAAAAGCCTTTTCCCGTATACCCTAACGGATTTCCGGAAGAACTGATTAGCGAATTTGAAAAAAGGATAGGGAGGAAAATTTTAGGCAATTATCCTGCTTCGGGGACGGAAATAATAAAGGAATTGGGCGAGGAACATATGAAAACCGGATATCCTATTGTATACACTTCAGCGGATTCCGTTTTTCAAGTAGCTGCTCATGAGGAAGTTATTCCCTTAGAGGAATTGTACAAAATATGCGAAATTGCAAGAGAATTATTAGTGGGAGAGCACGCGGTGGCTCGTGTAATTGCAAGGCCCTTTATAGGAACCCCGGGGAATTTTACAAGAACTTATAATAGAAAGGATTTTTCATTAAAACCCCCTGAAGATACACTCCTTGACAAAGTAAAAAATAAAGGGTATGAGGTATGGGGGATTGGGAAGATAGGAGATATTTTTGCAAAAAAGGGCTTAACGGAAGAGATACATACAGAGGGGAATATGGATGGCGTCGATAAAACTATTGAAGCAATGAAAAGAGCAAAAAGGGGATTAATTTTTACAAACCTTGTAGATTTTGATATGATTTACGGCCACAGAAACGATGCCGAGGGATACGCAAAAGCCCTTGAAGAATTTGACAGCAGAATCCCGGAGATAATTTCTCATATGAAAGAAGCTGATTGCCTTATAATTACCGCTGACCACGGCTGCGATCCTACTACCGAAAGTACCGATCATTCAAGGGAATACGTGCCGGTTTTGGTATACGGGCAACGGATAAAGAGTGGAGTAAATTTGGGTACTTTATCGAGCTTTGCTGATATAGGCCAAACTATTGCCGAGATGCTGGGATGCGAAAGATTAAAAAACGGAGAAAGTTTTTTAAGCAAAATAATAATATAGGGGACAATACCGCCTGCCGGGAAGGTCCCTTTTATATAGGCGGAAAAAAATATCCCGGCTCAAGCCCCTTTTAAAAATTTAATCTTAATAAAAAGGGCTTGATGAATTTTAGGATTATGAGCGAAAGAGAAAGGCTCTTAAAGGCTGTTTCCTACTTAAAAAACGCGGTAAAAATAAAACCCGAAATAGGAATTGTATTGGGCAGCGGGTTAGGGGAATTAGGTAACCTTGTAAAAAACCCTTTAATAATTCCCTACAAAGACATTCCCGAATTTCCTGTACCTACAGTAAAGGGGCATAAGGGAAACCTTATTTTTGGTAATTTCTATGGAAAAAATGTAGCAATGATGCAGGGGCGCTTTCACTTGTATGAAGGATATCCTGTAAATAAGGTTGTTTTCGGAGTAAGGGTGCTTGGCCTTTTGGGAATAAAGACCCTAATAGTTTCAAATGCTGCCGGAGGTATTAACGAAAATTTACAACCCGGAGATTTGATGGTGATAAAGGATCACATCAACTTTGTAGGAGAAAATCCGGCAGGAGGCGAAGAAATAGAGGAATTGGGCCCTCGATTTTTTGATATGACCTGTGCTTATGACGAAAAATTAAGAAATATAGCAAGAGAAGTCTTTGAAGAATTGGGAGTAAGTTTTAAAGAAGGGGTTTACGCCTTTTTTAAAGGGCCATCTTATGAAACACCAGCAGAAATAAGGATGCTTAAAATACTTGGAGCGGATGCAGTGGGAATGTCTACAGTTCCCGAAGTTATTGCGGCGAGGCAGATGGGGATAAGGGTTTTTGGGATTTCCCTTATTACCAATATGGCTGCAGGCATAAGCAAAGCGCCCCTCTCCCATGAAGAAGTCCTTGATGTTTCAAAAAAAGCAGGAGAAAAATTTATAAAAATTATTTTAGGTATTATTGAAAGAATTTAGTTAATAAATGGTGATGGTGATGAATGGAATTTTATTAAAACTTGGTATTGTCCCTTATCAAGAAGCAAAAGAAATACAACTTAAAGCCTTAGAATTTGTAAAGAATGAAAGAACCGAGATGATCTTGATGACTCTTCAGCACCCTCCGGTTTATACTATTGGAAGGGCAGGGGGATTTGAAAATATATTAATACCAATGGAAGAATTAAAAAAATTAGCTGAGGTTTACGAAGTGGAAAGGGGAGGGAATATCACCTTTCACGGTCCGGGGCAGATAGTGGCATATCCTATTATAAACCTCAACAAATGGGAAAAAGATGTTCACAAGTTTGTTTATTTTTTAGAAGAGTGCGTTATAAGGCTTTTGAAAGATTACGGCATTGAAGGTTCGAGGAAGGAAAAATATACGGGGGTCTGGGTAGAGGACGAAAAAATTTGTGCCATAGGAGTTGCTGTAAAAAGATGGATAACATGGCACGGGATTGCTTTAAATGTTAATACCGATTTATCCTATTTTTCAAAAATAAACCCCTGCGGTATCAGGGAATACGGTGTTACTTCTTTACAAAAATTGGGCATAAATGCGGATATAAATGAAGTTGAAGAAAAGTTAATACAGAAATTTCAGGAGGTATTTTGTGTAAATTTTAAGGAAATGACAATAGATGAATTTTTGAAATGGAGTGAACAAAATTGCAAAAACCTGAATGGTTGAAAGTTAAAGTAAATCAATATCAGTTGGAAGAGATGGCGAATTTTTTAAAGGATAGTAAACTTTATACGGTTTGTCAGAGCGCCCATTGTCCTAATATCGGTGAATGCTTTGGCAGGCGTACAGCTACTTTTATGATAATGGGAAATATATGTACCAGAAACTGCCGATTTTGTGCTGTGGATAAAGGTAAACCCCTTCCCGTAGATGAGGAAGAACCGAGAAGAATAGCGGAAGCTGCGAGAAAGTTAAACCTTCGCCATGTAGTTGTAACGTGTGTTACAAGGGATGATTTAGAAGACGGAGGGGCAAGTCATTTTGCAAAAACTATAAGTGAACTTAAAAAGATTCCTGGCCTTACTGTGGAGGTTTTGGTTTCTGATTTTCAGGGCAAGGAAGAATCCATAAAAACAGTGGTAATGGCAAAACCCGAGATTATTAATCATAATTTGGAAACAGTACCCCGGCTTTACCCTGAAGTAAGGCCTATGGCAAATTACGAAAGGTCGTTGTACCTTCTTAAGAGAGTAAAGGAATTGGACCCATCTATTTATACAAAATCCGGTATTATGGTTGGATTGGGAGAAACCGATGAAGAAGTAATAAAGGTAATGGAAGATCTGAGAAAAGTCGATTGCGATATGATGACAATAGGTCAATATTTAAGGCCTTCGAAAAAGCATTTGGAAGTTAAGGAATTCATTACACCCGAACAATTTGAAAAATATGAAAAAATTGGTTATGAAATGGGCTTTAAGTATGTGGCTTCGGGCCCACTTGTCCGAAGTTCCTATAATGCTGAAAAGGGAATAAACTATCTTAAGAATTAAGCTTTAAAACCTTTCATCCAAGAAGATGAAAGGTTTTTTTTGTTGCTTTTTTAATAATTAAATGGATGCTGACTGAAGATTTGATCCTCAAATATCAGAAAAGCAAAATAATTTAAATAAAAGGATATTTTAAATTTATGTCGAATATAATATACCAATATGTTTTTATAACATGAACAAATGTCCATAACACAAAGACATATTAAGCTTAAAATATTACAAGAAGGAGGTACCAATATGGCACTTATTGTTCAAAAATTTGGAGGCTCTTCATTAAATAACTTTGAAAACAGAATAAAAGCAGTAAAGAAAATAATAAAAGCAAAAAAAGAAGGGCATGATGTGGTAGTAGTGGTTTCAGCTATGGGAAGAAGAAATGACCCTTATGCAACGGATACTCTGCTGGACCTAATCTACCAGCATTCAAATAATGTTAATTTAAGGAATATAGACCTATTACTTTCCTGTGGAGAAATTATTTCTGCAGTCATTATTGCTGCTATGCTTGAAAATGAAGGATATCAATCGGTTGCTTTGACAGGTTTTCAGGCTGGCATAATAACGGATGACAATTTTGGCAATGCAGAGGTAATAGATGTGAAAACCGATAACATAAAACGTTTATTAAAAGAGGGGAAAATTCCGGTAATAACTGGATTTCAGGGTATTACAAAGGATTTTGAAATTACCACATTAGGGCGTGGAGGAAGCGACATATCCGCTGTTGTAATAGGAGGCTACCTTAATGCTGATAAAGTTGAAATTTACACTGATGTCCCCGGTGTTGCAGTGATAGACCCGTCCATATGCCCGTATGCTAAGTTTTTAAAAAACATCTCCTTTGATGAGATGATAAACATGGCTGTTTGTGGGGCAAGAGTGATGCATCCAAAAGCCGTTGAATTTGCAAAAAGGTTTAACTTGCCCTTTTACGTAAAATCCACCTTTTCCAATGAAGAGGGTACCCTTGTGGGTTTTGATAACTCCAAGGAGTATATTACCGGAATTGTAGTAAAAGAAGGCGAAATTTCCATAATTTTAAATGATGAAAGTAGGTTCAGTAAATCCATTGAGAGGAAAGTAAGAAATATACTAAAAAATTATGAGTATAAAGAAATATACTGGAGCATGTATGCATTTAAAATTTTAATAAATAATAAGTTAGCAAAGGATGCTGCTTTAAAAATTTATCACGAATTTTTTGCGGAAAATATAGAAGAAAAGGCAATTTCTTTTTGAGTCAAATTTAATAAATTTTTCATATTATATTTATTGACATGATTGTTATTATGTTTTAAAATTCTTTTTAAATATCATGATGAGCAACACTATTCATCAAAAGGAGGATCAAAAATGAAAAAATACAATGTAGCTGTTGTCGGAGCTACCGGCGCAGTTGGCAGGACAATGCTAAAAGTATTGGAGGAAAGGGATTTTCCCGTTAACAATTTGCTTTTGCTTGCTTCATCAAGGTCAGAAGGTATTTCTATTGAATTCAAGGGAAAGCCTTACAGGGTAAAAGAGGCACAGCCTCAAGACTTTGAAGGTATAGACATAGCTTTATTCTCGGCAGGCAAGGACATCAGCTTAAAACTTGCACCTGAAGCAGTAAAAAGGGGAGCTGTTGTAATAGACAACAGCAATGCCTTTAGATTAAACGAGGATGTGCCCCTTGTTGTTCCAGAAGTAAACTTGAAAGACCTTTACTGGCATAAGGGTTTAATAGCAAATCCCAACTGTTCGACTATTCAAATGGTTGTGGTATTAAAACCCCTTCATGACAGGGCGAAAATAAAAAGGGTAGTTGTATCCACCTATCAGGCTGTATCGGGTACGGGATTAGAGGCTATTGAAGAATTAAAAACTCAGTCCTTAGATATTTTAAATGGTAGACAGACCGAAGCAAAAGTTTATCCTCATCAAATAGCTTTTAATTTGCTTCCTCATATAGATGTTTTTGATGAAACGGGTTATTCCCTTGAAGAGTGGAAGATGGTCCACGAGACAAAAAAAATTATGGGGGATAAAAGCATTAAAGTCAGCGCTACTACTGTTAGGGTGCCTGTTTTAAACTGCCATTCTGAATCCGTAAATGTGGAATTTTATAATAAGATTACGAGGGAGGAAGCCATTGAAATTCTCTCCAAGGCAGAGGGGGTTGTAGTTCAGGATGATCCGGCAAATAAATTATACCCCATGCCCTATTTTGTGAGCGGGAAAAATGAGGTATTTGTGGGAAGGATAAGACAGGATTTTACTGTGGAGAGTGGGTTAAACCTCTGGATTGTCGCAGATAACTTAAGGAAGGGTGCTGCTTATAATGCCGTGCAGATTGCCGAAAGTCTTATAAAGCTTAATTTAATTTGAGGTGGGAATAATGAGAATTGTTGTTCAGAAGTTTGGAGGCACTTCGGTAGCAACTCCGAGTGCAAGGGAATTGGTTGTAAAGCATGTGCTTAATAAGATAAATGAGGGATATAAAACGGTGGTAGTGGTATCGGCTATGGGTAGGATGGGAGACCCTTATGCGACTGATACCTTGTTATCCCTTTTAAATGGTAAAAAAATGGAGGCAAGGGAAAGGGATTTACTTGTTTCCTGTGGCGAGATAATATCAGCTTCGGTCATGGCATCTCTTTTTGCGGATAAAGGTTATAAAGCAAAAGCTTTTACTGGCTTTCAAGCGGGAATTATTACAGATAATAATTTCGGGAATGCTAAAATTTTAGATATTAAACCCGAAAAAATCCTTCAGGCATTACAAGAAGGAATTATCCCTGTTGTCGCAGGCTTTCAGGGCTATACCGAGGATTTAGAAATAACAACCCTTGGCAGAGGAGGAAGCGATACTACAGCGGTAGCATTAGGGGCAGCTTTGAAGGCAGAATGTGTTGAGATATTTACCGATGTAGAGGGGATAATGACGGCAGATCCAAAACTTGTAAATAATGCAAAAATGCTTGATGAAGTAAATTACAGGGAAGTTACGGAAATGGCATACAACGGGGCAAAAGTAATACACCCAAGGGCGGTAGAGCTTGCTATGCAGCATAATATTCCACTAAGGGTAAGGTCTACCTTTTCCGATAACCAGGGGACACTTATAAAATTAGGGCCTGAAAAGGTAGTAACCGGTATTGCACATACTACGCATATTGCCCAGTTAAAAATAGAGGTGCCCAGCAATGACAAGGAATTAGAATCAAAAATATTTGAGAGTTTAGCCCAAAAGGGCATAAGCATAGATATGATAAACATATTTCCAGATGTGAAAATTTTTACCTTAGCTGAGGATGTAGTTTCAAAGGCTACAGAGGTCTTGAAGGAATTGGGAGTTTCCTTTGAGGTTACGAAAAACCTTGCAAAAGTTACTGTTGTTGGAGGGGGCATGATGGGCATTCCCGGGGTTATGCTCAGCATTATTGAAGCCCTTAAAAAAGAAAATATAGATATCCTCCAGACTTCCGATTCCCATACTACTATCTCCTGCCTTATTAAAGAAGAGGATGTAAAAAAAGCGGTACTTGCCCTACACGAAAAGTTTGAGCTATAATCATAACAAAAAGGAATATTGGGAGGGTGCAACATGTATTTTGAAAAACCCGGTGCTCAAAACACACAAAAGACTGTGGAAATAGTTAAAAATGCTGTGGAAGAGAGAGGTATAAAATATGTAGTGGCTGCCTCGAATGAAGGTAAAACAGCAAAGCTTTTAGTAGAAGCTGGGATAAACGCCCAGATCGTTATAGTTACTCATGCTTGCGGTTATAAAGCTCCGGGCGAAATGGAATTCCCGGAGGATTTAAGGGAGGAATTAATAAAGAAGGGGGTTAAGGTGCTTACAACAACCCACGTACTTTCGGGAGCGGAAAGGGGTTTAAGCAGAAAATTCGGTGGGGTTTACCCTGTGGAAATAATAGCAAATACCTTGCGAATGTTTGGCCAGGGAGTAAAGGTGTGCGTAGAAGTAGCAACAATGGCTTTGGATGCAGGGCTTATTCCTTACGGTGAGGAAATAATAGCGGTAGGAGGTACGAGCGAGGGAGCCGATACTGCTATCATATTAAAGCCCGCCCATGCCGCAAATATAATGGAAACTTGGATTTCGGAAATTCTATGTAAGCCAAAAAATAAAAATTAAAAAAGGCAACCTGCCTGGCTTAAGAATACGGTCAGGCAGGTTTTTTTATGCCTTCTTCAATGGAATTAATCATTTTTATTATATAATCTTTGGTTAAAGCGCCTTCTATTCTGGTTTTTATAATACCGTTGCAGTCTATGAGGATATTTAGCGGTATTCCTCTGATTAAGTATTTTTTAATAATCTCTCCCCTGTTGTCAAAAAGCACCGGGAATGTATAACCTTTTTCTTTTAGATACGTTTTTACTTTTTCTTGTTCCATGTCTAAGTTAACAGTTATTAAAACGGTATTTGATGGGATTTCAGAAAAAAAGGTTTGAAGCTCTACTAACTCTTTTAAACAATAGGGACAGTTGATGGACCAGAAGGTTAAAAGTATGGTTTTACCTTTATAGTCAGAAAGTCTTACAGGGTTACCATTAATATCTTTCAGTTCAAAATCAGGGGCTTGGTTATTTTCGAAGGGAATAGCTTTACTGCTTTTAGAGGCACATCCGGTTAAGGAAAAAAGCAGTAAAAGGGTTACGAAAACGAAAATTACGGTCTTTCTCAATTATAATACCTCCCATTAAAAATTTTTTAAAAAAAAAAACTAAATTAAATTAAAAAATAATAACATGCCCATAATTATCAACAAAATACCTGCAAGTTTCTTTGAGTAAGGTGCAAGCTTGGAAAAAACTCCTTGAATTTTTTTTGATGCATTAAAAAGAATTGAAAAAATAAAAAAGGGTAAGCCAAGGCCTAAGGAAAAGGTAATCAAAAGCAAAGAACCCGTCTTTATATCCCGGGTTGACCCTGCAAGAATCAAGATGGCAGAGAGAATTGGGCCGATACATGGAGTCCAGCCGGCTGAGAAAAAAACCCCGAGCAAAAAGGAAGTAAGGGGGGAAATCGTTTTGAAGTTAATATATTTTCTTTTTTCTTTTAATAAAAAGTTAATCCTTAAAAAATCAAGTAAGTTCAAACCCAGGAGTATAACAATTATTCCTGCGATTCTGGAAAATATAATTTTATTGATAATAAAAAACTTACTTATAGCGGTAAAGGAAAGCCCGAGCAAAGTAAACATTAAGGAAAAACCGATAATAAAGAAAAGGGAGTTTAATACCGTATTTGCTTTTTTGTCAGCACCACTTCCTGCCAAAATTCCGATGTAAACGGGAAGCAAAGGTACAATGCATGGGGAGAAAAATGCGAGAATCCCTCCCATAAAGGCAGAAAAAAACGTAACACCGTAATTCATTATAATCATCCTTCTTATTACAATAATAAATTTAGACTAATTGACCTTGTTTTATTATATTATAGCATAAAAAATTATAATATATAGATATAACAATATTATTAAAAACAATTATTTTTTAAAGTACATAATCAATTTCTCTTCATCTGTTTCAATAGAAGATATCTTCAATTCATACGGAAGGGGAGGGGGTGTAAAGGATAAGTCATACCCTGTTAAAAGGTCTTTAATCACTTCTGGTGGAAGGGTGACGCCATTAAATTCAAGCTTAACCGGATTGAATTTTATTTTACCATCATTTGTTAATTCCATTGTACAGGTTATGGAGTAAACTATATTACCATTTTTATCCTTTTCAGAAACTGTAATTCCTTCCTTTGTAATTGTGAAAAAAACGTTTTTTAATTCTTCCCTTCCCGAAAGAAGCTTTTCCGTCAGGGATTTTTCAAAAAACTCCCCTTTTGCGGTAAGCGTAAAATAATTGACCTGAAGCCTGTCAGGGCTTATCGATGTCCAAGGCAGTGCTGTCAAATTCTTTAATAGATAATCCAATGAGGGCAATATTACCTGCCAGTTTTTGCTGAGTTCCTCAAGGAATTTGGGATCCTTTAGAAATTTTTTTGCCCTCGCGAGCTCATACTCCTTTTTTATTTTGGCATTTTCCAATTCTAATAGGGTATTTTTCGCCTCCTCTTCTAATTTTGCTATCCTTTTTTGATTTTCCATTATTTTTGCTTCCTCCTGCTTTTTTATGACTATTAAGGTTTTCATTTCGTCTATCACACTATTATAGTATTCGGTTATAAAGATAATGTTATCGAGCCTTCGAAGAAATTCACCCAAGGTTTCAGAACCTGCAAGCACAGCAAGAAAAGTTCCAAAACCTCCTTTATAAGCAAAAATAATAAAAGAAGATAGCTTCCTTCTTTTTTCTTTAAGGGCATTATCTAAATTTTTTATTTCCCTTTTATTTCTTAAAAGGGCTTTATTTAATTCTTCTTTTTGATGGTTAAGGAAATTTATTTTTTCCTTTAATGCATGGATTTTAGAATCAAGGGACAAAATTTCTTCTAACAATTCTTGCTCATTTGGACCCTGCAAAGGCATAGAAGAAGGAAAAGAAAAAGAAATAAAAGGGCAGGAAAATAGGATAAATATAAGGTAGAATAGTAATATAAATGATGTTAAAAAAAATTTATTTTTGTTTGCAGCCATAAATTTTTCCTCCCGTTTTTAAAATATTCGACGGCTTTTTAAAATATCCTTGAATTTATAAAAATTAAAGGAATAAAAAGGAGGGTAATCATGAAAATTGCGGTTTTTTCTGATGTGCATTCTAATTATGAAGCGTTAAAAGGCGTTCTGGAAGATATTAAACTATTTAAACCTGATAAGATACTTTGTCTTGGGGACCTGGTAGGGTACGGTGCAAGCCCTAACGAGGTAATAGAGCTTATAAGAGAAAATAACATCACCACTATTTTAGGCAATTACGATGAGGCGGTGGGTTTTAGGAAAATAGTCTGCGGCTGCGACTATAAGAATGAAGAAGAAGCAAGGATGGGAGAAATATCCCTCTCGTGGACTTCTGAAAATATAAATCCTGAAAATCGGGAGTTTTTGAAAACCCTGAAAAGGCAGATGAAAATTGAGTTGGAAGGTTTAAAAATCCTTGCTGTCCACGGAAGCCCGGAAAGGATAAATGAATACCTTTACGAAGATGTTTCCGCTGATAGGATTGAAAAATACTTCGAGGAAAACGATGTTGATATAATTCTTTGCGGGCATACTCATATTCCCTATATAAGACATGTAAAGGGAAAATTTTTAATAAACCCGGGCAGTGTGGGAAAACCGAAGCCAGAAATGGGAAAAAAGAGGTTCTGTCCGGATGCTACGTGGATTTACATGGAAATTAATAGAGATGACTTTATTTTTAAAATAATGAAGGTTCCCTATGATTATGAAAAAAGTGCAAGGCTTATTGAAGAAAAGGGTTTGCCCAAGGTTTTTGCAAATCTTGTAAGGGGAATTACAGAATAGGTAGGGTTGTATTATGAAAATTCTTTCCGAAATGATTGAAAACATTGAGATAATTTTAAACCATGTTCACGAGGGTATAGTTATTGCCGATAAAGAGGGAAGGGTTTTGTATGTCAATGAAGCAAATGAAAGGATAACCGGGCTTGAAAATAGAAAAATTCTCGGGAAGTATGTTAAAGGATAAGGACAAAATAAAAAAAGGTGCCTTAAAAAAGGCGCCTTTTTTATTAAACATTAAACCTAAAATAAACCACATCTCCGTCCTTCATAACGTAGTCCTTGCCTTCTATTCTTACAAGGCCTTTTTCTTTTGCCTCATTTTGGCTCTTACATTTTGCCAAATCTTCAAAGGAGATCACTTCTGCCCTTATAAATCCCCTCTCAAAATCGCTGTGTATTTTTCCTGCAGCTTGAGGGGCTTTAGTGCCCTCTTTTATGGTCCAAGCGCGGACCTCTTTTGGCCCTGCCGTAAAAAAGGTGATGAGTCCTAAAAGTTTGTAAGAAGCTTTAATTAATTTATCCAGTCCTGATTCTTCAAGACCGTATTCCTTTAACAGCTCCTTTTTTTCTTCCTCCTCAAGTTCTGCAAATTCTGCTTCAATTTTAGCACAAATTGGAATTACTTCTGCATTTTCTTTTTTAGCATATTCTTTTACCTTTTTTAAAAGCTCGCCTTCTTTTTTCAAAAGTAGGTCTTCTTCAGAAATGTTTGCAACATAAATTACCGGTTTGGAAGTGAGGAGAAAATACTGCCTTACAATTTGCTTTTCTTCTTCAGAAAGATCCATAGCCCGAACGGGAATTCCCTTTTCAAGGTTTTCTTTTATTCTTTCGAGAAGTGCAACTTCTTCAATGTACTGCTTTTCGCCGGATTTTGCCTGTTTTTTTGCTTTTTCGAGGCGTTTCTCTAAGGTCTCCATATCGGCAAATATTAGTTCAAAATTGATGGTCTCAATATCCCTGATAGGGTCTACCCTTCCGTCCACATGTACGACGTTTGGGTCTTCAAAACACCTTACCACATGGGCTATGGCATCTACTTCTCGGATGTGGGATAAAAATTTATTTCCAAGCCCTTCTCCTTTGCTTGCACCTCTTACAAGCCCAGCTATATCTACGAATTTAATTACTGCGGGGGTAACTTTTGCCGGATTTTCCATTTTGGCCAAAAATTCAAGCCTTTCGTCGGGGACCGATACAACCCCCACGTTTGGTTCTATGGTGCAAAAGGGGTAATTTGCGCATTCCGCGCCGGCTTTGGTAATAGCATTAAAAAGGGTGCTTTTACCTACATTTGGAAGACCAACAATCCCGATTTCCATTAGAAATTTACTCCTTTCAAAGGTTGTAACACAAAAAGTATTATATAAAAAGCTCGGCTGTTTGTAAATTGAATTTAATTTTTTTAGCTAAGGTTTATATAAAAAGATATTTGCATTAAAATATAGTAAAATATAGTTAACTATGTGTAACTTAGAAAGACCAGTATTAATATTTTTTGTAAATAAGGGGGTCTATCATGAAATACAGGCTCATAGTAACGGATTTGGATGGGACGCTGCTTGATGAAAAAAAGAATATTCCTGATGAAAATATAAAGGCAATAGAGAGGTACAGGCAAAAAGGGGGGCTTTTTACAATTGCTACGGGAAGAGGAGAAAAAGGAGCAATTCCTTACATTAAAAAATTGAATATAGATATTCCTGCTATATTGTTTAACGGTGGAGAGCTTTACGACCCCGTGAAGGGATGTATATATTCGGTGTATCTTGATAGGAAGATATATGATATTGTTTTGGATAATTTTAAAGATAACCCTGATGTGGGAATTGTAGTCCATTTTCACGACAAGGTTTTTATTTCTGAAAAAAAGCCTGTCCATGATTTATATTTTGAAGTTCAGGGGATAGTTTGTGACTGGGTTGAGAATCTAGAGGATATAAAAAAGGCAAACAAGGTGCTTCTCGTTGGCGATGTAGAAAAGACCAAAAAGGAGATTGCAAAAATAGAAGAAAGATTTGGCATAAATATTAATGCGGTACAAAGCGACAAATACTATTTTGAAATTCTTCCGGAAAAGGTCTCAAAGGGGGAGGGTTTGATAAAACTTTGCGAGTATCTAAACATACCTCTAACCAGTGCGTGTGCGGTAGGAGATAATTTTAACGATATTTCTTTGATAAAAGCAGCCGGGCTCGGAGTAGCTGTGGAAAATGCAGAAGAAACTCTGAAGAAAAAAGCCAGGTTCATTACGAAGAGAAACGATCAGGGGGGTGTAGCTTTCTTGATTGAAAATATACTATTAGGATGTATTTAAAAATTTAGGAGGAGAAGGTAATGTTATTTAAAATTTTAAGGACGAAAAAATTTCTTTTTATTGTGTGTTGGTGTTTAACCCTCTTATTCCTTTCATCTTGCAGCCTTATAAAATCTCAAAAAGAGCCTTCCCAAAATCAACAGAATACCGAGCCAAGTACCCCACCGGGTGAAAAGGACGACGTGATAATTCACGGGGTGGAACTGAGCAACCTGAAGCTTTTACGGTACGAAAATCCTTTGATGAACAATGCTTCTTATATTGAAGCTACAGTCAATAAGGGGTATATTCACTTTTTTACGTATTATCTTACCGATTCTTTTGCCTCTTCGGATAATAATTATTTCCCTATAGTAGCAGAGGATCCCGATAACGGCATAAAACTTTTTTTAGTCTCAAAGGATTTAAGATCGGTATTTACTGTTGACAGCATTAACAAGGATTTAGCTCAGCAGGGGTATCTTTTTTATATTTTGGGATGGAAAGATGATACGCTTTACTATATGAAAGCAGAAGGGGAGGAAAAAGAAAAAGGATTTTCCTTTTATAGCTTTAATACCCAAAATAAAAACAGCAAAAAACTTGCGTTCTTAAATCTGGAAAATCTTTATGTGGGCAACTTTAAGTTTGTACCCGAGAAAAATAGAGTGATATTATTTGTACCGGGAAAATTTTTGCAAATAAAGCTTGATAATGGGAATATTTCTCTTTTAAAATCTGGGCTGCCTTCTTACGATGGCCTTTTTTATTCGAGGATTTCGCCGGATGGAAGGTTTATCGCTTACAGCTACTTGGAGCCGGAAAGACGCGGAATATACGTTTTTGATGTGGAAAATAAAAAAGAGCAAAGGGTTGCTATATCAAAGGATGCGGACTATTTCATGCCCCAATGGTCTTATGATGGCAGGTATTTAGCTTTTTATTTTCTAAAAAAGAATGAAAAAGGGGAACTTGAATTTGTAGAAGGAGAAGATGGGCCTTATCCAATTGGGGATGGCATTAAAGTGGTGGATTTAAAAGAGAATGAACAATTTGATGTAACCCTCGAAGACGAAAAGGGCAAAAAAAGGATTGGATATTTTTATTTTAACAAAGACTCAAATTTCTTATTATTTACGGGTATTTCCTTGGAAAACGCTGGAAAACTGAGGGAATTCAGCATAAAGTTTGATATGGAAAACATGATTAATATTCCCTTTGAGGGCTTATGGTTCTTTGATTTAAATGAAAAAACGTCAAAAAAAATTTCTGGTGAAAAAAGACTGGGATTTTATCCTTCAGCTGTGATTTCAAAAAACGAGTATTACTATTTTGATTCTTACGGCCAGGGTTGGCAAGAATTAAGGTATTTTGAAAACGGTTCGGAAAAAGAGGTTTTTGGCAAAGATTATAGCTTTATGTCCGGAAGGTATTACACTCTGCCATTTATAAAAGACAAATTGATTCTTTCAGGGATTAATAAAGATGGTGAAATAAACGTTTTTGAAATTTATAAAGGAAAAGCACGGGAAATTTTTAAAGTAAAGGGGATACTCAGGGATTATTATGTTGCGGATGGCAATATTATAGTATTTATGAACACTCCGGAAGACCAAGAAAAGCTGATTGTAATTCCTTTAAACTAATGAAATCAATCTACATTTTCCTTCAATATTTTTAATTCTTCATCCGTTAATTCTCTCCATTCGCCTGGGGAAAGGGTCGAATCGAGCTTTAAAGCCCCTATTGCTGTTCTTTTTAAATAAACGACCCTTTTCCCCAAGGCCTCAAACATTCTCTTGATCTGGTGAAATTTTCCTTCGCTTATTTTAACCTTAGCCTTAGATACCTTATTGCTTTCAATAATAGTAAGTTCAGCAGGTTGGGTCTTAAAATCCTCCAATTGAATGCCTTTTTCAAAGGCTAAAATGTCTTCTTGGGTCAAGTAGCCTTCCACTTCAACGTAGTACTCTTTGAATACCTTGCTTTTCGGGGACAGAAGCTTGTGAGCAAGCATTCCGTCGTCGGTAAGAAGTATTAATCCTTCTGCATCTTTATCAAGTCTTCCCACAGGGAAAAGGTTTCGGTGGGAATATTCTCCTTCCAAAAGGTCAACCACCGTTTTGTCTTTTTTGTCATAGGTTGCACAAATTACTCCTTTTGGCTTATTGAGCATGATGTAAATATTTCTTTTAAAGACTAAAGTTTCCCCAAAAACCAATATTTCATCTACTTCGGGTAAAACGTGATAACCGGCGTCTTTTATAACCTCGCCGTTTACCATAACTTCTCCTTCCTTTATTATTTTTTTTACATCCTTTCTCGTCCCAAAACCGCACATGGAGAGAATTTTATCAATCCTTTCTTTTTTTTCCATAAATAAAACCCCTTTTAATATTTTTTTTGCCATTTTATATTATCATCTTTTTTTATTTTTTTAAATAAAAAAAGAGGTTGAGAACCAACCTCAAAAAATCACTTATCATTTAATACTTGAACCAAAGTATTTGCTATAATCTGTCGAAATTCTTCTGTGTTTAATAAATTTAAAAACATTGGGGCAAAAAGATTTTTTCCTTGAAGGAAGGTATTTTTGACTTCATAATTTTCATTGGTTTCAAGCAGTTTTTCCCTTACCTTACTCGATACATAAGCCATGCTATCAAGAAATGTTTTAAGAACATCCAGGGAGTTTGCAGCGGTTTTTAAAGAATTTTCCATTTTACCTGTTACGATGGTATGACGGAGCAATTTTTTGCTCAGGATTAAAAAATTTTCGTCATCCTTATTTTTTTCTTCTGCTTCTGTAGGTTTTTCGAACACTTCAACGTTAATATTTCCGGACGTTTCGTGAATATCTATATTTCTTTCTACCTCACTTTTTATTTCCTTTTCATCGGACATTTTTATCCCCCTCGCATTATATATTATCAATTTTATAATATGCCTTAGCACATAAATATGTTAGGGTGAATATTTTAATATTATAAGTCTTTAACGAGGGGTAGCGTCAAACAAAAATATGAAGATTCCCTAAAAATTGGTAATCACAGGTAGTAGCTGTCAAAAACAGAAAGCAAAAATAGCAGATAGACGTAGTTATTGAAAATAATTACTGAGTTTTAATGGGAAAAAAGGCATACTTCACAATTGGGGGAGGGAAAATGAAAGACAGCAGTTCTTACGCAAATAAAATAATAATTTTCAAAAAGGATACAACGCCTTTGCAAAGATTTGAAATATATAAAAAGTACGGATTAAGCGTAGGAAAAAACTTTAAAAGATTAAAAGTGGCACTTTGCTATGCAAAAGAAGCGGAAATTTTCGGGTTATTGAACGAAGAACCTTGGATTGAAGCTATAGAAGAGGACATAAATTTTGAACTTCAAGTTATACCGGATTCCATAAAAGCCTATTCTTTAAGGGGTCAGGAAATTCCATGGGGTGTTAAAAAATTAAAAGCCCCCGAATGCTGGGATGATTTTTGCGGTGACATGGTAAAAGTGGGTGTTATAGATACAGGAGTGGATACTGAGCATCCCGATTTGCGGGAGAATATTAAAGAGGTTTATGGCGCGTTTAAAAAAAATATGATCGAAGACGATAACGGGCATGGTTCCCATGTAAGCGGAATAATTGCAGCTATAAATAACGATATAGGTGTTGTAGGGGTGGCTCCCTGCGCAAAAATTTTTTCGGTAAAAGCCTTCGACAAAAACGGGAACGGACAGCTTTCGGGGATTTTGGAAGCCTTTGAGTGGTGTATAAATTCCAAGGTGGATGTAATAAATATGAGCTTTGGTATACCTAACGAAAGCTTAGCATTAAAGAGGGCAATTAAAGAGGCATATAAGGAAAACATTGTGCTTGTAGCTGCTGCCGGGAATTCGGGACAGAAAGACAGCGTGCTTTTTCCTGCTAAATACGAAGAGGTTATTGCAGTTACCGCATGTGATAAGAGAGGAAAATTTGCTAAATTTTCAAGTCAGGGAAGGGAAGTGGACTTTATAGCACCGGGTGTCGATATATTATCCTGTTATTACAATGGTAGTTACAGCTTAATGAGCGGGACTTCTATGGCCTGCCCCCATGTATCGGGAGCTGTGGCTTTAATATTGAGTAAAAAACATTTAAAGCCATCTGAGGTGAAAGAAGTCCTTTCAAACTCTGCAAGGGATTTAGGATATCCCCGGGAAAAACAGGGAGCAGGTTTTATAGATGTAAAAAGGGCTTTATCAATATTAGATTAGGAGGGATTTTATGAATTTCGAAGAACTGCAAAAAATTCTTGCATCAACGGGCTTAGATGCTGAGGCAATTTCAAAAGCCATGTCAAATTTCGGTATTACTCCCAATAATATGGAAAAAGCGCAGGAATTGCTGGAGCAATTCGGCATAAAAGATATTGACCAAGAAAGTATTGAAAATATGGTGAAATCCTTTGCCGAAATTTTACCGTCGGAAATAAAAAAACAGGTTTGCCAATTAGCTTTTGAGTTTGAAAAACTCTACCCCGATATGCCTATACCCGAAGAAATGAAAAAAATGCTCGAAAGCTGGAATTAACAAAATTAATAGAGCCCTGGCCTATTGAGCCAGGGCTTCATTTATGCATTAATTATAAAATGTTAAAGAAACAACAGCAGCAGAGGAAGCAAATTAATATTATGAATATGAGCAAGCAGATCCACCACCACCAATTGCAAGAACCGCTCCTGGTGATTTCTGTCATTATGGTTTACCCCCTTTTTGTGTTATTCTAATTTTATAATATGCGATAAGGGGGAAAGTGTGAAATTTTAGTGTTTATTCTTTATAATAGAAAAAGGCTTTTTCTAAATTATTCTTTTTTAAGTTTATTCCCAAATATTTTGTTGCCGTTTCGGGTATAATATATGCCTTGCCATTTTTAACAATCAGGTTTATTTTATGATTTAATGGAGAACCGTTTAGAACTGCAAATCCATCGGGATGATATATATTTAAGGTATTATCACCTTTTTTTAGTATAATGCTTTTATTTTGAGTGTCCCATATAGTTTCTACGCCCAGAGGAGCAAAAAAAGCTTTGGCGGCAACAAAGTTTGCATTTCCTTTTGAAAAGGATTCTATTATATAGGACTTTATTTGTTCCTTTTCATTGATAATTAACCGGGCTACATTGGGGTAACGGGGTATTATATTAATATTTTTAATACTTCCCTTTAACATGGCTGAAAAAATTTCCTTTGATGTATTTGGGGACACTATAATCCTTTTGAGTAAAAAAGGATCGGAGCTCTTGTAAATCGTGCCATCTTTAAGGTTGACGGTGAATCCGAGTTTATAATATTTTTTGGAAATTTCTAATGCGATTTTATTGTAATGACCGTAAGGAAAGGCGATAGCTCTCGGCTTAGGAAGGCCTATTTCTTCAAAAACTCCGTTTAATTCTTCAAAATCTTTAGCGATTTCTTCCTTGCTACTTAAGGTAAGAATGGATTTTTTATCAACTAATCTATGCATGTTAAAAGTATGAGAACCAAATTCGAAGACTCCGCTTTTTTGCATCTCTAAGATTTGTTTAACATTTAAATGTTTAAACTTAGTTATTACTTTTGAGTTTTCATCCTTTTTTATGCTGGAACCTATTAAAAAAACAACCGCTTTAAAACCGTATTTTTTTAATATTGGATATGCGATTTTGTATACTGATTCGTAACCATCGTCAAAGGTTATTAATACCGTTTTTTCTGGTAAGGGTATTTTATTGTAAAGATATTCTTCGATTTCAGATAAAGATGCGGTATGGTAGTCGTTCTCAAAAAGGTATTTCATCTGGGATTCGAATTCTTCTTTTGTTATTATTGCTTTTGTGGTGGAAAAATTTAACAAGGGTTCATCGGTGATATGATGATAACAAAGCACTGTGACGTGAGAGGGTGAATTTGTCAGTTCTATAATGGGAAACACGGTGGTAATAAGGGAAGACATATATAAAGATAAAATAAAAACATTAGAGATTATTAATTTAAACAGTCTTTTTTTCATTTCATTTCCTCCAAAGGAGTAAGTTTTAATGATATAATTTGCTATATAAATAGTTTTAAATATAATATATATTAAGTATATCATACGTAACTTTGTGCCTCAATACCGCCTGCCGGGAGATGGCACGTAAAAAAAGGCGGACTAAAAATATCCCGGTTATCCGAACAATTTCCTTTTATAAAAGTTCGGGTATTGTTGGGAATTTACAATTTATGAGCGACAAAAAAGAGAGTTTAAAAGTGGCTTTAATACAATTGCAAATAGAAGATGGAAGGGTTGAGAATAATATAAATAGAGTTTTGAATAAAATAAAGGAAGCTTTGGACCATAACAAAAATATAGATGTTGTGGTTTTGCCTGAAATGTGGAATACAGGATACGACTTGAAAAATCTTAATAATATTGCTGATGAAGAAGGAAAACCTTCTATAGAAAAGCTAAAGGAATTGGCTAAAAATTATGCTGTGAATATTGTTGCTGGCTCCATTGCAGATAAACGGGAAGAGGAAGGCAGTAAAAAGATTTATAATTCTTCTTATATAATAAATCGCTTCGGCGAAGTTATGGCAAGATACGATAAAGTGCACCTTTTCAGGCTTATGAATGAAGATAAATATCTTGCATCAGGAAGTAAAATAGCTACCTTTGAAATTGACGGAATAAAATGTGGCGTAATTATTTGCTATGATCTTCGTTTCCCGGAATTTATTAGAAAAATAGCCCTCGAAGGTATAAAGGTGCTTTTTGTTCCTGCTCAATGGCCCATGCCCCGGGACAAACACTGGAGGCTATTAAATGTTGTAAGGGCAATAGAAAATCAGATTTACGTAATAGGTGTAAACAGGGCAGGTAAGCAGGGGAATGTGATTTTTCCGGGAGCATCTTTGATTGTTGACCCGTGGGGCGAAGTAGAGGTTGAGCTTGAGGACAAAGAGTGTGTTTTTTGCCATACTATTAACCTCGGTAAGATAGAGAAAGTAAGAAGATACCTTCCGGTTTATGAAGACCGAAGGCCGGATTTATATTAATAAAAAGGAGGCGGTTTAATGAAATGCCATACCATAATGGGCATCTTGATTGACAACAGAAATGCTTGTGCACCGAAGGTCCAAGAAATATTGACAAAATATGGATGCAACATTAAAGCTAGATTAGGGCTGCATGAAGTTGATGAGAAACAGTGCTACGACGAGGGGCTAATAATACTTCAGCTTTGCGGCAGTGATGAGGAAATTGAAAACCTTCAAAAAGAGCTTAATTCTCTTGAACGGGTAAAAGCAAAGAAATTCGTTCTTTCCTTTGATGAGGAGAATTAAACAAAATAAAGGATATTGTGTGCCGGGAAATACTCCCGGATTTTTTCTTCAAAGAAGTTTTTCAATTCCTCCATTTTTTCCTTGGGATAAAGGTATTTTCCGTAACCGAACTGTCCGAATTTGAAAATCCTTTCCCCTTCTTCTAAAGGTAATTTGGTCCGCGGGAAAACCTCCAAAATGTTCTTCTTTGCCCTTGCTGTAAATCTATAAGTAATAAGCTCAAATTCAATAGTTTTATTGTAGTTTTGAAAGCACTTGGCTAATTTGAAAAGCATTTTATCATATTCGTATTCCCAACCGGGATAGTGAAAAATGGGTCCTATCATGAACCCCAGTTTGTAATCTGCTTTTGCAACCTTTAAGGCAGCATTAATCCTCCCATCTAAAGATGGAGTTTTATGTTCAAACTGTTTTATAATACTTTCGGAATTTATACTGAAGCGTATCGTTGTTTTCTGATTATGTTCAACATCAAGTAAGGAATCTACATTTGAAAATTTGGTTACAAACCTGAAATACCCGTATCCCTCCTTGCTGAAAAATTCAATGGTTTTCTTAAGGGAATCGGTGTAGGGTTCAACAGGGAGGGGGTCCGAAGTGGCAGACCCTTCAAAAAAAGTAATTTCAGGAACCCTTTTTTCAATATATTTTTTTGCTTTTTTAAGGATTTCCTCAATGTTTACATAAACCCTTATATAGGGTTTTTTGCCAAGTGTGGTATTTAAATAACAGTATTCGCACTCTCCTACACAGCTTGTTACAAGGGGAAGTTGAAAATGGGCGGATGGCTTGCAGCTTTCAAAATCAAGGGTACGGCGAATTCCGACCACTAAAGTCCTTTTTGCCTCAAAGAATGCCTCCTGAGGTGTTTTCCCGGGGATTCCCGTTATCCTATTATGAGACCCTATTATTTCGGTATCAACACCGAGTTCCTGCATCTTTAAATAAATTTTTTTCCCCATAGGGTAGTCTAATGCTTCTTTTTCAAAAAATGCCCTTTTAGGAATAAATACGTACATAGGTATCCCTCCATAAGTATTTTTCCCTTTTCTTTATTGAGTGTTTCAGTTAATATTGTCTTTAAGGGAGGTATATTTACTATGAAGGAAAAACTGAGAAAGATATCAACGAACCTGTACGAGTTTGAAAATGAAGAAAATAAAATAAAAATAAATGTGTATTTAAGTGAAAGGCTTTTCAATGATTTTGTAGAGGATGAATCTTTAAAGCAGCTTTACAATGCTTCCATGTTGAAAGGAGTTGTAAGCCCTGTAATAGGGATGCCTGACATCCATACGGGTTTTGGGCTCCCCATAGGGGGTGTGATGGCAACCGACTGGGAAGAAGGTGTGGTGTCTGCCGGAGCGGTGGGGATGGACATTAACTGCGGGGTGAGGTTGATTACTACAAATATTCCTGCGGAGGAATTGACAAGAGAACGTTTAAAAAAAATATTGGAATTAATTTCGGAATACGTGCCTTCAGGAGTAGGCAAATCCAGTGCAATAAAGGCTTTTAGAAAACCGGATTTGGAAGCAATAGCTTCGGTGGGTGTCAAACATTTCATCGATGCGGGGTTTGGGCGAAAGGAAGATCTTTTTAGGATTGAAGATAATGGATGCATAACCTTTGCGGATGCGAATTGTGTGCCTAAAACTGCAAGGGAAAGAGCGGATCAACTCTGCACAATAGGAGGAGGCAACCATTTTATTGAAATAGGAAAAATCAGTAATATCTTTGATGAAAAAACCGCCGAATACTTTGGATTGAAAAAGGGCTTTGTTTATGTGCTTATACATACAGGTAGCAGGGGATTGGGTCACCAGATATGCACCGATTTTTCTAAAAGAATGTGGGAAAATCAGGATAAAAATGGAACGAAAGCTCCGGTTAAAGGACTTGCCTGCGCACCCATTCATTCGGAGGACGGGCAAAAATACTTGGGTGCAATGGGGGCTGCTGCGAATTACGCTTTTTGCAACAGGCAGCTAATAACTTATTTTATAAGGGAGGCTTTTTGCAAAGTTTTTAAAAAAGATGAAAAGGAATTAGGGCTCAACATTTTATACGATGTTGCCCATAATATTGCAAAAAAAGAAAAACACAATGGGAGATGGCTTTTGGTCCATAGAAAGGGAGCCACAAGGGCATTGCCCGCTGGCCATCCGGATAATCCTTTGATTTTTAAAGAAACCGGACATCCAGCAATAATTCCCGGAAGCATGGGAACGGCGTCTTATGTACTTATAGGACTGAAAGCTATTAGTGCGACTTTCAATTCGGTAAATCACGGTGCAGGCAGGGTAATGTCACGAAAAAAAGCAAAGGAGGAATTTACAAAAGAAGAGCTTTTAAAACAGCTTGATAATGTCTATATAGCTTCAAAGGACTTAAAGGCCCTTCTTGATGAAGCGCCGCTGGCATATAAGGATATAGATGAGGTGGTAAATACCCTTGTGGAAGCGGGACTTACACAACCTATTGTGAGGTTAAAGCCAATGGGAGTACTCAAAGGGGAAGGAGAAGAATCATAGGATTTTTTTAATTTTTTTATAATTAAAGAAGGTTTATAAAAAAAATCATAGAAATATAATATAAGGATAAAAATATATAATTAAATTAGAATTTTCGGAGGTGATATATTGATGAAGACAAAAAAAATCGTTGTGCTTGGAGGAGGATTTGGGGGGTTAACTGCTGCACTTACACTTAATAAGCTTTTTAAAAAAAGTAAGGATGTAGAGCTTTACCTTATTAACCGATCGAAAGACCAGATTTACTTAACTCAGCTTCACGAAGTAGCGGGAAGGAGAATAAAGCCAGAGGGTGTATGTTATCCTTTAGATATTGCCCTTGAAGAAACAAAGGTAGAACTCATCATTGACGATATAAAGGACTTTGACCTCAACAATAGGCTGTTAATAGGAGAAAAGGGCGAATATTATTTTGATTACCTCCTTTTAGCCTGTGGAAGTGAGCCGGAATTCTTTAACATCCCCGGAATGAAGGAAAATTCTTTCACATTGTGGTCCTACGAAGATGCAGTAAAGATAAGGCAGCATATTGAAGAAATGTTTGAAAGGGCAAAAGAAGAAAAGGATTTAGACAAAAGAAGGGAATTATTGACCTTTGTGGTAGGTGGCGGAGGATTTACCGGTATTGAAATGATCGGTGAACTTGTTGAATGGGTTGAAGAATTATCAAAAAAAGGTGAAATAAGGAAAGAAGAAGTATCTTTAATAGTTGTTGAAGCCCTTCCCAAAATTTTACCCAATCTCGACGAATCATTGATTAACGTATCCAAAAATTATCTTGAAAGACACAATGTAAGAATTCTCACTAATTCCCCTATTGTAAAGGTTGAAGAAGACAAGGTGGTTTTAAAAACCGGGGAAGAGATAAAAACCCGCACCCTTATATGGACGGGAGGAGTAAGGGGAAGCAGCATTGCATCGAAACTTGGATTGCAGACGGGTGGAAGAGGAAGAATTGTCGTAAACGAATTTATGGAAACAAGTGAAAAGGGCATCTACGCTATAGGTGATGTTGCTTTTTACACCGATGAAAAAAAGAACGTGATGCCTGCTTTGGTAGAATCTGCTATGCAGTCAGGACAATGTGCTGCTTACAACATTTACGCAGATATTACCGGTAAGAGTAAAAAGCCTTTGAAGCTTAACCTCCACGGCAATATGGTTTCTCTCGGAGAAAAATACTGCGTGGCTCAAGTTATGGGGATGAAACTCACTGGATTCCCAGCAAAATTCATAAAGCATGCGGCAGATATGCACTATCTATACCTTGTCGGGGGATTCGGCTTTGTCAAGGAATACTTTAGAAAGCAGTTTTTTGAAAAACTAAGGGATAGGTCTTATATAATCGAGAATGTGACTGTTAACACAAGTTTAATCTGGCTTGCGATTTTAAGGATATACTTGGGTTACAGATGGCTTATGTCGGGAATAGAAAAGGTGCATGCGGGCTGGCTTTCCGAAGGTACAAAACTTGTAGCCGGAGCTTCTACAAGTCCCATAGGACCCAATACTCCTGAGTGGTATGCCCATTTTGTAGAAAAATTTATTTTTCCTCATGCATTGTTTTTCCAGACGGTTATTACGCTTTCAGAGCTTACCATCGGTGTCTGCTTAATTTTGGGCTTATTTACAAGCCTTGCAGCCTTGGGTTCCTTATTTATGCTGCTTAATTTTATGATTTCTGGCTCGGGAGATATGTGGTTCTTTATGGTATCCCTTGCGGTGCTCTTCTCGGGAGCGGGGCATTCCTTCGGTATCGATAAATATTTGATTCCAGCCCTAATAAAATTCGGTAAAAGGGTATTAAGGGGAGGAAAGCCTACATCAAAAGGTGCGCTCTATAGAGGAAAGGGCAATGAATTCAAGGGCACTTTTAACGGATAAATTTTCGACTTGAGACAAATTACTAATGGACCTATCCAAGAATTTTTTGGCAATTTGTTTTGAGTAGTCAATGGCACCCGATTCACGCACAATTTTTACAATTTGGGAAGAAGAATCCTTTCCGCTTTTTATATCTTCAATCAATTCCAAAAGCACCTTATTATAATCAGGCAATGATATTGCGTAAAGAAGGGGTAAGGTTATTACCCCTTCTTTTATGTCATTTCCAGGGCTTTTACCGAGCACTTCCATTTGTCCTGTAAAATCCAAGATGTCATCAATTATTTGGAAGGCCATACCGAAATTTATCCCATAGTTTTTCAAAGCGGTTATTGTTTCATTTTTTGAGCTGGAAATTATTGCTCCCACCTCACAGCTCAGTCCAAAAAGCAGAGCTGTTTTTTTCTTAACCCTTTTTAAGTAATCGGCAAAGGAAATTATTTTAAAATTCTGCTCTTTTTGCTTTATTTCTCCTATAACCATTTTTTCCAATACCCTTGAAAATCTATTTATAATGTCGAAGTCCTTTATGGAGTTTAAAAAATTAAAGGCTTTAATAAGAACATAATCGCCTGCATAAACAGCGGCATCTTTTCCGAAAAGGGATTGAAGGGTAGGCAATCCCCTTCTAAGCTTGGAATCATCCACAATATCGTCGTGAATAAGGGTAGCAGAGTGTATTAGTTCTACTGCGCAGGCAAGATTTATGGCTTTGACTTTGTCGTAATTTTTTCCGCATTTTGCACAAAGGAGCAGAAGAATAGGCCTTAACCTTTTTCCCCCGTTTAAAACGGTATTTTTTACTGCTTCAGAAATGAGGCCGAAATTAGCGCTGAATTGTTTTTTTAGCAAAGAATCCATTTCTTTAATTTCATCTTGAATAATATCAATGGCGAAATATGACATATAAAAACCTCTCTTTTAAATTAAAATTAATCCATATTGAAATAGTTTATCATAAAAAAGTCATAAAAAATCAACTTTGAAATAGTTTTTAAAAAAATTGAAGGCATAGGTTATATGCCTTCAATTTACTTACTAAATACAATTAATCTTAATTTTTAAAAATTTATTTTGCAAAGGACAACGCTTCTGAAACCAATGTCTTGAATTTTTCTGTAGTATGGGTTGCACCTGTCACCTTATCAACAGCAGCGGGATCTTGTTTTTCGATTAAGGATTTGCTTAATGATTCATACGCTTTTGTCGGGGTCATTTTTGTTTGTGCTTCCATATTCTTTGCGTAATCCGCGTTGGAGAGCTTGTAATTGGTGTTGTCATCCTTATTTATTTCATCCCAAAATACGGAGGAAATCTTTCCATCTTTTACAATTACTGCAACCATTGCCTTCCAGCCGTGGTCATCAAATTCTTTTTCTATAGCCTTGTAGAGCCCATCTTTGTATTGTCCTTGTGAGGTTACAGGATTCTTTAGAGCTTCGGCAACGATAGTTTTAAAATCTTGAACGGTGTGGGTTGCACCGGTTACCGCATCCACTTCATCGACTTTTTGTTTTGATATCAATGAATTTGCTAAAGCTGTAGCTGCATCAAGAGGTGTAGTATTAGTTTTTGCCTTCATATTTTTTGCATATTCGGCATCAAAGGTCTTAAGTTTTCCATCTTTGTTTATGTAGTCGAAAAATACATTGGTAATTTTCCCATCTTTAACAATAACCGTAGCCATTGGTTTCCAGCCGTGATCATCAAAATCCTTTGCTTCAGCATAGTATACCCCGTCTTTTAATGTTTCCTGAGAAGGTTGAGCTTGCTGTTGCTCTTGTGGTTGCTGCTGTTGTTGCTGTTGCTGCTGCTGGCTTTGATTGGAAGAAGAACAGCCTGCAAGCAACATTGCAACAAGTAAAACACATACAACTGCAGCTATAATTTTTTTCATAAAATGACCCCCTTAATTCTATCTATTTATATATTTGAAAATTATTTTATGTTATTAATATATTATACAAAAAATAGAAAAATCCTTCTTTATCCAACCAAAAATTATTTTTTATAATCACAATCACAAATTGTCGTATTTAGATATATTTAGAAAGTAGCGAAGCTATAATAAGTGTAAGGCCGGTGAGCTGATAGATTTGAACGGTCAGCGCATTGGCTTCAATAAACCTTGGTATATCGTTTAAATTATTTTTTGCAATTTTTACAGCTTTAATTGAATTCGGAATGGTAATCAAAGGGAGTAAGAACAAAAATTTTTTTGAATAGACTGCAAGTAAAAGGTCGGCAATGTAAGCCATCGCAAAAAGTAGTGCATAAACCTTTATAGAGCGTTCTTTACCCAGTCTCACTACCCAATTTTTCTTATTTCCTTTTTTATCGGCTTCATAGTCCGGAAATTGGTTGACCCATAGGACGTTTGCAATTAAAAATCCTAATATTGTAGATGCAATGATGGCTTCTTTTGAGATATTATGAGCTAATACCAAATACATTCCGCAAAGAACAAGGGGACCGAAGGTGATACCTACTGCCAATTCACCGAGACCTCTGTAGCATAGCATAAAGGGTGGCAAACTGTAAAAAACCGCCAATGCCATGCCTAAAAGCCCTATATAAAATACCTTAGGTTCCCTAAGAAATGAAATAAATATCCCTATCGCAGCAGCTGCCGAAAGGGTATAAATTGCGATTTTCTTTGCGTCTTCTACTGTTAAGAGGCCGTCGACTATAGTCTTTTTACCACCACTAAAGGGAGTCCTTTCATCTGGTGCAATAAAAGTATCAACGCCCGATTTATAGTCTACAACTTCGTTTACTGCATTTTTCCCTATTTCGATTAAATACACCCCCACTGAGCCCAACAAAAACCAAAAAAGGTTAAACTTATTCTCCATACCATAGGATAGTGCAGCAGCTACGAGCATAGGTACCGTGGAAGCAATCCATATTTTTGGGTCAGCCAACTGCCAGAAGCCCTTCCAAAAATTTGGGTTTTTTATAACAAAAACCCCCTTTCCAATTTATTATTTACTTTTAAAATACTTTACTTTAACAAATAGTGTCAAAGGAGAAAATCGGGAATGGGATATAAATAACAATAAAATTCTTCAAATTGGTTTGATTTATATTGTTTTATAGCAATATTATGATTATTTCCTTTAAACGCGTTTATTTAAATTTTTGTATCTAAATTTTATTGAATACAAAAAAACAAAATAGTGTATCACAATATATCAAAAATATAATAAAAATAAAAAATATTGACGAAAAAGAGGTATTTTAAAAATTTTATCGAATTAAAAAAAATAGATATTAAATTATTAATCAAAAAATAAAAATAGAGGAGGTTGCGAAGCATGAAAAAAAGTATTGCTTTAATTGTAGCCTTCTTCCTGGTTGCTTCTTTAATCCTACAGGGATGTTCGCAGCAAGCACAAAAGCCCGCAGAGCAGCAGGAAATAAAAATAGGAGCCATTCTTCCTTTGACGGGTTCCGCGGCAGCTACAGGTGTAAAGTTGAAGTATGCCATTGAAACAGCGGAAGAAATAATCAACGGGGAACATCCGGAAATCAACATGGAACTTGCAAAATCAGCGGGACTCCCCAATTTAAAAGGCGCAAAAGTCAAATTCATTTTTGCTGACCATCAGGCAAACCCTGAAATTGCAAAATCGGAAGCGGAAAGGCTGATTCAAAACGAAAAGGTTGTAGGATTAATCGGATGCTACCACAGCTCCGCAACAAAACCGGCAAGTCAGGTTGCAGAAAGGTTCCAGATACCTTTCGTAGCGGGTTCGTCAAGCTCGGCAGCTTTAACCGAAAGAGGTTTAAAGTGGTTTACGAGAATTGCTCCTCACGATGGAATGGAAACAAAATTCTTCTTTGACTATTTAAAATACTTAAACGAAAAATTCAACGCGGGCATCAAAAAGATAGCTGTTGTTTATATAGACAATGAATACGGCGTTCACGCCTTCCAGATGGTGCAAAAGACAATAGAAAACTATAAAAATGATGGATTTGAACTTGTGCTTGATGTAAAATACCCGGCAAATGTATCTAACGTAGATACAGAAGTACAGAAGATAAAAGCGGCAGCTCCAGATGCTATATTCCATGCTTCCTATATCGGAGACATGACTATGTTCGTTAAAAAGTACAAGGAATTAAATGTAGTTCCCAAAGTAGTTCTTTCATACTGCGGCGGTTATCAGGATCCGCAATTTGTAAAGAACCTCGGCAAGGACGCGGATTATTTTGAAGGGCCCAACGCTACTACCTCTGCACTATTCAGCAAAATGCCCGACTTAGCCAAGATAAACGAGATTTATAAGAAAAAGTCTGGAGTAGATATTGACGGTCCTACATTGGAAGACTTTGCATCGGCTATGGTGATTGCGGAAGCCATAAACAAGGCAGGTACTACGGATCCAGCAAAGGTTATGGAAGTTTTAAAGAACACCGAATTTAGCGCACCGTATTTTGTATCGGGTAAAATAAAGTTTGGCGAAGACGGACAGAATATATATTCCGCTTCGGTTATGACTCAGATTCAAAACGGAATATATGAAGCCGTTTGGCCGGAGAATTTCCAGACAAAACCGCCAATTCCTGCTTTCCCCGAATGGAGTAAGAGATAAAAATAAAGTGTAGAGAGGGGGCTTTAAAAGCCCCCTTAAAGTTAATCCTGAAAGGAGATGGATATGCTGGGTCAGGTGATAATAAGCGGTGTTTTGATAGGATTTGTATATTCTCTCGTGGCAGTAGGATTGACCTTGATATGGGGTGTTATGGATATAATAAATTTTGCTCATGGTGAATTCTTGATGATTTCTATGTATACTGCTTTTTGGATGTATGCCCTCTTTAAATTAGACCCTCTTTTAACCCTTCCCATAGCTTCCTTCTTTATTTTTGTTATAAGTTTTTTAACATATAAATTGATAATTAAAAAGGTTTTAGATGCTCCCGGTTTAACAGCCCTGCTTGCTACATTTGGACTTAGTTTATTCATAAGAAACTTGGCTCAATTTTTATGGACACCTAATTACAGGTTCATTACCGAATCTTTTGTAGCTGACAAAAAAGTCGCTATGGGCCCTGTTATAATAGGAATGCCTCAATTAGTTGCGGCATTTGGCAGTATTTTGATGACAGTAATAATTTTTTATTTTGTAAAAAAGACCAAAATGGGTATGGCAATTCAGGCAACGGCCCTTGACAGGGATACGGCAAAACTCATGGGAATTGATACCGAAAAGGTGTATGCCGTTACTTTTGGCATATCCGGTATTTGCGTGGGAGTAGCAGGAACGCTCCTTTCTACCTTTTTTCCGGTCTATCCTGAAGCGGGTGCGCTATACAGCCTCCTTGCTTTTGTGATAGTTGCCTTTGGAGGTTTTGGCAATATTCAAGGGGCGCTGCTTGGTGGTATAATAGTGGGGCTTGCGGAGAGTTTGGGAGGATTTTTTCTTGGGACTCAATTTAAATATGCTGTTGTATTCCTGCTTTACCTTTTGGTGCTTCAATTCAGGCCAAAGGGTTTATTCGGATGGTAATACGGGAAGGGCTGGTGGTAAGATATGAAAAAGCCAAAAATTAATACTTTGATGGTAATTCTTCTTTCAATTTTGATACTACCTTTTATATATACCAACAACAACTTCCGCCATATCTTAATTTTGTTTTTGATTTTTGCAGGATTGGGTGAAGCGTGGAATATAATCACCGGTTTTGCAGGTCAGACATCTTTCGGACATGCTGCATTCTTTGGTATAGGGGCTTATACATCTACAGTGCTCTTTTATAAATTTCACATATCTCCGTGGTTCGGCATGATAATGGGTGCGTTTTTAGCAGCAATTATTTCAGCATTGGTGAGTTATCCGTGCTTCAAGTTAAAAGGCCATTATTTTGCTATAGCGACCCTCGCTATAGCGGAAATCATAAAACAGATTTTTGTCAGTTGGGATTATGTGGAAGGAGCTACGGGAATTTCCATACCCATTGTGGAAGAAGGGATTTATAATTTCCAATTTCACTCGTCAAAAATACCCTACTTTCTAATAGCCTATATCCTCTTCTTAGCGGTGGTGTATACTGCAAAGGCAATAGAAAAAAACAGGATGGGTTATTATTTAAAGGCTATCAGGGATAGTCATGAAGCTGCTGAAGCTTTGGGTATAAATACGACGATTTACAAACTTTATGCTATGATGATAAGTGCAGCGTTTACCGCGAGTTTGGGAACTCTTTACGCTCAGTATATATTGTATATTGACCCCTTTATGGTATTTCCCCTCGAAATTTCTATGAAAATAGTTTTACTTACCGTATTGGGAGGTATCGGCAGCATTTATGGCCCTATAATAGGTGCGGCAGTGTTAATTCCTTTATCGGAGTATACGCGTATAATATTGGGTGGTACCGGTAAGGGGATAGACCTCATCATTTTCGGAGCTTTGATAGTAATAATAGCCTGTTATGAACCCAACGGTATAATAGGTATTTTGAAGCAAAAAAGGAAAAAGGGGGAGCCCATCCATGCAAAAGCAAAAGCTTTGTCTTGAAAATATAACCATGAAGTTCGGAAACCTCATAGCTAATGAGGACATAAGTTTTGTAGTCAATGAGGGTGAAATAGTAAGTCTAATTGGTCCTAACGGAGCGGGGAAGACCACACTCTTTAACTGCATCACTGGATTTTATAAGCCCTTTTCGGGAAAAGTTTTTTTCGAGGGTACCGAAATCACCGGTTGGCCTCCCCACAGGATTACCGCATTAGGTTTGACGAGGACCTTTCAAATTGTTAAACCTTTGAAGGAAATGACGGTAAGGGATAATGTTTTAACCGGAGCATTCTTAAGGGCGAAAAACAGGAAGGAAGCGGAAGAAATCGCCGATGAAGTATTACATTTTACGCAGCTTTATGAAAAAAGGGATTTACTTGCATCGAGCTTGACCATTGTTGATAAAAAAAGATTGGAACTTGCAAGAATTCTTGCTACGAAACCCAAGATGGTCATGCTCGATGAGGTTATGGCAGGCCTTAATACAACGGAAATAAAACAGGCAGTGGATATGTGTTTGAAACTGCGGGAAAGCGGTATTACTTTACTGATTGTGGAGCATATAATGGAAGCTATTATGCCGATATCCGACCGGGTGATAGTATTAAATGCTGGTAAAAAGATTGCTGAGGGACCTCCTCAAGAAATCATCAATAATGAGGATGTAATAAAAGCGTATTTGGGGGAAAGATATCATGCTAAAAGTAAAAAATCTTAATGTGGGCTATGATAATGTCCCTGTAATTTTTGATGTATCCTTTGAGGTAAAGGAAAAAGAATTGGTCTCAATTGTTGGGTCAAACGGTGCAGGGAAAACTACGATATTGAAGACAATTTCAGGGCTCTTAAAACCCTTTTCCGGGGAAATAGAGTTTATGGGGAAAAGGATTGATACCTTGCCTGCTCATGAAATAGTAAAGTTAGGGATTGCACATGTGCCGGAAGGCAGAAGGGTCTTTGGGAAGATGAGCGTTCTCGATAATCTTTTACTTGGAGCGTACACTATTTCAGACAATAAATTAGTAAAGAAAACCCTAAATGAAGTATATGAAATATTCCCAAGGTTGAAAGAAAGGGAAAATCAAAAAGCCGAGACCCTTTCTGGCGGAGAACAGCAGATGCTCGCAATTGCAAGAAGTCTTATGTCGAGGCCCAAAATTTTGCTTGTTGATGAAATGTCCTTAGGATTAATGCCCATCCTTGTGGATAAGGTTTTGGAAATCCTAAAATCCATATCCGAGGCGGGAATGACAATACTTCTTGTAGAGCAGAAGGTCCAGGAAGCCCTTGAAATGGCAGATAGAGGATATATTTTACAAACGGGAAGGATAGTGGCGGAAGGCACCGGAAGGGAACTTTTGGAAAGTGAAATGGTAAAAAAAGCATATATGGGCATGTAAGCTACTCCCCGGAAGGGGTGTTTTTTTTATGTTTTTTTATAAATGTTGTTATTTTTGCAGGAATTTTATGTAATTTTGTAGAATACATAGAAGTACTAAATGGAGGGATGGTATGTCGAAGGAAAGGGAAGAAATTAAGCAATACGAGGATGTTATTAAAAAAATAAAGGATGTTATTTCGGTAAAAATTAATACTTCTCCTGATGGAAGTATTTCCGAAATACACGTCCTTGCAAATTCCAATAGAAGTCCTAAACAGATAGTAAGGGACATCGAATCGGCATTGATTGCGTGTTTTGGTTCTAACATTGACCATAAAAAGATAAGTGTTGCCCAATTGGGAGAAGAATCTGGCAACAAATACCTTTTAAGGTTGAAAGTAAACGGTATAGAAGTCAAAAAATCCGGGATTACATACGAGGTAATGGTCAGTTTATTAGGGCCGGAAAATAATATTTATGAAGGCAGGGCATTAGGAGGAGGAAGTCTTAATAATTTAATGAAACTTTCTGCCCAAGCCACATTAGAAGCTGTCCATAAATTTTTGAACAGGGAATATGTTTTTAACTTAGAAGAAGTATTATCTTATAAAATTTCAGATAAAGAAGCCGTTGCTGTACTTGTTTCAAGTTCTGTTAATGGACACGAAGAGTATTTTTTAGGTTCTTCGCTTCTCAAACAGGACAAGCCCGAATGTACTGCACGAGCAACCCTTGATGCTATAAACAGGAGATTGACAGTTATTACTTCAGAAAATTGCGAATAAAAGGGCCGACAGTAATTTATAGCGAAGCGGGGGGTTATAGCCTGCTCTAATAGCGGAAGGAGCAGAGTCCGTTTTTTAGGAGGAGGCTATAATAATGAGAATTAACGATACCCTTGTTAAGATTATCCTTGCCCTTTTCGCCCTGGTTTTAGCCGGCGGCGCCAATTTAAAATTTGGGCCATAAATGATTTTAACTGTCGGCCCTTTTATTTTAAATTAATAAATTTTGCAGGTGATGCAGGTGCGAAAACAGGAGATATCAAAATCTTTTTTTATATTTTTTATATTTCTTTTAATTTTAGCATTATATTTTATTATAGATTCCGCAAGCTTTTTTTTAACAAGCTTTTTTTTAATGAATAAAGAAGTTAAATTTACATCCTTCTTGTTTTTTTCATTTTTATTAATTTTGAGCGAACAGCTTCCCGTATCCCTTCCAGACCATACGGAAATTACTGTGGGTTTTGCTATAAATATAGCTTCAATACTATTATTTGGTTATAAATTCAGTGTGATGATGGTTTTAGTATCCGAAATAATAACTGAGATCATAAGGCGAAAAGTGATGACTTTTTATAAGTCTGCTACAAATATATGTATATGCATATTGATGGTTGGAATTTCTGGGCTAATTTATGAAAAATTGGGAGGGAATATTGGCAATATTTGGAGCTATTATAATTTTATTAAGATAATTTTACTAATAACTATATATTTTATAATAAATACAAGTCTAGTCTTAACAGGAATTTACCTTTTAGGCTCTAAATCGGTATTGTATAATTATATCAATATCTTCATAAAGCTTATTCCGAATTACTTTTCCCTGGGTTTCCTCGGAGTTCTATTGGCCATAATTTATACTAACATAGGTATATTGGGAGTTATTTTGTTTTTAATTCCTCTTTTGGTGGCAAGGCATTCCTTTAAGCTCTATATGGATATGAGAAAAACCTATTTGGAGACCATCCAAGCCCTTGCAAATGCCCTTGAGGCAAAAGACCCTTACACACGGGGGCACTCGGAAAGGGTGGCTAAATTTGCGGTTGCAATAGCAGAGGAGTTGAATTTAAACCAGGACTTAATACAGAATCTAAATTACGCTGCTTTACTCCACGACATAGGAAAAATCGGAATACCGGAAATAATACTGAACAAGCCGGGAAAACTTTCCGATGAAGAATTTGCGAAAATAAAAGAACATCCCGTGAAGGGGGCGAGCATAACAAAAAATGTTGATTTTCTATCCCAAGCATCCCTTTTCATCCTGCACCATCACGAAAGGTTAAACGGAAGCGGTTACCCTTCTGGATTAAAAGGGGCTGAAATCCCCCTCGGAGCGGCAATTATAGCGGTAGCGGATGTATACGATGCCTTGACCACAGATAGACCCTATCGAAGGGCACTGAGTCCAAAAGATGCACTGAAGGAAATTGAAGATAACGTAGGAGTATTATTCAGAGAAGATATGGTAAAAGCTTTGAAGGTAGTGCTCGAAAAAGAAGGTGCATTAAAAGGAGGGTAAAATATGCTGGTTGATGTAATGATAATATCAGTAATAATTGGACTTTTGAGAAAGGGAAGTTTTTCTAATCTCGCAAAATTGCCCCTTAAAAACCTTCATTTAATATTCCTTTCCTTTATGATCAGGTACATTCCTTTTTTTCTAAAGGGCAGCCTTCATATTTTTGCAGTAAAATACAATATTTTTTTTGTATTAGTTTCCTACGGACTGCTAATGTACGCCATTACCTCCAACTTTCATTTAAGTCCCATGAAACCTGCCTTTTTTGGCGTTTTATTAAATGCTTTGGTTATTGTTGCCAATGGTGGGAAGATGCCCGTTTCAATAAAAGCTTTGGAAACAGCAGGGCTGAACTACCTAAAACCGCTTCTTTTCAGTTCCGATTACCTTTATCATACGGTGATGGATGCCTCTACCAAATTAGGCTTTTTAGGGGATATAATTCCCCTCCCGCCTCCCTATCCGCGCCCACGCGTTGTGAGCATCGGCGATATAATTCTTGGAATAGGTATATTTTGGTTGATCCAGTTAGGAATGTTGAAAAAGCACCTTTTAAGTGATAAAATTTAATAGATAAATTGAAAAGGGAACCTAAAAGAGGTTCCTTATATTTTTAGGTTTTCTACCTTACAGGAGGAATATTAAAATGCTGGAATTTTTTAAAAAAATTTTTGGGAATACCAATGAAAAGGAAATCAAAAAATTAATGCCTATTGTTGAAAGGGTTAACGATTGGGAGCCCAAAATCAGGGTTCTTTCCGATATAGAATTATCATCAAAAACTCAAGAATTTAAGGAAAGGCTTTCCAGAGGAGAAACTTTGGATGACCTTTTGCCGGAAGCTTTTGCGGTTGTAAGGGAGGCAGCAAAAAGGACCCTTGGAATGCGCCCCTTTGATGTCCAAGTGTTAGGAGCAATAGTTCTCCATCAAGGAAGAATTGCTGAGATGAAAACAGGAGAAGGCAAAACCCTTGTAGCAACCATGCCTGCTTATTTAAATGCCCTGACGGGCAAAGGGGTACATGTCGTGACCGTAAACGATTATTTGGCAAAACGCGATAGCGAGTGGATGGGCAAAGTCTACAGGTTTTTAGGTCTTGAAGTGGGGCTAATAGTTCACGGATTGGATTTTGAACAGAGAAAAAAGGCTTATAATGCGGATATCACCTATGGAACCAATAATGAGTTCGGTTTTGACTACTTAAGGGACAATATGGTGCTTTATAAAGAGCACATGGTACAAAGGGAATTAAATTATGCGATAATTGATGAGGTCGACAGCATCCTTATAGATGAGGCCCGAACCCCTTTAATAATTTCTGGACAGTCGGAGGAATCTACTGATATATACTACAAATTCGCAAAATTTGTGCCAAGGCTGAAACAGGGTGAAGATTTTATTGTTGACGAAAAGGCGCATACTGTAATTCCCACCGAGAGCGGTATAAAAAAGGCAGAAGATTTTTTAGGGGTGGAAAATTTATACGATGAAGAAAATGTTGAGCTTTTGCATCATTTCCACCAAGCGTTGAAAGCTCATTATTTAATGAAAAGGGATAGGGATTATGTTGTAAAGGATGGTCAGGTCATCATTGTTGACGAATTCACGGGAAGGCTTATGTTCGGAAGGCGTTACAGCGAGGGTTTGCACCAAGCGATAGAAGCAAAGGAAGGCGTAAAAGTGGAAAGGGAGAGCAAAACCCTTGCTATGATAACCTTCCAAAACTATTTCAGAATGTATAAAAAACTTGCAGGCATGACCGGTACCGCTGCTACAGAAGAGGAAGAATTTAGAAAAATTTACGGTTTGGATGTGGTAGTGATACCTACCAACAAGCCTATGATTAGGATAGATTATCCAGACGTGGTATATAAAACCGAAAAGGCTAAGTTTGAAGCAGTTGTTAGGGAAATAGAAGAGTGCTATAAAATAGGAAGACCGGTCCTTGTTGGCACAGTATCCATAGAAAAATCCGAAAAGCTCAGCGAAATGTTGAAGAAAAAGGGTATACCCCACCAGGTTTTAAATGCAAAATACCACGAAAAGGAAGCAGAAATAATTGCTAAAGCCGGGCAAAAGGGTGCAGTGACGATTGCAACAAATATGGCAGGTAGAGGTACAGATATTGTATTGGGAGAAGGGGTTGCTGAGCTGGGAGGGCTTCATGTAATAGGCACTGAAAGGCATGAGGCAAGGAGGATTGACAATCAGCTTAGGGGACGCTCCGGCAGGCAGGGGGACCCGGGCTCTTCGAGGTTTTTCGTTTCTTTAGAAGACGATTTGATGAGGTTATTTGGCTCAGACAATGTAAAAGGTCTTATGGATAGATTAGGAATTGAAGACGATCAGCCTATTGAACATCCGCTGATTACGAAGGCTATTGAAAACGCGCAGAAAAAGGTAGAGGCTAAAAACTTTGATATAAGAAAGCACCTTTTAGAATACGACGATGTGATGAACAAACAAAGGGAAATCATCTATGCTGAGAGAAGAAAGATTTTGGAAGGGGAAAATTTAAAGGAAAATATATTAAACATGATGGAGGATGTTGTAGAAGAAATCCTTAATATCTACGCTGGTAAAGAGATTCACCCTGAAGAGTGGGATTTAAAAGGGCTGTCGGAATATTTTTATGATATTTTCATGATAAAGGTGGATTTTTCCAATTACAACGTCGAAGAGAAAACAAGAGAGGATATAAAAGAAGAGCTAATTTCCCTACTGAAAAGGGCCTATGAAAAGAAGGAAGAGGAGATAGGGAGCGAAACACTCAGAGAGTTAGAAAAGGTTGTAATGCTTAAAGTGGTTGACCAAAAGTGGATGGATCATATTGATGCTATGGATCAGCTGAGGCAGGGAATTGGACTTAGGGCTTACGGGCAGAGAGACCCACTTGTTGAATATAAAATTGAAGGTTTCGAAATGTTTCAGGAAATGATTAAAAATATAAAAGAGGACACTTTGAGGTATCTATTCAGAATAAGAGTGAGTGCAATGCCTAAGAGGAAAGAAGTTGCAAGGAATGTCACTTATTTTCACGGGGATGAAGGCGAAAAGAAAATGCCGGTAAGAAAGGGAAAGAAAGTAGGAAGAAACGATCCTTGCCCCTGTGGAAGCGGAAAAAAATACAAAAAATGCTGCGGCAGGTTTGAATCTTAAAAGGAGGTATTTGTGATGCTTGATGAACTCAAAAGCCAATTAAAGGATTATGAAGAGCTGTTCAAAGAGATGAGGGATGCTCTTTGAAATTGATGCTGTTAAAGAGGAGATAAAGGTTTTAGAGGAAAAAACCTATAAACCAGATTTTTGGGATGATCCGCAAAAGGCTCAGGAGATAATGCAGAGGTTGAACCTTTTAAAAGAAAAAGTAGAAAATTACGAGACACTTTACAAGGAGTACCAAGATTTGCTGGCCTTAATTGAACTTGCAGAGGATGAAGCGGATGAGGAAGTGGTAAGGGAAATCCAGAAAGATGCAGAAAGATTTAAAAGGGATTTTGAGAAACTCCGATTAAAATCCCTATTGAGGGGCAAATACGACAAAAATAACGCTATACTTTCCCTGCATGCAGGTGCAGGAGGTACTGAGGCACAGGATTGGGTAGAAATGCTCTTGAGGATGTACACCCGTTGGGCTGAGGATAAGGGCTACAAGGTTAAGGTGCTTGATATCCTTCCCGGTGAGGAAGCGGGGATAAAGAGCGCAACAATTCTCGTAGAAGGCCCTTATGCTTACGGATACTTAAAATCCGAGAGCGGAGTCCACAGGTTGGTGAGGATTTCTCCCTTCGATGCAGCTGGAAGAAGGCATACATCCTTTGCATCGGTAGATGTTATTCCCGAAATTGAGGATGACATTGAAATCGAAATAAAACCGGAAGATATAAAGATAGAAACCTTTAGAGCCGGTGGGGCAGGCGGGCAATACGTAAACAAGACGGAATCAGCGGTGAGGATTATACACATTCCAACGGGGATTGTAGTGACCTGCCAAAATGAACGTTCTCAGCAGAGCAACCGCAATACCGCTATGAAGCTTTTAAAAGCAAAGCTCTTCAACCTTTACATGGAGGAACAGCAAAAAAAGATAAACGAGCTAAGAGGGGAACAAAAAGAGATTGCATGGGGAAGCCAAATAAGGTCTTATGTGTTTCATCCTTACAGCCTTGTAAAAGACCATAGAACCAACGTGGAAGTAGGGAATGTACAAGCTGTAATGGATGGAGAAATAGATGATTTTATAATTGCCTATTTAAAAATGAAGAAACAATAAAATAAAATATATTAAAATGGGGGATACCGGATGAAGAAAAAAACTTTATTTGCCCTTTCTTTTTTTATTGTTTTAATTTTTGCAATTATTGCAAAAGGTGCAGTAGACGATCCCGGTACAGAAGCTGACCCTTTGGTTACAAAAAGTTATGTGGATTCGGCAATAGATGATATTAGGAATTATATAGAAACCAAATTTATAAAAAGCGACTCTTTTGTTGTTGTAAGTCTTTGCAGTGGAGAAACATTAGTAGGTGACATGGGGACTGAAATTATTTTAAGAAGCGGTGTGGGAGTTGTCTACAGCATGCATGGAGGGGGGATCTCGGATATAACCGATGGGAAGGATTTAAAAAAGGGAGAAAAGATTTTAGCCAATCACCTTTTGATTATACCAAGGGATGACAACAGAGGGGTTTATGCAAAAACCAATTTAGTTCTTATGGTAAAGGGAAGCTATCAGATCATAAAAAAATAGGGTTCTGAAGGGATGGTTTGCATGAATAGGAATAAAAGGTTTGCAAAGAATTTTTTTACAGCAGTAATTGCCTTATCACTAATATTGTCATTTTTTGCCCTTATTCCTCGTATAAATGCTGAAGATAAAAATAAATTGGTGGATTTTGCGGTTTCTTACACAGACATAAAAATAACAGCTCAGGAACAAAACATGAGTGTGAAAGATGCAGCAAACCTCTTTAAAGGATGGGGAGTAAACTCCGTATTGTATAAGGAAAGTACCGTTCAGGACTTGGTAAATGACGGTAAGGTTTTTGTTACCAACAGGCAAGGGTTAAGAGCTTTAGGATACAATGGGAATTTTTTCTTTTCAGGAAGCGAAACTTATATATTAACTTCTGATAAGAAAATGTCTTCGAGGTTAATAAACCATCTAAAAAACAAAATCGGGAATGATAAGGTGGAGGTTTTCAGTTTAAATGGCCAGGATGCTATTGCTGTAAATATTCCTATGTTGAGTTTATTAAATATCGGCGTGGGTTTTGACAGGGATGAAATAAAAAGTCTTGAAAGTTTAGGATTACATACGGTATTAATGATAAAAAATTGGCCCCTCGTAAACGATGAATCTATTAAATTTGTTTTTGAAGATTTAGCAAACTCGGGGAGTATGATTACAGCTGTTCTTTTTTCCGATAAAAAAATTCCCGGTTTTCCAACAGGGTTAAAACCTATAGCCGATGAGTTCCATAAAAACAATTTGTCCCTTGGAACTGTAGAATTTTACAATCAGATGGGAATAGACAAATTAGCAAAACTTTTGAACAATAAAGTATTAAGGTTACATACTGTAGCTGACAATGAGCTTGGTACCATCACCCCAGAAAACCTTATAGACCGTTTTACCTTGGCGGTTAGAGAAAGAAATATTAGGATCCTTTATTATAAGATGCTTCCTGTAGATGAGGTTAATGCGAAATTACAGGTCAATTCGGAGGTAATTTCCAAAACGGTTTCTAAATTGAAAAACCAAGGTTTTGTAGTAGAATTGGGCTCTTTTAAACTCCCCAAACCTTATGATAACATACATCAAAACAGGATTTTATTGCTTTTATTAGGACTTGGACCAATTGCAGGCTTTGCTATGATTTTATTGCAGATAGGATTTAAATATGCTTTTGAAGTCTTTGGGATGCTTTCACTTTTATGGATAGCAATGCTTTTTGTTGCACCGACGATTTCGCTAAAATTGATGGCTTTAGCTTCAGTTGTAGTTTTTCCCGTTTTATCTATTTATAACCTTTTGAATAAAAAAGATATCTTTATCCTACAAGCTATTATTAAAATGGTTGTAATGACACTTTATTCTTTAATTGGTGCCTTTATAATGTCAGGGTTATTATCGTCAACAGAGTATATGGTAAAAATTGACCAATTTGCAGGTGTAAAGCTTGCATATTTGCTTCCTGTATTGATTGTTGCTTGCCTTGTCTATTTATTTTACAGCGATAAAGATCCTGTAAAGAAGATAAAGGAAATATTGGACCAGCCGGTGCTTGTTAAATATTTAATATTAGCTTTTGTGTTTTCAATAGTGGGTCTTGTATATTTGAGCAGAACTGGCAATGAATCAGCGGTTGGAGTGAGCACATTAGAGTTGAAGTTTAGATACCTTTTGGATAGGGTTCTTGGAGTAAGGCCGAGGACAAAGGAGTTTTTGGTCGGGCATCCCTTTATGCTGCTTTTGCTCTACAGAGGTTACAACGATAAAAGATTACCCCTTTTGGTTTTAGGGGCTATTGGACAGGTTTCCTTAGTAAACACTTTCGCTCATATACACACACCCTTTTTGATATCCCTTTTAAGGACTTTTGTAGGTTTGGGATTAGGTATAATTTTGGGCTTGGTTCTTTGTCTTTTAGCTGATTTTTCAAAAGGCCTGTTGAAGAGGTGGATAAATTGAAAAATGTGGTAATTTCTGGCTATTACGGATTTAACAATTTGGGCGACGAGGCGGTGCTTTATTTTATTGTAGAAAACCTCAAAAAAGAAATTCCCGGTATAAAAATCACCGTTTTATCCAACTCTCCAGAAGAGACTTCGAAAATTTACGGGGTTAATTCTGTAAAAAGGGATAATTTTAGGAATTTAATTTCCGCAATAAAAGAATCGGATATGCTTATAAGCGGAGGCGGAAGCCTGATTCAAGATGCCACAAGCTTTGCTTCCCTTTTATACTACCTTTCGTTGATTTATATTGCAAAAAAACTTGGGAAAAAGGTTTTCATATTTGCCCAGGGTTACGGCCCTGTTAATAGAAACCTATCAAAAAAATTGGCAATGTATATATTAAATAAAGTGGATTTTATAACTTTGAGGGATGAAGACTCGAAAGAGGATTTGTTGGACTTGGGCATTTCACCTTCAAAAATAAAAGTTACAGCGGATCCGGTAATAGGTATAGAACCCAGTAGTATTGACCAAAATATCGGTAAAAACATACTTATTGAAAAAGGAGTGGATTTTGAAAAGCCCACCATAGGTTTGTCAATAAGAAGTTGGAGGGATGAGGGGAGGATAATAGAGGAGTTTTCACATTTGATCGAACTTTTTGGTGACAGCGTAAATTTTGTTTTAATCCCTTATCACAAACCTCACGATGTAGAAATATCTGAGAAAGTGCTCAAGAATGTTTCACTGAAAAATGTTTTTGTCATAGAGGAGGTATTAGATCCTATTAAAACTTTTTCAATAATAAAAAACCTTGACCTAATGATAGGTATGAGACTTCACTCTCTAATAATGGCTTCAGCCTTGTATATCCCATGTGTTGGGGTTTCCTATGATCCAAAGGTAGACAGGTTTTTGAAAATGATAGGCAATCCTTATGTATTCGATGTAAAAAACATCAACGGTAGGGGAATTTATGATTCAGCAAAAAAAAGACTGGGCGAAGGTATAACTGAAAAAGAAAAAGAGCTGATCTTGAGATTAAAGGAAAGAGCAAGAGAAACGGTTATGAAAGCTTTAGAACTTCTTTCATAATCACGGAGGGAAAATATGAGGGAAATTATCAAAATCCTAAACGTTCCTTTTGATAGGATAACTTATAGTGAATCATTAATAAGGGCAGAAGAATTTATAATAAAAAGGATGGCAGCGGGAATAGTTACTCCAAATGCGGAGATAGTAATTTCCGCCAATAAAGACCAAAAGCTTTACAATGCGATTTGCAATGCAGATATATCCTTGCCCGATGGGATTGGAGTTTTTTTGGCATCAAGGATTAAGGGGACCCCTTTAAAGGAGAGAACAACGGGGTTTGATTTGATGGTAGAGCTTTTGAAACTTGCGGATAAAAAAGGCTACTCCGTATATTTACTGGGCGGTAAACCGGGGGTAGCGGATGATGCCCTTGAAAACATAAAAAAATCTTTCCCAAACATTAAGATATCAGGTGCTCACCACGGGTATTTTTCAGCGGAGGAAGAAAAAAGAATAATAGAAGAGCTCAATAAAAAGTCCCCGGACATGGTATTTGTCGGTATGGGAGCACCGAAGCAGGAATTATTTATTGATAGATATAGGGGTAAAATAAATTGCGGTTTTTTAATGGGCGTTGGCGGGAGTTTGGATGTGCTTTCTGGCAGGACTAAAAGGGCGCCTTTGATTATGAGAAAATTAGGTCTTGAATGGCTTTACCGTTTGGTAAAAGAACCTTACCGAGCAAAGAGGATGACAGCACTTCCCAAGTTTTTAATAAAAGTTATTTTAATTGAAAAGAGGGGTAAAAAGTGAACCTGAGGCCAATGGTTTTGGATTATTTACAGATTGCAATAGGTTGCTTTATTTCTTCCCTTGGCCTTACAATGTTTTTGGTCCCCAATAAAGTAGCGGCGGGCGGAGTAAGCGGCCTTGCAACAGTTTTGCATTACCTTTTTCATGTACCAGTAGGCTGGACCATGCTTGTTTTAAATGTGCCCCTTTTTGTTGCAGGGGTAGTGTATTTAGGCAAGGGTTTTGGGGTAAAAACCATTGTTGGCACCCTTTTATTTTCCGTTTTTACAGAGCTTACCGCAAAATTCCCGGTGCCTACAAGGGATCTTCTCCTTGCAACGGTCTACGGTGGGATTTTATTGGGAGCCGGATTGGGTATTGTTTTCAGAACAAGGGCCACAACGGGTGGGTCGGACCTTGCCGCTATGCTCATCAATCATTTTTTTCCTTCTATAAGCGTAGGTCAGGGCATTTTATTTGTTGATTTTTTTGTAATTTTACTTGATGGCTTAGCTTTTAACTGGGAATTAGCGATGTACTCTTGGATTGCCCTATACGTGAGCAGTAAGGTGATTGACCTTGTCCAGGAAGGGATAAACTATGCAAAGGCTGTATATATTATTTCTGATCACAATGAAAAAATAGCTCAGAAAATAATGGAAGAAATGAATAGGGGAGTAACCGTATTAAAAGGTATGGGAGGTTATACGGGGGAAAGCCGAAATATCCTATTGTGTGCAGTAACGAGACTTGAACTTTCCCGACTTAAAAAAATAATAAAGGATATAGATCCTGCCGCTTTTGTCATTGTCCACGACGTGCATGAGGTTTTAGGAGAAGGATTTAGCTTTAATAAGAAGGAAGAAGTCATTTAAGCCCGCGATATTTAAAAATCGCGGGCTTTTTTGTGATTTTTTAAAAAAAATTTGGGACAAAAAAAATAGAAAAAAATATTAAGTAAAATCTTAGAATATTTAACAAATTCAAAAGTTGACATAATATCAACAAAAAATAACATTTAATAAATGAAGTAGACAGGATAATAGCTGATAAATTTTGAGATAATACTAATAATGTGTTTTTTATAAAAAATAAAAATTAAAAAGCGAGGGATGAGATATGAATATAGGTATAGTTTCTACTTATCCACCGAGGGAATGCGGACTGGCGTCTTTTGCAAAGGACCTTTGTGATAATTTGTGTTTGCACGGGCAAAATGTAAAAATTATTGCAATGACCGATAGAAATTCCAATTACGAATACACAGAAGAAGTTATGTTTGAAATACATGAAGAAGTAAAAGATGATTACCTTATAGCCTCTGAGGTTGTAAATGCTTCAAATCTCGATGTTGTACTTTTACAACACGAGTATGGTATATTCGGCGGAGCTGATGGGGTAAATATATTAAAATTTACGGAAAGGTTAAAAAAACCATGTATTTTAACTACCCATACAGTCTTAACTGTGCCGACCTACAGACAAAAAAAGATATTGATGGAACTTGCAGATAGATCAAAAGCAGTAATTTGCATGACAAGACGTTCCGCAGAAATATTAAATGAAGTTTATAGGGTACCTTTAAATAAGATTTATATTATTCCTCATGGAGTGCCAAAGTTTGAAAAAAAGGATCGCAACAGGTTAAAAGAAAAATACGGGTTTTCAGGGAGGCCGGTTGTAACTACTTTTGGCTTCATCGGGCCTGGCAAGGGAATAGAAATAGGGATTTTAGCAATTAATAAATTAAAGAACAAATTTCCAAACATACTATATATTGTAGCAGGGGAAACCCATCCCAAACTTAAAAAAAGTGAGGGGGAAGTCTACAGAGATTCTCTTTTAAAGCTTGTGGAACAATTATCTCTCCAGGAAAACGTTTATTTTATAAATAAATACATCAGCTTAGAAGAATTAGGTGAAATACTTTACATGACTGATGTTTATTTAACGCCTTATCCTGGGAGGCAGCAGGCTGTAAGTGGGACGCTTTCTTATGCAATAGGATGCGGTAGGGCCATAGTTTCAACACCTTATGAGTATTCACTTGAAATGCTTAAGAATGAACGAGGTCTTGTTTCTTCTTCTGCTGACCCGGACCAATTATCCTTACTAATAGAAAAAGTGTTATCTGATGAAATCTTAAAGGCAAAGCTGGAAAAAAATGCATCAAAATTGGGCGAAACCATGCTTTGGCCCAATGTAGCCAAAAGCTATATTGAAATAATTGAAGAACTATTAGGGGTTAAACTCAAAAGGAGTGCTTCTGAAGATGTATAAACACTTATTGAGGATGACGGACCAAAACGGAATAATCCAGTTTTCAAAGAAAGCGGAGCCAGATATTAATAGTGGATATACCGTTGACGACAATGCGCGGGCACTGATAGTATCAATAAACATGAAAAATGAAGATGGAAAAAGACTTTCGAGTATATACGGAAATTTTTTAAAGGAGGCTCAAAAAAGAGACGGCACTTTCTCAAACTTAAAAATAGGCAAAAATTTCTTGCCGGATTTAGACTCTGAAGACTGTTTTGGAAGGGCGTTTCTTGCATCTTGCTTTGCAGCTTCAGAAGGAGATGAAGAGCTAAAAGATTTAGGTATGAGGCTGATTAGAAAAAGCCTTCCTAATACCTTAAATATACGTTCTCTAAGAGCAGCTGCTTACTGCATTATTGGTTTTGGATATCTAAAGGATATTTTTCCTGGCAATAGGTTCATTTTCGATGCCGCAAAAAAATTAGCCTATCATCTAATAGAGCACTACAGCCTAAACAGCTCTGGATCATGGCAGTGGTTTGAAGAAAAATTAACCTACTGCAATGCACTCCTACCCCATTCCCTATTTACTTACTATGAACTAAGTAGTGACAGAAAGGCTCTAAAAGTGGCCGAAAAGACCTTAAAGTTCTTATCCGATGCCCTTTTTGAAAAAGGGTATTTAAACATTATAGGCAATCGGGGATGGTGGAATAAAGAAAGCAAACCTCCGCTTTACGATCAACAGCCTGTTGATGCCGCATCAATGATTCTTGCATGTTTACAGGCCTTTGTTGCAACGGGGAAAAAAGAATATATGATTTTTGCTAAGGGTGCATATAACTGGTATTGGGGTGAAAATATCAATAAAATACCTGTAGTAAATGAGGAAACCCAAGGATGCCATGATGCATTGGTACCTGATGGGGTTAATTTAAATCAGGGTGCTGAAGCCCTCGTTTCATACCTGATAGCGTGTCAGTTATTAAAAGAATTTGAAAGGGGAAATGCGTTGGAATGTGTCCCAGCGGTTTAGAGGAAGCCCTTTATTATACCAACCTCGAAAAAATAAAAAAAGAGATACCTGAAAATTTTTCTGCAAGCTGTATAATAGGAATACCCTTTTACAATGAAAAGGATACCCTTATAGAAGTGATAAAAACTGCAATGGATAGTTTAAAATTCTTAAATAATTCAAAGTTGATAATGGTGGTTGGCGACCCTGCTGGAGAAGAAGCCTTGAATGCAGTTAAAAATGAGTTTGGCGATGAAGTTCTTGGTTTTCTGATGCCAAAGGGAGTGAACGGAAGGGGTTATAGCATAAGGGCGATTTTAGAAGCGGCAAAAATTATGAAAGGCGATGTAATACTTTTAGAAGCTGATCTCAAACGGGAAAACAATTATGGGATAAAGCCTGAATGGATTGACAGGCTCTACGAACCTCTTATGGAAGGTTACGATGCCTCTATTGCGGTTTTTAGCAGACACCCCTTTGAAGATACAACAGGATCTCTTTTTGTATCACCGCTTATTTCAGCCCTTTACAGGGTTAGGTTTGCCGACCCTTTAAGTGGTGTTTTCGGGATTTCTAAAAGTTTAATTGAAGAAATGTCTATGGATTTTGATAAATACAAAGAAATCTTAGGAGGGTTTGGCGTAAACCCCTGGATTTTAACCTATTTATTGCGGAACAATAGGAAAATCTGTGAGGTTGCCTTAGGAGCAAAGTTTTCTCCATTAACTTTTGGTAAAAGGTCCATAGTTTTTAAAGAAATGGCTTTTTCCCTTTTTAGCATGGTTGCTGAGGATGAAAATAGATGGCTTGAAGCAAAAAAGGTTGTAAAATTTCCTGACCTTTACGATATTGGGGAAAGAGAAAAGCCTTTAGAGGTGTTTTGTAATTACGAAGTTTACGTAAAGGAATTTAAAACAGGTTATTTTCATTACCGCAATTTTTTAACAAAAATATTGGATGAAAAAATAATTTCTGACTTGGATAGAATGCTCGAGGCCTCATTGACCGATTTTAATTTTTCCAATGAATTATGGGCAAAAATAGTTTACTCTTTTTTGTTAGGGTTTGCTTTTTCAGAAGGGATATCCAAAGATGATTTGTTAAACTCTTTTATGGCATTGTACGACGGTAGGGTGGCAGGATTTTTAAGGGAGAAAAAGGAAGAAGGGATAAACGAACAATTCGAAGCTTTTGAGAAAGAAAAAAGAAGTTTTATAACAAAGTGGAAGGAAAAGTCTGTTTTAAAAAATCCTGTCCTTATTCCCTTGGATTATATGGAATATATCCCGGGTGTACCAATAGTAATTCCCAAAAAGTTAAAAGGCATTAGAGGTAAGGAAGTATTCCCCAATGAAATATTAAAAAGGCTGCACAGAAGATACAAAGATAACTTTAAAGAATTTGTCAAGGAAGAATTGAAGGCAAGAGAAGATGAACCAGACGAAGTGGTAAAAAAATATAAAGAATTCTTGTCAAGGCTTGAAAAAGCGTTGGAAAAAATATTTCCGGGGGACCTTTGTACCGAGCAAGGTGTAAGAGAATTTTGCGGTGCTATTTTTGAAAAATTTCCCCATAAGAAAATCCTTACAATAAAGTGGGAAATATTGAGGAAGGTAATATATGAATTTCCACCAAGAAATCTCCTTGTAATGTTAAAGTTCAAAAGCCTGCGGGAATTGTTGGATAACATCGATGTGAGGGATATTTTAACCCTTGCTCAATACACGGAAGATACAGATTATTTCGACAGAATTTTTATGTGGCTGCAGGATAACCTAAGGCATGACAGCTTTGAAGAAGCTGATATATTGCCGCTAATAATAAGTAAGGAACGTTTTCCTGGAATTAGCGAGCTAAGAGAGATATCGGATTTTAACAGGTTGACAGCTCGAATTTCGGTGGTAAATTTGGGAAAGGGTATGGGTGGCGAATACCCTCGGGTAAGGTATTTTTGCAGGATAGCAAAGAGTATTGTAGAAGCGGAATTTTATTCCAAGCTGTGGGCAACATTTGCTGCAGAACGCAAAGAGGTTGGAATAAAAGTAATAAATTCTATAATCGGTCATTTTGGTAAGGATATCTTTTCCGCCCATCACATATTTGAAAACATGATACAAAGGGAGTTCATAAAGAGGGTAAACCAACTTGCAGATACATTAATATCTCAAGGAGAAAAAGATGAAGCGAGTTATCTAAAAACTATGGTAAGAGGATATGGTTTAAGCACCACATTGAAAGATGGAACCTTTATGCCCTGTTCTGTCTGGACGTGGGCTAGTTTTAGTTTCAAAGGAGGAGAAGGAATTCCTACACCTCTTTTTTTACATGTGGAAAGGGATTGGTTTAACCACGATTTTATTGAAGAAGTCTATAAAGAAATGGGAAATGATGTGAAAGACATAGAGAAAAAAATTTTTAACCTGATAGGACTTGGCAGAGAAGCACAGGACCTGCGCCAGTTATTACTGGGGGTTATCCCTCCCAAAGAGGAAGAAGTAGTAATTCAGGAAATTGAGCCGTGGCCACCTGCGGGAATGTTGAAAAGATATAAGTTGGAGCCTCTGCTTAAACCTATTAGGGAGCACTGGTGGGAAAACAGGTATGTATTAAATGCTGCAGCATTTAGATTAGATGGCAAGGTTTATATACTCTACAGAGCCTTTGGACAGGATGAGGTATCCCGGATTGGGCTTGCGATAACTGATGGTTTCAATGTAATTGAAAGGCTTGAAAGCCCCATTTTTTCACCACATATGAAGGAAGAAGTAAAAGGTTGTGAAGATCCGAGGGTAGTAATTGTCGATGACGAGATAGTTATGCTTTACACTGCCTATGACGGTGTTGTTGCACAAATAGCTGCGGCATCAATTAGGGTAGAAGATTTTTTAAACAGGGATTTTGATAAATGGAAGAGGTTAGGCCTTGCGTTCCCCGGGCTTTGGGATAAGGATGCCCTTTTATTTCCGGAAAAAATAGAGGGGAAATATGTAATTTACCATAGAATTGAACCGAGCATCTGGATGGCTTATTCCGATGAGCTTAGGTTTCCTTGGCCCGATAAGGGCCACAAAATAATAGTTGGGCCGAGGGCTGGGTTTATGTGGGATTCGCTAAAAATTGGCGCAGGTGCTCAGCCGATTAAGACCAAATATGGATGGCTCTTAATTTATCACGGTGTGGATTTTGAACTGGTGTACAGATTGGGAGTCCTTCTTGTGGACTTAAAAGACCCGGGAAAGGTTTTGTATAGATCACCAAATCCTATACTGTCTCCTGAGACTGAAAGCGAAATAGGGAAAAAGGGAGAGAGCTGGGTGCCCAATGTGGTTTTTACCTGCGGAGCGGTCCCGGTAAAAGATAAAGAGGTATTGGAAGATGAGGATGAGATTATTGTTTATTACGGGGCTGCTGATACGAGCATCTTTATAGCGACGGGGAAAATAGCAGATTTAATTCCAAAAGAAATTAGGCAAAGGCTGTCATCCAAAAGGGTATGACAGCTTTTTTTTAATTAATTTTACCATTATTTCCTGTAATTTAAACTCAAATGTGGGAAGGATTTTTGCTTTTTTCGTCGAAATTAAAATAAATCAAGGTATTTTGTCGATATAATTTTCGAGGTGATATTCGTGATAGAGATGTACAATGTGACAAAAATTTACAGTGGAGGACATATAGCATTACAGGACATTACGGTAAAGATACAAAAGGGTGAGTTTGTTTTTATTGTTGGTCCCAGCGGTGCAGGAAAATCAACCTTTATAAAGTTATTAATAAGGGAAGAAGTGCCCACAAAGGGGCAGATATTTTTCAACGGCAAGAATATAACCCGGATGAAACATTCACAGGTGCCTTTTTTGAGAAGGCGAATTGGTGTGGTATTTCAGGACTTCAGGCTTCTCCCACAAAAAACGGTTTATGAAAACGTAGCTTTTGCTATGGAAGTAATAGAGGCGCCTTTAAGGGAAATCAAAAAAAGGGTGCCCAAGGTGTTGGAAATGGTGGGGCTTTCTCATAAAATCAATGCAAAACCTCATGAGCTTTCAGGAGGAGAGCAGCAGAGGGTTTCCTTAGCAAGGGCATTGGTAAACAACCCTGATGTGATAATTGCGGATGAGCCTACGGGCAATCTTGATCCCGATACTTCGTGGGAAATTATGAAGCTTTTAAATGAAATAAACATGAATGGCACAACCTTAATAGTAGCCACTCATGCTAAGGATATTGTAAATGCTATGAGAAAAAGAGTACTGCAGCTGGATTCGGGCAAATTGGTTCGGGATGAAGAAAGAGGTGTCTACTAAAATGAAGCTAAGGACTCTAAAATATTTTTTCAAGGAAGCTCTTCAGAGCCTTTTTCGAAACAGTTGGATGAGTGTGGCATCTATTGGGGCTGTTGCTTCTGCATTGATTATTTTAGGTGCCTTTTTAATGCTTGCAATAAATGTTGATTACATAGCAAAGGATGTGGAATCGCAGGTAGAGATTACAGCATACCTTAAGGACGGTTTAAATCAACTGCAGGTGGATTTCTTGAAAAAACAAATACAAAACATGGAAGAAGTAAGTGAATTTAAATTTGTATCAAAAGAGGAGGCCTTTGAGGAATTCAAAAAACAGGTAGGACCGGAGCTTTTAGAGGGTATTGAAAACCCCCTTCCAAATTCTATTAGGATTAAAGTAAAAACTCCACAAGATGTTGTAAGCGTAGCTGAAAAAATAAAGGCATTGCAGGGAATTGAGGAAGTAAAATACGGTAAGGGAATAGTTGAAAAGCTTTTTAAAATAACCTATTGGATGAGGGTTATCGGAATTGCCGTAATGCTGGCATTTGCTGCCCTGTCGGTTTTTATAATTTCAAATACCATAAGGATTACGGTTTTTGCAAGGCGCAGGGAGATACAAATTATGAAATTCATCGGAGCTACCGATTGGTTTGTAAGATGGCCTTTTTTTATCGAAGGCATGATTCTCGGATTAATAGGCTCAATAATAGCTATTCTTATTCTTGCTGTATCCTATAATTATTTTTATAATACTATAAAATTTAATCTTCCAATGATTTCCCTTGTCCCGGTGCAATTGTTTTACAGCTATCTTCCTTATTTTGGTTTAATGGGAATGTTTCTTGGGGCTTTGGGAAGCGGTTTTTCATTGAAAAGGTTTTTGAAAGTGTAAAATATCACTATCCGGTGGGGAGGAAAAACCGTGAGGAAAAGGTGGAAGTACGGGGTTATACCAATTCTGCTTTTATTCTTTTTAATATATTCCTGTGGGACTGCACTGGGCATTGATTTAGAAGAATTGAAAGAAAAGCAGAAAGAGATACAAATGAAGTTAAACAATATAAGAAAGAACATAAATCAAGTGGAGAGCAAAAAAAGGAATGTTGTGGAGGAATTAGGAATTATAGAAAAAGAACTCAATCGTGCTCAGAAGGATTTGGAAAGAGTTGCTGCAAAGTTAGTAGAAACCCAAAAAAAACTTGAACAGACAAAACAGGATTTGAAAGCTGCTGAAAAGGCTTTAGAGGATCAAAAGCAAAACCTTTCCACACGACTTATTGCCATGTATAAATCTGGCCCAGTAGATTACATTGAAGTTATACTTTCTGCAAAAAGTTTTTCCGATTTTCTGACAAGATTAGACATGGTAAAACGGATTGTGGATTACGATAGGGACCTTTTGAATACATATAAAGCCAAGAGGGAAGAGGTAAGTATTAAAAAAGCTCAGTTAGAAAGGCAGCAGTATGAAATATCACAGCAACAGAATACTATAAAGGAGAAAAAGATTCAGATTGCTTCAAGGCAAGCGGAAAGGAAAAAGCTTCTCGCTGAATTGGAGAAGGAAAAACAGCAGTACTTAAGGGAAGAGGAACAGTTAGAACGTGACTCAAAACAGATTGCTGCAATGATACAAAAGATTCAGGCACAAAACAAGAGGAAATTTGTAGGTACCGGCGTATTTCAATGGCCTGTGCCTTCATCAAACCAGGTTACTTCAGACTATGGATGGAGGGTTCACCCCATTTTTCGCGTGAAAAAATTCCATACGGGGATTGATATAGCTGCATCCTACGGTGCCGATGTGGTAGCAGCGGACGATGGGGTGGTTATATATGCTGGTTGGTACGGAGGATACGGAAATACTGTAATTATAGATCACGGAGGCTCAATATCTACTTTATATGCACATCTTTCAAGAATAAACGTCAGCGAAGGGGATAAAGTAAAGAAAGGCAGTAAAATTGCAGATGTAGGAAGTACTGGCTTTTCTACAGGGCCGCATCTTCATTTTGAGGTGAGAAAAGAAGGTCAATGTGTAAATCCCTGGAGCTGGCTAAAATAGGAATTAAAAGGATAGGTGGTTTTCAAATTGAAATTCTCCATAAATAAAAAGACACTTTTGACTGTATTTGCTGTAATCATATTATGCATTTTTTCCTTTTATCTCGGGCTTAGTTTTAAAGCTATGCCCCTTTATGCTTTAAAAGAGGATACTACAGCGAAAGAGTATAATAAAGACTTAGAGTCCCTATTAGAAGTAAAGGATTATATCAAAAAAAAGTTTGTTAGAGATATACCCGATTCCACACTTATTGAAGGTGCCATTAAGGGGATGGTGGAATCTTTAAAAGACCCTTATTCAGTTTACATGGATAAAAATGAATTTGAAGATTTTGTTACATCAATAAACGGTTCCTTTGAAGGGGTAGGTCTGTCCCTCGGTGTTGACGAAAAGACGAAAAATATAATTGTTATTTCACCTATTGAGGGTACCCCGGCGCATAAGGCTGGTATACTCCCTCGGGATGTGATTGTTAGAGTAGATAAAGTTGATCTTAGAGGCAAAAGTTTGGATGAAGCAGTGAAATTGCTGAGGGGAAAAAAGGGGACTAAGGTAACCGTCTATGTAGAAAGGCCTGGAATCAAGGATTTGCTGAAATTTGAACTAATTAGAGATAATATAAAGATTAGAACTGTAAAATCAGAAATGATAGAAGGTCAAATCGGATATATTAAGATTACCTCCTTCGATACATACACTCCACAAGAGCTTAATGAGGCCTTGAAAAACTTAAAAGATAAGAAAATTAAAGGCTTGATTTTGGATTTAAGGAATAATCCTGGAGGGGCTCTGGATTCAGCGGTAAAAGTTGCAGATATTTTGCTGGGAAAAGGTTTAATAGTATATACCGAAGATAAAAATAAAAATAGGTTAGAAGAATTTTATTCCGATGAATCAAAAGTAGAAATTCCCTTTGTTGTACTCATAAATGAGAACAGTGCCAGTGCTGCAGAAATAGTTGCGGGTGCTGTAAAGGATTTTAAGGCAGGACTTCTAATTGGAGAAAAAACCTTCGGTAAAGGTACAGTACAGGAATTGGTGCCCCTTGCCGGTGGAGGTGGAATAAAGCTCACCATTGCAAAGTATTATCTTCCTTCAGGGCGTTCCATAGAGGGTGAAGGGATAATTCCTGATGTTGTTATTAAAGCTGAGGAACAAAGTGCTTATGCTACTTCCTTTGAAAAAGATGCCCAACTAAAAAAGGCTGTAGAAGTATTGAGGGCAAAAATTAAAACAGGGAGCAATTGATTTATGAACCTTGTTTTAAAGATACTTTACTTTATATTATTGGGAATTCCTCAAGCAATCTTTAACCCCTTTTTTTGGGTAGTGCTTTTTATAGTTTTCGTTCAGTACAAAAGAACTGCTGATTTTGAAGAAAAAATGTTTGGTTTTACAACGACGAACCCCTTAAAAAGGGTATCGTCTTCACTTATGTATGGGATTTTTGGAGGATTCGTGGGGAGTATAATCATTGTTGCCTTGGGAGTAAGCATAGCCGGTTCGGGTCTTGCTTATGTATGGCCGTTGGCTCTTTTATTGATGCTTATAAGCCCTCATTTAATGTGCTTTTCCTATGCAGGCGGAATAATTTCCATATTTTCTTTACTATTTGGGTTTCCTAAGGTGGACGTTCCAGGACTGATGGCCCTTGTGGGAGTACTTCATGCTGTTGAAAGTTTATTAATCTATTTTTCGGGGCATTTAAATGCCTCACCGGCCTTAATAAAGGATGAAAAGAGGGGAATTATAGGAGGTTTTATAATTCAAAGTTTTTGGCCTGTACCCTTTATTCTTTTAACCATTGCTGTAGGCATTCCTTCGGGAGTTGAAGCGGTAAATATGCCGGATTGGTGGCCTATAATTAGGCCACAGGGGCTCAATTTAGAAAATGTAATTTACCTTATGATGCCAGTCGTTGCGGCTTTGGGTTACGGCGACATAGCACTAACAAGGCAACCTTATAAAAAAAGCAGGGAATCAGCAGTTTATTTAATAATGTTCAGTAGTTTTTTGATACTATTTTCCGTTCTGGGCTCGAGAATAAACTTTTTTAAATACGTTGCTGCTCTTTTTGCACCTATTGGTCACGAATATTTGATAATAATAGGCAAGAAAAAAGAAAGAAATAGAGAGCCCCTTTTTACTATTCCTCCTTTTGGCGTCAGAATCCTTTATGTATTGGAAAATTCTCCGGCGGAAAGAATGGGTATAAGGCCCGGTGATATAATTATTTCCATTAACGGAAGGCCTGTAAATAACATAGAGGACCTTAAGGAAATTAAGGCCCTTGCTCCAACATTTCTTTGGATAGATTATGTAACTCCAAAAAATGAGAAAAAGTATGCCGAAATGACATTTTACCCTTATGGTTTTGACAGCTTAGGGGTTATTTTGATACCCAAGGATGGGGATGTAGCATCTATATCCTTGGAGGAAACCGGTGTTATAAAAAAAATAAAGAGGATTTTTACAAAAAAACCTTCTTCCTGAGGGGAGAAGGTTTTTTATATGTATAAATTTAACAATTACGGGTTAAACTATTATTGAAAGACGAAAAACAAAAATTAAAAAAATTATAGAAAATTTTACGATATTTTTAAGATACTCACTTGAATAATTTTTTAACATAGTATATAATAATTGTGAATGATATAACAGTCTCAATAGCTATCGCAATAATTATTATTATAAAATTTAAATTAATCTACATAGAAAAGGAGGGATAAAATGACAAGGGAACAGTACTTAGAACGGGAAAGGGAGATGCTTTTAAAAGCATACATCAACGCATCTGAAGAAGAGAAGAGGGAAATCATGATGAAGATTATGAACATTGATGCTCAGCATGAAAATAAAGATACGTATGGACAGCGCTCAAACGGATTTATTACTAGAAGGCGCAATAAAATAATTTATGTCAATTAAACCGGGATTATTTCCCCGGTTTTTATTTTTACTAAATTCTTTTAGGAGAAAATAAAAATGTCGAAAATTATAAAATTCCCGTTAAAATAACCTCCTCTAAGTGCTATAATATTCATGACCTGTATTTTTTGGGAAATGAGAAGGTGAGAATTATGGGGAAAGCAGAAGAAAATTTAAATAGTAAAGTTCCCTTTGAGAAGGTTTTGGAACACATTAACGAAGCTATATGCGTAATAGATTCGCAAATGATCGTGGTTTACTGGAATAAAAGGGCAGAAGAACTTTACGGTATAAAAAAAGAACATATAATAGGAAAAGATATAAGAATGTTTTTCCCTAATGCCCTTGCTTTGGAAGTGTTGAAAAACGGAAAGCCCATGGAATTTGTAGAGCACAGGCCACGAGAAGGAAATGTGGCTATAATAAGCTCGATTCCTATAATGGAAGATGGGGAAATATCATGGGTTGTTTCTATAGATCAGGATATTACTGAGGTACAAAAATTAATAAATGAATTAAAAAAAGCTGAAGATAAAATAAGGTATTTAGAATACCTTCAAGAAGAGCTAAAAAGGCTCTCGCCTGAAAAGGACTTTGAGAATATTGTATATAAGAGCAAAGTGATGTATGATCTTTTAATGCTTGCAAGGAAAGTTGCAGAGAGCGATGCTTCTGTGCTTATCCAAGGAGAAAGCGGAACTGGAAAGGATTTGCTTGCACGGGCGATACACAATGCGAGCCCGAGGAAGGAAATGCCCTTTATTGTGGTTGACTGCAGTTCAATACCCGAAAACCTGATTGAAAGTGAGCTTTTCGGTTATGAGTCAGGAGCTTTTACAGGAGCCCAAAAAAAGGGAAAACCAGGTAAATTTGAAATTGCTGATGGGGGCACGGTTTTCTTAGATGAGATTGGAGAACTACCTTTAGAGATGCAGTCAAAGTTATTAAGGGTTTTGGAAAATAGGGAATTTTACAGGGTTGGCGGTATAAAACCTATAAAAGTAAATATAAGGATAATCGCTGCGACTAATAGAGACCTAAAAGAGATGGTAAAAAATGGTAAATTCAGGGAAGATTTATTTTACCGCTTAGATGTTGTTTCTATTAAAGTTCCGGCTTTAAGGGAAAGGCCTGAGGATATACCCTATTTAATCAATTATTTTTTAAAAAAATTTTCGGTAGAAAACAAGAAAGTTATAAATAAAATAGAACCCTCTGCTATGGAGTTGATGTTAAAATATCCCTGGCCTGGGAATGTAAGGGAATTAAAAAATGTTGTTGAAAGGCTGGTAATACTTGCTGAAAATGGAGTTATAAGGGATGATATGCTTCCAAACACTATCTTAAATTATTTTGACATTAAAAAGGACAACTTATCACTTCAAGTAACAAGTTTAAATTTAGAGAAGGTAGTGCAGGAAGCTGAAAGAAAGGCTATAATGGAAGCCTTAAGATTATCAAAGAATAATAAAGCAAAAGCTGCGGAAATATTAGGAATACCGAGAAGTACCCTTTATTATAAGATGCAGGTCTTAGGTATAGGAGCGTGTCCAAATGACTGACACTATGTCGGTATATTGGACACGCTAATTTATTTGTGAATACCCTAACGAATTGAGTATGTGAAAGGATTAACGAGCTTTATATATTCCTTTTACATAAAAATATCGTCGAAATATTGGACAATATGCCTATTTATAATGGTAAAAATTTTTAATTCCTTGTTGGAATGGTGCAGCTTTTTTGTGGGCAAGTTAAGTACAAAACAGATTTTATTTATAGAAAAAGCATATAAATACAAAAAAAAATTATTTAAAAAAATAATGTCGATTAAAGGGAGTTTTGGCATAAACCTTGCAATAAATTTGTTATCGCAATCACAAAGGAGGTGACGCAGTTGGGCAAAAAGATTTTCATACAGCTGCAACAGCATATAGGAGCTCCTGCTATTCCTCAAGTAAAAGTTGGGGATAAAGTAAAGAAGGGTCAGCTTATTGCTGTGCCTAACGGTTTAGGAGCAAATATACATGCGAGTCTTTATGGTGAGGTAATTAATATTAATGAAAAATTTATAGAAATTTTAGCTGATGATGAACAACCTGAAGAGTTTGTGCCAATTAAAGAGACTAATAGTATTTTGGAAGCCATTAAAGAAGCTGGAATAGTTGGTATGGGTGGTGCTGGCTTCCCCACACATGTAAAGATGAACGTTAATTTAGAAGGTGGATATGTAATAGCAAACGGAATCGAATGCGAACCCCTTTTATCCCATAACGTAAGACAGATGGAACAAAAACCGGAGTTAATATACAAAGGATTAAAATACGCAATGGAAGTAACTAATGCTTCAAAGGGATTTATAGCAATAAAAGAAAAAAATAAAAAAGCTATTGAAGCAATGAAATCAGTAATAGATGACGATAGAATCGAAATAAAAATGATGCCTGATATTTATCCGATGGGTGAGGAAAGGGCTTTAGTAAGAGATATTCTCGGGGTTTTATTAAGGCCCGACCAGTTACCTTCTGCAGCAAAAGCTGTTGTCACCAATGTTGAAACCCTTTCGAGGATTGCCGAAGCGGTAGATTTTAGAAAACCGGTAATTTCGAAAAATGTTACTGTAGTTGGAAGGTTGAAGTCTGGCAGAGAACCCTTGGTATTTTTCGATGTTCCGATAGGTACTCCCATTTCTGAGCTGATTGAACAAGCTGGCGGTATAGAAGGAGAATACGGAGAAATTATCATGGGAGGACCTTTTACAGGAAAAAGTGTTGGCTTAGATGCGGTAGTAATTAAAACAACAGGTGGTGTAATTGTAACAGATCCTCTACCAAAAGAGAAAAGAAAGATAGGGCTATTAGTTTGTGGCTGCGGAGCCAATGAGGCAAGGCTAAGGGAAGTTGCAGAAAAAATGGGGGCACCTGTAGCAGGTGTTGAAAGATGCAAACAGGTAATGGATGTAAAAGGTGGTATTAAGTGTGAAAATCCCGGCAACTGCCCCGGTCAAGCTGAAAAGATCTTAAAGCTTAAAAAAGCTGGTGCCGAAGTGGTTTTAGTTGGGACATGCAGTGACTGCACCAATACCGTTATGGGTGTTGCTCCAAAGCTTAAGCTTCCAGTATATCATCACACAGACCATGTGCTCCGCACAGTAGGTCATAAGTTAGTACGCAGACTGAACAAATAAAAATAAAGGACATTAATAACTTAGAAATTATTTCTAAGAAAAGGAGGTAATAAAACATGTCCATAACTCCAGAAACAGCCAATCAGCATAAAAACGATCCTGCTGTTGTATGTTGCCTTACGCAAGCCGGTACAGTAATAAGCCCTGCAGATTTGGAAGACCCGGGGATTTTCCCAGATTTAGAAGATTCGGGACTTTTAAAAATACCGGCAAACGTTTTGACAATCGGGCAGGTACTTGGTAAAAAGCTTGTAAAAACCATTGATGCTTTAACACCGATAACCCCTGATATGATTGAAGGCGGCGAAGAAGCAATTAAAGAAACTGAAGAAAAAGCTGTTGAAGCAGTGGAGGCAAAGGAAGCAAAGGTTGTTGAGGCTGCTCCAGTAAAAGCAGCGTCTAATGTAATCAGGATCCATATAGAAGAAGGAAAGGGTATAAACCTTGAAATCCCAGCAATTGTAGCAACAGCTTCTGCAGCAGAGAAAGAAGAATTAGTACAAAAAGAGGAGAAAAAAGAAGTAAAAATCGAGGATAAAGTAAAGCGCACTTTAATAATGAGAGAATTCGAGGTTAAAGAAGTAAAACTCGGAGATGAAACATCTTTTGAAAATGGTGTATTGACAATAAGGAAGAGCATTGTTGAAGATGCTTTAAAGGCAGATCCCCTTGCAAAGAAAATGGAAATAGATATTATTACACCCGACAACAAGAACGTATTTACCAATACAATCATGGATGTTATACCTATTGCTACAAAGGTTGAAGGTAACCTCGGCGAAGGTATTACTCATGTAATGTCGGGGGTTGTAGTAGTTTTAACTGGTGTCGATGAAAGCGGTATACAGGTTCATGAATTTGGTTCTTGCGAAGGTATAATTGGTGAAAAAGTGAGATTTGGAAGACCTGGCTGCCCTGACGAAAACGATATAATGATAAGAATTCACGTGACTATTCAAGCCGGAACTGGTATGGAGAGAAAAGGACCCTATGCAGCTCACAAAGCATGTGATGCAGTAATTCAGGAAATCAGAGAAGTATTGAAGAAAAAGCCTGCTTCAGAAGCTGTAAAGGTGACCGAATACAAAGATATTGAAAGAGTAGGAAGACCAAGGGTAGTATTAGTAAAAGAAATTATGGGTCAGGGCGCTATGCACGACAACGTTATTCTTCCCAAAGAGCCAGCAGGTGTTCTCGGTGGTAGGCCAAACGTAGACCTCGGAAACATCCCTGTAGTTCTTTCACCAAATGAAGTAAGAGATGGCGGTATCCATGCATTAACCTGCATCGGACCTGCATCCAAGGAAAATACGCGCCATTACTTCAGAGAACCATTGGTAAACCTTTTAGCAGAGGATGAAGAACTTAACCTCGTAGGAGTTGTCTTTGTAGGCAGCCCGCAAGTGAATGAAGAAAAATTCTACGTTTCAGAACGCCTTGGAGCATTAGTAGAAGCATTGGGAGTAGATGGAGCCATTGTAACTACGGAAGGTTTCGGAAACAACCACATCGACTTTGCATCCCACATCGAACAGATTGGAAAACGTGGAATACCTGTAGTAGGTGTGACTTATGCAGCATATCAAGGTCAGCTTATCGTTGGAAACAAATACATGGATGCCATGATTGAGCTCAACAAAGATAAGAACGGAATGGAATCGGAAATCCTTGGAGACAATACACTCTGCCCAGAAGATGCAAGAAGAGCTGTAGCAATGTTAAAAGCAAAGATGGCCGGCGTAAAGATACTGCCGCCTGCTAAGAAATGGGATCAGTCGGTTATCGAAAACAACCAGAAACTTGTAGATGAAAAATATAAGGCCTAAGAAGGAGTTTTATAAATGGATGAAATATACCCCGGACTTAATATGATAAGGGGAAAGATAATTGAAGTAACCGAAAGGGATGTAAAAATAGAATTCAAAGGCCGAATGGGGATGCTCAGGGTACCTTTGAGGATGCTTATATCCGACAGGCACCCCTCCATAGGTGATGAAGTTGAATTAATGATGAGCTATGTGACATTAATAAATGATGGGAGGTAGTAAAAGATGAAATTGACGGTAATAGAAGGCCTGCAATCCGAAATATACGTTCCTATAACACCTCCGCCTGTATTTACACCATTTACAAAAGAATTAAAGGACTGCACTGTAGCTCTTGTTACTGCAGCAGGTGTTCATTTAAAATCGCAGAAACCCTTTAATTTAGCTGGTGACTTTACATTCAGAGAAATTCCAGGCGACACACCATCGTCAGAATTGATGGTAACCCATGGTGGATATGATAATACCGATGTAAACCGTGATATCAACTGCATGTTCCCAATTGATCGCTTAAGAGAATTAGCTGCAGAAGGTTTTATAAAATCCATTGCACCTGTTAACATTGGTTTTATGGGTGGCGGCGGTAATGTAAAGAAATTCCAAGAAGAAACAGGCCCAGCTATAGCAGAAATCCTCAAAAAGGAAGGTGTAGATGTCGCAGTTTTGACAGCTGGGTGAGGGACTTGCCACCGCTCTGCCGTGATTGTGCAGAGAGCAATTGAAAGTGCTGGAATTCCTACAGTGCTGATTGCAGCTTTACCACCGGTTGCAAAACAGCAGGGTTCACCAAGGATAGTTGCACCAATGGTTCCAATGGGAGCAAACGTTGGTGAACCAAATAACAAAGTTATGCAGACTGCAATATTAAAAGATGCATTGAAAGCATTAAAAGAAATTGATGTACCTGGAAAAGTAATTAATCTACCTTACGAGTATAAGGCAAAAATATAATACCCCCCAAAATAATACCCGGCAAAAGCTTTTCAGGCTTTTGCCGGGGAATATAAAGAATTTTTTATAGGGGGGTGTGAGGGGGTTTTTCAATGTTTAAAATATCTATGGCCAACGCTAAGAGCGTAACAGTAGAAATGCCCGAAAAATATATGGAAGCTATAGAAAGGCTTAAAAAAAGAGAAAAAGAGATAAAAAAAGAAAACCTTAAAGTGCTTCCAAGAGAAGAAGTAATTAGGGAATTAAAAATAAGGGAATTCTTAGTAAAAGATGTAAAAATTTCAGATAATACAAAAATCTGCAACAATACCTTATTTATAGATTCTTCTCTAACTAGAGAATCTTTAAAAATTAACCAACTTGTGAAAAAAGTAACGTTTGATGTAATTTATCCCGAAAATAGAGATATTTACACAAACACCATAATGGACATTATTCCTATTATGGCGAAAGTTGATGGGAAAATAGGTGAAGGTATTACCCATATATTAGATGGAGTAGTGGTATTCCTGACTGGCACTGATGAAGAGGGAAAGCAGATAGCGGAATTCGGTTCTTCTCACGGCATTTTGAAGGATAAAGTGGCCTTCAACATGCCGGGTACTCCTAAGACCAAAGATATTATATTAAGAATCGATGTGGTGATTGAAAAAGGTACGGGGATGGAAAGAAGGGGTCCTTTGGCAGCTCATCAGGTGGCGGATTTCATATTGGACAGGATAAGAGAGGAGTTAAAGAAATTAGCACCCGAAGAAGCAGTAAAAACTCATATTTTTAAAGATGTAAGGAGAAAGGGTATGCCCAAGGTGCTTATAGTTAAAGAACTCGGGGGGCAAGGGGCAATGCATGAAAAAATTATTATGCCTTCCGAGCCTGGTGGGGTACGAGGAGGAAAATCCATTATAGACTTAGGAAATGTGCCGATTATTCTTACTCCCAATGAAGTCAAGGATGGCGGCATACATTCTGTAACTTAGGAGTGAGGTATTCATGGGTGTAGGTCCTTCTACAAAAGAAACAACCCTCCACCACGTAAATGACCCGATGATTGAAGTGGCGCGGAGGGATAAGGATATAGATTTAGTTGGTGTCGCAGTGGTAGGCAGTCCGCAGGATAACGAAGAAAAATTTTATGTTGCAAAAAGATTAGGGATGCTGGCTGAAGCTCTTGGAGTTGATGGAGTAATTATTTACGCTGAAGGATTTGGAAACCAGCACGTGGATTTTGCGGCTCACATCGAAGAATTAGGCAAAAGGGGTATTCCGGTGGTTGGCTTGACCTTTGCAGGGAACGGACTTGTAGTTGAAAATGAATACATGGAGGATATAATTGATTTAGATAAGGCTAAGGAAGGCATGGAGACCGAAATTGTGTGTCAAAACACGGTGGAAGAAAGGGATATGATCAAGGCCTTGAAGATTTTAAAAGAAAAAATGAAAAGAAGAGGTGGTAGAAAATGAGGTTTGAAAAGATGATTTATGCTGTAGATTCTCACACAATGGGCGAGCCAACCCGAGTGGTCATTGGCGGTGTGCCAAATATTCCCGGAAAAACCATGGCCGAGAAAAAGGAATATCTGGAAAAGAATATGGACCATATAAGAAGGGCATTAATGCACGAGCCCCGCGGCCATAGGGACATGTTCGGTTCAATTATTACAAGCCCTGTTAATCCTGAAGCAGATTTCGGAATAATTTTCATGGATGGCGGTGGCTACCTTAATATGTGTGGCCATGGTTCAATTGGTGCGGTAACTGTAGCTATCGAAACCGGCATGGTAAAACCGGTAGAGCCGGTAACTTACGTAAAACTGGATACCCCTGCAGGCCTTGTAGAAGCAAGGGCTGAAGTAGAAAACAATGTGGTAAAATCAGTAACTGTAAGGAATGTCCCTGCATTTCTTTATAAATCCGATGCTGAAATAGATGTACCGGGAATTGGTAAGATCAAGGCTGACATTTCCTTCGGCGGGAGCTTTTTTGCGATAGTAGATGCAAAACAGCTGAACATTAAAATCGTCCCTGAAAATGTTGATGAAATAATAAAAATAGGCATGGCAATAAAGAAAGCAGCTAATGAGCAAATAAAAGTCCAGCATCCGGAAAAGGAACACATAAGGAGCATTGACCTTGTAGAAATTTATGATGAAACCGATAACCCCAATGCAGATTTGAGAAATGTCGTCATTTTTGGTGATGGACAGGCAGATAGGTCACCCTGCGGAACTGGCACCAGTGCAAAGATGGCTACCCTTTTTGCAAAAGGAAAGCTTAATTTAAATCAACCCTTCTATTACGAAAGCATTATTGGGACAATTTTTAAAGGCGAGCTTGTAGCGGAGACAACTGTTGGGCCTTATAAAGCTGTTATACCTGAAATTACGGGGAACGCATTTATAACCGGTTTTAATCAGATGGTAATAGATCCTGAAGATCCTGTAAAATATGGATTCTTACTCGGCTCTTCAGCCAGCGGAAAATGCTGTAAAGCAAAATAAATTTATAAGTTATAAAAAAAAATATTGAAGGAGGAAAAAATATGCTCCAAGCTGTTTTGTCAGCATTAGGTTTGCTGACCCTTGGTTTTTCTTACTTCTTCGTAAAAGATACAATAAAAAACAAACACACCTTTTCCAATGCAAGCTTCGTTACATTATCAATAGTAGGTTTCATAGTTAACTTTTTTGACACCCTCGGAATAGGAAGTTTTGCACCAACAACAGCTCTATTTAAACTGTTTAAATTAGTGCCTGATAGGTTGATACCAGGAACTTTAAACGTAAGTATGACAATCCCCGTCGTGTTGGAAGCCTTCATTTTTATGACAGTTATAAAGGTTGAACCGATTACATTGATTTCCATGCTTGCTGCCGCTACCTTAGGAGCGGTCTTGGGAGCAGGAATAGTTTCAAAACTTCCTGAAAAGAAGATACAGATGGGAATGGGCATAGCACTATTGATAGTAGCATTCATCTTTGTGATCGGCTTATTGGGATTGATGCCTGTTGGCGGTGACGCTATAGGATTAACTGGAACAAAACTAATCATAGGTGTTGTAGGAAACTTTATCCTTGGCGCTTTGATGACAATCGGTATTGGACTTTATGCACCATGTATGGCACTTGTATACGCTCTTGGCATGAGCCCAAGGGTAGCGTTCCCAATAATGATGGGTTCCTGCGCATTTTTGATGCCAGCTGCGTCCATTAAATTTGTTCAGGAAGGTGCCTATGACAGAAAGGCATCAGTTGCAATAACCATTTTCGGTTCACTCGGTGTGTTAATCGCTGCTTACATTGTAAAATCACTACCATTAACTTTATTAAAATGGCTTGTCGTCTGCGTCATAGTATACACTGCTGTTACAATGTTAAGGTCTGCAATGAAAAATAAAGAAGAAAAATAAAAAAATCTTTTCGATTAATTTTCAACTAAATAGAGTTTTAAAAAAGTCAACTATAGGCTGTTGGTAAATAAAATACCAACAGCCATGTTTTTAAAGATGAAGTTTCATAAAAATAAAAAATAATTTTAAATAAAGTTAAAATAGCATAAAAAAAATTATAATTAATATTAATAAAAATAACTATCAACAAAACGTAGTTAAAAAATTGATAAATAATTACCAAATAATTAAAGTATAATCGTAAAATGCATTTGATCAAAAAAATATCAAGGAGGTAGCTAAAAAATGAGCAAGAGGGAATCCTTTGCAACGCGGTTCGGTTTTATCGCTGCTGCAATGGGACAGGCTATAGGTACGGGTAATGTGTGGAGATTTCCTCGGGTTGCCACTTCAAACGGTGGAGGCCCATTTCTTGTTGCATATATGGTAGCGTTGATGGTGTGGTGCATACCCCTTTTAATAGCAGAGGTAGTTATAGGTAGAAGGACAAGAAAGGGAACGATAGGTGCCTTTAGGGATTTTATAGGAGAAGAATATACCTGGATGGGAGCATGGATTGCCTTTGTATGTTTTGCCCTCGGTGCTTATTATTCGGTTACGATGGGCTGGACTCTTAGATATTTTGTTTTTAGCGTTACAGGTGCGTTAAAACCCGGAGTAGATACAAAAGCTTTATGGGAAGGCTTTATCAATACTCCATGGCAGGGTGTATTATTCCATTTAGTATCCGTAGCCCTTGGAGCCTATGTAGTATTTCGCGGCGTAGAAGGCGGAATAGAAAAGGTATCAAAGATATTAATACCTACTCTTTTTGGACTTTTAGTAGTTGGTATGGTAAGGGCAATAACCCTTCCCGGTGCATCAAAAGGGCTGGATTTTCTTTTTAACCCTGATTTTTCAAAGCTTGTAAGCGGCAAGGTGTGGCTCGAAGCCTTTACCCAAGCAGCGTGGTCAACGGGAGCGGGATGGGGATTCATGATTACCTATGCCGTATACACAAAAGAAAAAGAAGATGTAGCTGCTAACAGTTTCATTACAGGTCTTGCTGATACTTCTGCTGCTTTAATAGCAGCTATGACCATAATACCTACCTTATTTGCTCTTGCACCTCTAAACGTAGGTGAAATAATAAAATCCGACAACATAGGACTGACGTTCATCTGGCTTGCAAAATTATTCCCCGAACTTCCTGGAGGTCAGATAATTTCAGCAATATTTTTCCTTGCTATGGCCTTTGCAGCATTAACCTCCCTTTATGCCATGTATGAAGTCGTTATTAAAAATTTAATTGACATGGGATGGGAAAGAAAAAAAGCAGCGACAGTTGTAGTTATACTCAGCTTTTTGTGCGGTCTGCCGTCGGCCATTAATATAAATTTCCTGAACAATCAGGATCAGGTATGGGGTGTAGCATTGCTTGTAAGTGGACTTTTGGTTGCTTTCGCAGTAAGTAAATACGGGCTTGAAAAGGCAAGGATGGAGGATATTAATCCTGTTTCCGATATAAAAATAGGAAGATGGTGGAATTATTCTATAAAAATTTTCCCTCTACTTTTTGCAATTATATTTGGTTGGTGGGTGTACCAGGAATTTACATGGTATCCTGATACATGGTGGAATCCTTTCGAGGTATACAGCCCTGCAACCATGTTTGCACAATGGGCATTAGTAGTAATCATTTTAATTTATTTAAATAAAACCCTTGCAAGCAAAGTAATAAAGGAAAAGGAAAATTAAGGAGTTGATAAAAAATGCGTATTGGTAGCATTATAACAATGGTAATAATTTTAGGGATGGTATGGGGTGGACTTTTGTATTTGTTGAATATAGCATTTAAAGCAAAATAATAATTAGCCGGCCTGCAGAATTTTATTGTAGGCCGGTTTTTAAAATTCAATTAACCGAACAATATTTCGCAATTTATCTTCATAAAAAACTCTTAAGTATGGTATAATGCTATAAGTAAGACATAAAATAAAGTTTATTATAAAATAAGGTTGAAAAAGGAGGCCTTGCAATGGGCCGATTTAAAGTGGTGTCCGATTTTATACCAAGAGGAGATCAACCCAAAGCAATAGAAGAACTTGCCGAAGGAATTCATAAGGGATATAAGTTTCAAACCCTTTTGGGTGCTACGGGTACTGGAAAAACCTTTACCATTGCACACCTTATAGAAAGGGTTCAAAAACCTACATTAGTAATAGCGCATAATAAAACCCTTGCGGGCCAGCTCTGCAGCGAGCTCAAAGAGTTTTTCCCGGGAAATGCTGTGGAGTATTTTGTAAGCTATTACGACTACTATCAGCCGGAAGCCTATATACCCCAAACCGATACTTACATTGAAAAGGATGCTTCTATCAACGATGAGATTGACAAACTGCGCCATTCAGCCACAGCTGCCCTTTTCGAAAGGCGTGATGTGGTAATAGTAGCAAGCGTATCTTGCATCTACAGCCTCGGTTCACCGGTTGATTATGAGAATCAGGTAGTTTCCCTTCGACCCGGCATGGTGAAAGATAGGGATGAAGTGATAAGAAGGCTGACCGAAATACAGTATGTTAGAAATGAGATAGATTTTAGGAGGGGAAGTTTTAGGGCAAGGGGAGATGTACTGGAGATTTTCCCTGCTTCCTTCTCCGAAAGGGCTATAAGGGTGGAGTTTTTCGGCGATACCATTGAAAGAATAACGGAAGTGGATGTTCTCACAGGAGAGATATTAGGGGAAAGGATGCATGTGGCAATTTTCCCAGCCTCTCACTATGTAACACCAAAAGACCGCTTAGAAATGGCCATAAAATCTATTCAAAGGGAGCTTGAGGAAAGGGTAAACGAACTTTTAAATCAGGGAAAGGTTCTGGAAGCGGAGAGATTAAAACAGAGGACCAATTACGATATAGAAATGCTTTTAGAAACGGGTTACTGTAAAGGCATTGAAAACTACTCCCTTCATTTAACAGGTAGAAAGCCGGGGGAGCCCCCCTTTACGCTGCTCGACTATTTTCCCAAGGATTATCTTATAATAATCGATGAATCCCATGTAACCATTCCGCAGCTCAGGGCTATGTGGGCAGGTGACCGTTCGCGCAAAGAAGCCCTCGTGGAACATGGGTTTAGACTCCCTTCAGCCTTTGACAATAGGCCCTTAACCTTTGAAGAATTCGAACAGAAGATAAACCAGGTAATTTTTATGTCAGCAACTCCCGGCCCTTACGAACTTGAAAAATCAAGTAAGGTGGTAGAACAGATTATTAGGCCGACAGGTCTTGTAGACCCGGAAGTAGAGGTAAGGCCAATAAAAGGACAGATAGATGATTTGATAGGAGAAATAAAAAAGAGGGCTTTAAAAGACCAGAGGGTTTTGGTCACTACCCTCACGAAAAAGATGGCAGAGGACCTTTGTGATTATTTAAAAGATGCAGGTATAAAGGCTAAATACCTTCATTCGGAGATAAATACTTTGGAAAGGCTCCAAATTTTAAGGGACCTCCGCCTTGGAAAATTCGACTGCCTTGTAGGTGTAAACCTTTTAAGAGAAGGATTGGATCTGCCCGAAGTGTCCCTTGTTGCCATCCTCGACGCTGACAAGGAAGGCTTCCTGCGCTCGGAAACCGCGCTTATTCAAACCATCGGCAGGGCTGCAAGGAATGCTGAAGGTAAGGTAATAATGTATGCGGATACCATTACCGAATCCATGGCAAAGGCTATAAACGAAACCAATAGAAGGCGCAAAATACAAATGGAATACAATAAAAAGCACGGCATTACACCCGAAACGGTTAGAAAAGGCATTAGGGAACTTATTGAAGCCACAAAGGCGGCAGAAGACAAAATGGAGTATCTGCCAGATAAGGATATAAACAAGATGACCAAAAAGGAGATTAAGGCTTTACTGGAAAAACTCGAAAAAGAAATGAAAGATGCGGCAAAAAATTTAGAGTTTGAAAAAGCCGCAAAAATAAGGGATATAATATTTGAGATAAATGCACAGGTATTTGGTGTGGTAAAAAAAATAAAGGCATAAAAATCTGTTGGGGAAGGTTAGATAAAAATGAGCAAAGGGAAAATTGTAGTCAAAGGAGCAAGAGAGCACAACCTAAAAAATATTGATGTGGAGATTCCGAGGGATAAATTAGTAGTAATAACCGGGATTTCCGGTTCTGGAAAATCAACCCTTGCCTTTGACACCATTTACGCCGAAGGGCAGCGAAGGTATGTAGAATCCCTATCTGCCTATGCCCGACAGTTTTTAGGGCAGATGGAAAAGCCTGATGTGGATTACATTGAGGGGCTTTCACCCGCTATTTCTATAGACCAAAAGACAACCAGCAAGAACCCCCGTTCAACCGTGGGAACCGTTACGGAAATTTACGATTATTTGAGGTTGTTGTTTGCTAGGATAGGAAGGCCCCACTGTCCGAAGTGCGGAAGGGAAATATCCCAGCAGACGGTGGATCAAATGGTGGACGCTGTAATGGCCCTTCCTGAAGGAACGAAAATTCAAGTTTTGGCACCTGTTGTAAGAGGAAGGAAGGGCGAATATCAGAAGCTCTTTGAAAAAATAAAAAAGGAAGGATTTGTAAGGGTAAGGGTTGACAAGATAATCTATGAGACTTCCGAGGAGATTAAGCTTGATAAAAATAAAAAGCACGATATCGAGATTATTGTGGACAGGCTGACTGTGAAAAAGGGTATCGAATCAAGGCTTGCCGATTCAATTGAGGTAGCCCTTTCAAAGGCACAAGGACTTGTCCTGATAGATGTGGTTGGGCAAAGCGAGCTTTTATTTTCGCAGAACTTTGCATGTCCAGACTGCGGCATCAGCATTGAAGAGATTACTCCACGAATGTTTTCCTTTAACAGCCCTTATGGTGCTTGCCCGGCATGCAGCGGCCTTGGAATAAATATGGAAATAGACCCTGAACTTGTGATACCCGACAGGTCAAAGTCAGTAGCAGAGGGTGCTATTGCGCCTTGGAATTCCAGCCCTGACGGCATTTACTTTCAGATGCTGCAGGCGGTTTTGGAACATTATGGCTACGATGTGGATACACCTATAGAAAAAATGGATGAAAAGATGGTCAACATCCTTCTTTACGGTTCCGATGAACCTATCGATTTTACTTTTGAAGGAAGGTTTACAGGGACAAGGCATTTTACCAGCTATTTTGAAGGTGTCATAAACAACTTAAAAAGGCGGTATCAGGAAACCGATTCGGAGTGGATGAGAGAAGAAATAGAGGAATACATGAGCACAAAACCCTGCCCTGCGTGCGGAGGAGCAAGGTTAAAACCCGAGAGTTTGGCTGTGAAAATAAACGGAAAGTCTATAGCGCAAGTTAGTTCTTTATCAATAAGGGATGCCATAGAGTTTTTTGAAACGCTTCCTCTAACAGAAAAAGAAAAGGTGATAGCTCATCAGATATTAAAGGAAATAAAAAACCGACTCAAATTTTTGATGGATGTGGGGCTTGACTACCTTACTTTGGACAGGGCGTCGGGGACACTTTCCGGTGGAGAAGCACAGAGGATAAGGCTTGCAACCCAGATAGGCTCCCGATTGGTTGGGGTCCTCTATATTTTGGATGAGCCGAGCATAGGCCTTCATCAGAGGGACAATGAAAAGCTCATAAACACTCTAAAGGGACTAAGAGATCTTGGAAATACAGTTATAGTTGTAGAGCATGACGAGGACACCATGCGCTCCGCTGACTATATTATAGATATCGGCCCCGGAGCCGGTGAAAACGGTGGAAGGGTAGTGGCAGCAGGCACACCGGATGAAATAGAAAAATGCGAGGAATCCCTTACAGGACAGTATTTAAGCGGGAAGTTGAGAATAAAGATTCCGGAAAAAAGGCGCATTCCAGACGGTCGGTGGCTGATTTTACGCGGATGTAAAGAACACAACCTGAAAAATATAGATGTATCCTTCCCGGTAGGGCTTTTTACCTGTGTAACCGGAGTTTCAGGCTCAGGCAAAAGCACCCTTGTAAATGAGATACTCTATAAGGCAATGAAGGAAAAACTTTATAATGTTAAATCAAATCCGGGAGCTTTTGATGCAATAGAAGGGGCGGAATACTTTGAGAAGGTCATAAATGTGGATCAATCTCCCATAGGCAGGACCCCGCGCTCTAACCCTGCAACCTATACGGCGGTATTCAATGATATAAGAGAGGTCTTTGCCCAAACGGTTGAGGCGAGGATGCGAGGGTATAAACCGGGGAGGTTCAGCTTCAACGTAAAGGGCGGAAGGTGTGAAGCCTGCAAGGGAGATGGCATAATAAAGATAGAGATGCATTTCTTGGCAGATGTATACGTTCCCTGCGAGGTATGCAAAGGAAAAAGGTATAACAGGGAAACCCTTGAAGTGAAATACAAGGGCAAAAGCATCGCCGATGTACTGGATATGACCGTTGATGAGGCATTGGTATTTTTCGAAAACCACCCCAAGATTAAAAGGAAATTGGAAACACTAAGGGATGTAGGGTTGGGATATATAAAACTCGGGCAATCTTCAACTACCCTATCCGGTGGGGAAGCCCAGAGGGTAAAACTTGCTACAGAACTTTCAAAAAAAAGCAACGGCAAGACCCTCTATATACTGGATGAGCCTACAACAGGCCTTCATCCTGCGGATATAATTAAACTCTTAGATGTTCTCCAAAGGCTGGTAGATGGTGGAAGCACCGTTATAGTAATTGAGCACAATCTCGATGTTATTAAAGTTGCCGATTATATCATAGACCTCGGGCCTGAAGGAGGGGAAAGGGGAGGAGAGGTTGTCGCTTTTGGCACACCCGAAGAAGTCGCGAAAAATGAAAAATCCTATACGGGTATGTTTTTAAAAAGGGTTTTTGAAAGAGAAGCAATAAGGTTGATATGAAGAGAAAAAAACTTATAACGGACTTGTGGAAAATTTTCAAGCCTGTTTTTTTTTACCTTTTTGACACCATATTTTTAACCTCTAATATTTTTTTTTGATCGTTGAAAGAAAAACGTATTACAAGATTAAATATTAAAAATATATTTGCAAGATTGAATATTATAATGTTATAATAAAGTAAACTAAATAGATTGAAAATTAATACATTACTTACAGATAGAAAAAGGAAATTGCATCATTGAAGCACTGCATATTATTTTAGTGATTTCTAAGAAATAAGAAAATATTGAGGGGGGTGAAATTAGCATAATAGTATTAAAATATTCATAATTATAAATAAAAAAGGGGGGTTGGAATCATGAATTCTTTGGTACTTCTGATACTCGGTGCCGTACTTTTTATAATTGCATATGCTACTTATGGTGCATATTTAGCGCGACAGTGGGGAATATCTCCTTCGAGGAAAACACCTGCTCACGAGTTTTATGACGGAGTGGACTATGTACCTACAAACCGCTACGTATTGCTGGGACACCATTTTGCATCCATAGCTGGGGCAGGACCCATAGCTGGTCCAATACAAGCGGCCATATTCGGATGGTTGCCTGTATACCTCTGGATAGTGCTCGGCAGTATATTTGTTGGTGGAGTGCACGACTTTGGTTCCCTTTTAGCATCCATTAGGCATAAGGGCAAATCCATCGGCGAAATAATAGAAGCGAATATAGGGAAAACCGGTAAAAAGCTTTTTAACATCTTTGCATGGTTGACACTCATTCTTGTAGTAGCTGCTTTTACAAGCATTACAGCAGATGCATTTGCAGCTACACCTGCAGCGGGGACAGCGTCAGTACTATTCATATTTATAGCTATGCTGTTCGGCGAGCTTGTTTATAGAAGAAACACAAACCTGTTTGTATCCACAGTAATCGGAGTAATTCTAATTTTCCTTTCGATATGGGTGGGGTATAAATATCCGTTTCTACAGTTTGATAAAACAACATGGCAATATATTCTGCTGGTCTATATTTTCTTTGCTTCAGTACTGCCGGTTTGGCTTTTACTGCAACCCAGAGATTATCTAAACTCTTTTCTATTGTATGCTATGCTCATTGGTGGTGCCATAGGAATAATATTGATGAGGCCACCCTTACAACTCGAAGCCTTTAAAGGCTTCACTGTAGTAACTAAAGCAGGACCCCAGTATCTATTTCCAATCTTGTTCGTAACCGTTGCCTGCGGTGCCATTTCCGGCTTTCATTCGCTTGTAGGCTCCGGGACTACGGCAAAGCAGATTGACAGCGAAAGCGATACTAGGTTTGTCGGATATGGTGCCATGCTTATAGAAGGTATACTGGCAATAATAGCCCTTATCTCGGTGGCTTATGTTTCAAAGGCAGAAGGCGCCCCTGCGGTAATTTTTGCTAATGGTGTATCGGAATTTATGAGCAGTTTCGGTGTTCCTAAGGATTTCGGCAAGGTGTTTATAACATTAGCATTTTCGGCTTTCGCACTTACAAGCTTAGATACGGCTACAAGGCTCGGAAGGTATATTTTCCAGGAATACTTTGAGACTGAAGGCGGGAAAAAGAGCTGGATTGCAGATAAATATGTGGCGACCATTATAACTGTATTAGTATCCTACCTGCTGGTGACATATGGTTATCAGAAGATATGGCCCATTTTTGGTTCGTCAAACCAGATGCTCTCGGCACTGGCGCTTTTAGCTTTAACTGCATGGTTCATAAAAACAGGCAAAAACCCAATAATTACTATTATTCCTATGATATGGATGTTTGCCGTAACTTTATCGGCTACACTAATATTAATGAAGAACTTTTATGATGCGAAAAATTACTTACTGGTAATAATGTCTATCGCGCTCTTTGTGCTGGCTATAGTTCTTATGATAGTGACCTATAATACCCTCAAGAATAAGAAATCTGAAAAAAATACCAATATAAATATGTAAGAAATACTTTCTCAAGCTAAAGGGGTGGATTTTATTCCACCTCCTTTAGCTTTTAATAGATAGGAGGTTACAATAGTTGAAAATAATAGTACAAAAAGGCCTAATTTTGATTAGGTGAGGTTGGATATTACTAAGTATGCAAAAAAGTCAAGAAGATATATGGCATCAGCAGAAGGACACAAGGATTTATGGGCA
>NZ_JBNATW010000011.1:0-65143 GCF_049701175.1 Thermovenabulum sp.
AATGCAATAAATTTGTGATAGAAATTAAAAAAAATGGTACAAAGCAAAAAGCTCAATTTTAAAATAAAGTTGAAAAATTATGGAATTCTTGATATATTAGTTTAAAATTAAATAATAATACTTTAAAAGGAGGAAATTTTTATATGAAAAAATACGTTTGCGAAGTCTGCGGTTATGTATACGACCCTGAAAAGGGCGACCCTGAAAATGGAGTAAAGCCGGGAACCCCTTTCGAGGCGCTACCCGATAATTGGACATGCCCTGTATGCGGTGCAGGTAAAGATATGTTTGAAGAGGAGGATTAAAACTTGAAGGAAGCTTATAAAAAAGCTATTGAATTTGAAAGAAAGGGTTTTGAATTTTATAAAAAAATTGCAGGTGAAATAACCCAGCCCCTTGCCAAAAGGCTTTTTGAATCCTTGGCAGAGCAGGAAAAAGAACACATTCGTTCGATTGAAGACATTTTTGAAAAAGGCAGTTTTGAAGAGGGGCATAAAGAATTAAGCGATGGTAAAAAAATGGAAGATGAAATAAAAAAAGTATTTTATGAATTAGAAGAAGAAAAAAGAAAAATCCCCCTTGATCATGTAGAAGGTTATAAGCTTGCAATGGAATTAGAAAAAAAAGGCTACGAAATGTATAAAGAATTTTTTCAAAATGCAGAAGGAAAGGAAAAAGAATTTTTTGAAAGACTTATGGAGCAGGAAAAAGAACACCTTGAATCTCTCGATAATGTATATAGGTACCTTACGGAATCTGAAGTCTGGTATTCGGAAGAAGAAAGCAAGGTATGGAACTGGATGAACATGTAAGAGGTGATAATATGACTTTAAAAAAAATTGATGATGGCATATTCTGGGTAGGAGTAAACGATTGGCCTTTAAGAGATTTTCATGGACTTTCTGTAAATGGAGGGTCTTATAACTCCTATCTCCTTTTAGGTGAAAAAAATATTTTGATTGATACGGTTTACGAAAAATATAAGGAAGATTTGAAAAAGAACATAGAAGAAATTATTCCAATTAATGATTTAGATTTTATCCTTTTACTTCACTCCGAAAACGATCATTCTTCATCTTTACCCTTTATTTTGCAAAATGCACCAAAGGTTAAAATATTATGCACTAAAAAGTGTGCCAATTTCATAAAAAAACTCTATCAAATACCCGAAGAAAAAATAAATATAATAAAAGATGGTGATACAATAAAATTTGAAGACTTTTCCATAAAAATTTATGAAACCCCCATGGTTCACTGGCCTGATACTACTTTTGCTTTTATACCTGAAAAGCAGATATTATTTTCTACAGATTTTCTTGGTACGCAGGTTGTGGCAGAACCCCTTATAATTGAAGATGTTTCAAAAATAATTGAAGAATCAAGGGATTACTATACTTTTCTTATGAGGGCTTATTGGGAACAGGCGTTAAAAGGGGTAGATAAGGTAAAAGAATTGTCGCCAAATATTGTAGCTCCCTCACACGGCCCTATTTTAAAAGGCAATGCAGTAAAAGACATGCTATCTTACTATAAAAAGTGGTGCTTAAATCCGGAAACGAAAAAAGCCATTGTAGCATATGTCAGCATGTGGAAGGGAACAGAAAAAATAGCAGAACTTCTAAGTGAAGGCCTTTCAAAAGAGGACATACCCGTAAAAGTAATTGATCTTGCCAATACTCCTTTTTCTGAAGCCCTTTCAGAGACTTTAGAAGCTAGTGCGGTACTTTTGGGTACTCCAACCTTTGTTAAAGGAATCCATCCCTTGATGTATGCTTTCTTAACTTTCTTAGAAATCATAAAACCAAACTGCAAGCTGGGCATGGCCTTTGGTACTTACGGATGGGCAGGCTTAGGTGTAAAAGAATTGAATGAAAAAATGAAAGAAATCGGAATAAAAATCATTTGTGAACCCTTACTTATCAATATGACTCCTGATTACAATGAAAAACAAGAAATCATTGAAAAAGCAAAAGAAATAGCAAAAATAATAAAAAATAGCTTTTAAAATTTTAAGCTGCGGTTATCAATCGCAGCTTTTTTTATTTAAAAGTTCTTCAGATAATCTTTTAATTGCCTTCTTTTCTATTCTTGACACATACGAGCGGGAAATCCCTAACATTTTTGCTACTTCTCTTTGTGTCCTTTCTACTCCGTTAGAAAGGCCAAATCGCAGCTCCAAAACCTTTTTTTCCCTACCCTTTAGCGAGTTTTTTATCTTTTCTATCATCCTTTTTTTCTCAAATTTGTTTGCAATTTCATCTAAAACTGCATCGGTATCACTGCCCAATATATCTATTAATGATATTTCGTTTCCTTCTTTATCGATTCCTATTGGCTCCTGCAAAAAAACTTCATTTTTAAATTTTTTTGTTGACCTCAAACTCATTAAGATTTCGTTTTCAATACATCTTGCTGCATATGTTGCAAGCCTACTTGCTTTATCTTTGTCATAAGTATCAATGGCTTTTATAAGTCCAATCGTTCCTATTGATATTAAATCTTCAATTTCCTCACTTCTATTTGAATATTTTTTAACTACATGTGCAACAAGCCTTAAATTCCGCTCAATAAGAATATCTCTCGCTTCTTTTACCCCTTTCCTGAAAAGTTCTAAATACTTCTCCTCTTCTTCAGGGGAAAGAGGCTGTGGAAACGCTTCACTATCAGATATAAAACCAAAAAGCGAAAAAAGTTCTTTTAATAGTAAAATACCAAGGGCACCAAGTAACGCCAATTTATCCAACATAAAATACCTCCTCCCTCGGCGTTACTTTAGTATATGCCCTTGTGCTTTAAATTGTGCAAGTCTAAAAATTTTTTTAATGAAATTGGTAAAAATAATAAAAAAGAGGAGGAGCGTAAAAATGAATGTTTATAAAAAATTGGAAGAAAATATAAAAATAATCAAAGAAAAGCTAGATTCTGAAGATATTATTTTAAGAGAAATTAACATTGAAGATAATTTTCCTAAGCTAAGAGCATTTTTGTTGTTTATTGATGGCCTTGCTGATAAAAATTTAATTCAAGAACACATAATAAAATCCTTAAATCTATTCTACAAAGAAAAAATTTTTAACTTAGATATTTTAAAGAAAAAAATAATTGAAACAACAGTCTTAACTGCTGTTGATATTAAAAACGAAAAAAGTTTAGATAAAGTATTTGATTTTGTTCTTTCAGGAGATACAGCTTTATTTATAGATGGGTTTGATGAAGCAATAATAATAAGCTCGAAAGGATATGAAAAAAGGAGCGTCTCAGAATCCTCAGCAGAAGCTGTAATTTTAGGCCCAAAAGACAGTTTTACAGAAAACTATAGGACAAATATTGTTTTAATAAGAAGAAGGTTGAAAGATATCAACTTAAAAATTAAAACAATCAAGCTTGGAAGACACACAAAAACTGATGTAGGTATTTTATACATTCAAGGAATTGCTAATCCAAAACTGATTGATGAGGTATTAAAGAGGTTAAATAAAATCGATATAGACGGTATCATTGAAATAGGTTACATAGAACAATTAATCGAAGACAATTGGTTATCTCCCTTCCCACAATTTAGAAGGACGGAAAGGCCTGATGTCGTTGCAGGTTCGCTGTTAGAAGGGAATTTTGCCATAATATGTGACAACACTCCCTATGCATTAATTGGTCCTACAACTTTTTTAAGTCTATTTCAGTCTGCTGAGGATTACTATCAAAAATGGTATATTGCAATGATCATCAGATTCCTACGCTTCTTAGCACTATTTTTTGCTACTTCTGCACCTGCATTATATGTAGCATTCACATCCTTTAATCCTGAAATGATTCCAGCTGATCTTTTACTTTCCATTGCTTCTACAAGAGAAAATGTACCTTTTTCATCACCTATAGAGGCTTTATTGATGATAATTATTTTAGAAGTTTTAAGGGAAGCAGGAGTAAGGCTCCCCGGTCCTATTGGTAAAACCATAGGTATAGTGGGAGGTTTAGTGATCGGAGAAGCTGCAGTAAAGGCGGGAATAGTAAGCCCAATCATGGTAATCGTCATTGCTTTAAACGCCATTTCTTCTTTTGCTATTCCCAATTACAGCATCGCAATAGCCTTTAGAATATTAACATTTATCTTCCTTCTGTTTGCTTCAATCGCTGGACTTTTTGGTATTATAATGGGTTTTATCCTAATAATTTGCCATCTTGTAACTTTAAAGAGTTTGGGTATAGCATATCTTTATCCCTTCGTAAATTTAGATCCAGAAAAAATGCAGGATGTAGCCATCAGAGCCCCACTTCCTTTTATGAAAGAGAGGCCCGATTACCTGCAACCCCTTGATCAAAAAAAATTGAATGATGGTGATAAAAATGCAGGTGTTTGACAACGACAAAATCACCACAAAGCAGACAATATATTTATTGATAAATGCAACAATAGGTGTAGGTATACTAATGCTTCCTCATACCCTTGCTCAAGAGGCAGGACAAAATGGATGGATGTTATTAATAACTGGCGGTTTATTTAATTTTATTGGCAGTTATTTCGTTGCTCAATTAGCAAAAAAAAGCACTTCCATGAACGCATTAGATATGTCTGACATATTTTTCGGTAAAGCAATCTCATTTTTAATAAAAATATTTTATTTTTTATACTTTTCAATTATAACAGTAACAGTAATACAAATTTTTTCTGAAGCAATAAACAATTTTCTATTGAGGCATACACCTAAAGAATTTGTTGTAATTTGCTTTATTTTGATATCAGCTTATTTAATACGCGTCGGGGTAGAAGCCTTAGCTCGAACGTGTTATATTCTTACCCCTTATTGGGTAATACCTTGTATTTTAATACACCTTCTTAGTATTTCAAGAGCAGATTTTACAAGATTGCTTCCCCTTTTTGATATACCTATTGAAAAATTTTTTACAGGTTCTTACAAAGTTTTATTCAGCTTAGTAGGATTTGAAATATTGTTGTTAATAGGTCCTAATCTTAAAAATCCAAACAAAACCGTAAAAATTGTATTATCTTCCAACCTTTTTACAGTAATATTTTACATTTTCATTACAATAATGATTTTTTCCTGTCTTGGCTTGGAAGAAGCAAAAATATTCAAATGGCCCTGCTTTGAATTATCAAAAAGAATAATAGTACCTGGTGAATTCTTAGAAAGAATAGATGCTCTTGCCATTTCTTTATGGATAATTACAGTATTTACTACAATTTCTTCGTATTATTTTGCAGCATCCACGTGTTTAAAAAGTCTTTTAAGGCTTGAAGAATTAGGATTATCTGTGGATATGGTTTTCCCTATAATATTCTTGCTTTCTTTAATACCCAAAAATATGGAAGAAATTGAAGTATGGCTTTCTTTTGCAGAAATGTTGACTTTACCCGCTTGCTTTATAATACCCTTTGTCTATTATATACTGTTAAAGATTAAAAAAACATAAATTAATTTAAAAGGCTTTTAATTTCCTCAAAGATAGTGTTTAAATCCTTTTCCACTGTTAATACTTCATCCATTTTTTTCTGCAAATCAATATTAAATTTTTCATCATCAATGCTTTTCAAATTTATCTTAACATTCAGCCATGCACCTAAAAGGGAGCTTTTTAATGCAAGAGCACTTACTCCAAGGTCTGTAACAGTTGATGGATTTGTATTGGATAAAGCATTTTTCAAAAGCTTTGACGCTTCTTTAACCTTCTCCATAATTTTTAAGGGTGTTTCCGCAGCTTCTTTTAAAGCTTGTTGTAATGCTTCATTTCTTCTTTTTTTATCTTCATCTGTACTTTTTGGCATCTTTAAAGCCTCTGATACCTTTTTAAATGCTTCTGTATCTTCATCCATCAAATCTTTGAAATCCTCTAATAAAACCTTTGCTTTTTCTAAAATTTCCTTAACCATAGGCTCTTTTTCCTTGAATTTTTCTTTTCCAATTGTTAAATTACACACCATACAAAGAAGCGACACTCCTAAAGCACCCATTAAAGCGGAGGCTGTACCTCCGCCTGGTGCAGGGCTTTTCGAAGAGAGTTCTTCAAGAAAATCCGAAATTTTAAATTCCTGAAAAATCATACTGCATCCCCCAATTTTAAAGTTTGCTATTAAAATAAACCAAAAATATTTCCTTCTTTATCTATGTCAATCTTTTCAGCAGCAGGTACTCTTGATAGTCCCGGCATGGTCATTATTTCTCCTGTAATTGCCACTATAAAGCCAGCCCCTGCCGAAATTTTTACCTGACGAACCGTTATCTTAAACCCTTCAGGCCTTCCTAAGAGCTTTGGGTTATCAGAAAGAGAATATTGAGTCTTTGCCATGCATATAGGAAGTTTGCTGTATCCTAATTTTTCTAAGATTTCTATATCTCTTTCTGCTTCTTTCGTATAATCCACTCCAATTGCACCGTAAATTTTGTTAGAAATGATTTCTATTTTTTCTTTTATGGAAAGTTCGAGAGGGTATAAAAAGTTATTTTTATCCTTTTTGTCATTTTCTATTTCTATTAACTCCAAAACTCTATGTGCAAGTGCTTCTCCGCCTTTTCCGCCTTCAGAGAAAACTCTTGAAATTTCTGCATATACTCCTTTATCTTCACAGAATTTTTTTACATAATCTAATTCTCTTTGAGTATCCGAAGGAAATTGATTTATTGCCACTACTGCAGGTATATTAAATATATCTTTTATATTCTCTATATGCTTTTCAAGGTTTCTTACTCCTTTTTTCAGGGCATCAAGGTTTTCTATATTTAAGCTCTCTTTTGCCGCTCCTCCGTGGAGTTTTAGGGCTCTGATGCTTGCAACAATTACTACAGCATCGGGCCACATTCCTCCTATACGACACTTTATGTCCAGAAATTTTTCCGCACCCAAATCCGCTCCAAAACCTGCTTCAGTAACCACAATGTTCGATAGTTTCATTGCAAGTTTAGTTGCAATAAGGGTGTTGCATCCGTGGGCAATGTTTGCAAAAGGACCACCGTGTACAAAAGCAGGATTACCTTCAATAGTCTGGACAAGGTTTGGGTTAATCGCATCTTTTAAAAGTGCTGCCATAGCTCCCTGTGCTTTTAAATCCGCTGCCTTAACGGGATTACCATCATAGCTGTAACCCACTATAATATTTGAAAGCCTTTCTTTTAAATCCTCCAAATCCTTTGAAAGGCAAAGCACAGCCATTACTTCCGATGCCGCAGTTATATCAAAACCGTCTTCCCTTGGTACTCCATTTGCCTTTCCTCCAAGGCCGTTTACAATAAATCTCAACTGCCTGTCATTCATGTCCATAACCCTTTTAAAAGTAATCCTGCGAGGATCGATATTTAAACTATTACCATGATATATATGGTTATCCGTCATGGCAGCAAGTAGGTTATTTGCAGCTGTTACTGCGTGTAAATCACCGGTAAAATGCAAATTTATATCTTCCATAGGGACCACCTGAGCATAACCACCACCAGCTGCTCCGCCCTTTACTCCAAACACCGGCCCTAAGGAAGGCTCCCTTAAGGCAATCATCGCCTTTTTGCCGAGTCTATTTAAAGCATCTCCCAAACCAACTGTTGTAGTAGTTTTTCCTTCACCTGCAGGTGTTGGATTTATTGCAGTTACTAACACAAGCTTTGCATCTTTTCTGTCCTTTAGCTTTTCTAATAATCTATGGTTTACCTTAGCCTTGTATTTACCAAATCGCGAAATATCATCTTCTGTTAAACCAAGCTTTTCAGCAATTTCTCCTATATCCTTTAATTTCGCTTCTCTTGCAATCTCAATATCGCTTTTCATTATAAAAACCCCCTTCATTTATTTTTCAAAAACCAATTTCCCCTTTTTGATAACCCTTTTAACAAGATTTGTTCCGTAATGATAGCATATAAAATCCAGGTCTTCTGCTTCCCAAATAACTATGTCAGCATTTTTGCCAATTTCAACAGAACCTATAGTTGATGCTCTATTGATTGCAGCTGCTGCATTTAATGTAACGGCAGTCAATACCTCTTCTGGGGTCAATTTATACTTTAAACATGCAAGGTTCATAACTATCTGCAAAGACTCGTTTGGTGAAGACCCTGGATTAAAATCAGTGGCAAGGGCGATGGGAACATTTTTTTGTTTTATAAAATTTGCCCTTGCAAAATCTTCATTAAGGTAAAAGGAAGTCCCTGGCAAGAGCACAGCAATTACACCTTTTTTCGCCAATTCTTCTATGCCTTCATCATCTGCATGTATTAAGTGCTCTGCTGAAATTGCTCCAACCTTAGCCGCAAGCTTTGCTCCACCCATTGAAGTAATCTCATCTGCATGAATTTTAGGTATAAGGCCGTATTTTTTGCCTTGTTCCAAAATTTCTTCAGATTCCTTTAGATCAAATACACCTTCCTCGCAGAAAACATCGCAAAACTCTGCCAAGTTTTCTTCCCTTACTTTTGGAATCATTTCTTCTTTAACAATTCTTATATACTCCCTTTTGTCTTTATATTCCTTTGGTACTGCATGGGCTCCCATAAATGTAGGCACTATTTCCACAGGTTGACTTTCATTTAAAATTTTTACAGCCCTCAAGGTTTTTAGCTCATCTTCTGTATTTAATCCATATCCGCTTTTTGCTTCACAGGTGGTAGTACCGTATGAAAGCATGGTATAAAGGGATTTTTTTGCACCCTGGACAAGTTCTTCCAATGTAGCTTTTCTTGTTTTTTCTACAGTATGCAAAATTCCTCCACCCATTTTTAATATATCAAGGTATTTATACCCTTTTATCTTCAATGAAAGCTCTTTTTGCCTCCACCCTGCAAATATTAGATGGGTATGGGGGTCAACAAGACCCGGTGTCACAAGCTTTCCCTCGGCATCAATCTCCTCATAACAAAAATTATTTTTTAAATATTCAATATCCGTTTTTTTGCTTTCTTCTCCTATGTAGGCTATTTTCCCCTCTTTAATTACTAAAAAAACATTTTTTAAAAAACTTATTTCGCCCTGTTTTTCCCCTCCTTTTGCCTTTTCCCCATGCGGCGTGGCTATAACTCCTATATTCCTTATTATTAAGTTCATCCGCCATCCTCCTGAAAAAAATTTAAATATTTTAGAATAAAGCGGGGGTATTCCCCGCTTTATTCACTGATAAGATAATTTTCTAAGATTTGTTTTTCTTCATTAAAATTTTCTAATCTCAAATAATATTTCGCTGTATCTATAAGGGCTTTCATCGGTGTAATGCCAACAATTTCACTTCCGATGATTTCCACACCATATCTTTTTGCTTCTATCTTAATTAGCTCAAATACCCTGTAAATGGCTGTTTGCTCGTAGTTAGTGAGGTTCATGGAAACCTGAGCAATTTGCCTGTCTTCAAGCATTACTCCAATTGCTTTAACATTCTTTAATCCCCCGCTGCTTTCCCTTATAACTTTTGCTATGTTTTTTGCTATGTTAATATCTGAAGTGTTGAGGTTCACATTATAAGCAATAAGGGGCATTCTTGCACCTACCGCTACAACCCCAGCTGTGGGGTGTATTTCAGGTTTTCCAAAATCGGGCATCCATGCCGGGTCTTTCAGCTTTTGAGGCATCCCCTCAAATTCGCCCTTTCTAATTTCCGCGAGGTTTTTCCTTTCCGGCCTTGTTGCGGAAGCCTCATATAAAAACACCGGGACTGAAAGTTCTTCTGCAATCCTTTTCCCTAAATCCTTTGAAAGTATTACACATTCTTCCATCGTAACATTTTTCACTGGCACAAAGGGTATAACGTCCACTGCTCCCATCCTTGGATGCTCACCCTTATGCTTTGTCATATCTATTAGCTCCACAGCCTTTTTTGCCGATAAAAAGGCTGCTTCCTTTACCGCTTCTGGTTCCCCCATAAAGGTAAATACGCTCCTGTTGTGGTTTTGGTCAGAAGAATAGTCCAACAGTTTTACCTTAGGAACCTTTTTAATCTCTTCTGCAATTTTTTCTATAATTTCCTTTCTCCTTCCCTCGCTAAAATTAGGTATGCATTCAACTATTTTTGTCATTATATTTTCCTCCTCAATTTTTTTACTTCAGCATAGGCATTTTAATCCCTTTTTCTTTAGCAGTCCTTATTGCAATTTCATAACCAGCATCGGCATGGCGCATTACACCTGTACCCGGATCGTTGTTTAAAACCCTGGAAATTCTGAGGGCTGAATCATCGGTGCCGTCCGCTACTACCACTACACCTGCATGAATAGAATAGCCTATACCCACTCCTCCACCGTGGTGAACGGATACCCATGAAGCTCCTGAAGCCACATTAAGTAAAGCATTTAATATGGGCCAATCGGCTATAGCATCACTGCCATCCTTCATAGCTTCTGTTTCCCTATAGGGTGAAGCTACAGAACCGGTGTCATGATGGTCCCTACCTATTACAATCGGCGCTTTTAATTCTCCATTTTTTACCATTTCGTTGAAGGCAAGAGCAGCTTTTGCCCTTTCCCCGTATCTTAGCCAGCATATTCTGGCCGGAAGGCCTTGAAAAGCCACTTTTTCTTTTGCAAGTTTCAGCCATTTTGCTAAATGCTTATCTTCCGGGAATAATTCCAGTACCTTTTCATCGGTCCTGTAAATATCTTCAGGGTCGCCTGAAAGCGCTGCCCAGCGGAAGGGACCGCTGCCTTCGCAGAAAAGATCCCTTATAAACTCGGGAACATAACCTAAGATTTCAAAGGCATCCTTTACGCCTGCGTCATAAGCTTGTCTTCTTATATTATTGCCGTACTCAAAGACTATTGCTCCCCGTTTTTTCATTTCAAGCATTGCCCTTACATGTTCGGCCATACTTGCCTTAGCTTTTTCAATGTATTCCTTGGGGTTTGTTTTTCTAAGTTCAATGGCTTCTTGTAAAGTCATATGAGCTGGGACATATCCGTTTAAAGGATCATGCGCTGAAGTCTGATCGGTCACCACATCGGGTATTATTCCTCTTCTCACCAATTCGGGGTGAACCTCGGCTGCATTGCCAACCAAGCCGATAGAAATTGCTTTTCCTTCTTCCTTTGCTTTTAAAGCAATATTTAATGCTTCATCTAAATTTTCAACCATAACATCACAATATCTTGTTTTTATCCTCTTTTCGATCCTTTTTCTATCTACCTCTACCACCAAAGCCACACCGTCGTTCATAGTAATTGCTAAAGGCTGTGCGCCGCCCATACCACCCATACCGGCCGTTAACACGAGTTTCCCTTTTAATGAACCTCCAAAATACTTATTTGCGCATGCAGCAAAAGTCTCATAGGTTCCCTGCACTATCCCTTGAGTGCCTATATATATCCAGCTTCCTGCAGTCATCTGCCCGTACATGGTAAGCCCTCTTTTTTCAAGCTCCCAAAAGGTCTCCCAATTTGCCCATGCCGGAACCAGCATGGCATTTGATATCAGCACTCGAGGTGCCATAGGGTGAGTTTTAAAAATGCCAACGGGCTTTCCCGACTGTATTAATAAGGTCTCGTCGTTTTCGAGATTTTTTAACGCTTCTACAATCTTATCAAAGCATTCCCAGTTTCTCGCAGCTTTGCCGGCTCCTCCGTATACCACCAAATCTTCTGGCCTTTCTGCCACTTCAGGATCCAAGTTATTCATAAGCATCCTCAGGGCTGCTTCCTGATGCCAGCCCTTGCAGGTTAGTTTATTACCCCTTGGGGCGCGAATTACCCTTTCCATTATATTACCTCCCCAAAATATTGAATAAAATAACGTTTTGCTAAATTCTAAAATTTAATTTTATTTATTTTTTCACTTTTATAATTCTTTATTTATATCTCATTTCCTCTAAAAAAAATTTGTCCACCTGGGATTTTTTTGCTTTCCTTAAAATTTTTTGGCGATATTCCCACTTCCTTTTTGAATACTCTTCCAAAGTAATTGGGGTCTTGATAGCCTACGCTTTTTCCTACTTCTTTCACACTCATATCTGTAGTAGACAAAAGGTGAATAGCCTTTTCTATGCGAATCTTCGTCAGATAGTCAATAAAGTTCATTCCCGTAAAATTCTTAAATTCATGACTGAAATAATAAGGGCTTAGATGCACATAGTTTGAAACCTCTTCTAAAGTAATATTTTTTTTGTAATTATTCCTTATATATTCCAATGCTTTTTCGAAGGCTTGAAGGTTTATCCTTTTCCTAATATTAAATATCTCATTAATTATATTTTCTATATATTCTTTTACTTGATTTTCCAGTTCCACAATATTATCGCTTTTTAAAACTCCTTCAAAATACTTTCTACTTAAACCACTAATTTTTTCTTTATCAACTCCAGATTCTAACGCTAGTTTTAATATCAAAGATAAAATTTCAATTACCCTGCTTTTTATGCTTACAGGATTATAGATTTTATTTCTTTTTATAGAATTCAAAAGCTCGTCGATAAGATTGAAGGTTCCTTCCTTATCACAGCTTAAAATTTTAACAGATAAATTAGATTCAATCTCTATCGAAAAAACACCAATTTCATCCTTTTGTGGATATATATCAGCAAAATGAATAACTTGGCTTTGCCCAAGATAAAATTTACAATTTAGCGCCTCCAAAGCCTCTTTAAAGGAAAGATGCAGGCTATCTAAATTGCTGTATCTAGTACCTATCCCTATGGAAACAAAAACTCCTGCATCTTTTTCAATATCATTTTTTATTTTTTCCGCAATTTTAAAAGCCTGTAATTTTTCTTCCTCTTCAAAATAATTTAACTCGAAAACGGCAGCATATCGCTGTTCGTCAATTTCAACATAATATCCATTGACTGCTGAAATTGCTTTTTCCATTATTCCCATAAACTTTTTTCTTAAAGCCCTTTTTTGGGCTTCACTTTTATTTATGGTTTCTGAATAATAATTGTCATGGCTTATGACCATTACCGTATTGGGAATTATACTAATATTCAACTGTTTTAAAAGATACCAAATTTCCTTTACACTATCAAAATTGTTAAACAAAAGATCTTTTAAAAAACCCTTTCGAGCAAAATCTAATATCTTACTTTTCTCCATAGTAAATTTCTCCCTTAAGTAATAACTTTTGCTGTAAATAGTGGACTTTTTACTATCTCCCTTGCTTTTTCATATCCAGCATCAGCATATCTTATTACACCTAATTGAGCATCAGCTTGAAGAGATCTTTCCAACCTTATATCAGCTTCTTTTGAACCGTCGGCAATAACGGTCATCCCTGAATGTATAGAATAACCTATTCCTACTCCTCCACCCTGAAACACACCTACTAAAGTTGCTCCACAACCAGCATTCAACATAGCGTTTAATACAGGCCAGTCAGCAATGGCATCGCTTCCATCCTTCATATTTTCCGTCTCTCTGAAAGGAGATGCCATTGACGCAGCATCCATATGATCCCTTGTAATGGCAATAGGTGCCTTTAATTCCCCCGATTTGACCATTTCGTTAATAATTTTCCCAAACAAAGCTCTTTCATAAAAGTTCAACCAGCACACCCTTGCGGGAAGACCGTGAAAGGAAAGTCTTCTTTCTACAAAATCAATCCAGTTTATTATCTTTTTATCATTTTTAAAAAGTGTTAACAAAACCTCATCGGTTCTATAAATATCCTCAGGGTCTCCCGAAAGGGCTACCCATCTAAAGGGACCTCTTCCTTCGAAAAATAACGGCCTTATGTATTCTGAAGCAAAATTAGGGATAACATTAAAAGAATCCACACCTGATAATTTTCCCTGTTCCCTTAAGTTATTACCGTATTCAAACACCACAGCACCTTTACGCTTGAATTCTATAAGAGCTGCCACATGCCTTTTTATAGTTTGTCTTGCAATTATTTCGTATTTTTCCGGGTCAGCTTCCCGCATCGATGCAGCTTCTTCAGGCAGCAGCCCAGAAGGAACATAACTTTTCAAGTCATGAGCAGGCGTTTGATCTGTAACCACATCCGGAATAAAATCTTTTTCCAAAAGCTTTTCATAAACATCAGCAGCATTTCCAATTAGACCAATGGATAGCGGTTCTCCTCTTTCTTTGTATTCTAAAGCTATTTCCAAAGCATCTTCTACTGAAAATACCATTACATCGATAACATTTGAAAGCAACCTTTTCTTAATAACATTTTTATCTACTTCAGCCACAATAGCTATACCTCTTAAGCCTGTAACAGCAAGAGGCTGGGCGCTACCCATTTCTCCAAGCCCCGAAGTAAGAACAATCTTTTTCTTTAAACTTCCGTTAAAATGTCTAATAGCAACCTGTAAAAAGGTTTCCCACGTCCCCTGTAAAATCCCTTGTGTGCCTATAAAAGCCCATGAACCTGCTGTAGACTGCCCGTAAGAGGTAAGTCCTTTTTTTTCTAATTCATAAAAGGTCTCCCAGGTTGCCCATTTAGGGACAAGTAAAGCACCTGCCATCACTACTCGTGGAGAAAATTCAAAGGTTTTGAAAATACCTACAGGTTTGCCCGATTGAATTAAAAGGGTTTCATCATTTTCTAAACTTTTAAGTGCTTCTATAATTGCATTTAAACACTCTAAATTCCTTGCTACCTTTCCACACCCTCCGTAGGCTATTAATTCCTTAGGTTTTTTGGCAATATCAGGATCGAGACAGTTCAGGAGGAGCCTCAAAAGCCCCTCCTGCTGCCAGCTTTTGCAAGATATGTTTTCCCCGGTAGGTGATTTGAAAATTGACATATGAATCATCCTCGTATAAATAAAAATATTTATTATTTTAATCATATACTTCCATTTTATAAATTTCAAATAATTACCTCTAAATATTAACAAGTTTTTAAAATATTACCATTGCTATTATTGCAGCAAAAATAATAGATAATATGGTTCTTTCTACCCATATAGCTAGTATTTCAGCAAGATTTAAAGGTATTTCAGTTGATAGAATACAAGGAATTGAAGCAGAAAAGAAAAGTATTGCTGATATCGAAACTACTCCTACTACGAATTTAGTGACAATCGGAGCTTCAGCAGCAATCATAGCAGGTAAAAACATTTCTGCAATTTCGACAGCACATGCTTTTGCGGCTAAAAAAGGCTGTGGCAACCTTAGAATAGCTGTAAAAGGATAATAAATCCATCCTATTATATCAAAAAGAGGAGTATATTTTGCAAGAATTAATCCTAAAAATCCTACAGACATAATTGTAGGCAAAATAGATGTAGCCATTTTAAAACCATCTTTTAAATTTTGCACTATATTTTTCCAAATATCGGGAGCTTCTGAAGCTGATTTTAAAGCCTCCTCCCAAGCAATAGCCAATAGATTGCCTTTTACCTCCTTTTCAGGATTCGGTGTTCCAATATACTCATCTTGCTTTTTAGATAAAGGCCATATTCTCGCAGTAACAGCCGTAACTATAAATGTTACAAAAAAAGTTACCCAGAAAAATGTATTCCACATATCCATGAGTTTTAAAGTTTTTGCAACAATAATCATAAAAGTTGCAGAAACGGTTGAAAATCCTGTTGCTATTATTGCTGCTTCTTTTATGGTATATTTCCCTTCTTTAAAAACTTTGTTTGTAATCAAAAGAGCTATTGAATAGCTTCCTACAAAAGAAGCAATAGCATCGATTGCTGATCTTCCAGGTGTCTTAAATAACGTTCTCATTACGGGCCGTAAAAGAGTTCCAACAAATTCCATAAGACCATAACCAACTAAGAATGCCAAAAATACCGAACCTATAGGAACAATCAGGCCTACTGGAACAACTAATTTATTTAGTAGAAAAGGACCAACATTGGGATCCATCATCCATTTAGGTCCGGCATTGAAATAAACAATAAGGGCTATTATTATACCTGCAATTTTAAAAATCGAAAAAATAAAATCTACTTTGGATTTCTTATAAACTCCATTAATCCAAGGCATAATAGCTCCAATTGCTGTAACAATTAAGGCATAAATTAAAGCAGGTTTCGCTAAATTTTGACGTATCCATGTTACTATGTGGTCAATAGGTATTGATGAACTTCCATTAAAATTAACGGGAATAAAAAACATAAAAAATCCTATCGCACTATAAATCAAAAACCTTAATGCAGAACCGGACTTATTCATAATTTCGCCCTCCTTTTTCAATAATTTTTGTAATTTATTTTCTATATTTTATATTCAAAAACCTCTTTTATTTATTGCTTTATATGAGTATTATTTTGCTTTAAAAAATCAGGGAACAAAAAATCTGTAGCATGATTTTTGCTACAGATTCTGTAAACCCTTTATTTCCTGTATTATCTTTGCAAATAAAGGTGCTGCATTTGAAGGGCCTGAGCCTCCTTTTTCAAGGAAAATTGAAACTATATATTTTGGATCATCGTAAGGGTAATAACCCACAAACCATGCATGGGTAGTACCATCTCCTAACTCTGCAGTACCCGTTTTCCCAGCACTTTTTTTCTCATCTGGTAAATTAGCCTTAACAGCACTCCCGTAAAGGCATGCAGCTTTCAAAGCCTCTTTAATCTTATTTGCAGTTTCCTGTGAAATTACTCTTTTGCCAACATAATTGACATTGCTATCATCAAATATTATCTGTTCATCCTTATTTATTATTTTTTTGACCACATGGGGCTTAATCTCACGTCCTTCATTTACTATTGTTAACATCATTTTTGCTGCTTGGATAGGTGTGATTTGAATCTTCCCCTGCCCAATGGATATATTCCCTAAGTCCTGATAATATAAATTTTTGGGATCAGGTATAAACCCAGCTTTTTCCTCAGGTATATCCTCTAATACTTTTTCTCCAAGGCCAAACTTTTTTGCATATTCAACTATTTTTTCCTTACCAAGCCTCAAGCCCAATTCAATAAAAACCACATTGCAGGAGTGCGCAAGAGCATCTTTTAAAGTGATCTTGCCGTGGCCTCCGTTTTTGTAACTTGCACATTTAAAAATATTTCCCCCAACTTTTATATAACCGGGGCAGTCAAAGACTTCATCAAGATCTGTTATATTTTCTTCCAATGCAGCTGAGAGGACCACAAGTTTAAATATGGAACCGGGAATATAAGGCATTAACGCTCGATTTAATAAAGGAGAATCGGGGTCATTTAAATAATTTTCCACAAATTTTTGTTTGAAATTAGGGCGGCTTGCCATAGCAAGTATTTCTCCCGTTTTTGCATCCAATACAACCACCGCACCCTTATTTACTTCTTTATCCAAGATTTCTTCCACTTTTTTTTGAATATTTTCATCAATTGTCAAATATACTCCCCAAGAAGTTTTATTGCTTTCTTTAATTGTCCCCTTAATAGGCTGGCCGATTCCGTCAAAAAATATTTCTTCATTTTTCTTAGACTGTCCAAGTATTTTATCGTAGGCTTTTTCAATACCGCTTTTACCATCCAATCCCACCAGGTGAGTAGCCAAAGCATTTTCGCCATACCTTTCGATTTCATTGTAAATCAGTATCCCCGGGCTTACCCTTTCAAATTCCTCAATAGTTTTAATTTTTGACGCCTCGGTTATTTTAATATAAGGTTCCTTTAAATCCTTCTCCTCTATTATTCCTTTTTTAATCAATATGTTTTTTTTGTCCTCATTGAGCCAACCGGGAGAGATGTAAGCAACTTTTTTTCTCGTGGTATCGAGAAGTAAAAAATTGTTCCTTGAATAGATTCCTCCCCTTACTGCTTTTTCTTCCGGCCTCGTCCATTGAGAAATTGCTTTTTCATATAAATATGGCCTTTCTAAAATTTGTATTAAAAATAACCTTGCAACCAATATTATTATACAAACCAAAAACATTCGGTGTAAAAAATAAAACCTACCCTTTTCCATAAATCATCACCAAAAGGTAGGTTTTCCCTCTTTTTAACAATTTATTCAGCTGGTTTTCTTAATATATCGTATGGCTTCAGCGGAATATCTACTTCAATCTGGAAAATTTGCTTTGGATGAGGCGCTTTATCGATTTCATTGCCTTCTACATCCCACATTTTATTTATCACAAAACTAAAGCTTTTCTTGTCAGGGCTTAAAATCTCTATTTTATCTCCCACCTTTACAGGATTCCTTTGTTCTATAAAAGCCTTTTTTGTATCTTTATTGTACTCTTTTACAACTCCAACAAATTCGTATTCTTTAGAATAGGTGCTTGATGTATAAATTTGAGCATTTACATCGGGCTTACCAAAATAAAAACCATGAGTGTACTCCCTATGGGTTATTTTTAAAAGTTCTTGCTTCCATTCTTCTTTAAAAACAAATCCATCAGGATTTTCTACTGCACTGTCAATAGCTTCTCTGTAAAGCTTTGTTACCTGAGCTACATAGTGTAGGCTCTTCATCCTACCTTCTATTTTTAAGCTGTTTATTCCCGTTTCAAGAAGTAAAGGTAGTTTATCAAGCATGCACAAATCCTTTGAATTGAAAATATAAGTGCCCCTTTCATCTTCAAACACCGGGAAATATTGGCCAGGCCTTTTTTCTTCAACCAAGTAGTATTTATATCTGCAAGGATGAGCACATTCTCCTCGGTTTGCATCGCGAAAAGTAAGGTAATTGCTTAAAAGACACCTGCCTGAATAGGATATACACATAGAACCGTGCACAAAAACTTCCAATTCTAAGGTTTCAGGGACCTTTTCTCTAATCTCTTTTATTTCTTTTAAGCTGAGCTCCCTCGCAAGAATGATCCTGTTAACACCTATATTATGCCAAAAAATACAGCTTCTCCAGTTTATAGAATTTGCCTGTGTGCTGAGGTGTATTTTTATATGAGGCACGAGTTCTTTCACAAGGGTAAAAACTCCGGGATCTGACAAGATAAAAGCATCAGCACCCATTAGTGCTACTCTTTTAATAAAAGATGGCATAGCCTCAAGGTCTTCATTGTGGGGAAATATATTTATTGCTACATATACCTTTTTACCTCTTTCATGAGCAAAATTTATTCCTTCTTCAAGTTCCTCTAAGGAAAAATTATCCGCTTTTGCCCTCAGGCTAAAATCCTTTCCGCCCACATAAACCGCATCTGCTCCATAAACTATTGCGTATTTTAATTTTTCTAAATTTCCTGCAGGAGCTAATAGTTCAGGTTTTTTCATTCGAATATCCTCCAGTTTTATAATTTTTATTTTTCGGTATTACTATTCCTATCTTGCTGATTTTTTGCTTTCAAATGTTCCTGATAGGTTACACTAAAAGTATGCGAGCCGTCTCCGTTCGATACAAAGTATAAATAATCGTTTTTGTCAGGCTTTAATGCAGCGATAATAGCTTTATATCCCGGTGATGATATAGGACCTGGCGGAAGCCCTCTGTAAAGATAAGTATTGTATGGCGAATCTTTTTTTAAATCTTCCAATGTTAATCTTTCCTTATGTTCGTCCAATATATATTCAACAGTAGCGCAGGATTGCAAAGGAATATTTTTTATTATCCTATTATGAAAAACAGCTGAAATTATCGGCTTTTCTTTATCAATTTTTGCTTCTTCTTCGATAATAGAAGCCAATGTAACCACCTGTAAAGTATTTAAATTTAATTTTTCCTCCAATAATTTTACATCAGGTATACCAAAATATACCTCTTCAAAACGTTTAATAAGTTTTTCTATATAATACCTTGCGGGTTTATTTTTTGGAAAAAAATATGTATCTGGAAATAAGAAACCTTCTAATGTAGCATTATCAGGTAGGATTTTTAGAAAATCAAACTTATCCTTAAAATTTTTTGCTACTGCTTCCCTTAAAAACTCGTCTTTTTTTACCAGCCTTTTTTCTTCAAATATCTTAGCAATTTCTTTTAAGTTAGATCCTTCAGGGATTGTCACTTTTTCTAAAAAGGTTTCGCCCTTGACTAATTTTAAAAGTATTACCTTTGATGACATCGAAGGACTTAAAATATAATCTCCGGCTTTAATTTTTGTATCGTAACCTTTTAATTTGGCATATAAATAAAATATTGAAGAATTCCTTATGAGATTCTTTTCTTTTAAAGTATCAGCTATTTGCTTTGCATTTTTACCCTCTTCTACTTCAAAATCCACTTGAATTTTTTCGTCAGAAACGGGATTTAAATTAACATTAACGTATAAATATGCAAAAGTAATAATCAAAAATAATATAAAAAAAACAGTAAAATAAACTAAATTTTTATTCTTTAGTAATAAACTGTCTTTAAACTTCTCAAAGGCTGCCTTTGTATTCAAAAGCTGTCCCTCACTTTTTAAAATACTTTATTAAGCCGGATTTTTTTATAAACCTAATCAATGGAATACCTAAAAATATTACAGCTATTGCTTCACCTACCGCAATATATAATACCGTAATCCAATAGGGCATGTGATATAAGAATGAAAGGTAATAGGATACTCCAAAGGCGTTTAATATTATAGGCCATAAAGCCCCTAAATACTCATTAGGCATTCTGCTGGTCAAGTATGCTGCAATCAGGGTAATAAGGCTCCCTCCGTAAATATCCCAAGGACCAAGCCCTCCTAAAATGTTTGCAATCATACAGCCTGCAAAAAGCCCTAATACCGATGAAGAATCAATAAGGGGAATCAATGTCAATGCTTCAGAAACCCTTACCTGAATAGGTCCATAACTTATAGGCTTTAAAAGATAAGTAAGGGATGCATAAATAGCCCCTATAATAGCTGCTTTTATTATGTATTCTATTTTTTTCATCACTTTTCCTCCCTGCTCAATACTTATTTCCGCTCATCATTAAAAAGGAAATTTTACAACAATAGGCAAAATTACGGGAACAATCATTGTTAAAATGAAACCTGAAATTAAAGCTATAACTGTATAGTCCAATCCCAATACCCTTGATATTAATGGGAGTGTAGTATCCATAGCTGTCGCACCGCAAACACCTATCGGAGCAAGTTTACTTATTTTCTTAAAATAAGGAAGAAATAAAAAGGCTGTTAACTCCCTTAAAACATTAGCCAAAAATGCAATTGTTCCAAGTTCAGGACCTTTGATTTGAGATAACAAAACACCCGACATGCTGTACCAACCGCACCCAGCACCTACTGCAGCTGCTTCACTTATAGGCATTTTTAAAAAAATACCGCCAATACTTGCTCCTATAATGCTTCCTATACCTATTACAAAAGGTATAATAAGGAGATTTAAACCCTTTTCCTTTATTTTGAATATTATATCCTTTTTTTTAGATAAATCATAACCGATAAAGAAGATAAGAATCAAGAGCAAAAGGGTTATTATAAGGTCTAAATTAGTAAAAAATATAAATTTATTAAATAATAAGCCGCTAATCATCCCGGATACTACTGCTATCATTATCATTCTGCTCATAAAGTTTTTCCTCTACTCCTTTCAATAAAACAATGCTTCCCAAGATAGAAAAAATACAAAGGACAATTGCCTTAAATCCAATGAAATTTAAACTTTTCAACAATCTTTCATTGGCTCCAAGTTTGAAGCCCATCAAAAATAAAAGTACAAAAAGATTTATATTTATAATTCTATCAATTAACTTCTGGTTAATGGTAATTTTTCCATAATAACCTATGGCTATACCAAAAATAAGGCTCAAAAATATGTACTGCAATGAAAATCCCCCTTTTCCAGTTTATATTATACAGTGTTTTTAGTCAAATATATATATTCTTTACAATCAATAATAGTTTTGGTATAATTAAGAACGTGGCGAAGGGGAGTAGCCAAGAGGTAAAGTCACCATCACGGCAGATATTCCTGCCTGGCTTTATCATCCTTTCAGAGGATGGCAAGACCTTCGGCACAGCATGAAAGCTGTGTCGAAGGTCTTTTTATTTTCCCTTTTGCCTATGTAAACTTTTCTTATTTTATTTATACTTTAAAATAATTTATTGACTTTTTTCTAAAAATAATAAGTATTAAAGGAGGGATTTTTTTGGAAGTAAAAAAGTGGTATACCGTACATCACGAGGAGGTTCCCAAAATTTTAAACACCCACATTGAAAAAGGTTTATCAACCCAAGAAGCAATGAAAAGATTAGAAAAGTATGGGTACAATGAATTGGTTGAGAAAAAAGGACCGTCTATTTTTGAAATGCTCCTTTCGCAATTTAAAGATTTTCTTGTGCTTATACTTATTGCTGCAAGCATTATATCTATTTTCTTAGGCGAAATCACCGATTCTGTAGTAATTATTTTAATAGTAGTATTAAATGCAATCCTCGGGGTATTACAAGAATATAAAGCAGGCAAAGCAATGGAAGCACTTAAAAAGATGGCAGCACCTGAAGCAAAAGTTATTAGGGACGGCATTGTAAAAACAATTCCTGCTAAGGAATTGGTACCTGGAGATATAGTTTTATTAGAAGCAGGAAATTTTGTACCTGCTGACTTAAGGCTCATAGAAAGTTTAAATTTAAAAATAGATGAAGCTGCTTTAACCGGTGAATCGGTTCCAGTTGAGAAAAATGCAAACATTGTATTCAATGAAGAAATTCCTTTGGGAGATAGAAAAAATACTGCTTTTATGGGTACAATAGTAACTTACGGTAGAGGTAAAGGTGTTGTGGTTTCAACAGGTATGCATACAGAAATCGGTATGATCGCAAAAATGCTTGAGTCTTATGAAGAAGAAGAAACACCCCTTCAAAAAAAGCTGCAGGAATTGGGAAAGGTTTTGGGGATTGTAAGCTTAATAATATGTGGTGTGGTATTTTTGCTTGGGATTTTTAGAGGAGTAAATTTTTTAGAAATGTTCATGACATCAGTGAGCCTTGCTGTTGCTGCTATACCTGAAGGATTACCCGCAATCGTTACTATAGTTTTGGCGTTAGGAATGCAAAGGATGGTAAAAAGAAATGCCCTAATTAAAAAACTCCATGCAGTAGAAACCTTAGGCAGTACCACTGTGATTTGCACAGATAAAACCGGAACACTTACACAAAATCAAATGACGGTAGTTAAAGCTTTTACCAACAGTAAACTTTATAATATTTCCGGTGAAGGGTATAAACCAACAGGAGATTTTATTTACAATGGTCAAAAAATCGAACCCTCAACAGATGCTAACCTTTCTTTGCTTTTAAAAATAGGCGCTTTATGCAATGACTCCTCTTTAGAAGAAAGTGGTTTAGAACACGAGTGTGAAAAAACTTACAGAATTGTAGGAGATCCTACTGAAGGTGCCTTAGTAGTAGCCGCAGCAAAAGCAAATTTAGATAAAAAAGAATTAGAAAAAATTATGCCGAGAATTGGAGAAATCCCTTTCGATTCCGATAGAAAACGAATGACAACTTTTCACATTACACCTGAAGGTACAATTGCTTTCGTAAAGGGAGCTCCTGATATAATACTTAACCTTTCAACCCAGATTTATAGAGATGATAATGTTTATCCTATGTCCTTAAAAGACAGGGAAGAAATATTAAAAGTTAACGAAGAACTATCTTCAAATGCTTTAAGAGTGCTCGCTTTCGCTTATAGGCCCTTTGATAATATGCCCAGAGATGTTTCTTATGAGAATATAGAAAATAATTTAGTTTTTGTTGGGCTGATCGGCATGATAGACCCACCCCGCCCTGAATCAATTGAAGCAATTAAGATATGCAAAAAAGCCGGTATTAAACCTGTTATGATTACAGGTGATTACAAAAATACCGCTATAGCCATTGCAAAAGAATTAGGGTTAATTGAAGATAAATCAAAGGTCCTAACCGGCGCAGAACTTGATAATTTAAGCGACGAAGAATTGGCTTCTCTTTCTAAGGATGTTAGTGTTTACGCAAGGGTTTCTCCTATCCATAAATTAAAAATAGTCGAGGCAATTAAGAAAAACAATCATATAGTCGCAATGACAGGAGATGGAGTTAACGATGCTCCTGCTTTAAAGAAAGCCGATATCGGTATTGCAATGGGAATTACAGGCACTGATGTGGCAAAAGAAACAGCAGATATGATTTTAACAGATGATAACTTTGCGAGCATTGTTGCAGCAGTTGAAGAAGGTAGAACCATTTATTCGAATATAAGGAAATTCATCTTTTTCCTTCTATCCTGCAATATAGCCGAAATACTTATAATATTTCTGGCAATGCTATTGGGTCTTCCCGTACCGTTAAAGCCTATACAGCTTTTATGGTTAAATCTCTTAACTGATGCCTTCCCTGCCCTTGCTTTAGGCATGGAGCAAAAAGAAAAATACATAATGGAAATACCTCCAAGAAAACCAGAAGAACCTATTCTGGATAGAAAAATGAGAATACAGATTGCGGTCCAAAGCACTTTTATGACAATTGCTATACTTGGAGCATTTTACTACGCATTAAGCGCAAACTTTCCGTTGGAAAAGGCTCGTACTTATGCTTTCGTAACACTGATATTCGGAGAACTTCTAAGGGCTTACACTTCCCGCTCCGAAACAGAATCCATCTTCAAAATAGGATTTTTCTCAAACTCTTACATGCTTTTGGGTACATCTATATCATTTATATTGCTTCTGGTGGTTTTGTACATTCCCTTTTTCAGCAATGTTTTCGATACTGTTTCATTGTCCATCAATGATTGGCTTTTTATAATAGCTTTTGGCTTAATCCCCTTTGCAGCTGCAGAAATCAGTAAATTGTTTTTAAAAAAGGACCTTAAATCTTGAAAAAAAATAAATAAAGCTGTTGGCAACCTTTTTAAAAAGGTGTCAACAGCTTTATTATTTGTCTTTAGATTTGCATTCACTGCAGTATCCTACGAATTTTACCATATGGTCTACAATTTCAAAATCATTTCTTTTTTCTATCTCTTTTTCTAAATTATCAAGCAAGTCCTCATCAAATTCAAATACCCTACCGCATTTTAAACATAAAAGATGATGATGGGAATGTTTATCTTCTTCCTGACTTAATTCATAGCGAAAACAACCGTCTCCAAAATTAAGTTTTTTAATTATATCGTTTTCATCAAATAGTTGAAGGGTTCTGTAAACCGTAGCAAGGCCAATATCAGGAAATTTCTCTTTAACAAGAGAATAAATTTCCTCTGTACTCATATGTTTTGAAGGATTTTCTAAAAAAACACTTAAAGTTGCTCTCCTTTGCGGAGTCATTTTTAATTCTCTATCCCTTAACTTGTTTTCTAATTCTTTGATTTTCTTCCTTTTTTCTTCCTCGGTCAAGTCCTTCTTTCTATTTCCTTCTGTTATATTTGACAATAATGACCCTCCCGAAAAATTTTTCTTTAGATAGTATATTCCTTTTGAAAAGTATTTGTCAAGGCATTTACACAACTTCTTACAGGTTCACCTTTTAATGCATTAATAACCTCCTCAGCTATCTCTATCGAAACCATCTTTTGAGCTTCTTTTGTAGAAGCACCGATATGAGGTGTAGCTATTACGTTTGGAAGTTGCAGCAAAGGATTATTTTCGGGAGGCTCCTTTTCAAATACATCCAAGGCACAGCCGGCAACCTTCTGACTTATCAGATTATCATATAAAGCCTTTTCGTCAATTATTCCTCCTCGGGCGCAATTTATAATATAAACACCTTTTTTCATCATTTCAAATTCTTTATACCCTATTAAGTGATACGTATCTCTTGTGAGGGGGGTATGGATTGTAATTATATCTGAAGTTTTCAAAAGCTCTTCAAAATTAGTCATCCTTATTTTATACTGTGCAGCAGTAGTTTTAGAAATATAAGGGTCATAGCCTATGACATTCATGCCAAGACCTTTTGCCCTTATTGCAACCTCTCTACCTATTCTTCCAAGCCCTATAACGCCCAAGGTTTTTCTATAAAGCTCAGTACCTAAAAATTTATTTTTTTCCCATTTTCCTTCTTTTATGCTTTGGTTGGCCTGTGGAATGTTCCTTACAAGAGAAAACATAAGCCCTAAAGTTAATTCGCAAGCCGCAATTGTATTACTGCAAGGGGCATTTACTACAAGGATACCCCTTTCAGTTGCAGCTTCAACATCAATATTATCTACTCCTACTCCAGCTCTTCCTATTACCTTTAACCTACTGTTTTCAATAATTCGCCTCGTAACCTTTGTAGCACTTCTTACAATTAACGCATCGTAATCTTTTATTATATTTACTAATTCATCTTCACTAAGCCCTGTCTTAACTTCCACTTCAAATTCTCTTTTAATTAATTCCATTCCTTCTTCCGAAAGTTTATCAGCAATTAATACCTTCATTTTATTCATTTTATATTCCTCCCTCTAAGTATTTTTTTTCTGCTGCTTTAATACCTTTACCAAAAAGCTTTTCGTCCCCTATAGCCATTTCTAAAGCTGAAATAACGGCAATAATATCTAAAAAGTCTACATACCCTAAATGCCCTATCCTCATAATTTTGCCTTTTAGGCTACCCTGCCCCCCGGCTACGGTTATATTAAATTTGTTTTTCAGCGTTTTTGTTAAATCTTTATATTCTTCAGGAATTTCAACTGCCGTTACAGTAGGTGAGGCATAATCGTCTTTTACAAAGGGCTTTAATTTTATTGCTTTTATTCCCGCTCGTAAAGCCTCAGATATTTTTTTGTGTTTTCTTATAATATTTTCTAAACCTTCTTCTTTGATTATTTTTAAGGATTCTTCAAGAGCATATATCAATGATACAAATGGGGTATAAGGTGTTTCACCTTTTTGTAAAGTATTTTTTGCTTTTTTTATATCGAAATAGTATTTTGGCATTTTGGAATATTCGTATGCCTTCCATGCTTTTTCACTTATGCTAATAAAGCCAAGTCCCGGCGGCAGCATGAAAGCCTTTTGTGAAGAGGAAACCACCACATCTATTCCCCATTCATCAGTTTTCAATTCTACAGCCCCAAGTGAGCTTATTGCATCTACAATGATTAGTGCTGGATGATCTCCTACTGCTTCTTTGAGTGCTTTTATATCATTTAATACCCCTGTGGATGTTTCATTTTGAGTAAAGAGAATGCCTTTTATTTCATAATTTTTATCTTTTTTTATCCTATCCCTTACCATTTCTTTTGTTATCGGCATTCCGTATTCAGCTTTTATTACTTCGACATTTGCACCGTAAGCCTTTGCAATCTCAGCAAACCTTTCGCCAAAAACGCCGCATTGAAAGGATACAATAAGGTCTCCCGGGGAAAAGAAATTAGAAATTGCTGCCTCCATTACTCCTGTTCCTGCTGAAGGAAATATAAGGACATCGTTTTCAGTCTGAAATACATATTTTATTTCACTACAAACTTTTAAATAAAGGTTCCTAAATTCATCTCCCCTGTGATTGATCATTGGAAAAGCCATTTTACTTAGTACTCTTTCTGGTACCTCGGTTGGTCCAGGAACCCTAAGCCTCGCTTTATTCATATTAAAACCCTCCTACTCTAAATGAAAATATTATCTTTTATTTTTCAAGTACTAAAATTTTATATTATTAACTAATTGTAGAATTAATATATTACATTATTAATCTTTTATCTCTCTAAATTATAGGGATATAAAAAACCGCCCCTTTGAAGGGGCGGTTTTTTCCACCGCGGTGCCACCCTATTTTAGAAAAAATTTAAGCACTCTCATTTTAGGTAACGGATTCACCGTCCGGCTCATCACCGGCACTCAGAGGCGGAAATAAAGGACACCTACCGGTTCGCACCAACCACCGGCTCTCTTAAAGGTTAATCCTTTAATTTTCCTCATCATCGCTTTCTGTTATTTAAAATTATGTTATTTTTTATGTTATTTTTGATTATAATAGTAGATAATTGAAATGTCAATATTTTTTTACTCATCTTCATCCTCAAAATCTTCATCTTCAAAGTCTTCATCTTCAAAATCAAAGTCTTCTTCTTGTAAGGATTCCCAAGCTTCTCTCACCTTTTCAAATTCTTCTTCGTCTTCGACTTCTGTTAAAAACTCTTCCCCGTCTTCATCAGTATCAATCCTGAAAATATAAGCCGTTTCTTCATCCTCTTCATCTACGGGAAGAAGGATTGCATAGTCGTTGTCTTCTACGTTGACTACTCCTAACACTTCAAATTCTGTTTCATTGCCCTCATCATCATAAAGGGTTATTGTTTCTCTTTCATCCATAATAAATTCACCTCGATATATTGAAATTAACATCATTTTATAGTAATTTACCATTACTGTCAATATTATGAATGTAATCCAGAAAACTTTGCAAAATCAAAACAGCCGCTAATTTATCTATCACTCCTTTCCTTTTCTTTCTTGAAACATCTGCATCTATCAAAACCTTCTCGGCTGCCAAAGTAGTAAGCCTTTCATCCCAATAAACTATTTCAATTGGGTGCAAAGACTTAAGTTTTTTACCAAATTTTTTTACATTTTCGACTCCTTGGCCGTAAGTACCATTCATGTTAATAGGCAATCCTATGACAATTTTACCTGCCTTATTTTCCTTGCAAATCTCTATTATCTTTTTTGCATCTTCACTAATACCCTTTCTCTGTAATACCATAAGTCCCCTTGCCGTTATTCCAAGTTCATCGGATAGAGCAATACCTATTCTTTTTTCTCCTATATCCAATCCTAATATACGCATTATATAATTGCCCCTTTTAAATAATTTTTATACAAAATTCAGGGCAGGCACCCGCACAGTAACCGCATAAAATACATTTTGTTTCATCTACATAAGCCTTTTCCCCTTTTATTGAAATAGCACTGTATCGGCATCTTTCCGTACATTTCCCACAGCCTTCACACCAGTTTTCTATTATTAATTTTCTTTTTTCCTTTAACAACATGTTTTCAATCTCTAAAGGCACTTTATTTCCTTCAAAAATACATATATCTGCGATCAGCTCATATCTTGACTTTATACCGACAGCTATTGAATGTAGGTAAGGTATGTTTAATACATATTCAAAGGCTCTCTCTTTCTCTTTTATCAGGTTTCCCCCACCCAAGCATTTCATACCGTATATCCCTTTCCCTTTATTATATGCATATTCTATCGCATTTAGCATATCATCTGCAGTTCCATCTTTTATTCCGATCCCCTTGAAATTTATCAAAGGTTGAATAACATCAAATTCTGGCATATCGGCAGCTGCCCTTACAACCTCAACTGTATGAGTAGAAACTCCTACAGCCTTAATAATCCCTTTTTCTTTTGCTTCTAAAAGATAATTTAAAGCTTCCTTATGACCTTCTAAGGTCAATTTTGATTCCTGCTCATGAAGCATAAAAATATCAATATAGTCTTTTCCAATTTCCTTCCTAGCTTTTTCTACGCTATTTTTCATACCTTCATAAGTATATGCATAGGATTTCGTTGCTATGATGATTTCATTTTTTGCCTTTTTCAGTGCAAGATTAATATAACTATAATTTTGATAGTATTCTGCTGTGTCAACAAAATTTATACCTAATTCATTGGCTTCACAAATTAAATTTGCCCCTTCATCAAGGGGCAAATTTGCTTGAAGGGGGCCTATTGTAAGCGCACCAAAACATAATCTTGAAACAGTTAAATTTGTACTGCCAAGTTTTCTATATTCCATAAACCATTACCTCATCAATACTTAATTACTTTAACTCCAAATAGCTTTTTATAATTTCCTCTAATAGCTCGTCCCTTTCAATCTTACGAATTAAGTTCCTCGCATTTTTATAGCTTGTGATATATGCAGGATCCCCTGATAAAAGATAACCTACAATCTGATTTATGGGATTATACCCTTTCTCTTTTAAAGCATTGTATACTTCGACTAATATTTCCTTTACGGATTTTTTTTCTTCCTTTTGAATTTTATACATCATGGTGTTTTCAAAGTTTTCCAATTTTACTCCCCCTCAAAATTATAACCTTTCTTTAATTAATTCACGGGCAAAACTGAGGGCTTCCTTAATTTTTTCGGGGTTTTTACCGCCTGCCTGTGCAAAATCCGGCCTTCCTCCACCGCTTCCACCAGCTATCTGAGCCACTTCTCTAATTATTGCTCCTGCATTAATTCCTTTATTTGTCACATCTTTGGTAGCTGAGCAGATAAATACGGCTTTATCTTCCTTCCTTGATGCCAATAAAATTAAAGAAGAACTGAATCTGCTTTTTACAAAATCACTAACTTTTCTTAAATCTTCTAAACTCATATCATCGAGTTCTGTAATTAAAACATTTACACCTTTTATATTTTCTACTTTATTAATTATTTCCTTTACTTTGTAGTTTATAATTTTATCCTTTAACTCCTCAATCATACGATCTTTTTCTTTGATTTCATTAAATAAACTTTCTACTTTAAAAGGAATATCAGCATTACTGACCTTTAAATAACTGGATGTATTTTCTAATACCTTCTGATTTTCTCTGAAGAGGCTAATTAAATTTTTACCCGTAACCGCTTCAATTCTGCGAATACCTGCTGCAACACTTCCTTCAGATACTATTTTAAAAAGTCCTATTTCCCCAGTGGCCCTTACATGAGTCCCTCCACACAATTCCTTGCTGAAATCCCCCATTGATACCATTCTTACTATCTCGCCGTATTTTTCGCCAAATAAAGCAATTGCCTCTTCTTCCTGAGCCTCTTTTAATGAAGTTTCTTTTATTTTCACGGGTAGGTTGTCTAAAATTGCTTCATTGACTATTTCTTCAATTTTTTCTATTTCTTCCTGTGTCAATGCCTGATAATGGTTAAAATCAAACCTCAGCCTTTCCGAATCTACCAAAGAACCCGATTGGTTCACATGCTCTCCCAGCACCATTTTCAAAGCTTTATGCAAAAGATGGGTAGCGCTGTGGTTTCTCATTATATTTTTTCTTCTTTCTTCATCAACTTCAGCTGTAACCTTATCGTTAATACTTGCTGTTCCCATTTCCACCTTGCCGATGTGATAAATCTTGCCATCAGGTGTTTTTTTAGTATCCAAAACCTTAAATCTTAAATTTTCATTGTATATAAAGCCTGTATCCCCGACCTGCCCTCCGCCTTCACCGTAAAAAGGCGTCTTATCGAGCAACAATATAGCCTCTTTCCCGGTCTCTATTTCCGTAACCGGTTCCTTGCCTACCATTATCATCTTAATCTCAGCGTCATCCTTTAATTTATCGTATCCAACAAATACGGTAGCTTCCATAGGAGCTAACACTTCATAAAGTTCATCAACAGGATATTCTTCTTTTCTTGCCGCTTTTGCTTTTTCCCTCTGCTTAGTCATTAATTCTTCAAAGGTTTGCTTATCTACGCTGAAACCTTTTTCCCTTGCGACATCTTCCGTTAAATCTAAAGGAAAACCATAAGTATCATAAAGCATAAAAGCCATTTCACCTGGAACTACCTTTTTGCCCTCTCTTTCAAGGTCTGCAATCCCTTCATATAATAGCCTAAGTCCTTCGTTTAATGTTTGATCGAACCTTATTTCTTCGTTTTCTATTACCCTCTGCACATAATCCTGATTTTTCTTTATCTCTGGATAAACATCTCCCATTAACTCTACAACCTTAGGCACTATTTTATAAAGGAAAGGCTCATTTAGGTCAAGTTCCCTACCGAATCTTGCAGCTCTTCTTAATATCCTCCTTAAAACATAACTCCTTCCCTCATTTCCTGGAAGTACGCCATCGGAAATGAGAAACGTAATAGCCCTAATGTGATCTGCTATTACCCTAAAGGGAAATCCTCTATCATCCCCGTAATACTTTTTACCCGTCATATTTTCCACAAAAGCAATAATTGGCCTTAAAAGATCAGTGTCGTAATTGCTATAGACATTTTGCATTACCGTTGCTATCCTTTCAAGTCCCATACCCGTATCAATGCTGGGTTTTGGAAGAGGTGTCAAGTTCCCTTCCTCATCCCTATTGTATTGCATGAATACTAAGTTCCAAAGTTCCCTCCACCTATCGCAATCACAAACCCCTAATTTGCATTCAGGGCTGTTGCACCTGTGTTCCTCCCCGCGGTCGATGTATATTTCACTGCAGGGTCCACAGGGGCCGGTATCGCCCATTGCCCAGAAGTTGTCCTTTTCGCTCATTCTTACTATTTTTTCAGGTGGAATCTTTGCTATTTCCTGCCACAAGTAAAAAGCCTCATCGTCTTTTTCATAAATGCTCACCCACAGCTTTTCCTTAGGGAGCATAAGAACCTCTGTCAAAAATTCCCATGCATAGGCAATCGCCTCTTTTTTGAAATAATCACCAAAGGAAAAATTTCCAAGCATTTCAAAAAAAGTATGATGTCTTGCTGTACGTCCTACACTGTCTAAATCGTTGTGTTTTCCACCTGCTCTGACGCATTTTTGAACAGTTGTAGCCCGCGTGTAGGGTAATTTTTTTATTCCCAGAAAAACATCTTTGAATTGATTCATTCCCGCGTTTGTAAAAAGTAAAGTAGGGTCGTTATGGGGAATTAATGAAGAGCTTGGCACCCTTTTATGGCCTTTACTTTCAAAAAAACTTAAAAATTTCTCTCTAATTTCATTACTCGTCATCATATACTATAACCTCCAAATAGCTACGCATTTGAGAAGAATTATATAGAAAACGTTAAACATTGTCAATTACATTAGCAATTATTTGCTAAATTTATCAATAATATTTACAATTTTGCTTTTATAAAGCTGGCTTTTTTCGAATCTACGATTGTTTAAGTAAATTATAAGATAAGAAATACCCATTCCTAATAATCCAGCCAATAAAGCAAAAGGCTCCACATTAGATATACCTAATATTGGCGCCAATTCGAATCCTCCAATTACACCGAGTATAAACATAATCAATGGGAAAAGATACATTATAAATGTAGCAGAAAGGACTCCCCTTGCCTCCATTTCTATTTCAACAAGCTGACCTACTTCAACTCCTATGGTATCCTTTGCCCAAACTATTAACTTTTTTTTCTTTGAGCTTTCAGCACAACCCTTACAGGAGCCGCAGGCAGCTCCTCTTAATACCTCTAACTCAGCTTCATCCTTTATTTTTCTTAAGACAACCGCTTTCTCACGCACAATCCCTTCACCTCACCTTAAAAATTTTTCTATCAACTCCATAAGTTCGCTTATCTTTTCTTCTTCCTCACCGGTTCCTTTAGAATTTAAGACACATCCCTTTGTGTGTTCTTTCAGAATGATTATCCCAACTTTTTTTAAAGCTGCTCTTACTGCAGCTATTTGATTTAACACATCTATGCAGTATTTCCCTTCTTCTATCATTTTTTCTATTCCTTTTATTTGTCCTTCTATTCTCGATAGCCTTATCTTTAAATTTTCTTTTTTGCATAAGTAAGAACAATTTTGGATGTCCAACAATATTCCTCCTTGTGAAATACCCTGGAAGGGTATTTTTTATATATCAATTATATTACTTCAATTTTGCTTTATCAATTACAATTTTAAAATATTGTTAAGGAACAAAAATCCCCGCTATGCCGTGTACTGACAAGGAACAGAGACCCTCTCTCTACAAGGTGGGTGCCCTCCTGAATGCTTCACGCTTCCCTTGGAAATTAGGGCATGCAATCCACATTCAGAGCCCAGGCTCCCAATGTCGTGGTGTTGGCTCTTTCCTCTGTCAGGTTCCACGCACACAGCAGGGTATTCTTCTTTCATTTATAATATTACCACACTTAATACCCTTTATCAAGATAAGGGCTTTTCCAATTTTTAGCCGTCAATTTTAATGTGTAGTTCCCTCAATTGTTTGGGTTCTACCTTAGCAGGCGCTTCAGTCAATAGACAGGTGCCATTTTGTGTTTTTGGGAAAGCAATACAATCTCTTATACTTTCCAAACCCAATAACAGCATTACCATCCTGTCAAGACCGTAAGCTATTCCGCCATGGGGAGGAGTTCCATATTCAAAAGCTTTTAATAAGAATCCGAAATTATTCCATGCCCTTTCTTGAGTAAAACCAAGCACATTAAACATCTTTTCTTGAAGTTCCGTTTTATGTATCCTAATACTTCCTCCACCCAACTCTACTCCGTTTAAAACAATATCATAAGCTTTAGCGCGCACCTTCTCCGGTGCAGTATCCAACAAAGGAATATCTTCATCCATAGGAGAAGTAAAAGGATGGTGCATTGCAACAAACCTCTTTTCTTCGTCATCCCACTCAAGGAGCGGGAATTCGACCACCCACAAGAACTTCAAAGCATCCTTATCAATTAGATTTAAAGTTTTACCTAAATATAAACGCATCTGCCCCAGCTGCTGAGCGACTAATTTTTCATCTTCATCTGCTAAGAAAATAAGTAAATCTCCCGTTTTAGCCTTCATCTTCTCAAAAATGCCTTTTAGTTCTTCTTCTTTAAAAAACTTTGCAATAGGGGATTTAATGCCTTCTTGAGAGAGCACAATCCATGCAAGACCTTTAGCGCCGAATTCCTTTGCCTTTTCCACAAGCTCATCTATGCCCTTCCTTGAAAATATATTGGCTCCGTCTTTAATATTAATGCCTCTTACCCTACCACCTTTTTCTGCCACTTCTCTGAATACTTTAAACTCACTGTTTTTAATGTTTTCAGTTACATCGACTATCTCCAAGCCAAACCTTAAATCCGGCTTATCAGAGCCGTATTTTTCCATAGCTTCTTTGTATGTAATCCTTTTAAAAGGAATTTGTATTTCTTTGCCCAATACTTTTTCTACAACATATTTTATAAGCCTCTCGTTTAAACTTATAACATCATCAACATCTACAAAAGACATTTCTATGTCCAATTGAGTAAATTCAGGTTGTCTATCTGCCCTTAAATCCTCATCCCTAAAACACCTTACAATTTGATAATAGCGTTCAATCCCTGATACCATTAATATCTGCTTAAAAAGTTGTGGCGATTGCGGTAATGCATAAAAAGTTCCAGGGTTTAACCGGCTTGGAACCAAAAAATCCCTTGCTCCTTCGGGAGTGCTCCTTGTAAGCATAGGTGTTTCTACTTCTAAGAACCCTTCATTGTCAAGAAAATCCCTTATAGCCTTATTTACTCTGTGGCGAAAAACAAAATTATTAAGCATTGACGGTCTTCTTAAATCCAAATATCTGTACTTTAATCTCAAGCTTTCGTCTACCTTTATATTGTCTTCGATAGGGAAGGGTGGCGTTTTTGCTTTACTTAAAATTTTTATTTCCTTTGCAAATACTTCCACATCTCCTGTGGGAATTTTTGGATTTTTGTTTTCCTCAGGCCTTTCCCTTACATCTCCTTTAACGGCTATAACATACTCATTTCTTAAATCTTCTGCAACATCAAAAGCCTCTTTGTTATAATCCTCGCTGAAAACCACCTGGACTATGCCACTTCTATCCCTTAAATCAATAAAAATAACCCCACCTAAATCCCTGCGTGTCTGTACCCACCCTGAAAGTACAACCTCCTTATTTACATCACTCACTCTTAATGTTCCGCATGCATGCGTTCTTTTCATTCCTTCCATTAACAACAACCCTTTCTAATGTTTTTATATAAAAATTCATAAATCTCGTTCATACCTATTTTTTGTTGCTTACCAGTTGATAAATCTTTTACCGTTAGAAAGTTTGATTTTATTTCATCCTCACCTATAAAAATTGTATACTTTGCTGCAAGTTTATCTGCATATTTCATCTGGCCTTTTAAACTTCGGTTCATATAGTCAATATCTGCCGATAACCCTTTTTCCCTAATATCAAACAGCAGTTTATAACCTGTCTCAAAGCTCTCATCGTCAAGTACTGCAATAAAAATATCAATACCTTTTTTAGGAATACTCAAAAGGCCTTTACTTTCAAGAACATAAATGAGCCTTTCGATGCCCATCCCGAACCCGGCTGCCGGGATGTGAGGGCCTCCGCACTCCTCCACAAGTCCATCGTATCTTCCGCCACCGCAAAGGGTATTTTGCGCTCCTAAATCAGTAGAAATTATTTCAAAAACAGTTCTTGTATAATAATCAAGCCCTCTAACTATCATAGGATCTACCGTGTATTCTATTTGTATAGCAGAAAGGAGTTTTTTTACTTTTGTGAAGTGGCCTTTGCAATCTTCGCATAAGTAATCCAATATTTTAGGTGAATCTTGAATCACCTTTTTACACTCATCATTTTTACAGTCCAATATCCTCAAAGGATTTTTCTCATACCTTACCTTACATGTATCGCATAATTTTCCCTTTTTTGACGACAGGTAATCGTGTAAAACTTTTTTATAAACAGGTCTACAATTACTACATCCTAAGGTATTTACTCTAAGGTCTAAATCTTCTAACCCTAATCCTTTTAAAAACTTTACGGCCATACCTATTACTTCTACATCCACAGCAGGGTTTTCCGAACCAAAGACTTCAATTCCAAACTGATGAAATTCTCTAAGTCTTCCCGCCTGAGGTCTTTCATACCTAAACCCCGGTATTATGTAATATAATTTTAATGGAAGGGATTGATTGTATAGTTTATGTTCAATCAAAGCCCTTGCACATGCGGCAGTACCTTCAGGTTTTAAAGTTAAGCTTCTCCCTGATTTATCCTGAAAGGTATACATCTCTTTTTCTACAATATCAGTAGTTTCCCCTACACCTCTTAAAAAAAGCTCTGTATGCTCAAAAGTTGGGGTTCTTATTTCTTTGTAACCAAAAATATCACATATTTTCCTAAATTCTCTTTCTAAAAACTGCCACTTTTCTACCTCATCGGGGAGTATATCCTTCGTACCTCTCGGTGCTTTAGTTAGCATTCAATCAGCCCCTTTATATATTTGCTACTGATAAACAATATATTTAAAATATATATTAATGTCAATATTTATAAAAAAAATGAGGGTTAAAATTTCACAAATTCCTAACAAATTTTACACACATTTTATAAAATCTTACTATAAAATTAAACTCGAAGGCTATACTTGTTTGGAAAAAATATAATTTGAAAAGGAGGTAGATAAATTATGAAACTTTTTTATAGGTATAAATACTTTGTCGCTGTGCTAATAGGTTTTGCATTAGGAATTGGAGTTGTTGCAGGAGGATTTTTCGCCTATAATTTCTTTTACCCTTCAAAAACGGTCAAGGCAGGAAATTATGAAGCAAAAGTAACAAATTTCTCAACACCATATACTCTACCGAATATACCGGATATAGTCGAAAAAGTAAGTGATGCGGTAGTTTTTATAGAAACAACTGTAGAAAGTAGAAACTTCTATAATCCTTTTATTGACGATCCTTTTTTTAGATTCTTCTTTGAAGATTTCCCATCAACACCCAATGTTAGTAAAAGTATAGGTTCGGGATTTATAATTAGTCCTGACGGATACATTTTAACAAATGAACACGTAATATCTGGTGCTACTGAAGTTTCTGTAACAGTAAAAGGCTATGATAAACCTTTTAAAGCACAAATTGTTGGGAAAGATTTTGACCTTGATTTGGCAGTACTAAAAATTAATTCTACGAAGCCTCTACCTTATATAACCATGGGTGACTCAGATAAAATGAGGGTTGGAGATTGGGTTATTGCAATAGGAAATCCTTACAGGTTAGACCATACAGTTACAGTTGGGGTTATCAGCGCTAAAGGACGTCCCATTACAATCTCCGATAAGTCTGGTAAACAAAGGGTCTATACTAACCTTATTCAAACAGATGCAGCTATAAACCCAGGTAACAGCGGAGGTCCATTAATATCCTTGAGCGGAGAAGTTATAGGAATTAATACTGCAATAAATGCTGAAGCCCAAGGCATAGGCTTTGCAATACCTATAAACACAGTAAAAGAGGTGTTAGATGAGCTTAAAAAAGGTGGCATTACGCGTCCATATATAGGAGTAGGTTTGCAGGATATTACTCAAGATTTAGCAAATTATTTTAATTTAAAAAATACCAATGGTGCATTGATTAGCTACGTTCAGCCTGGAAGCCCTGCTTCTGCAGCAGGTTTAAAAGAAGGCGACATAATACTGCAAATAAATAACAAAACTGTAAAAAATGCAAATGATGTAGCAAATATTATTAAAAACTCCAAAGTAAATGACATATTAGCCCTATTGATATTGAGAGATGGCAAACAATTATATGTAACCGTCAAAGTTGGCAAAAAACCTAATTAATTTCAAAAATAAGACTCGAGGATTAATCCCTCGAGTCTATTTTTTGTTGTGAATATTTGTAAAAGGATTCTTCTCTAAATCTCCATCTTCTTCAAATTTTTCTCTCAGTTTTTTCACTACACTTACATCCATCTTAATGTCTTTAGCAATTTCTTCATCATTAAGTCCTTCTTCAAAAAGCTCTGCTATTTCTGAAAAGTCTTCCTCGTGAGAATAAAGTTTAATAGTGCTTTTTTTCCTTTTCGTAAGTACCCCTCCGTTTCCCAAAATACTAAGGGAACCTATCTTAGAAAGGGGTTTGTCATCCTTTCTTCACCAATAGTAGAAGATAATCCATGACCTGGTAAAATTTTAACTTCATCACCCAAGGGAAGGATTTTCTCCATTATTGATTTTTTAAGGGTACTGTAAGATCCTCCGGGAAAATCTGTTCTCCCTATGGAACCTGCAAATAATGTGTCTCCAGTAAACAACATGTCCTCCACTTTTATAGAAATACTACCCTTAGTATGCCCTGGCGTGTGCAGTATCTCTAATTTTAATTCTCCTACATAAATATTGTCTCCATCCTTTAAGAAAATATCCGCTTCTTTTAAGCTGAATCCTCTACCCAAAAATATTGATAGATTTTTTTCGGGGCTTAATATCATATCTTTATCCAATTCGTGAATTAAAAGGGGAGCATTGGTTCTTTCCCTCAATAAATCAGCACCTTCAATGTGATCGCAATGACCGTGAGTTAATATAATATGAGTCAAGGTAAGGTTTTTATTATATATCACATTTAATATTTTCTCCGGATTTCCACCGGGATCAATGCAAGCTGCTTTATTTGTTTTTTCACAACCTATTATATAACAATTGGCCAAAAGCGAACCTACTTGAAGCGTTTCCAAATACATTGTTGCTTCCTCCTAAAATTTTTAAAAGGTCTTCTTCGAATCTAAAAGAATAGTTACAGGGCCATCATTTTCCAATTTTACTATCATATGAGCCTGAAATTGTCCTGTAGTTACTTTTTCAGTTTTTTCCCTGCATAATTTTACGAATTCTTCGTATAAATTTAGTGCTTTTTCGTGGCCAGCAGCCATTGTAAAACTCGGCCTTTTCCCTTTTCTTACATCACCGTATAAGGTAAATTGAGAAACCACTAAAATTTCTCCATCTACATCAAGTACAGAAAGGTTCATCTTACCATTTTCATCTTCAAAAATTCTAAGATTTGTTACTTTCTCAGCCATATATTTAGCGTCATCAATAGTATCTTCATCTCCAACTCCCAAGAAAACCAATATGCCTTTATTAATAGAGGAAATAATCTCACCCTCTACTTCAACCATTGCTTTAGATACCCTTTGAACCACTGCCCTCATCTTATTTCTCCCTTCTATTGATTCATAACCCTTTTTACTTCAAATACTCCATTTATCTTTTTTAACTTTTGAATAACATTTTCAAGGTGTTGCTTGTCTTTTATTTCAAGGACAAGATCAATAATTGCAATGCCATTTTTTGTAGCCCTCGCATTTACGGCGTCAATAGTAGTCTTCATATCTCCGATGAGATTAATTACTTCCGAAAGGACGCCGGGCCTATCATAGGCAGATGCTTCTATTTCAACAGGATATGAATTTTCTTTGAAAGTGTCCCATTTTACTTCAATAAGTCTTTCTTTGTAAAGATTATTTTGAACATTGGGACAATCATACCTGTGTATTGAGACACCCCTGCCTCTTGTAATGTAACCTACTATCTTATCTCCAGGTACTGGATTGCAGCATCGTGAAAATTTTACAAGAATATTATCAATTCCTTCTACTTTTACAGCTTCTTTTGAGACAACTTGTTTTTTAGATTTTTGAACTACCTTATCCTCAATAACTAATTTTTCACTTTTAATTGTTTTTTTATATTCATCTAATATCTTCTGAAAGGCCTGAGTAGGAGATATCCCACCAAAACCAACTGCTGCATACAAGTCTTCAATACTCTGCATGCTTAGTTTTTTCAAAAAACTTTCTAAAAAGTCGTGTTTTATAATCTGGTAAAAATCATACCCTTGCCTTTTTGCCTCTTTCTCCAAAAGCTCTTTTCCTTTTACTATGTTTTCTTCTCTTCTTTCTTTTTTAAACCACTGTTTTATTTTACTTTTTGCCTGAGTGGATTTTACAAATTTCAGCCAATCCCAGCTTGGCCCACTGCTGTGTGAAGAGGTAATTATTTCTACAATATCACCATTTGAAAGTTTATAATCTAAGGGTACCATTTTACCGTTTACTTTTGCACCTATGCAGCGGTTTCCCACATCTGTGTGTATCCGATATGCAAAGTCTATAGGACATGAACCTGCTGGAAGATTTATAACATCACCTTTAGGAGTAAAAACGTATACTTCATCAGTAAAAAGATCCAATTTTAATGATTCCATAAACTCCTTGGCATCTTTTAAATCTCTTTGCCAGTCCAATATTTCCCTAAGCCAAGAGAGTTTCTTGTCAAATTCGTCTACCTTGTTTCCTTCTTTATAGCGCCAGTGAGCTGCAATACCGTATTCTGCAGTTTTATGCATTTCATAAGTTCTAATCTGTATCTCTAATGGCTCACCCTTTGAATCAATAACTGTAGTGTGAAGCGACTGATACATATTAGGTTTTGGCATAGCAATATAGTCTTTAAATCTCCCAGGGATAGGTTTCCATAATGTATGAACAACCCCTAAAGCAGCATAACAATCTCTTACAGTATCAACAATAACCCTGACTGCAGTTAGATCATATATTTGATCAAAGGTTTTATTTTGTTCTTTCATTTTTTTGTATATGCTGTAAAAATGCTTTGGTCTCCCTTGGATATCAGCTTTTATCCCTGCTGATTCTAATTTTTGCTTCAGAATAGTTATCATTTCATTTATATGTTCTTCGCGCTCTCTTCTTTTTTTTGCAACTTTATCAACAAGATCGTAATAATGCTCGGGTTCAAGGTACCTAAAAGCCAAATCTTCAAGCTCCCATTTTATTTTTGAGATACCCAACCTGTGCGCTAAAGGTGCAAATATTTCTAAGGTTTCGATTGCCTTCTCCTTTTGTTTTTCTACAGGCATAGATTTCAAAGTGCGCATATTATGGAGCCTATCTGCTAATTTAATCAAAATTATTCTTATATCCTTTGCCATTGCAAGCAGCATTTTTCTCAAATTCTCAGCCTGCTGCTCTTCCTTTGACTTGAACTCTAATTTACCGAGCTTTGTAACACCGTCCACCAACAGGGCTATTTCGGAGCCAAAATTTTTTTCAATATCCTCGATGCTGTATTGTGTATCTTCAACCACATCGTGCAATAGCCCTGCCGCAATTGTTGCAGTATCCAATTCTAAATCGGCCAAAATCATAGCAACTTCCAAGGGGTGGAAAATAAAAAGCTCTCCTGATGCCCTGTGCTGGCCATCATGGGCTTTTTTTGCAAAATAATACGCATCCTCTATAAGCTTTAAATCGGCTTGAGGGTTGTAAGAACGTATTTTGTTTTCGAGTTTTTCTATAGTTGTCATAATATCCACCCCTTAAGATTCCATGAACAATTAAAATTTTTAATATTTAATATTTTATCAAAGAAAATACCTCATAGCCTCTTAGATTTTCTCTTCCATTCAGCTCTGTAAGTTCAATTAAAAAGGCCACACCCACAACTTTACCACCTAATTTCTCCACTAACTCTATTGTTGTAAAAATAGTTCCCCCTGTTGCCAATAAATCATCTACAACCAATACCTTTTGTCCATTAAAGATTGCATCTTTATGCATCTCAAGAATATCTGTACCGTATTCGAGTTTATATTCTGCTTTTATTGTTTCACCTGGAAGTTTTCCTTTCTTTCTTGCAGGAATAAACCCTTTCCCCAATTCGTAAGCCAAGGGCGCGCCAATGATAAATCCTCTCGCTTCAGGACCTGCCACTAAATCAAATTCCTTATCCTTTACAAGTTCTGCTAACCCTTTAATAGCTGCTTTAAAAGCTTCTCCATCCTTAAGTAGTGTTGTAATATCTTTGAAACTTATACCTTTTTTAGGAAAATCCATAATAATCCTTATTTTTTCCTTCAATTGTTCCGGTGTCATTATAATCGCCCCCTTAGATTCATTTAAAATTTTTTATTATATTAAAATTATTATAAAAACCAATTAAACCTTTTTTTAACTTTAATAAATCTTTCAGGATTTCAAGGCCCTCTAAATCAACGATTTTCTCTTTTAAATCAATGTTACGGATAAGTAGAACATCCTTCTTAATAGCAAAATCTATTAATTTTGATTTTCTCAGAATATGCAACATACAAAAAACTAAAGGCAACTCTATTTTACTACCCAGTCTATTATTAAGGTTTCTCAAAATTGAGCTTAAAGGTTCTTCATAAATATCCGAATCTGCTTTCTTAAAACTCTCCCTGCAATAATTAATAAAATTTATTAAAACATTCTTTTCTTTAATTAATATATTTTCAAGAACCATATAATTATATCTTAAATCTTCTTTATTGAAAACAATATAAACTGGAATTTTATCCGCAATAATTATTTCACTGCTGAACTGTTCCATTGTAAAAGGAGGATCATAAAAAACAATTGAATCGACATTATTTAATAAATTCTGTGTTACCACTTCCCCATCAAAAAAAGGATTAATATTTATAATAATGCTTCTGTCCTTTTTATTGAAATTTTCAATATGATTTTTTATATTAAAACAAACAACTAACTCTTCGATTTTTTTTTCTTTCTTTATGTAATAATCTAAAAACCTCCAAGCCTGATAAGGGGTATGAAAGTGTACAAATACCTTTTGACTCTTAGAAAGTTCATTAATAAATTTTCTTTTATTTTTTGGCATTAATAATTGGAGTTTTTCACAAAAAATTTCTTTATTTGATATTTTGGTATACAGTTTTTTAAAATTTAAACTGAAAAATTCTTTATAGTATTCTACTTCAACCCTTTTTAAAAGGGAGTCTTTTAAATACGGAATTTTTACGTCTTTTATATTCAGCTGGAGTTCCTCTTTACCTTCCCATTCATTTACTTCAAGGTAAAAAGCAACATCAAGCAGTGGTGCCATCAAGAGTTTTTCTCTATAGTCTCCGTAGTTAAAACCGATAGCGATAAATTTCTTATTTTTTTTGACAAACTCTATTTTTAAATGTTTTTCTCCGTTACCTATGGATTTGATACTTTTTACAGAAAGGTTTTTACAGGTAAAAACAGGTTTTGGATTCCCAAAACCAAAAGGTTCTAACAAACTTAATTCTTTTGCTAAATTTAAATCTATTTCGCTCCCTTTTAATTCTAAATCTATGCTTAAAGTGGGGATATGCTCTTTAATTTTCATTTCCTCGGCTATTTCATTAATCTTTGCTTTCAGTAAATCAATATTTTCATTTTTTATTGTAAAACCGGCAGCCTGTTCGTGCCCTCCAAATTTTTCAAAAAGATAAGATATTTTATTTAAAGCTTCAAAAATATTGAAACCGGGTATGCTCCTTGCAGATCCTCTACTATAGTTTTCTTCCTTTGAAATAATAATAGCAGGTTTATAATAATTTTGAGTAATTTTTGATGCTACTATACCTATGACTCCTTCATGCCAATTTTGTCCTGCCACAACTATTACAGAATTTTCTTTACTGCTTTCATCTCTTTGAATGTTCTCTTCTACTTCTTTATAAATCTTATTTTCTATAGACTGCCTTAATCTATTGTGGTTATCTAACTCTTTTGCTAAAATCTTTGCTCTTTCCTCATCTTCCGTTGTCAAAAGCTCTACCGCAAGTGCAGCATCTGCCATTCGCCCTGCCGCATTTAACCTCGGTGCAATCAAAAAACTTATTTTTTCAGCATCTATCTTTGCCAAAGAACAACCTGAGATAGAAAATAAAGATCTTAAGCCTTTATTTTCCGTTTTTTTCAAAGCTTCAAGGCCAAGTTTAACAATGACTCTATTTTCATCATGCAAAGGTACTAAATCGGCAATGGTACCTACAGCAGTAAGGTCTAAATATTTTAAAGCCTGCTGATGGCCTAAATAAGCTTGCAAAAATTTAAAAGCCACTCCCACTCCAGAAAGCTCCTTAAAAGGATAATCCGAGTCGGGTCTTTTGGGATCTACTACTGCAATTGCTGGTGGGAGCTCATCATGAGGTTCATGGTGGTCAAATACCACCACATCCAAACCCAAATCCAAAGCCCTTTTTATTTCAGCAAAACAAGCAATCCCATTGTCCACCGTAATTATCAGTTGTGTACCCTTTTGTGCTAATTTTTCAACAGCATTAATGTTTAATCCATAGCCTTCTTCTTGCCTTGTAGGTATGTAGTAATCAATAAAAGCACCTTTTTCTAATAAACCCCTGTATAAAATTGCGGTACCTGTTATCCCATCAACGTCATAATCACCGAAAATTGTTATTTTTTCTCTATTTAAGATAGCTTTATTTATTCTTTCTATAGCTTTATCCATGTCCTTCAAAAGTAAAGGATTATATAAATCACTGTATTTCGGCTCAATAAATTTTTTTATATTTTCTTTCTCCTTAATACCCCTTTTTGACAAAATCTTTAACATTACTGGATGTAACTCTATATTTTCATCTATTTCTAAATCCTCCGGTCCTATATCCCATAGATAATTTCCATCTATCATATTCTTTCCTCCACAAGCTTTAAACAATAATATTATAATTCAATAAATGTATTATATCAATAAAAACCCGCCCTATGGCAGGTTTTTATTGAAGACTATTTGAGTATTTTCCCACTTTTTAACAAAGCATATAAGAGGGCATCTTTTCTTAACTCTTCAACAACGTAAAGTTTTCCTTTGGCAGCCTTAGATATTTTTGAAAGGCAGTCTTTATTAGGCTGCAGTCCTATGCAGAAAAAATCTATTTTCCTTCTTGAAAGTTTTTCAGCCGCTTTTATTGCATCTTTTAAAGGATCATTTGTCCATAAGGGTACGGTAGGAATACCATCGGTAATCAAAATCATTAAAGGATTTTTCAATTTTTTTGCAGTCATGTATTCAAAACCCTTTTCTATTGCAAGTGCAAGAGGTGTAAGCCCTGATGAAACAATGCTCGACACTCCACTCTCGAGGCTTGTAAAATTTTTAGTGTATGGAACAAATAATTTTACCTCTTTATCTTGGAAAGCAAGTACCGCTACCCTCTTTTTTGCATTTAATAAAATATGCTTCGCAAGAAATTTTGCACTCCTCAGCCGGCTTCCGTTCATACTCGCGCTTGCATCTATTATTAAACAAATATCTTGTTCCTTTTCCCCAAACCTTTTATTTAATACTATGTCTTCTTTTTTGATATAAAAATTCTCCTTTTCATGAAAACTTCTTACAATGGCGTTTTTAAAAGTTTCTGGGATATCTATTTCTTCCAACCATTCTTTATTATTTATTTCTGTCAAAAGAGGTACGCCCTTTGAATGAATTTCCCTATGCTTTTTTGAAGAAGCACCGCTACGATTTATTTTTATATTTTTTATAAGTTTTTTTAATTTTAATTCCAACTCTTTATAATTTTCTTTTATAAACTTCTTGAACTCTTCTCCATTATTGTTTAGTATAATTTTCCCCTCTTTTTTTTCTAAAAAATTTTTTTCATACAATTTTTCTAAAATAGATTCAAAATCCGAATATTTCCTTTTAAGAAAATTTATATTTTCTCCCTTTTGGCTCAAACTATCAAGAATTTCCTCCAATTCTTTTAAACTCCCTAAATATTCCATTAAATCAACTGCATTCTCAAAGTTTTTCCTGTTATATTCACCTTTTTTGCCCTCTCCTTTTAAAAAAGAATCGGAAATTGACATATATGGTGAAAGATCCACTGGCGTATTCCCAACTTCACTGAAAATTTTTTCTATCTTTCTGAGTCCTACATTGTTCTTTTGCAAATGATCCTCTACACCTTTTACTATATCAATTAATAGATTTAATTCCTCATCCTTTAACATTAAGGCTAAGTGTACATGATTCAAGTGATTTTTTTTCAAACTCTCCGTTTGTCCAAATTCTAAACTCCCTGTAAGCCTTCCTCCACCGGTACCCGTCTGTATATCAATATAATTTAATATTTCTTCTTTTTGCACCATTTTTAAATGATCAATAAGATCCTTAGCAAGGCTTTTTACATCCACTTCCTTTACTTCGTGGAAAATATCTAAATGTATAACTTCTCCCTCTTTTTCTCTTCCATAAAACACCATACCTGCATCCTGATTTTTTATTACTTTAACAATCTCGGGCTTATCAGGAGATATTACATGTACTTTTTTGCTGGCACAGCAGGTTTCTCCAATTCTAACTCCACGCCCTTTCTCAAATTCTGTTTTTAACTTAAAAGTAAGAGGGTTCACCTCAGTTCCTCCTCAGTTTTTATCACATCTTTTTCCTTAAGTTCTATTATGCTTTTTGCTTTTTGCGGAGGTGCTTTTATTTCCACATTCATGGGATCTAATGTCTTCTCTTTTGAGTTAGATTTATTGGGAAAAATAGACCATCTCATAAACTTAATTTTGTCAAAAAATGGTATTTGATGATTTTTCTTTGTGTTATTTTTATTCGCATTATCTATTTCCTCAATTTTCCTTTTTTGAATCATATTATTTTCATATTCTCCATATTTTATCCTGTTTGACATAAGGGTATTTTCTATAAACTTAATTATTTCAAAAAGATTTTTTTCATCGGTTCTGTGTTTTAAAGCACATTGTGCCAGGAAAGAAACATCTTTAGTATTTACGCTCCTGTTGTACAACGCAGAAAGCATTTTTAAACCGTTTAGGATAGATTCAAGTCCCCTAATGCTTTCAAGGCTGAAATTTATATAACATAAAGCTAAAACATCTTTTATCTCTTCATTAATTTGAAATTCCCCCAATCGTTGTTTTGACTCGATATATAAATCCTTTTTTATTTTTTCGGATAATCTATCTTCTTTATTGCTGCCTTCTAAAATTGTTCTTACAACATCTTTAGAATGAGGTTTTTCCACATAAACTACAAAATCAAACCTATCAGAAAGCTGCTTGCGCACTTCCTCTAAAGGGCCTGGCTCTTCATCAGGATTGGAAGCAGCCCAAATCGTCACATTTATCGGTATTTCTATCGTTGGAAGGCCTACTTCTTCAATTTGAATTCTTCCGGGTTTTGTTCCCATAACATCCAATAATACATCGGCTATCTCGGGAGAAATATCGGCAAGCCTGTTTATTTCATCAATAAAAATTATACCCCTGTTTGCCTTTGGAATTGTCCCTAATAGTAGAGCTGCTTTTGGATCATCTTTTGACATTAATTTTTCAAGGTCAATGCTTCCGATTACAGTGCCCTTTTTTGCAGAAGCTGATATTTCTAAAAAGGGCATTCTTATTTTCTCAACACCAATTTCTAATATTTCTTCAAAAGTTAAATCTTTATGTTTTGGACAGTGTGGTGCTTGAGGATCACAATTAAATTCACATCCTTTTATCCTTTCAATAAATGGAAGAACACTTTTGTAAGCCCTCATGATAGTAGTTTTTCCTGTTCCCCGAAACCCTTCTGCATGCACATGTATAGGAAATCCTGCAAAGGTAGATAAAACAGAAATATCTAAAATATCTATTAGATTTTTATTACCATCGTGAACCACTATTTGGGAATACCTTTTCATTTTTAATCCCTCCTTGTAAATATTTTTCCTCATATCTTATCCGATTAACAAAAAAATCATAAAAAAAAAAAAAAGAGACTTTTTAAGCCTCTTTTTTCAATTCTTCTATTTTCCTTTCAAGCTCTTCTATTTTTAATTTTAATTCATCCATCTCTTGCTTCCTTACAAGATTCATATTTTTTATAGCCAATTCTATTTGTTCATCAATTTTTTGTTGCAATCTTCTTTTTTCCTGATCGATTTTGTCTACCAGATTTTTTAAAAGATCTTTACCCTCTTCCTTTGACACTTCCCCTTTTTTAACCAATTCTTGGATTATTTCCTCTGCCTTTTCCTTGGTAAGGGCAATAAGCCCGATACCCGCATAAAGCCCTGTAGTAAAAAGATCTTTTAACATAATATTTCCTCCTTTTTAAGCTTTAAGCGGTTTTTGCGCCCTTCCTCCACATTGACCAAAGGGGACTTGCAATAAATATTGAAGAATAGGTTCCGCTAACAATACCTATAATTAACGCCATAGTAAAATCTTTTATGGTTTCTCCTCCAAAAAGGTTTAATGCTATTATAGTTAGAAGTGTAGTTAAGGATGTATTAATAGACCTTGTCAAGGTTTGGACAATGCTCAAATTTGCAATTTCACTAAATGAAATCTTTCTCATGGTTTTCAAGTTTTCTCTTATCCTATCAAACACAACAATAGTATCGTTTATAGAATAACCTACAACCGTCAAAATCACCGCTATAATAGAGCTGTCAATAGGCACTCTGAAAAGGGCATACCAGCTTATTACAATAAGCACATCGTGTAATAATGCCAAAACCGCTGCAATACCAGATTTTAATTCAAAACGCAAAGAAATATAAACCAACATCAAAAGGTTTGCTATGATTAAAGCTATTATAGCTTGCCTTCTTAATTCACTCCCAATAACCGCATCTACCTTTTCGGCTCTAATCAATTCTAATTTTGGAAACTTGCCTTTTAAACTTTCTGTAATTTTCGCCTGTTCATCTTTTGTGAGTACTACAGTCCTTATTATTAATTCATCGCCCTCATCTCCTGCTTTTTTTGCCTCAAAATCCTTAATATTTAACTCTGTCATAGTTTTCCTTATATCAGACAATTCATAACTTTGGCCTACGCTATAGTGTAAAATTGTTCCCCCAGTAAAATCTATACCCCAATTTAAACCGTGAACAGCTATTGAGATCAATCCAGCAAAAATAATTGCAAGGGATATAGAAAACCAAATAAATTTCCGTTCCATTATTTTATATATTTTCACTTTTATTCACCTCTTATGCACTAAATAATTTTTTATTGACAAACAGCCTTGAAGCAATAATGTTTGATAGAAGCATCCTTGTCACAACAATTGCAGTAAACATACTTGTTAATATACCTATAATCAGCGTTACCGCAAATCCTTTAATAGGACCGCTGCCGAAATAAAAAAGTACAACAGCGGCTATTATTGTAGTAATATTTGAGTCTAAAATTGTTAGCATTGCACGGTTAAACCCTGCATCAAGGGCTGAACGCAATGTTTTACCATTTCTAAGTTCTTCTTTAAACCTTTCAAAAATTAATACATTTGCATCTACCGCCATACCTATTGAGAGGATAAATCCCGCAATACCCGGAAGTGTCAAAGTCGCACCTATAGCGATAAAAATAGTTAAAACTAACATTACATATATCATTAGGGCAATATCTGCCACTAACCCAGGAATCCGATAATATAAAATCATAAATAAAATAACCAATATTACCCCTATTTTCCCTGCAGCAATACTTTTTGCAAGAGAATCTGCACCTAAGGTGGGACCTACTGTTCTTACTTCTCTTTGGACTAAATCAACAGGTAAAGCACCGCCTCTAATCAATGCTGCAAGTTCTGCAGCTTTGTCTATACTTTCTAATCCTTCAATTACTGCTTCACCATTTGTAATTACTGCCCTTACTACAGGCGCAGATATTATTTCTTCATCTAATAGAATTGCTATTGGCTGATTTAAATATTTTTTAGTAGCTTCGGCAAATTTTTTTGCACCTTCATCGTCCAATTTTAAACTTACCATGGGCTCATTTGCCTGTCCATAAATAGCCCGTGCATCCCTAACATTGTCACCCGTTAGTATCAGCGTACCATCAGGCCCAACAAAGCGAAGGGAAGCGGTTTTACCAATTATTTCAAGGGCTTTTTGAGAATCTTTGACGCCCGGTAATTCAACTCTGATTCTGTTACTGCCCTGTCTTGTTATCAAAGGCTCAGCAACACCCAATTGGTCCACTCTTCTTCTAATAACTTCAACAGCACTGTTCATCTTTTCTTCCGTTAATTCCTGCCCCGGTTTGGGCTCTGCTTCTAATAAAACATAAACACCGCCCTGCAAATCCAAACCGAGTTTAATAGATTTTGCTAGCGGTTCTTGTTTATATGGCCCAATTTTAATACCATAAAGTAAAGAAAATGCTAAAAAAGCAGCTAAAATAAAAATAAGTGCGATTTTTAATAAACTTTTTGTCCTAAAACCCATTAAAATTCTCCTCCAATCCCTAATAGGTTGCATAACAAATTAATTATATCCCTTCAAAAAGAATATTGTCAATAAACAACACATCTCTCAAAAAGATTAAAAGGCCTTTTATAGGCCTTTTACTTAACCTTTTCATTTTCACAAACTTGATTGGCAACTGTACAAGAGGTCTTACAAGCAGATTGGCATGAAGCCTGGCATTCTCCGCAACCCTTTTTTTCTAAATTATCGCACAGATTGCCTTTATGTACCATGATTATGTGTTTCATCAAATATCCCTCCTCTCATTAATAGTATACGCAAATAGTATACGCACTTTTTTATCTTATGCGCAAATGAATTATAACACAAAAATTTTTTTGTGAAAAGGGTTTATAAATTCACACCTATAGCTCCTGAAATTGCCCCTATCAAAAATCCGAAAACAACATCGATAAGAGAAGCAAAAGTAAAACCTTCTTTTAAAAATACTATTTTCACCATTAAAAGCATTAAGGAATATATTAACCCTATTAAACCTCCGTTGAGCCAACCATTGGCTTCTATATTTCTTGATACTAAAAAAGAAGAAACAGCAATAGAAAACGCGATTACAATGACTATGGATTTTGAGATTAAATCTTCAGGAAAAGATGAAAAATATAAAAACAAACTGAGTATAAGAAGCAAAAAGAATGTCAATAAAAATGCCCATAACACTCCTAAAAACACCCTATTTAATTCAACTATGGGCCCCTTTTTTATGGTAACTTTCATTAAATAAGAACCTCCCTTCCTCAATAAATATATATTTGAGAAAGGGAGACAGTATTCCAAAATCAGGATTTATCTTTTGTGTCTCCTTTATCAGCTTTTTTAAGAACAGTTCCTATAGCAGATCGGGTAACTTTTATCTTCAGTTTGTCTCCGACTTCAAGTGTGATAACATCATCCTTTATATTTAGAATTCTTCCGTAAATGCCACCAATTGTTATTACATCATCACCTTCTCTTAAATTTTCAAGCATCATTTTCCTTTCTCTGTCCCTTTTTTGCTGAGGCCTTATTAGTAGGAAGTAAAAAATAGCAAAAATTAGAATTAAAGGACCAAATTGCTGTAAAAAGATTGCAGTGTTCAATCTAAAACCACACCCTTCCCATTACTTTTAAAAATAGCATATTAGTTAATTCGATAAAATTTTTAAAAATCCTTTTTTTGTTTCAAACCACATAACCAAACTTTTTAAAGAATTCCTCTTTTAATTCTAAAAGATAACCGTCTTCAATTGCCTTTCTTATATCCTCCATAAGTCTTAAAAGAAAATATAGATTGTGCATGGTTGTTAACCTAAGGCCTAAAATTTCTCCTGCATTTATTAAGTGTCTTATATAAGCCCTAGTATAGTTTTTACAGACATAACAGTCGCATTCAGGGTCAAGGGGAGAAAAATCTTTGGCATAAACTGCATTTCGCACAACAAGTTTTCCTCTTTTTGTAAATACCGTCCCGTGCCTTGCTATTCTTGTAGGAAGTACGCAGTCGAACATATCAATGCCCCTTATTACTCCTTCAAAAATTGCATCAGGAGATCCCACACCCATTAAATAACGAGGTTTATTTTCCGGTAATAGTGGCACTGTATAATCCAATACTTTATACATTTCCTGTTTTGGCTCACCCACACTCAAACCGCCGACCGCATATCCTTCGAAATCTATACTTTTTAAATCTTCTGCGCTTTTTTTCCTTAAATCCTCATATAGCCCCCCCTGTACAATACCGAAAAGTGCCTGATCGCTTCTCTTGTGATGTTCTCTGCACCTAATAGCCCATCTCGTTGTCCTTTCAACCGAATTTTTCACGTATTCGTAGGTTGAAGGGTATGGTATGCACTCGTCAAAGCACATTATTATATCTGAGCCTAAGGAATTCTGAATTTCTATAGATATCTCCGGCGATATGAAATGAATAGAACCATCAATATGTGATCTAAAAGTTACCCCTTCTTCTCTTATCTCCCTCAATTCTCCCAAGCTAAATACCTGATAGCCTCCACTGTCGGTTAATATAGAACCCTTCCAATTCATAAATTTATGAAGGCCTCCGGCCTCTTCTATAAGTTTATGCCCCGGCCTTAAATACAAATGATAGGTATTGCTTAATATAATTTTTGCTCCTATACTTTCCAATTCATCAGGGGCCATAGTCTTAACCGTGGCTTGTGTTCCTACAGGCATAAAAACAGGTGTATCGATTTCCCCATGGCTCGTAATAATTTTTCCTCTTCTTGCTTTTGTATTTTCTGAAACCTTTATTAATTCAAATTTCACTAATCTTCCCCGTCCTTTACTTTTCTGATTAAAATATTTTTTATAAGGTTTTCTTCCATTGAAACGATGGTTATCTCTGCATCATTAACATAATAAACATCCTTTTCTTTAATTTCCTTACCTTCCGCTTTTGCGAGGTTAAAAATCACACCTCCTATAGTATTTCCTAAATCCTTAGGAATGTTTACCTTAGCTAATTTATTTACCTCCTCTACAGGCATAGCAGAATTTACCAACACACCTTCCTGAGAAAAAGTCTTCCCAGGATTAAAAATCCTATTAATGGCAAAAAGAGCACCTATAGCTATTATTCCTAAAAAAATTTCCCACATTGACTTTGCTTCAATTATTATCTTTCTTGCAGTAGCATATAAAAGCACTTCAATAACGCCTGATGGAGTATGCCTTACAAGCATTATTACAAGCTCCAACCCTACAACCAAAAGCAAAGTATGGCCTAAAAAAGTTTGCAAAAGTGAGAAAGTTTGTAATGGCGGGGTAATGTATATCATCTTAAAATAACGAAAAAGATCTACTGAACCTACTATTACTCCAAAAATAATAAAAATAGCGAGTAAGGATTCAAGCAAAAAAACACTTTTTACAATAAAATTAACAATCTTTTTTTTCATTCATTTTCTCCTTTCTATGCTTAGTTATATTATCAACATAGCATCTCCAAAGGAGAAAAACCTATACCTTCTTTTTACTGCTTCTTCGTATGCTTTCATTACTTTCTCCCTTCCCGCAAAAGCACAAACCAACATTATTAAAGTGGATTCGGGTAGATGAAAATTAGTGATTAAAGCATCCACTGTTTTAAACTTATATCCGGGATAAATGAATAAATCGGTAAAACCTTTTTTTGCAGTAACAAATCCTTCAGGGTTGCTTACTGTTTCGAGGGTCCTGGTGGTTGTGGTACCAACTGCAAACAGCCTCTTCCCTTCCTCTTTTGTTGCATTGATGATATTTGCTGTTTCCTCTGAAATTTCATAGTATTCGGCATGCATTTTGTGTTTTTCTATTTCTTTTACCTTTACAGGCCTAAAAGTACCGAGCCCAACATGAAGGGTTATATAAACGATTTTAACACCTTTTACTCTTATTTTTTCCAACAGTTCATTGGTAAAATGAAGCCCTGCCGTAGGGGCTGCGGCTGAACCTGGACATGTTGCATAAACGGTTTGATACCTATCTTTATCCTCAAGTTTCTTTTTTATATACGGGGGTACAGGCATCTCTCCTAATTTATCTAATATTTCTTCAAATATCCCTTCATAATAAAATTCTACAAATCTTCCTCCAGCCTCTGTATAATCCAATACCCTAGCCTTTAATAAACCCTTCCCAAACACAAACACACTCCCCAATTTTGCCCTTCTGCCAGGCTTTACAAGAACCTCCCATATATTTTCTTTTACCCTATTTAAAAGTACAAATTCAATGGCACCTTTAGTATCTTCCCTTTCACCTATTAATCTCGCTGGTATTACTTTAGAATTATTTAATACAAGACAATCCCCTTTCTCAAAGTAATCTACTATCTCGTAAAAAATTTTATGTTCCATTTCGCCTGTTCCTCTTTTTAAAACAAGAAGCCTTGATTTGTCCCTTTCCTTTAAGGGTTCTTGAGCAATAAGTTCGGATGGTAATTCGTAATAAAACTCCTTAATATCCATAATTAATCTTCATCTCCTTATGTCTACATTGCTGTAATAAAACGAAAGAATATCCTTGTAATTGTAGCCCTTTTCAGCCATTATCTTTGCTCCCCATTGACTCATCCCTATTCCATGACCCCAACCTCTGCCGATAATCTTTATCCCCGATGAAATATCTACCTTCTTTATAGCATCCCGGCCGATCATAAAAATATTCGAAAAAGAAGTAAGATGGTTTTTCCCAAACCTTGACTCTATAAAAATAGGTCCTGAAAAACTCATTAAACTAAAATTCCCGCTTTTACTTACAACATAAACCGGTTTTTTAGCATCGACTTCAAATAGCGTGCTTTTTAGCGAAAACAGATTGCGAATTTCATTAGCTGTAAAGGTTTTCTCTCCTTTTGTCCCCTTTATTAAAACTTTTTTTACCCGTCCAGTACTGCTTTTTTCTACTACTATAAAATCTATTACATTGCCTAAATCAAAACCTGCTGATTTTAGGATACTTTCCAATTCTTCAAAGGATAAATTTTTCTCCCATGTTAAATTAGGCGCTTCAGCTGAAAAGGTATCTTCTTTTGCCTTAAGATAAGGTAGATCTTGAAAATACCATTCGCTGAAATTTTCTATAAATCCCCCACTATTTGAATGAAAATAAGCCAATATAGGCCTATCCTGATAGTATAAAAGTTCACCTTGGGTTAAGTCTACCGCTTGGGTAGTCCTTGGATTTTCGCAATCCACCCCTCCATATGCCTGATCCGAAGTAGTAGAAGTCAAGTCAAAACCGTATTTCCCCCATTTATTCAAATTGTAGACCGCATAAGTTCTTGCTGCTACCGCCTGCGCTTTTAAAGCTTCCATAGGCCATGAAGGAGGCATTTCAAGGGGCACTACTCCATAGAGGTATTCTTCAAGTTTTAGCTCGTTTATTACCGTCATACCCTTTTGAGAAAGATCGGGAAGGAAACCAATATACCCTCTATAACGCTTACCTTCAATCGAAATAAATTCAGATTTTGAAGCTATGTATACGGGCTTTTCAAAAGATAATGCAAAATTAAGATTAGGAATAAGCTGTTTTGAATTTAAAAATACCAACTTCCCATTTTGCAAAGCCGCTTCAATATTAACATAATCTATTTCTGCAATTATTTTAAAATCATTGTTTTCTTTTTGAAAGAGATTAAATCCCGAGGAAGAACTTAGAAAATAATTTTGTCTTGCTGTTTTGTCAAAATAAAGCCCTATTCTAATATTTTTTTCAGACATATCCTGTCCATATAATGGCAAATTTACTAAAACAAAAGAAAACACAAATAAAATTATTAATAATAAAGAAATAAGTTTCTTCACCTTTGCACCCCTTTTCAATCCCTCTTAATGCCCAAATGCTCGTAGGCCTTGTCCGAAGCAATCCTTCCCCTCGATGTCCTTATTATAAAACCTTCCTTTAAAAGATAGGGTTCATAGACATCCTCAATTGTTGAAACCTCTTCATTTAATGCAGAAGCTAATGCCTCTATTCCTACAGGCCCTCCTTTAAATCTTTCTATTATTGTTATCAAAAGTTTTCTATCCTCCTGATCAAGCCCTTTAGAATCCACGTTTAAAAGTTTTAGTCCTTCATCTGCAACCTCCTTTGTAATTACACCATTGGCTTTAACCTGGGCAAAATCCCTTATTCGCCTCAGCAAGCGATTTGCTATCCTTGGCGTCCCTCGAGAACATTCCGCAATTTTCTCCGCGGCCTCTTTTTCTATCTTAACCCCTAATATACTTGCTGATCTGCTAATAATAAGCATTAATTCTTCTTTTTTATAAAATTCTAAGTGGCATCTTACTCCAAACCTCTCCCTTAAAGGCGAGGTGAGCATACCAGCTTTGGTTGTGGCTCCAATCAAAGTAAAAGGCCTTAAGTTAAGCCTTATAGATTTTGCAGCAGGCCCCTTGCCGATGACAATATCCAAACAAAAATCCTCCATTGCGGGATACAAAACCTCTTCAACAGCAGGATGGAGCCTGTGGATCTCATCTATAAAAAGGATATCCCTTTCCCCCAATCCCGTTAATATTGCAGCTAAATCCCCAGGCCTTTCTATTGCTGGTCCTGAGGTTATCCTAATATTTACCCCCATTTCCTTTGCTATAATAAAAGCTAAGGTTGTCTTTCCCAATCCAGGCGGGCCGTACAATAATACATGATCTAACGGTTCTCTCCTCATTAATGCAGCTTTTATAAATATCTTCAAGTTTTCCTTTACGCTTTCCTGACCTATATATTCATCAAAGGTTTTTGGCCTTAGATTAATTTCAAAATCCACATCTTCATTAGTTTTTAATAAAGGAGTAACTATTCTTTCCTTCAAATATAATCACCTCTATTTTGAAAAAAATTTAAGGGCTTCCTTGACTATTTCTTCAGTTGTCTTAGTTTTATCTATGTTTAAAAAGGCCTTATTTATTTCTTCCAAACTAAACCCTAAAGTTAGCAATACTTCCCTTGCTTCATAAATCGAATTCCCTTCTTCTCCACTAAACTTAATTTTATCCTTTAATTCCAATATCATTTTTTGAGCTGTTTTTTTGCCTATTCCAGGAATTGAGGATAATTTGCTGACATCTTCAGAATTTATTGCACTTTTTAATAAATTTATATCAGAGTAAGACAGTATAGAAAGTGCAAGCTTAGGGCCAATCCCTGAAACCTTATTTAGCTTTATAAAAAATTCTCTCTCTTCCCTTTCATAAAAACCATAAATTTCTAAGGCATCTTCTTTAACTACAAGCAAACTATAAAGCATTATTTCTTTATTAATGAGTCCTTTAATTTTTTCATAAGTTAAATAAGAAATATTTAGTTTATAACCCAAGCCGTTTGTTTCTACTATAGCATAACTCGGTTTTGCCTCTATTAGTATACCTTTAATGTATTCAAACATTTTTTACACCCCGTATAGTTTTTCAATATTTTTATAAAAAAGATGACATAAAGCCACGGCTAAGGCATCAGCTGCATCATCGGGTTTAGGCAATTCCTTGAGATTTAATATTACCCTCGTCATCTCCTGAATTTGATTCTTTTTTGCCCTTCCGTAACCTACCACCATCTGTTTTATTTGAAGAGGAGTATATTCATAAATTTCCACACCTTTTAAAGAAGCGGCAAGTAGTGCTACTCCACGGGCTTCCCCTACTGTTATCGCCGTTTTGGCATTTTTATTGAAAAAAAGTTCCTCTACCGCAATCGCGTCAGGATTAAACTTTTCTATCAACTCCAAATACCCTTCAAAAACCCTTTTAAGCCTTTGGGGTTTAGAAATTTCCCTTTTAGTTTCTATAATACCGTAATCTATAACCTCAATTTTTCCTTTTTCATTTATTACTCCATAACCACATATAGCAATACCAGGATCTATACCCAAAACTACCATAATAAAACCACCTAAACTATAATTTCTTCAGAAAAAATAAAATTTCCTCCAATAAAACAAAAAGCCTTCTTTTAAATATTAAAAGAAAGCTTCTAAAAAATCAATTGCTTAACCCTTCTTTTATTTTCAAAAATTCTTCCTTGTCTTTAATTATAATCCCCTTTTCCAAAATATTTTTATCCTCTTCCTTCAACACTTCTGTCGAAATATCTGTTTTTTCCACTAAAATAGAATGTCCCCCTGGTACTCCTTTAAATAAAGATACAAAACCATCTTTTATTCCGACATAGTAATGATTATCGCAATAAGAATCTACTTCTCTTTTTAAAATTACTTCATCAGCTGAAAATTTTTCAATTTTAATTCCCTTTTCTAAACCTTTTACAAAATCTTCGTATTTTTGACCTATGTATTTATCAGCAGGTATTTCATTTGCTTCGGTATGTCCACATTTTTTAAAATACGTAATAATGATTATTCTTGTTTTTTCCGAAATAACTTCATCTTCAAAGGTATCCTTTATTAAATTTTGAAATTTCATTGATTTGGGAAATGAATGGTTATATGAAAAAAAAGCACCTAAAATAACACCAAATAAAAAAACCAATGAAATAATCAAGTAAAATCTTTTAGGCATACCAATTCCTCCTCTTCTATCAAGGAATTAGTATGCCCTTTATTATAAATTACTATTCATTTCACAATAGTTTATTTTGACTCATAATTTGTATAAACTTCTTCCACGTCATCGTGATCCTCTAACACATCCAACAACTTTTCCAACATTTCCGCCTCTTTACCATCCAAATTTACAGTAGTCTTTGGAAGATAGGTTATTTCTGAAGAAGAAAGCTGTATATTATTTTCTATAAGAGCCTTTTTAACCTGTTCATAATTTTCAGGTGATGTAGTAATTTCGATAGAATCCTCTTGTTCCTCTACATCCTCTGCTCCTGAATCTATTGCAATCATCATAATATCATCAACATTTGTATTCGAATTTTTCTCTATTAGTATTAGACCTTTTTTTTCAAACATCCAAGCCACACAACCCGCTTCTCCTAAACTTCCACCGTATTTATCAAAAAGATGGCGAATTTCACTTGCTGTCCTGTTCCTGTTGTCAGTCATAGCCGACAGCATTATAGCAACTCCACCTGGTCCATAGCCTTCGTACATCACATGTTCTAAATTTTCGCCACCTAATTCTCCGCTACCTCTTTTTATTGCCCTCATAATATTTTCATTGGGCATATTAGCTTCCTTGGCTTTTTCGATAATATCCCTCAATTTACTATTTGCATTAGGATCAGGGCCACCTTCCCTAACCGCAACTATAATCATCTTGCTAAGCTTGGTATAAAGCTTACCCTTTTGAGCATCCATTTTTGCTTTTTTATGCTTTATATTTGCCCATTTTGAATGCCCTGACATCTGTCTCCCCTCCCTATTCGATTTTCCCTCAATAATTTTAGCATAAAAAAAACTTTATTAAAAGAAGAAGGGATTTTAAAAATCTGGTATAAGGGGAAGCATTCTTTTGTGCTCACTCTTTTTATTCATCAAATCTATTTTCTCCTTAACTTCAGGTGAAGCAATGCCTGTTAAAATGTAATTGTCTAATTCCTTGTAAGAAATACCCATTTCTCCTTCATCGGTTTGACCTTCCCATAAACCCGCTGTAGGAGGTTTTTCAATAATATCTTGAGGAATTTCAAGATATTTTGCTAATTCTCTCACCTTTGTTTTTACCAAATTTCCCAAGGGTAAAAGGTCCACACCCCCATCTCCGTATTTTGTAAAATATCCCACAGTAAGCTCACTTTTGTTACCCGTACCTACAACAAGGTAATTATAGGAAGCTGCATAATAATAAAGAGTTATCATGCGCAGTCTCGGTTTAATATTAATTTTTGCATTTTTGTTTTCTGTTGGCTCTAAGATTTTCATAAAGGCATCGTAAACCGTATCAAGCACAATTTTTTTATAAGGTATGTCGTATAATTTTGCTACCCTTTCAGCGTCAATCTCATCCTTTTGGCTGCTGTAACAGGGCAGATGAAGGCCTAAAACATTTTCTCCAAAAGCCCTTTTACATAAAACTGCTACAACAGCCGAATCAATACCTCCACTCATCCCGAATACCGCACCCTTTGCCCCTGCTTCATACACCCTTTCTCTTAACCAATCTACTAATTTTTGTGCAAGTACTTCTGTGTTCAAAGAAATCCCCCTTTCAATTTGTTTAAGTTATATTTTACATAATAAATTTATTGTCAACTATTTCCTCAAACCCTTCGCCTATTAATTTTACCCTTTTATCTAATATACACATTTTTGTTAAAACTTCTTCAACTGTTAAGGGTAAATAGTAAGGCCTTAAAACTTCAAGGTTCACTGTTTCTTTGTATTCAATGCCTTTTATAATAAATCCCTTTTCTTTAAAAAACCGCTCAATTCGGTTGAAATTTTGATAATTCAAAGATACTAAATATTTTTCACATCTTATCATTTTTGTAATACCTGCTTTTTCAATCCCTTCTCTTGCGCTCTCACTGTAAGCCCTTATTAGACCTCCTGCACCTAATAATATTCCTCCAAAATACCTTGTTACTACAACTACAGTATTTTTAAGGTTTTTCATTTTAATAACTTCCAAAATTGGTTTTCCTGCCGTACCACTCGGTTCTCCGTCATCATTAGATTTTTGTACTTCTTCAGCTTCTAACCCTACTGTAAAAGCATAAGTATTGTGAGTAGCATCGTAATATCTCTTTTTTATCTTAGAAATAAACTCTTCCGCCTCTTTTAAAGTACTCACAGGCTTAACGTTAGCAATAAATTTGGATTTTTTTATAACAATTTCGTATTCAGCTTCTTTTTTTAATGTTAAATATTCCTGAATTCCCATAAAACTCTCACGTCCTATTTTACACTTTTACTTTTTAACTGTCGTATATAATAATTATTTGTTAACCTGCATAATAAGTCAATAAAAATTTAAAAACCCTGCAGTAAAAAACTGCAGGGTTTTTTGTCCTTATTTAAAAAATACATGGTTTCCAATAATAACTGTCACCGGTCTTTGTTTTACCCAACCGTCATTCGTCTTTTTCGGGTTATAAAATCCTATCGCTCCTAAACTGGGGTCAAAACCGGCTAGGGCATCTTTTACCGCCTGTCTTGCAGTTTCATCGGGAGTAAGGTTTATCTGTCCATCCCATACTGAACTATACTGATAATGGCCTCCATCAATTTGGAATATAACTTCTGGAATAGAATTAGGATAAAAAGGACTTTTTACCCTATTCAACACCGAAGCTGCAACAGCAACCTGTCCTATATAAGGCTCACCTCGAGCCTCAGCATACACAAGCTTCGCAAGAAGTTCAATATCTCTCGCAGAAAACCTACCTTCATAACCTCGGTAAGAATTATAATTATTAAGGTTAATATTCAATGCTCTTAAAGTGTAATAGCCCACAATTCCATCAACTTTTAATCCCTTTGCTTTTTGAAAATTCATTACAGCAAGTTTCGTTCTCCAACCGAATATACCGTCAACTTTTCCATAATAATATCCCAAATCCTTTAGTCTTTGCTGGATTAAAGAAACTTCTCTGCCCTTCATCCCTTCTTTAAATATTAAATTGTTAGTAGAAGCATAAACTTGTACTGTTATCAATATTAAGAAACAAAGTATTAAGGAAAATATTTTTGCATTCTTTTTCATATTTTATTCCTCCTTTACTATGGAGGCCAAAAATGGTTAAGTAAAGTATAACATAAAAAAGTATAAAGACAAAAAAGCAAATAAACTCATATACTTAATTATTTTGGTTTTATGAGTCATTTTATGTAAACATTTTTAGTATAGTTATAAATTCTTTTTTTTACTTTTTAATAATGTATGCTGTATATTTTTTCTATCTGAATATTTTTTGTTTTTTATATATTCTTTTATCTATTTCCAATTCTTTCTTTATTTCATTAAATGCTTATAAATTCAAAAAGCTGTTGAAACCATACGTTCAACAGCTTTTTGAATTCCCATTATACAATTTTTACATTGAATATATTTTCCATATTAGATTTTTTTACCCTTTCTCTTATCTCATCAACATTTGTAGTATATAATCCTAATTTTTTCATCCTTTCAAAATAAGTAGCCCCTGAAAAAGTATATTTTTTAGCAATCCCTTCTTCAGTCTGCATCTGTTCCCCAACATGATTTATAGCATCTCCTACCGCTAATTCTGTCGGAATACTTATCAACTCTACTTTGGCAGCATATCTAACAGCATTTGCACCTGCTAATGTTCCCGTACAAATGGCTTCAGTATGTCCTACCAACGGTCCAGCCTTTTCTCCACCGACAAAAAGATTATCTACACCAATTGCCTGTAAATAATTGTTTCGTGGAGAAATTGCAGTATACCTTATAGAATTACCTCTGCTTCCTGCATAAGGATCTTCATAACGAGCGTTTTCAAAGCCAGGAACTTTTCTTAACTGCTCCAAAGGGAAAAACGGAGCCATTAATTTTGCATGACCAGTATCCAAAAGTACGATATTTTCTATAAATTCTTTTAATGCATATTGCTGGCAGGCTTTTGCAGTAAGTATATATTCATCTTCTCTAACTTCAGGAGGAATAGGGACAACAACTACACCTTCTTTATTTAATTTATCAACGATTTTATCATCTAAAGATTCTTTATGAAGCTTGCAGGAACCGCTCATTGCACCATAAGTCCCATCCGCTTTTTTGGCAATCATTTCTTTTACTCCTGCTTTTGCTGCTATACTTACCCTACCGCCAAAGCTCGGGCATCTAAGTATACACATAACACATCCGTTACCGTATTTTGTACAATTATTCTGTGGCCCTGCTGTGCCGGTGCAATCAATAAAAACATCACCTTCAAATCTTTCACCTTCATCGTTTATAACTGCTACAATCCTTGTGTTCTCCATTTCCACATCAACTATTCTGCATTCTGTTCTTACCTGAATGCCTTTATTTTTTAATAAGTTTCTAACTGCAGGTTCAACCCTTGCAACATCATATAAAGTAGCGTGTTTATGACCTGGAAACTCTATATTTTTGTGCCTTGCAACATTATCAGTCACTTCAAAAAGTTCTCCGCCACCCATAGCGATCATTTCTTCTGTCGCTGTAAAACGACCGTTGTTTCTCATAATACCGCCAACTAATCCTGTGCCTAAAAGCATATCAGTTCTTTCTAAAAGTATGACATCAGCCCCTGCTTTTTTTGCTGATAAGGCCGCAGCACAGCCCGACCATCCTCCACCAATGATTATAACTCTTGGCATTTCATTCCCCTCCTATCTTTTTACTACTCATCATTGATGAGGTTTATATTAATATTATTCGCTAATAAATTAAATAATCCTCCTTTGAGCTTTCATTTTTATATTTTTATCAGCATTTATAAAAATTTTTTTTAAGTTTTTATGATATTTTAACAATGATCCTTTAAATGCTAACCTCTTGTCTTCTATTTTAAAGGACATGCATAAATTAAAAATGCGCAATATAAAATAAAATGAAATATAAATAATAGAATTTTTCGAAAAATCTTGTTATAACTTTATTTCTTTAAACAGGTTAAAAAAAGATTTTTTGAATTTATTTCCTATTAACTTTTTCTATCAATTTCTAAAAAAATTTTTAAAAACAAAAAGGATTTTTCATAAATACAGAGAATTAATAATAACATAACTATGGTTGTCATCATTGATGAGGAGGTGATTTAATAAAAAACCCTCTTATTAACTAATTTAAAATCAATAAAGTTCTAAAAATTTACTTAAAGGAGGTTAAAATATGACGCTTGCGCATTGGATTTATGCTTTAGGGACTCTTGCGGTTGTTATAACAATGATTTTTAGGAAGAATGTTCTTATTCCTTGTATTTTATCAACTTTTTTAATTGGTCTAATCTACAAAGGCTCATTAATCGGTGCTGTGACAGCAGTTTTTCGCGCAAATATTGCAGCTCTATCTGAGTTGGGTAGCATTTTTGTTATTATCGGACTTATGGTTGCAATGTTAAAATCTTTAAGTGTCACTGGAGCAGATGAACTTTTGGTAGCTCCTCTGAAAAAATTAATGGTATCCCCCTTCATCAGCTATCTTGTATTAGTCCTTTCCACATTTATAATATCACTGTTTTTCTGGCCTACTCCCGCAGTGCCTTTGATAGGTACACTATTGGTTCCTGCTGCTATTAAAGCAGGTCTTCCGCCTATGGCTGCTGCTGTGGCAATAGCCCTTGCGGGTCAGGGTATGGCCTTGTCTGGCGACTTTGTAATTCAAGGTGCACCGGGCTTATCTGCAAAGTCTGCAGGAATTCCCGTTCCTATTGTAACAAGTTATGGTGCTATTCTTTCAATTATAACAGGCGTAATAGCAATAGTTTTAGCATATATATTCATGAAGGGAGATATAGACAATTTCATTAAAACAGAATATAAGGAATCAAAAAAGAGTTTTGAAGAAAAAGTTACAAAATCTCGTACATTCCACGCTCCTTATCTTGTATGGCTTTTAATAATTTCAATAGTATTGGTAATTTTTGCAATGTTCAAGTTCAACATTAGAGGTGGGGATGCTTCTGCATTGTTAGGCGGCACAGCCATAATAATAATGACAATAGCCACATTATGGGTTGAAGGCAAAAAAGGCCTTGATGTCATTGCAGACCATTTAACCGACGGTCTTGTGTTCGCTTTCAAGGTAATGGGACAGATACTTCCCATTGCAGGATTTTTCTTCCTCGGTAATCCCGATTCTGTAAAATCAATATTAGGTGAAGGTGCACCGGGGTATCTCTTCGACATTGGTAAAATAATTTCTGCTGCAATACCCGCAAAAGGGTTTTTAGCAGCTTTCGGTATGCTAATTTTAGGTATAATTACAGGTTTAGACGGTTCAGGTTTTTCAGGCCTTCCCATGACAGGAACTTTGGCTGGTGCTATGGCTGCAGGCAATGTTAAGGTTGCAGCAGCTTTGGCTGCAATAGGTCAAATGGGAGCAATATGGGCAGGTGGAGGAACTATTATTGCATGGAGCTCTTTGGTTGCAGTAGCAGGAATAGTAGGTGTCCCTGTATTTGACCTCGTAAGAAAAAATTTTATACCTGTTGTGGTAGGTTTAATAGTATCTACTATTGTAGCTGTAATATTTTTGATGTAATTTTTATTAATAATTATATTTTTTCATTTGAGTGGGGCTTAAAAGCCCTTTTTTTATTCTTTTTCTTATTAATCAACTTTATATTATTTTAAAAACGCTGATATCATTATATCTTTTTTTAGTTATTATGTAACTCATTAATTCTTTTAAAATTATGTATACTATTTTTATCTAATTTATCTCCACTTGTATTTTAAACAGAATTTCCAATATATATTATAATATTTTAAACTAAAAATAAAAAAAGACCTTTCAAGACCTTTTTTTTCACAAATAAAAATGGCTCCCCGAGCAGGATTCGAACCTGCGACCCTCCGGTTAACAGCC
>NZ_JBNATW010000012.1:0-59408 GCF_049701175.1 Thermovenabulum sp.
CATTTTTTCTGCTTTTTCCTCCTTTTTGACCTAAAAATATTTTACACTATCATTTATTTAAAAAAAGAGGATATAAAAAATATGGGTTTACTGTATTATAATAAATAAAGATAAACACTTATGTGAGATTTTTTATCAAAACTTATCGAGGTGAAAGATTATGCCCGTTGATGGAATAACCCTTTACGCTTTAGTTTCCGAAATGCAAAACCAAGTTATCGAAGCAAAAATAGATAAAATATACCAACCTACTTTCTATGAAATATTGTTTTTTTTAAGAAGAGGGCGTCATGAGGTCAGGCTTTTATTATCTTGTCACCCTCTTAATTTCAGAATATCCCTCCTTAAAAAGGAGGTTAAAGAAAACCCCGCTGTCCCTCCACCTTTTTGTATGCTCCTCAGAAAATTGCTTAATGGGGGCAGGATAGTTAAAATATCTCAATTAAGTTTAGAAAGGATTGTTACGATTAAAATCGAAAACTTGAATGAATACGGCAAGATTAAAAATTATTATTTAATTGTTGAGCTCATGGGTAAACACAGCAACATCATCCTTCTCGATGAAGAAGGAACAATATTGGATTCAATAAAAAAAATCGGTTCTGATGTAAATAGGGTAAGAGAAATCGTGCCCGGTGAAAAGTATATTTATCCGCCATTGACAGAAAGGGTTAATTTTATTGAAGATAGTGAAGAAAACCTATCATTGCTAATGAATTTAAAAAGGAATGAAATTGACCCTAATTTCGATTGGGAAAAATGGATAGTTGAAAATTTTTCTGGTTTCAGCAAGTTAGCAGCTTCAGAAATAATATTCAGATCTAAAACTGAAGGTAAAGAAATTTCACAAACACTTATAGAACTAAAAAATAATTTAATCAACCACCATATTTCTCCTGTTATTTATTACGAAAAACAAAGTAAAAAACCTTTAGATTTTTGGATCTTCCCCCTTTCTCGCTTTAAAAGCAATTACTCAGAAAAAAAAGTTGAGACTGCAAATGATGTGATAGAAATTTTCTATAACGAAAAAGAAGCCTTTGAAAAATTCACTTCAATTAAAAATAATTTAATAAAACAGCTCCAAGAATATTTAAAAAAGCAAAGCAAAATACTATCTCAAAAACAAGAAAACCTTGCCGACACTAAAAACAAAGATAAATACAAAATATACGGAGAGCTTATTTTAGCAAATTCTTATAGAATAAAACAGGGAGAAAGAGAAGTAAAATTATTAAATTTTTATGATGGCAATGAAATGATAATCCCTCTTGATGAAAAATTAAACCCATCACAAAATGCGCAAAAATACTTTAACCTTTATAAAAAACTTTCCACCAAAGAAAAAGTCCTCATGGAACAAATAGAGAAAATAAAACAGGAAATTGACTACATTGAAAATACAATTTTCTCAGTTGAAAACGCTGAAAATCTTTTGGAACTTTTGGAAATTGAAAGCGAATTGGAAAAAGAAGGGATTATAAAAACATCTCAAAACAATAAGGAAAAAATAAAACCCTCGGAACCAATGAAGTTTATATCTTCCGAAGGTTTTACCATTCTTGTTGGCAAAAATAACAGACAAAATGATTATATAACCTTTAAGAAAGCAAATCCTGAAGACATTTGGGCACACGTTAAGAATTTTCCCGGTTCCCATGTGGTAGTTTTGACTGAAGGCAAAAATGTTAAAGACAGCACCCTTTTAGAAGCATGCATGTTGGCTGCTTATTTCAGCAAAGCAAGATATGGAAGCAAGGTCGCCGTTGATTATACACTTAAAAAATTTGTAAGAAAACCTCAGGGAGCAAAACCCGGGTATGTAATATACGACAACTTCAAAACCTTATTTGTTACACCCGACCCCGAAAAAATTAATAAATTATTTTTGAAGGATTAATACACAATCTTCGCCATCAATTTCTTCAAGTTTTACCTTTATTATTTCTTCTTTAGAAGTAGGTACATTTTTCCCCACATAATCGGGCCTAATGGGCAGCTCTCTGTGCCCTCTATCAATTAATACTGCAAGCTGAATTGCCTTGGGCCTGCCGAGGTCTATAACAGCATCAAGGGCTGCCCTTACTGTCCTCCCCGTATAAATTACATCATCCACCAATATAATTATTTTCCCTTTAACATCAAAAGGCACATTAGTAGTATTAACAAAAGGCCTTTCGGAAAGTTCTGAAAGATCATCCCTGTAAAGAGTAATATCTAAAACACCTACTGGAACCTTTATACCTTCGATTTGGTATATTTTATTTGCAATCCTTTCTGCAAGGGGAACTCCTCTTCTTTTTATCCCAATTAAAGCGATGTCTACAGCCCCTTTATTTTTCTCTAAGATTTCGTGGCTTATCCTGGTGATCGCCCTATCCATCAATTTTTGATCCATTATCTTCGCTTTTTCCTGCATTCTACTACCCCTTTCTTAAAAATTCTAAAATTTGTTTTAAATCCTCAGGGAGTGGTGCTTCGAATACCATAAATTTTTCTGTTGATGGATGCCAAAGCCCCAGCCTAAAAGAATGGAGAGCTTGGCCTTTTATATTGAAGGGATTCTTCTTTTTAGAATATATAGGGTCCCCTACTATTGGATGACCTATAAAGCTCATATGCACCCTAATTTGATGGGTCCTTCCCGTTTCCAAATTAAGTTCTAAAAAGGTGTAATCTTTAAATCTTTCCAGCACTTTAAAATGAGTGACTGCTTTTTTCCCATCTTCGATAACGGCCATTTCCGTTCTCTTAATTGGGTGTCTCCCTATAGGGGCATCAATAGTAGCCTTTTCTTCAACGATTACTCCAAAAACCAACGCAAGGTAAGTTTTTTTCACTTTCTTTTCTTTAAACTGCACAACTAAATTCCTATGAGCCCTATCATTTTTAGCAACAACCATTACCCCAGAAGTATCCTTATCAAGCCTATGGACAATTCCTGGCCTTAAAATGCCATTTATTCCGGACAAATCTTTTGTATGGTATAAGAGGGCGTTTACCAGCGTCCCAGAATAGTTTCCCGGAGCCGGATATACTACCATTCCCCTGGGTTTATTTATAATGATAATATCCTTATCTTCATAAATTATATCAAGGGGAATAGGTTCGGGCTCAATGCTGTACTTTTTAGGTTCGGGGATTTCTGCAATGACCATATCGCCTTTCTTTACCTTGTAATTTGGTTTAGACTGTTTTCCATTTACCTTAATCCATCCCTCTTCTATGCCTTTTTGAATGTAACTCCTTGAAGTTTCCTTTAGTTTTTCAGTTAGATATACATCAAGTCTTTTTTTTGCGTCCAGTTCTTCAACAACAAATTCATAGTATTTATTCAAAAAAAACCCTCCCAAAGGACTCAAAAAATTTTTACATTTTCCTTTTCAAAAATTAAAATATAGGAAAGCAACAGAACCCCCACGACAATAAAAGTATCAGCCATATTGAAAACAGGCCATATCCTTAAATCAATAAAATCAATTACATAACCTAATCTTATACGATCTAATAAATTCCCTACAGTGCCTCCAAGTATTAAAGCTAAGGAAAATTTTGTTATATATAAATCCTTCGGCCCTTTTATTAGGTAAAATAAAATAATTGATATAACTAGAAGGGATATTACTGTAAAAAAAATTATCTTCCCCTCAAAAAGACTGAATGCTGCTCCACGATTTTTAACATAGGTTATATAAAGTATTGGCTTTAATACAGGAAAAGATTCGTAAGGTTTCATTTGGGTTTTGACAATGTATTTTGTCAGCTGATCCAAAAGAATTACTAAAAAAGAAAGAAATATAAAAATCACACGAAACTCCTCCAATATCTTTAAATTACAGCTTTTTTATCAAATATGAACTAATTTTTATTATACTATAGAATTAACCCTTTTTTACATACCCTATTGTATTAAAAAATCCCGCATCATTGCGGGATTTTATCTTCCAAGCTCATTTTTTTCATCCTCATCCATATCGTCACTTTTTAATATTTCATCACTCATTTCAACAATGCCTCTTTTTTCATTGCTATCGATATACACATCAGTATAATCTTTACTTCCCGGTTCATCTTGCGGTGTATTTGCTGTCCCGTATCGCGCTACATCCTGCCAAGCATCCTCGCCATCATAGGCAGCATATTCCGAATCGTCAAGAAAGCTCCTCCCAAAAGGGAAATTTAAAACTTCTTCCTCTATTGGCCTCGACCTTCTTGATAAAGCTTTTTCTTCCTTTTTATTGCATTCGGCACACAAGCTGGTATAAGGGATTACTTCCAACCTTTCTTTCTCTATTTCTTTACCACATCTTTCACATATACCGTATTTCCCTTCTTCTAAATACTCTAAAGCCTTGTCTACTTTTATAAGCATTATCCTTGCATTATCCCTTAACCCTAAATCCTTTTCCCTTTCAAAAGTTTCATTTCCTAAATCTGAAGGATGATTGTCGTAAGCGGACAACTCACCTACAGATTCTTTTAAAGCATTAGATCCCCTTTTTTGTAAAGTATCTATTTGTGATTCCAATTCTTTTTTTAAATCTAAAAGCTTTTTCTTATAATAGTTTTTATCTTTCATGCTACCACCTTATTTAGCAGATAGTTCATTCTGAACAATCCTAATAATATCTGCAATAAAGTCGCCAATAACGGGAAGTTTTAATATAACCATTTTCTGTAAAATATAAATCACAAAGGCACCTAAAAGTGTAAAACCAATTGCCATTCCAAACCCTCTTGCCACACCAGCTAAAAAATTAAGGTATATTAGCCTCATAGGTTTTCGATAAAGCTCTAAATACTCGGCTAAATTTAATTTTTCAATCCTCTCACTCAATTCTTCCATTTTCTTGGAAACTTTATCAAATATTAGATCATCTTTATTTTCCTTTGACATGATAATTCTCCTTATTAGGATTTACAAAACTTCAACTAATTATACCTTCTACAATCTCTGCAGAGGTTTTAGAAGCAAGTTCTACAAAATTTTTATAATCAGTTAAGGCTTTGCCGTCCGCTTTATCAGAAATAGACCTAATTACCACAAAGGGCATTTTATTTAGAAAGCAAACATGAGCAATAGCTCCACCTTCCATCTCTACACATGCGCCGTCAAAATAATTTCTTAGATATTTAACCATTTCTTCGCTGTTAACAAATTTATCTCCCGTTAAAACCCTTCCTTTAATTATTTTATTTTCTTTTAGAATTTTTTTACCTATATAAAACGCTTTTTCAACAAGTTCTTCATCTGCATTAAATATTTTTACCCCCATATTGGGGATTTCACCTATTTCATGTCCAAAAGGTGAGGCATCCACATCATACTGTATCAAATCCTTGGATACAACCACATCACCGGTTTTTAAAGAATCCAAAAGTCCACCCGCAACACCAGTACATATTATATATTTGGGCGAAAAGTGATCTATTAACAATTGGGTGCAAACAGCAGCATTAACCTTCCCAACACCGCTTTTTACAACTACCGCCCTTTTGCCTTTAATTTTCCCTATGTAAAAATCCAAATGTAATTTACTAATTTTAGAAACATCACTCATCCTATCGCATAATAACTTTATTTCTCTATCCATTGCTCCTATAATTCCAACAATAATCCCTCATCCTTTCCTTTAAAATTTAAATCTACACTGTAACAGCAGACTTTACCTTCACACCTGTGATCTTGCCTAATTTCCCCGTCAAAGCGCCTAACTCATCGGTGGTAGCATCAACTATAAGGGCAATTACCGAAATTCCCCTTTCCCTATAGGGGATACCCATCCTTCCAACTATTAGATGGGCATATTGTGAAAGTATAGAATTTACTTTTTCTGCAGCTTTTTCCCTATCAAACACTACAACTCCTATCACGGATATTCTTTTTTCGCTCTCCATATACCCACCTCAAAACCATAAAAGATTACAGTGATTCTTCATTATTTTCCTTTTCCCCATCAAAGGAAACAGCGGCTTCTTTTAATTGATTATTTTCCCCAATAAACTCAGGCTCATTTGAGTTTTTAAACATTCCGTGGATTTCTATAGATTCAACCATTTCTAATTGAGCTTTCAAAAAATTTACAAAACGAGTTTTAAAAATTATAAACTGTCTTTCCAATTCCTCCTGCTGCATTATAATATGTCTTTTCTTTTGCTCTGCTTCTGCAATAATCTCCTTCGCTTTATTATTAGCTTCTTTTATTAATAATTCCCTTTCCTTTTCTGCATTCATTCTAACTTCTTCAGCAGTCTTTTCCGCTAAAACTATAGCTTTCTTCAAAGTTGCTTCCAATTCTTCATAACCTTTTAACTTCTCGTACAAAGCCTTTATTTCTTCTTTTAATTGTTGATTTTCTTTATAAATTTTTTCATAAACCTCAGAAACCTTTTCTAAAAAATCCTTCACTTCCGCTTCATCAAATCCCCTAAAAGATCTCTTAAACTCCTTTTTTTGTATATCAAGAGGTGTAAGATTCATAAATCAGCTCTCCTTAAAATCATTTTTTTTATTAAAAGGCAAAAATTCCTTTTCTTCTTCTTTTACAATATTATCGATATCAATACCAGAAATATCAATATTATTAGGGGTAAAAACAAAAGTCCCACTTCCAACTTTTTTAACAGTACCATCTAATGCATACACACATCCGCTCAAAAAATCAATTATCCTTTTCGCATTCTCTTTATCTATACCTTCTAAATTTACTATTGCTGCCCTTTTGCTTTTAAGTTCATCGGCAATTTCTTCCACATCTTCAAAACTTGACGGTTTAAAAACCATCATTTTATTTTTGGGAATCTGATGAATATTAATTATCTTATTTTTTTCTAATCTTGTGTTAGGCGAAACTAATTCTTCAACTTTTTCTTCAGTTGATTCATCATCAAAACCCAAAAAATAGAGGATTTTTTTGAAAAACCCTGTATTCCCCATTTTTTTCACCTCATCCTTTCCCCGAAAATTCCAGTGCCTATCCTCACCATATTTGCACCTTCTTCAATAGCAACATCAAAATCATGGGTCATGCCCATTGAAAGATATTTCATTTCTACCTTAGGTATGTTTTTTTCTTTTAATTTTAAAAAAAGCTCGTACATTTTTTTGAAATATGGCCTTACCTTTTCAGTATTCTCAAAAAAAGGCGGTATTGCCATTAATCCCTTTACTTCAACGTTGTTTAAGGTAGAAATGTTTTCGATCAGTTGCTCTGCCTTTTCGTATGTTACTCCTGATTTTGTTTTCTCATCCCCTATGTTTACCTGAATCAATACATCCATTATTTTATTTTTTGCCCTTGCTCTTTTATCGATTTCCTGTGCAAGTTCTAAATCATCCACAGACTGTATCATCGCAAATAAATCCACCGCGTATTTTACCTTGTTTTTTTGCAAGTGTCCTATCATATGCCACAAAGCTTGATTTTTCACTTTGTCTTTTTTTTCTCTTGCTTCTTGCACCCTGTTTTCTCCAATTATCTTTACACCACATTCTATAGCTTTATCTATTTTCTCTGGAGGAACAGTCTTAGTCACTGCAATCAAAATTATATCTTCAGGATTTCTGTTTGATTTAACTGCAGCCTCTTCTATTTTATACCTGATCTTTTTTATATTTTCCTCTATCATAACAAGTTCATCAAAAGCTGCCTGAAATTCCATAAAAATCCCCTCTTAACAAGTATTATATCACCCGGTTTTAAACCGTCTACAATAACATTTCCGCCTTCTTCACATATTACATCCACCGGCTTAAAATTAATCCTATTTTTTTCTTTAACATATACTCCATCTTTATCCCCCAATCTTATTATAGCAGATTTTGGCAAGGTTATCCCCTCATAATTTTTTAAAATTATTTTTATTTTTTCCTTCCTTTGATCGTAAAGTTCCGGTAAATCTTGGTTTATGTAAAAAATAGCCCTTCCATTATCAAAAACGCTCTCTAATCTTGCTTCAAAATTTTTACCCGAAGAAAGTTCTATTTTATATAACTTCCCTATTTTTAATTTTGCGCCTTTACAATCAGCTAATATATACATATTAAAATTATCTATTATTTTTAATACCTTGTCATTTTCTTCAACGAATCCCTTTTGCTCTGGGTTATTATTTATGTTTAATGAAAAAATATCAAAATTTTCTATGGCTTTTTTATTCTCAATCCTCAATATTTCTTCCAAACCATCGATAGAAAAACTTACAGTACCCGCAACAGGCGAGGTTATTAATGGTTCTATAACATTTAATTTCTTCTCTAATTCAAGAATTTTTCCCTCTATAATTTCGATATTTTTTTGCCTTTCCTTTAACATTTTTTCTTTTTCATCATACAAGGCCTTTAATTTTGTCTTCAGTTTCGACTTACTCTCTGCTTTTCCATTATTGTTATAAAGATTTTTTTCTAATTCAATAATGGATTTATTTATTGCTTCGATTACAGGAATTGAAGAGTTTTTTTCATCTTCCAATTGTTTTTTTAAAAGAAGGATATCTTCTTCAATTTTCTTTTTTGCCTCAAAATCAGTTATAACTTTAAAAAGTGGAGTACCTACCCTCACGCGTTCGCCTGACTTCACAAGGTATTCAATTTTACCCTTATATGGAGAAGTTATTACCTGTTCATTTCTCACAATAATACCTTCCGTTTCAATAAAATCATTGATTTTATTTACTCCCGCAATAACATATCTATTGGAATATATCACAGAAATAAGAGAAAATAACAGCAACACGGACACGAAAAAAACTACCAAAAATTTATTTTTTGACTTTTTTCTTTTTGTAAGTAATATTACTTTACCTTTTTTATTTGCGACCATTTTAACTCACCCTGAATCTATATTTTTACAAATTGCCATTTTCCACTTCTTATCCTATAAATGTAAAATATAGCTCTTGTAAACCAATCTAAAAACATTGCAATCCATGCACCTATTATCCCTAAATTAAAATACTTCATCAATATAAAGGTAAAACCTAACCTTACAATCCACATACCCACTATATTTACATAAAGCACAAATCGGGTATCTCCTGCACCCCTTAAAGCACCTGAAACAACAAAACTTATAGCCTCGGGCAGTTGGGTAAAAGCTACAATGCGTAAAAGTATGACCGCATTATCTATAATTTGCCGATCATTAGTAAATATTGCTAAAAATAACTTCGGGAAAAGAAAAAACAACAGCCCCATTGCTCCCATTGTAAAAACTGCCATTCTATTTGAGATTGAGATACTGACCTTTGCCCCTTCTAAATCATTTGCTCCAAGTTTTAACCCTGTCAGGGCTGTGGCCGCTGTTGCAAAACCAATTCCCGGCATATATGAAAGAGATTCAACATTTATACTTATTGAATGAGCTGCATATAAAACAGTACCTAAGGAAGCTACCTGCCTTGCATACTGCATCTGCCCGGCAGAACTTATAATCCTTTCCATAGCTGCAGGGATGCTGATATTAATAATTCTTTTAAACAAATTAAAATTTAACCTTTTTATTACTTTCCTAAAATCGACAAAAATAGAACCACCGGGTTTTACAATTTTATTAAAAATTATAAATGCACCTAAAAACCTTGAGATTGAAGTAGAAATGCCCGCTCCTAAAACCCCTAAAGCAGGAAAACCAAATTTCCCAAATATCAAAGCATAGTTTAACACTATATGAATAATATTTAACTCAAGGTTTACCACCATAGGGGTTTTCGTATCCCCTACTCCTCTTAATGCCGCAGTAACAATGGTGAAAAAAAAGAAAAATAACATGCCCGGCATCATTGCCCTTACATATACTACTCCAATTTTTTTTACATCCTTTTCAGCTTTCATGAAATCCAAAATTTTATCTGCATAAATAAATCCAAAAATAACTAACAACAATCCAATAGCCAATGAAAAAATAATAGATTCAACTAATACCAAACCAACTTCATCCTCATTTTTTGCACCTTTAGCTCGTGCACAAAAGGTGGTGGTACCTACCGAAAGGCCCATTATAATAGAAATAATTAGCATAAATGGCTGCATTGAAAGTCCAACAGAAGTAACCGCAGCAGCGCCCAAACGCCCCACCATTGCCATATCAACAACCTGTGAAACCATTGCAAGGGTCTGTTCCAAAACGACAGGCCATGCAAGATTCCAAATCGATTTTAAAATGGGGTAAGTAGATTCATCCAATTTAAAAACGATTTTTAAGAAATCCTTCAAAGACTTTCTAAGCGACAACCCTTGCAAAGGTATTTCCTCCCAACAAAAAAGATTATAACTTCTTGTTTTTTTGCAAAAATACAATATTTAATTTCTACAAAACAAATAAAACTCCTTTTTAAAAAAACAATTATAAACTCGTTTTCATAAGTCTTTAATTTAACTTGAAATGACCTAAGTATAAGTTCAGAAAAGGAACAAATTTATAAAAAAAGTTTTGTTTTTCCCTTGCAAAAATTTAAGTTATCTATTATAATAATACCTGTGGTTGAAACGGGCTGTGGCGCAGCTTGGGAGCGCACTACCTTGGGGTGGTAGGGGTCGTGGGTTCAAGTCCCGCCAGCCCGACCATTTTTTTTGGAAGAAATTTTTAGATATATTTAAAGGCAGGTTTTAAAACCTGCCTTTAATTTTTTATTAAAAATTATTCTTTACTCCACTTTTACCCCTTCGTTGCAAGGCGATAACACTTTGAAATGGGCTTTAATTTTATATTTCTCAAAGGTTTTTACCATAAAATCTCCAGCTTCTTCTGCATCTTTTTCATCACAAATCCCAGCTATAGAAGGCCCCGAACCGCTTAAAAATACACTCATAAGTCCATTTTCTACGCCTTTTTCAAGGATTTCCTCCATCCCTGGAATAAGATTACTCCTATAAGGCTGATGCATCTTATCTTTGCAAAGCTCATTCAAAAAGGAAAAATCCTTTTGGGCAATACATGCAACTAGAAGTGCCGCCCTGCTGAGGTTATAAACTGCATCTTTTAAGGATATTTTTTCTGGTAGCACTTTTCTTGCTTCCGAAGTTTTAAGGTGAAATTCCGGGACGGCAATTACAAAACAAATTTCTTCAGGTAAATCAAATTTTTTATAATATATTTTCCCACCTTCCTGAAGGGAAACAGTGAAACCTCCAGAAAATGCAGGAACCACATTATCGGGATGACCTTCAATTTTTGTAGCCAAAGATATTATTTCTTCTTCTGAAAGAGGGTTGTCTAAAAGTGCATTTGCTCCAACAATACCTCCAACAATTGCTGCTGCACTGCTTCCAAGCCCTCTTGCAAGCGGTATGTTGTTTATTAGTTTGATGTGTAATTGCTTCTTAACATCAAAACGCTCTAAAACCTTTTTAGCTGATTGGTAAACCAAATTTGTTTCATTATTTGGTAAAAAACCTTGTCCTTCATTAAATATTTCTATATTTAATTCCTCCGAAAAATCTATTTCTATAATATTATGTAACGAAACCGCAACGCCTAAGGTATCAAAACCAGGCCCAACATTTGCTATTGTCGCAGGAACTTTAACTTTTACCATCATCACCCATCCTTTAAACAAAATTCATTTAAATCAAGTTGAATAATTTAAAAGCAGACAAAATTATTCAAAAATCGTTTATTCAAATATAATTTTCACTAATCTTTCTATTTCAGGAGGTGATACAGTGATATCCTTGCCTAATTTCAAAGCTGTCTCCGGATCCTTTAAACCATTACCTGTCAACACACAAACTACTTTTTCTTTTGGTTTGAAATAACCCTCTTTACATAGCTTCATAACTCCTGCAACAGATGCACAGGATGCTGGTTCTGCAAAAATGCCTTCTTCTTTGGCTAAAATCGAATAAGCTTCCAGGATTTCTTCATCGGTAACCTTATCAATAATGCCCTTCGATTCTTCCTTTGCTTTAACTGCTTTTTCCCAGCTCGCTGGATTCCCAATCCTTATGGCTGTAGCAATTGTTGTGGGATTTTCTATTACTCGCCCCTCAACAATAGGTGCTGCTCCTGCTGCTTGAAATCCAAGCAATTTAGGAAGTTTTTCTACTTTTTTAAAAGAATAATATTCCTTAAAGCCCTTCCAATAAGCTGTTATATTCCCTGCATTACCTACAGGAATTGCCAAGTAATCGGGTGCATCTTTTAATTCATCACATATTTCAAAGGCTGCTGTTTTTTGCCCTTCAATCCTGTCCGGATTTACTGAATTAACCAATGTAATAGGATACTTCTCAGAAATTTCTCTTACCATCTTCAATGCCATATCGAAATTGCCTTCAACAGCTATTATCTTTGCACCGTAAGCTACCGCCTGAGACAATTTCCCCAAGGCTACCGCATTATGAGGCACCAAAACAGTGCAGCTTATTTTTGCCTTTGCAGAATAAGCAGCTGCTGAAGCAGAAGTATTCCCTGTAGATGCGCATATAACTGCTTTTTTGCCATTTTCTTTAGCTTTTGATATGGCAACCGTCATTCCCCTGTCTTTGAAAGAGCCTGTAGGATTTAAACCTTCGTATTTTAGGTAAATCTCGCATTGGGTTTTTAAATGCTCTTCTAAATTATACGCCCTTATAAGTGGAGTGTTGCCTTCATTTAAAGTAACAATATTTTTTTTATCCTTTACCGGTAGGTAATCAAAATACCTTTCAATTATCCCTGCCATAAGATTTATACCTCCTCCTTCACTCTAATTACACTTGATACCTCCGACACCTCATCTAAGGATTTTATTTCATCTACAGCTCTTTGAATATTTTTAAACGAGGTTTCATAAGTTATAATCACTATTTCCGCGATATTGTCTACAGAATTTTTCTGTATTACCATATAGAGGTTTATATTATTTTGTCCAAATACTCCCGAAATCTTAGAAAGAACGCCAGGCTTATCCAACGCTTTGATTCTAAAATAATATGCTGAGCGGAAAAGTTTTATGGGCAAAACTTCCTCTTCTCTAAAGCAGGTACAATTTAACCTGTTTTTTTCATCAGTTTTTAATGCCTTTATTATATCGGAAACCACCGCACTGGCTGTTGGCATTTTCCCTGCACCTCTTCCATAAAACATAAGCCTTCCTACTGCATCGCCTTCAACTATTACGGCATTGTAGACATCTTTTACCGAACTTAAAGGATGCTCTTTCCTTAAAAGAACTGGTGCAACAAGCACAAAAATTCCATCATCAGTCCTCTGTCCTTCTGCAACAAGTTTTATGGTAAAGCCCATTTCTTGGGCATACTTTATATCCGTGTAGGAAATCCCATCTATCCCTTCAGTATACACCTTATCCGGTGTCACCCTCACATTAAATGCAATCGATGATAATATTGCTATTTTTCTTGCAGCGTCAAAGCCTTTAATATCAGCAGAAGGATCGCTTTCAGCATAACCCAGCTTTTTAGCTAAATCTAAAGCTTCTGAAAACTCCATTTTATTTTCTTCCATTTGGGTTAAAATAAAATTTGTGGTGCCGTTTAAAATCCCCATAATATTATTGATTTCATTTGCAATAAGGCTTTCTTTTAAGGGTATAATTATTGGAATTCCGCCTGCAACACTTGCTTCAAACAGCAGGTTTACCTTGTTTTGTTGAGCAAGTTCCAGTAATTCCTTGCCGTATTTTGATATCACCTCTTTATTTGCTGTAACTACATGCTTTTTATTATTTAAAGCCTGTTTTATATAAGTTAAAGCTGGTTCTTCTCCTCCCATTACTTCCACCACAAGGTCGATTTCGGGTTCGTTAATAATTTCTTCAGGTTTATAAGTTATTATTTCTTTCAAATAATCAGGGCGCTTTTTTGATTCGTCCCTTACCAATATTTTTTTGATATTTATCGGAAAGCCGCACTTTCTTTCAATAATGTCTCTGTTTTTTAAAATTAATTCTACTACTCCGCTTCCAACTGTTCCGAGGCCTAAAATTCCTATTTTAGCCAATTTTATCCCCCTTCTCCTTATTTTTATTCCTGGGCTAATATTTCGATCTTTTGAACTCCAGGCTTTTGTTCCAATATTTCAAGAAGTTCCTCAATATTTTTTGATAGTTCCTTTGTGTCGAAGGAAATTGTAACACTCGCAGAACCCTGGATGGGAATATTTTGGTTTATTGTAAGAACATTCCCTCTTGCTTTAGCTATTTCTTCCAAAATACCTGATAGAACACCTGGCTTATGCTCCAAAATAAAAGAAAGGGTAATAATCTTGCCTAAGCTTGCTTCGTAAAAAGGGAAAATATAATCTTTATATTTATAAAAAGCGCTCCTGCTAATCCCCACCCTTTCACAGGCTTCGTTTACAGTTTTAACTGCTTTTGTTTTTAATAGTTCCTTTGCTTTAACAGTTTTTTTTAACACTTCCGGTAGGATTTCTTCTTTTATAATGTAAAGGCCTTTAGTATCGGTCAAAGCTACACCCCCTGTCTACAGTATATATACATTTATCTATAATTGATAGACATTATATCACATAATGTTTCTTTTATCAATTTATAATTTTTATACTAAATTTTAACAAAAGACAAATTACAGCAATTTTTCTCAATTAAAATAAAAAAACGCCTAATTTTTCTAATAATAGGCGTAAAAAAGAAGTTAAATTTCATCATTATTTTCCATTTTTTCAAGTTTGTAAATAATATAAGTAACTGCCAAAAGGTCCGCAGCTCCGCCCGGACTTATATTTTCCCTTATAAAATACTTATCCATTTTCTCTATATATAATCGTCCCTGTTTGGTTGACATTCCACCTAAGTAAATTGCATTTTTTGCATGGTCTTTCATAAGATATAAGCCTTTAAGGCCTTTTCTGTTTATCACAGTTGTATCTTCGACCTCAGCCATTATATGAATTAAAGAGTGGACTGACGAATCGTTTAAATTAAGTCCAATTTTTAATCCTTCCTCAAAAGCAGGAAGTCCATATTCAAGAACCGTGGGAAGACCCCTTTCCACCTCTCCTCTTATACCCTCAATCCCATACCTTAAATAAAGCCTTTCTCCATTTGTAAGGTATTTATTCACATCAATATTCTTTAGCTCCCTTTCAACTATTCCTTTTGTTATATCTTTGATAATATTTGATATATTTTTTCTATCAATAGAAAGATTTAATTTTCTGCACCTTCCCACACTTGCCCCTATAAGCCCACAAAGGAAAATAAGTCCCTTTTGCGTATTCACTCCAGAGGTCACACTAAACATATCCTTTTCAGCTAATAAGCCTATTTTTCTTATTCTTTTTAAAATATCATCATCGTATTCAAGCCCTATCTGAACAAAATAGGGCATATATTTAGAAAGGGCAGCTGTACTTCTTAAAAAGGTATTGTAATCCATATCCCTATGGCTTCCCTTTGAAAAGGGTGAAACTAATCCCGGGGATGGATGGGAATTAACTTCAACAAGCATCCCTTCGGTCAAAATCCTGCCAACATTTTTTGAAAACTCATCTGTTAAAAGACTTTGTAACAAACCGCATCTTCCTTTACTAATTTTAAATTAATGCTATTTTATTGAAATTATTATTCTTTACTTACAAAATTTTGTATTTTTAAATTAATAGCCCTGACAACTTCTTCTACTTTGTGCCTCTTTTCCCTTGAACATTCCCTAACGTTTTTGCCGCAAAAGACGCATTTTCTCTCGTCAAATCCAAGTTCTCTCCTTGACACAGGAACTTCCCCTTCGTATATGTCTATATCAAAAATCCTTCCTAACGGGTGACTTTCTTCTATTTCAACAGCTAACTTTTTTGCCTCAAACTTGTCCATATTTAATACGAGCAATAAGCTTTTTCCATCATAACCTTCATCTGTCTCCCTATGGATTATAAACTTTTTAAATTCTTTAATGAGTAGAGAATACAACACATTAAAGGCAAGGTTTGCCTCTAATGTGTTTTTGTTATTCCCAGGGTAATTTATCTTTCCGCAAAGAACAGGAAGGTTATATTCTTCATAAAGCTTTAATATTTTTAAAAACCTTTTTTCCCTATCTTCAAGTATTCTTATCAATGGGGACTATCGCTCCTTTTTATTTTTTCTATTATTCCTTTTGCTTCTTCTGACACTAAAAAACTATATGTTGTCTCAGGAAGATAAATTTTTGTTTCTTCAATTCTTCCCTGCTTTATAAGACTTCTTACAAAGGATGCGCTAACAGGAGCATCTTTTATTTTCAATCTTTCAATTAATTTTACCTCAACTCCAAAGGAGGGTAAAATCTCCTTAAGGGCATTATTGTATGCATTTGTTACCTTGCAGTAAGGTTCTGTTCCTACATATCTTCTTTTTATATTAAATTCCTTTGCTATATACCTTCCAAATATTGCTGCATCAAGCCTTGCAAAAGCTGTTAATCTTTCATCTTCCCTCCTTAAAAAATAGCTTGGGAAGGTGGCTGAAGAGATTATATATTTTCCTCCAGGCAAAACCTTTACATTCTTTAAATCCTTAACCCCTTCCTTTACAAGTTTTAATCTAACCTCAAAAGGGAATAAGGATTTATTTTCTTCAACTACGAAAACTACAACCTCATAATTTTCCCTCGATGCGGTTTCTATAAGGTATCTATGGCCTAATGTAAAGGGATTGCAGTTCACAACAAGGGCTGCCTTTTCATTTGAACTTAATCCACTTTTTAAAAAACTATTCTTTACATATTTTTGTATATTTGCAGCCCCTCCCTCAAGAAGAACAACATCTTCATTTCCTTCAACAAACCTATAGCCCAATCCTTCAAAGATAGCTTTATTTTCAGGTTTTGTAAAAATAAAAGTTTCATATATACCCTTGTCAAAAAGCTTATTTTGAATACTTGTTAAAAGCTTTGCTGCAATTCCTTCGTTTTGGAATTCTTTTGAAACAGCAAAATCCTTTATTATATCCCCTGCTGCAGAACAAGTTCCAACTACTTTACTATCTTCCTTCGCAACTAAGGTTATTTCAACATCTTCCTCTAACGTGAGGTCAAACTCCTTTAAAAAGCTTCTTACCTCTTCTAAATCCTTTGTTTCAAAAATTTCCATAAAATCACCTAACCTGCCTTACAACATCAATAACAGTCCCATCCCTATACTCAACAACTGCAACTATTCTTTCATCAAACTCTACCTTTTCAGGAACACCTGTTAATCTTTCTGCCATGTTTTTAAGCTCTTCTATTGTGAATATCGGAAGATTTGAATCCTTTAGTCTTTCTAAAAGGTCCTTTCGTTTTGGGTTTATTGCAATTCCCCTTTCGGTAACAACGGCATCAATGGTTTCACCTGGGGTTGTAACTGTAGTTACCCTATCCACGATTATAGGAAGCCTTGCCTTTGTAAGCTGAGTTACAACAATTGCAAGCTTAGCTCCTGCTGCAGTATCCGAATGACCTCCAGATCCTCCCATTATAATTCCATTTGATCCTGTTGTAACATTAACGTTAAAATCGGTATCTATTTCCGTTGCACCGAGTATCATAACGTCGAGGTTATTTACAACTGCACCTTTATTGTGGGGATTGCCATACATTGATGCTGACATTCCCTGATGGGCCTTGTTGTTTTTGTAAGACTCTACTGCTTTAAGGTCAAAGCACTGAACATCAAATAAGGTTTTAAACAATCCTTCCTCAAACATCTCCACTATATATCCCGTAATTCCACCTGCTGCAAAACTCCCCTTAATATTTTTTCTTTTCATAATGTCCTTTACATAGGCTGCAACAGCAAGGGAAGTTCCTCCCGCACCTGTTTGGAAGGAAAAACCATCTTTTAACAAACCTGATTCATCAATAAGCTGTGCAGCAAGTTTTGCAATTTTAAGTCCTACAGGATCCTTTGTTATCCTCGTAGTTCCAGAAACAATACCCTTAGGATCCCCAATTGCATCAACCTTCACAATATAATCAACATATTCCTGACTTATTTCAATAGGGCATGCTGGATAATCAACAAGATTATCTGTTATAGCAACAACCCTTTCAGCATACATCGCATCGGGAATAGCATAGCCTAAACTTCCGCAGGCTGACTTTCCTTCAACTCCGTTTATGTTTCCGTAAGTATCACAGGTTGGCGCTGCAATAAATGCAATATCTATACGTAGGTCTCCGCTTTCTATAGCTCTTGCCCTTCCTCCGTGGGTGTGCATAATAGCAGGATATTTTAAGAGTCCACAAGATACAGCCTCAGCGACAGGTCCCGACATATAATTTGTATAAATTTGAGTTACAACTCCATTTTTAATATGTTCAACTAACGGGGCGTGGCATGGGAATATTGAGCTTGCCGCAACCTTTATATCTTTTATCCCCAGCTTTGCAACTTCCTCTAAAACCATGTTTAAAACATAATCCCCGTTTCTTAAATGATGATGAAAGGATAAAGTCTTTCCATCCTCTATGCCGCACTTTAAAAGTGCATCCCTTAATGAAGGTAGAACTTTATTTCCACCAGGCTTTACGCTTTTTATTTTTACTGAAGTTTTTTTAACTTCACCAATATTTTCATAAGCTCCTATAAAGGGTTTAACCTTTCCGTAGCCTTCTATGTATTCAGGAAGTTCCCTCTTTACTGCATTTATCATGATATCACTCCTTTATAAGGCCAATGGCCTTTGCCTTCTCTAAGACATTCTTAGCCCTTGCAAGTACAGGAGCATCTACCATTTTACCATCAAGGGAAAATACTCCCTTTCCTTCCCTTTGTGCCTCATCATAGGCTGCAATAACCCTTTTTGCCCACTCTATATCCTCCATGCTTGGTGAGAAAACTTCGTTTATTATATCTATCTGCCTTGGATTTACAGCAGCCTTTCCGGTCATGCCTATAAGTTTTGCTCTTTGGCAATCCCTTTTTAATCCTTCAAAGTCATTTATATCCGTAAAGGGAGTATCTATTGCATCAACTTTTAGAGCTTTACATGCAGAAACGATCCTGCTTCTTGCATAAAAAATTTCCTCTCCTTCCTTTGTCCTTTTTATTTCCATATCAGCTGTTAAATCCTCAGCACCAAGCAAAACCGCAGCTACCCTTTTAGAGGATTTAACAATGTTGAATACATCCTCAACCCCAAAGGCAGTTTCTATAAGGGGAATAAGCTTTATACTTCCTAATTTAAAGCCTTCTTCCCTTTCAATAGTCGAAATAAGCTCATCTATCTCCTTGATTGCATCTTCCGTTGCCTTTGGAACCAAAAGGGCATCGGGCTTTACCCTTGCAATAACATCGATATCCTCATATCCAAGCTCAGTATTTATAAAATTTATTCTCACAACTTTTTCACACCCATTAAAGTCAAGCTCTAAAAGGGCATTTCTGACCAAAAACCTTGCCGAATCCTTTTCATCTATGCTAACCGCATCCTCAAGGTCTAAGATTATACTATCCGCACCAAGTATAGGCGCATTTTGAATCATAGACGGATTATTCCCAGGAATAAAAAGCATACTCCTTCTCATAAGGTACCACCTCCACAAGTGCCATCCACTTTGACTTTTTGACGCTATTTTATTGCTCTTTTTATCGCTGTTTCTACCCTCGCTCTTATTGTATAATCAAGAGCACCCCTATCCTTTGCCACCACAAGGGCGTTTTCAACCTCAAGCTCTTTTAAAGTATCCATAATAACCTTTTCAATCTGCTTTCCAAACTGCTTTAAAACTATGCTATCAAGCTGAATTTCATTTCCTTTTTCGTTTGGATATACCATGATGTAGATATCGTTTGATTCCATCGTACCTGCCTTAGCAGGCTTAGTTATTTTCATAGCACCCCTCCCGTTTTTTTGTTTATTCTTTCCCTATTTTTTGATAATGTTAATACCCTTTGCATTTCATTGTAGACTATCATAAATCCTTCATCAACACCCATTCCTGGTTTTGCAAGGCACTGGTCTGCATCACATGCTATAGCTATATTTGTTAAAACCTGTGCTGATCTATCGGTTTCATTGCAAGTTCCTCCGCAGTACGCTCCTATTCCATGCTTTTTGCAGTAAAGTATTGCCTCCGCAACATTGTTTATTCCCCCAAGATCTGGAGTCTTTATCTGAATCATATCAGCAGCACCTTCATCAACAAATAGTTTAATATCTTCCAAGGTATTGCACCATTCATCCGCAACGATTTCAACTCGAATTCCCTTTTGCTTTAAAAGGTTTCTAAGTTTTTTAAGTGCTTCAAGCTGCCCTTCCCTATTTTCAACATCCACAGGCCCTTCTATCCTTAATTTAAATGGCTTTGCTATTTCCTCAAGTTCGCCCAAATAATTTGCCATTTTTTCATAGTCCATGTTAAAAGCTATTCCAATGGTTCCGTAAACATCTATATGAAGAATTGGATTATAATCCTCTGAAGTTCTTAATTTTAGAATCCTATCTTTAAGCCAAGCTACATATCCTTTTAAAAGCTCTCCCTTTTCCCCAAGCTTTTCCTTTACGTTGTTTATAAGGCCATGCGGCAATACATCTGCACCCTTTAGAATCATCTTATCAACATTAATGTATCTATCATCGCCGGATTGTGTAAAAATAGGAATCTTTTTAAATTCAACGCCTGTATTATATTCATCTCTTATTACTTCCGCCATAGTAACCTTTCTTGCCTTTGCAACTGCATCTAATATAGCCTGAGTTACTCCGTATCTTATTGCAGTATGGAGCCTTTTCCCCGCTATTTCCATATTGTCTATTTCTTGGGCCATTTCTTTAAAGGTTGTTATTTCCCTTCCTGTAAGCTTTGGTGAAATGTATTTTTCAATAACTGGAATAAACTCTTCAGCTAAAAACAGAGGGTCTCTTCCACCTGCACCTGAGTATTGAACAGCTGCACAATCACCAAAGGCAATTTGACCATCTTCTAATATAAGCATAACAGAAATAGACTCTCCAGCCATTCTTATGGTCTTAAATCCTTCAGTTACAGGCTCTCCTATGTAAACAAATCCATCATGTGGAGCACCCTTTTTTATAGCCCTTTGGTCATCAAAGAAAAATCCCGTCCTTCCTGCTGATATTAACACATCTACAATTTTCATAAAAATCCCCAACCTCTCCTACAATGTTTAATTAATAATTTGGCCTTCCTACTAAGAATCCCTTCCCGACAGCATTAATATCATCCACCACCATTTGGAATCCTATTTTCCTCTTTTCATACCTTGCCCTTTCCTCTAAAAGGCTTCTATGAAAATCCTTGATTTCCTTTGTAAATGGGAGGTTTCCAAATTCAAGTATTCTAACTGCACCATTGTTGTCCCTTGCAGGAAGTACTTTACCTGCATTGAACTTGCTTGGCGCAAAGGGAATGTCTAAAATTCCCATTTCAAAGGCCTTTACAACCCCTACAGCAAGATCGCCTTTCCCAACCTCAAACACCTTATCAAGTATGCACTTTGTTTCCATTTTAATAAGTTTGATTTCTTCCTCTAATTCCTTTGACATAGGAAGCCTCTGACCTCTTAATAAGTTTAACGTCTGCTTTGTTGCCTTAATTCCAGCTGCATTAGCTTCTTTGGTTGGAATTCCAACAGCTTCATGAGGAGTCTTTACTATAACCTTTGTAGCTCCTGCGAGGGCTGCTGTTGCTGAACCCCATGAAATAACTCCAAAGGCCTTTGCCTCATCCTGTGGGAATCCTCCCATCCATTGATGGAATACAGTTGTAAGCTCTACATCATATCCGTATTCTTTAAAGTATTCATTAGCCTGCTCCTCTAAAGCCTTCATTGCTGCGACATCCTGAATTAAATTTCCACACTGTCCATATCCTAAGGTGATATTCTTAACACCCTGTTCTGCAGCAAGTAATCCTTCTATTATAGCAACTGCATTTGATATACTGGGTGGAACTAAAGTTCCTGTTAATGGACCAAATGGTTCTCTGTTTAAAGAAATTCCCATCTCTTCATAAAGTCCAACTAATCTATCGCAGTACTGCCAATCAAGTATTGACTTTTCGAGGCTCACGTTCTTTGCATAAGGAATATTGTATGAAATTGCACCGCCTTCGTTTGAAGTCCACCCTGCTGCATGTATTATTTCAGATAAAAGCCTTGCGTCCGGTGTTCCATGCCTTGCTTGAAGTGGAAGGTCAATCGCCTCAAAGACCTTTCTACATCCTTCAACACCGTGGTTTACCGCAGGAAATCCATTTAGCATCGAACGGCCGGCCTTTCTACTCTCTTCAAGCCCTATTTCACATTCTTTATATCTATTTTGTCTCGTGTAGCTGTCAATAGTTGTCGGCAATAGGTCTGCTTCCCCTTCATCTTGAAGATATTTTAAGAGGTTTATATGATCCTCTATCAATGCAACACCTGCCCTTGGCTGTGCTAAAGTTATTCCTTGTTCCTTAGCCTTTTTTAGCTTAAAAGGAAAACTTTTATGTTCTGGCACTTTCCTTAAATATTCTGCAGCCTCCTCTAAATTCACTCCTTTTCCCGTTGGCCACTGGTTTAATACCTCTTCTCTTACTCTAAAAAATTCATCTTCAGTCCACTTCTTATTTTTAAGTTCCACATTATTCCCCCCTTAAACCTTTACTATATACTTTTTAATAATCCTTAAAGCTTTGTCCGGATACTTTTCAGCTAATAATCCCATGGCAGACAATATATACTCTTTATCTACTAATATTTCAGGATTTACCGGTTTTAAATAATTTGGAGCTGCAGGGTCAAATTTGCCTGTTGAAAGTATTTTTTTAGGGTTCTTACTATGGACTATAACTCCTCCTGTTCCAATCAAATATTTCACATTTAATAGATCCTTCCCTACCTGAGAGTAAATTGTCCCCAAAGGAGTATATAAGCACTCGATTGTTCCCACATGCCTTTCCATAGCAATTTCTGTTGCTACCATTCCAAGACTTTCATCAAATTCCAAATCTTCCTCATTCTTAGGGACAAAACTTATATTGGATTGAAGAAATTTACATCTTTCTTCAATATCGTATTTGCTATTAGGTATGAACTTACTAATTCTTTTAATTCCTGCAGTCTCCAAAAGGGATACTGCGCTAACCCTCATACCAAGGTCTCCTTCAACCGTTCTTTTTGCGTAGGGTTCTGGAAGTCCTTTTAAAGTTACTCCGACCTTTGAAGGCTCTCCACTTGCTATAGAATGAACGTCTGTAGTTGCCCCTCCAATGTCAACAACAATAAGCTCTCCTATCCCTTCTTCTTTATCTGTTCCATCGGCGAGTATCTTTGCAGCCTTTAATACTGCTGCAGGAGTTGGCATCAATATGCCGTTAATAAACTTTTCTGCCCTTTTCATCCCTTTGGCTTCGACTATTTTTTCCATGAAAATTTCTCTTATAACTTTCCTCGCAGGTTCTACGTTTATTTGGTTAAGCTTTGGCATAACGTTCTCGGTAATCTTATAATAAATATTGTATTTATTGAATATATCACTTATCTCATCCTGTGCATTTTTATTCCCAGCAACAACTATTGGAACATTTTTTATATATTTTGCTATAAGTTTTGCATTATGGATTATACAGTCCTTGTTTCCACCATCCGTCCCACCTGCGAGAAGAATTATATCTGGCTTTTTATCTATAATCTCCTCAATCTCAAACTTTGTAAGTTCGAAGCTATATACGCCAAGAATTCTCGCACCGGCACCAAGGGCAGCCCTTTTTGCAGCCTCAGCTGTTAATTCAGGCACTAATCCAATAGCTACCATCTTTAGTCCACCTGCAGCAGAAGAACAGGCCAATTTTTCCACAAAGTTTACCTTATTTAAATTTATCTTTTCCTTTAACTTTTCAAAGGCATTTTTAAATCCTATCATTATATCTGTTTGAACTGTTGTTAAGTCCTTTGCCGTTGCAAGTATTTCCTCATTTTCTAAATCAACTGCAGTAAGTTTTGTGTACGTGCTTCCAAAATCTATCAAAAGTGCTGCATCCATGATACCACCTAATCCTCTATCCCTAAATCTCTTTTGAGATCTCTTATACCTATCTCCGGAGATGTTCCGGGTGGATAAACCCTGTTAAAGCCCATCCCTTTAAACCTTTTTTCAACATCACTCCAATCTTGTTTTCCAACCACAAGATTGCCACCTATATAAAGTAAAATATTTTTAAGCCCTGCTTCATCGCACTTTTCCCTTAAACCTCTACAGTCTATTTCCCCATGGCCGTAGAGGGACGAAACCAATATTGCATCCGCGTTTGTTTCAATAGCAGCATTAATAAATTCCTCTTGTGAACACATAACTCCTATGTTTACAACATTAAATCCTGCTTCTGAAAGTGCTCTTTCAAGAATCTTATTCCCTACAGCATGGCAGTCAGCTCCAATAACACCTAAAACAACAGTTTTTTGCATATAATTGCCTCCTTTCTGCTTATAAATAGTTTTTATTAATTCATCTTTTAAATTGTTTAAATTTCGTTCGCTTTTGCAGTTTATACTATAGTTCCTGTAGCATTATTGAATATAGTATATTGTATACATGAATTTAATTTTTTATATAAACAGAAAAGCAATTTATGTATGACTATTTATATTTTTTTTATTTTAATATAATATACAAATAAATCTTTTGTCAATCCTTATAAAACAACTCTATAAAAATATAAGGTTGGCTTACAACCAACCTATCATAATCCCCCGGGTCTTAATTATAAAATTATACATATGAGGCTCCCACTTCCTTCATTGACAATTCGCTGCAATGTTTCTTGAAGCTTTACCTGAGCTGCTTCGGGCATATGCTGTAATTTATTTTGTATACCTTCCCGAACAAGCTCCTGCAATGATTTACCGAAAATATTGGTTTGCCATATCTTTTCAGGGTTTCTTTCAAATTCACTCATTAAATAGTTCAACAGTTCTTCACTCTGTTTTTCTGTGCCGATTAAAGGTGATACTTCCGTCTGGATATCTGCTCTTATCATATGAATTGATGGTGCTACCGCCCTTAATCTTACTCCAAATCTGAATCCCTGTCTAATTATTTCAGGTTCTTCTAAAGTCAACTCATCGAGCTGAGGTGGAACTATGCCGTATCCAACCCTCTTTACATCTTCTAAAGCCTTTGCAACCTTGTCGTACTCTTTTTTTGCCCTTGAAAACTCTCGCACTATACTAATTAAACTATCATCGCTCGCTATCTCTACACCAGAAATTTCGCTTAATACCTTATAGAAAAGTTTATCGGGTGTAGACATTTCAATATCAGCTTTTCCTGTTCCAGGATTGAGTTCTTTTATCTTGACACTATCTATAAGGTCGCAGGTTTTAAAAGTTTCTATCATTTTACCCACGTCTCTCAAACGGTAGACATTTTTAACATTTTCTTTCACTGTTTCTTCAATCTTCTTTTTCACCCAATGCTCTTTTTCGAGGGCATCCACCCATCTCGGCATCTTAATGTTGATTTCCATAACAGGAAATTCATACAGCGTCCTTTCAAGGATTTCGTATACATCTTCCTGTCTTAAATTTTGACAGTCGTACAAAAGCACCGGTACATCGTATTTTTCCTCCAGAATCTCCCTTAATTCCTTTGTCAATTCGTCTTCCGGTTTAGAAGAATTTAATACAACAACAAAAGGCTTGCCGATGTTTTTCAATTCTTTTATAACCCTTTCTTCTGCTTGAACATAATTATCCCTTGGAATATCCGTAATGGAACCATCAGTTGTCACCACAATGCCTATTGTAGAATGCTCTTCAATTACCTTACGGGTTCCAATTTCTGCTGCCTCCTGAAAGGGTATTTCCTTTTTATACCATGGAGTACTTACCATCCTTGGACCGTTTTCATCCTCATAACCTAAGGCCCCTCTTACAGTAAACCCAACATTATCTACAAGCCTTACTCTTAACTTGATGTTATCCTTTACCGTGATTTCTACTGCCTGACTTGGAATAAACTTCGGCTCTGCTGTCGTTATTGTCCTTCCCGCACCGCTCTGAGGCAGTTCGTCCTTTGCCCTGAGCCTTGCATTTGGGTCGTCAATATTGGGTAATACCATAAGCTCCATAAATTTTTTAACAAAAGTCGATTTTCCTGCCCTCACCGGTCCTACTACCCCGATGTAAATATCTCCCTTTGTTCGTTCGGCAATATCCCTAAAAAGATCAAAATTTTCCATCATCTCCCCTCCTTGCCCTTATTTCCTTTCCGTAAATAATTCCCTTTAATTTATCACTAATATATATATGGACACCTTTTTGGGAATATTACAAAAGATTATTGCAAAACTTCAAAGTTATTGAAAAAATTAGGAGGTTTTTACCTCGTTTAAGAATAATTTCTTTCACAGTTCGGAGAAATTTTTAAAGAAAATTGGCAGATGGGGAATCTTTTTTGTTATACATGTTTATAAAAAAATTTTGTTGGGGTTATTCTGAATACTATTCACAGATTTTTTCGTAATAATCGCCATACAAAAATAATTCTGCATATTTCTACAGATTCAATTTTTATAAATCTAAATATAACATTAAAGGAGTGAAAAAATGTATTTTTGTGCACAATGCGTTATTCATTCATGTAAGACTGGTGATATGTCAAAAGTACCAAAAAACTGTCCATGCCTCGAAAATGATAAGGACGAAATATTAAAGAGGTTAATTCGGTTATATGCAAAAACTGTAGTATTCCTAAAGAAGAAATAAATATAAAAGAAAATGAAAAAGTTCATCCGAACACTTATGAGCCAATGTGCAACCCTATTGGTCAAACCTTCTTTTTAAATAAAGCCAAAACCGATTTAAACATAATTTTAGGCCTATGTGTTGGACATGATGCGCTTTTCATAAAGTATTCCGAAGCACCGGTTACAGTCTTAGCGGTTAAGGATAGAAGGATATTACCGAAAAAAGCTTTTCCTTGAAAAAACAGAGAATTTATAGCAAATTAGTATGCAATTATTAAATAAAAAATCTATATTATTGACATATGTTCATTATAATATTAACATTGAAATAGAAATCATTTATATTTTAGAAATAAAGTCAGGAGGTTAAATTATGTATACAGAAAAAGTCATTGACCATTTTTTAAATCCAAGAAATGTAGGTATAATCCCTGATGCTGATGGTATAGGACAATATGGTGACCCCTCTTGTGGCGATTTTTTAAGGGTTTATATAAAGGTAAAAGATGGACGTTTAGTAGATGTTAAATTTCTCATTCAAGGTTGTCCCGCAGCTATTGCTACCAGCAGTATCATGACAGAATTAGCCATAGGCAAAACCATAGATGAAGCACTAAAAATAACCGATGATGATATTCTTGAGGCTATAGGAGTGCTTCCGGAAGAAAAAACTCACTGTTCCAATTTAGGTGCAGGTGCCCTGCACCTTGCAATAGAAGATTACTTAGAGAATCGTAAAGATAATTAAATAATTAATAATATAAAACAGGCCTTCTGCCGTCAAAATTGGCAGAAGGCCTTAACGCTATTTCTCAAAATCATTAAATAATGATAATGCTATATTTTTTAAAGCTTGGACAGCAGGTCCAGAAGAATATAGAACAGGTGGAATACCTTCTGATATCGATTTTATTATTTCTTCGTCAAAGGGAATTTTCCCTATGACCTCAATTCCTTTATTAATACAGTATTTTTCTATTTCTCGAGCCTTTTTTTCCGCTATGTCAAACTTATTAATCACTACCTTGATAGTTACATTAAAATTATTTGCCAAATTTAATAACCTTTCAAAATCATGAAACCCTGACGCAGTAGGTTCAGTTACAATCAATACTGAATCAGCCCCAGAAAGTGAAGAAATCACTGGACACCCTATGCCCGGTGGACCATCTGTTATTATACATTTATATCCTTCTTTTTCTGCTATTTCTCTTGCAGTTTTTTTAACTAATGAAACCAGTTTGCCCGAATTTTCCTCTGCAGCTCCAAGCTTGGCATGAACCATAGGCCCGTACTTTGTATCAGAAATATACCAGTGGCCCGCAAGAGTATCTATCATCTCAATAGCTTTTTCAGGACAAATATTATAACAAACCCTGCATCCCTCACAAAAAATAGAATTCACTTTAAAATCTTTGATAGCATTGAAGCGGCAAACTTTTTCGCATTGACCGCACCTTCTACATTTATAGCCATTTATTTTCGCCTTTTGGCTCCCCCAAAATTCAAAGGTTTCTTTTATCTCAGGTTTTAAAAGAATGTGTAGATTAGCAGCATCCACATCACAGTCAGCCAGGACCGCTTTTTTTGCAAGAACTGCAAGGGAAGCTGTAACTGTGGTTTTTCCTGTCCCGCCTTTCCCGCTTAGTACAACTATTTCTTTCATGCTTTGACACGCCTTTCTATAGCCTTCCATAAATTCATAAAAGACTGCCTAAGTTCAGGAAATTTTTCGATCAACAGGTGCCCATCAGCGTAACAGAATGCATACCTTCGGTCAAAAGGTATTTTTAAAAGCAGGGAAATCCCTTCTTCTTTGAGATATTGTTCAACCTCATCATTACCAATACCTGCCCTATTTATTACAACACCAAAGGGAATCTTAAGCTCTCTGACCACTTCTACAGCCAGTTTGAGATCGCTAAGACCAAAGGGTGTAGGTTCGGTTACCAACACGCAGTAATCTGCCCCAGCTACGGCATTAACCATTGGACATGATGTGCCCGGTGGCGAATCAATAATAACCACAAGACCACTTTTAATCTTGCTTTTCACCCTTTTGATCACGGTTGGGGCAAGAACTGAGCCGATGGTTAAGGTTCCTTGGACAAATTCTATACCCTCTGCTGTGCCTTGTTCTACAATTCCTATTTCTCTATGTATTTCCGTTATGGCTTTTTCAGGGCATAGCAAACTGCACCCTCCACAGCCGTGACATAGTTCCTCAAACACCAGTATCCTTTTGCCTAAGTCGGCTAAGGCATGATATGCACATATTTTGGTGCAAATCCCACAATGGGTACATTTATCAGAATCTATGGAAGGCACCGGTAGGGTAACCGATTCCTTTTCCGTAAATTCAGGCATAAGAAAAAGGTGGGCATTGGGCTCTTCCACGTCACAGTCCAATAACGTAATCGGCATCTTATCTTTTAGTGTAAGGGCAAGATTTACCGCCACCGTGGTTTTTCCGGTCCCACCTTTTCCGCTGGCAATGGCAATTATCATGTTTTCACCGCCATTAAGAAAATAATATTCTGAGCTTTAATGGGAGCAATGTCCACCGTGTTCTCCTTCACCGTGATCACAAAGGTTACCTCTGTCGGCAATATTCCCATTAAGATATTCCTGGATTACATCGTCCACACGGCCAGATACGCCGGTTATGGTTATTATGTTATTCTGGGCGAACAGTTCTTGAGCTCTTGGCCCCATTCCCCCAGCTATTATGCAATTTACCCCTAATTTTGCAAGGTACCCAGGAAGGAATCCCGGCTGATGACCAGGATTTTCAATTACCTCTTTATTTATTACCTTCTTTTTACTTTCATCTACTTCATATATAGTATAAGTCTGACAATGCCCGAAATGAGCCGAAACTAAATTTCCATCAGTGGCTATAGCTACCTTCATAAAAAAATCCCTCCTTTTAAATATGATTAGGTTTTGTTGTTGGGCCAAAAACCTTAGTCAATTTCCCCTGAATGTAATTTTCCAACGCTTCTTTAACGCTGATTGAACTTACAGAATACACCTCTATTCCTGATTCTTTTAATACGCTCATTGCATTGGGACCTACATTTCCCGTTATAAGGGCTGAAACTCCCTTATCTACTATAAACTGGGCCACTTGAACACCCGTGCCGTGGGTGCTATTTGCATATTCATTTTCTACGGCTTCGAATTCCTTAGTTTTGGGATCGATAAAAATAAAATATCTGCAGCGCCCAAATCTCTCATCCAGCATGGAATCTAAATTATTGCCTGTAGATGTGACCGCAACCTTCATTATACATCCCTCACTTAGTTTTTAATTAGAGTTAACCTTTTAAAATATGAATTTAATAGTATAATATAAAATATAATGTAAATGTTAGCATTTTTTATGCAGGGACGGACAAAGAACCGCCCCTGCTTCCCAATCCCTTTTATTATTCTTGGCCTTTTCCTTCATCAAGGCCTTCTTTTTTTGCCTTTTTAAGCTCTTCCAGCCTTTCTTCTATCGCTTTTAGCTGCTCTTTTAAATATTTGGCCTCCTGGGAAAGGATTTCTTCTTCATACTTCTGTTCATTTTCAGCAGTATATACTGCATTATAGTCAAAAGGATAAAATTTCCTTGCCCAGAAGGGCAAACCTGTGGCATAGTACCAGTGCCTCCAACCCCTGCCAAATCCAAAACTACCAATCCCAAAACCAGAACCGAAAGCCCTGCGCAAGTGCCTCCTTCCCACGGGATTCATAAAGCCCGGTACGGGAAATCCTGCGCAAAAGCCCGCAGCTCTGCCGGTCATGGGGCCGCGCCCGTTGGGACCCGTTCCATCTCCTCTCGGCATACTTTTCACCTCCTTTCCGTGTGTTTTAACCACTCACTAATACCTTTTATTTCATCACTTTTATATGATTCTATCTCGCCTCTGTCGCATAGCTGTGCAAGTTTATAATCTACCGGCAACGACCCAAGAAAGGGAATCCCTGCTTGCCTTGCTACTTCTGCTCCACGGCTTTCACCAAAGACTTCTATCCTCTCTCCGCATTTGGGGCAAACTAAGTAACTATAATTTTCCACAATACCCAATACCGGGATATTCATCATCTCCGCCATTTTTATGGCCTTTTTTACAACCATTAGAACAAGATCCTGTGGCGACGAAACTATAATGAGTCCGTTTATTGGTAAAGACTGCATTACTGTAAGAGGCTCATCGCTGGTACCCGGTGGAAGGTCAATTAAAAGGTAGTCAAGATCTCCCCATACCACATCGGTCCAGAACTGTTTTATAGCATTGGCAATAAGAGGTCCCCTCCATATAACAGGGTCATCCTCATTTTCAAGCAGAAGATTTAAAGACATGATACGGATCCCTGAGGAGCTTTCCGGTGGCATAAGTCCAAAACCTATATCTTCGGGACGTTTTTTTACACCAAACATCTTAGGTATACTAGGGCCAGTAATATCAGCATCGAGGATACCTACTTTATATCCTTCCCTTTGCAAACTAACTGCCAAAAGTCCGGTAACAGTGGATTTGCCTACTCCGCCCTTTCCACTCATGACAGCTACAACGTTTTTTATGCGGTTTAACTCATAGGTTGGAATTTTTTCTACACCCTTTTCTGTAAAAGTTTCTGAATTGTTTTTTTCGATATCCGATTCATTTTGTTTCATTAGTTACACCCTTTCCTTTATATTTTTTATTAACCTTATCCTTACAATTTTTACAATACCCAAAATACCAGCATGAGCTGTTAACTACTTCGAAATCTTTAAGATTTTCATTTTCAGATAAAGTTAATTCTTTTTGTATAGGGACCTCATAAATCTTCCCGCATCCCAAACAAACGTAATGACAATGACTGTTACTATCATCTTTTAAAATCTCATATTTTATTGGTTGATTTGGCAGATTCAATTTCTGAAGTATCCCTTTTTCGCAAAAAAGCTCTAATGCTCGGTATACTGTTGCTAAACCTATTTTAGGTAAAATTTTTTTTGCAATTAGATATATTTCTTCAGCTGAAAGATGCTTTTTATTACTGTTTTTAATAGCTGTAATAATAGCCTTTCGCTGAGGAGTCCACTTAAAATCTTGATTTTCTTGTTTCTTAACAGCTGCCGATTTCATATTTACTCTTCTCCACTCTAAAAAAATTAATCTGATTTGTCAAAATCTCCTCTTCTCCTATGTCTGTGACACCATCTTCCGTAATTGTCATCTAAAATCAGCTCTTTATTATTACAGCTTGGGCATTTAATATCTTCCTTTTTATCATCGATACTGATTTCCTGCCAGACATTGCCGCATTTTAAACATCTTACAAGCTGTGAAATTTTAAAATTTCCTCCTTCAATGCGTATGGCTTTTCCATTAACCAGAGCGTCCGCTATTTTACTGCGCGCTGAATTTATAATCCTGAAGAAAGTAGGCCTTGAAATTCCCATCTTTTCAGCGCATTCTTCCTGCTCCAACCCTTCTAAGTCTTTTAATCGAATGGCTTCCAATTCTTCTACGGTAAGTTTTACTTCATCAAGCTGCTTTAGAGGAACTCCTGCAGGTTTAAAATACGTTATCTCCGGCAAAAACTGCACTCTCCGCCATTTAGGTGGCCTTGGCAACTCTTATCTCTCCTTTATTATTTTTGACATATGTTCATTATCATCATCTTCTATTATAATATTATTATGAACTTATGTCAATAATATTATTACTTGTTTTAAAAAAAACGGTAGAGAATGTCTCTACCGTTTTTAAAATTAATATATTTCTATTTTTCCGCTTCTTGACATTAAATCCTCAACGGCTTTCTTCGGATCCTTCCCTTCAAATAAGACTTTATATGCTTCCTGAGTTATTGGCATTTCCACCTCATAAAGGTCCGAAAGCCTTTTCGCGGCTTTGGTTGTATATATCCCTTCAATAACCATATTTGTTGATTTTATCACATCTTCAACTTTCTTACCTTTGCCAATGTCAATTCCTGCTCTTCTGTTCCTGCTGTGCATGCTGTTGCATGTAACAATAACATCTCCAACCCCTGAAAGGCCTGAAAAAGTTGAAGATTTTGCACCAAGTTTTTTCCCCAATCTCATTATCTCAATAATGCCCCTTGTTATCAAAGCAGCCCTAGTGTTATCTCCATATCCCAATCCTTCCGAAACTCCTGAGCAAATAGCTATTACATTTTTTAAAGCTCCACCCAACTCAACTCCTATTATATCACTGTTTCTATATACTCTAAAATAATTGTTAATAAAAACATCTTGTAGAATTTTTAAAACTTTTTTATCTTTTGAGGCAACAACAACAGCGGTGGGAAAACGCCTAACAACCTCTTCAGCATGGCTTGGTCCGGATATAACTGCAATTTGTGATATATGGGGCACTTCTTCCTTTATAACCTCAGACATTCTCAGTAGACTGTCATTTTCAATTCCTTTAGAAGCACTGACTATTATTGCATCCTTTTTTAAAATATATTTTTTTGCATCTTTCACAATAAAGCGAAGCGCCTGTGAAGGTGTAGCAAGGATAATAATGTCCGAATCTTTCACCGCATATTCCATATCATGAGTAACAAAAATGCTCGGATTTATTTTAACTCCCGGCAGGTATTCTCTATTTTCCTTAATTTGATTAATTTCCTCAGCAAGTTCTTTTCTTCTTGCCCATAAAAAAACCCTGTGATTATTGTCAGAAATAACATTGGAAAGTGCCGTTCCCCAACTTCCCGCACCTAAAACAGCAATTTTCATAAAAATTCTCCTTCACTAATCTTTCTTCTTTTCCTTCTTTTTTATTTTGAAAAATATAGGCGTACCTTCAAAACCAAACTTTTCCCTTAACTTATTTTCTAAATACCTTTGATAAGAAAAATGTAAAAGTTCCGGTTCGTTAACAACAAAACTAAAAGTTGGCGGTTTTACTGCAACCTGCTCGGCTTCGTATATTTTTAACCTTTTTCCCTTAATAACCGGTGGCGGTACAATTGTTGTCGCTTCTTCCAAAAGGTCCCTTAACATCTTTTTTTCTACCCTGAAGGTGTAATAATTCATAACAAATTCTATAAGTTCCAAAATTTTAGGTACTCTCTTTTTTGTCAGCGCTGAGACAAAAACTACAGGAGCATACTCTGCAAATTTAAACTCTTCTTTTATTTCTTCGGTAAATTTATATATAGTTTTATCATCCTTTTCTATCGCATCCCATTTGTTAACTACTATAATCATTGCTTTGCCTTCTTCGTGGGCAAGTCCGGCAATTTTTTTATCCTGTTCCGCTATTTTTGAAGTGGCATCTATAACCATTAATACCACATCTGACCTTTCGATAGCGCCAATTGCCCTTAAATTGCTGTAAAATTCTATATCCTCTTTTACCCTGCTTTTTCTTCTTAAACCGGCTGTATCTATTAGCACCATTTTTTTCCCCTGATACTCAAATAAAGTATCTATTGCATCCCTTGTGGTACCAGGAATATCGCTGACAATTACTCTCTCCTCTCCTAAAATAGCATTTACAAGGGAAGATTTTCCTACATTAGGCCTACCTACAACTGCTACTTTGATTACATCCTCGTCGTATTCAGGCTCTGTTTCTTCGGGGATAAAATCAACTATTCTGTCAAGCAAGTCACCTATGTTTATTCCGTGAGCCGCTGATATCAATACAGGCTCCCCGAAACCCAATTTAAAAAACTCAAAAGCCGCTTCCGACTGAGCTTCAAAATTGTCAACTTTATTTACTGCCAATATTACAGGTTTTTTGCTCTTCCTTAAAATTTGAGCAACATCTTCATCAGTAGGAGTTAAACCCTCTTTAGCATCTAAAAGGAATATAATGACATCAGAATTTTCTATAGCTACCTCTACCTGTCGTAAAACTTTCGAAAAAATAATATCCTCGCTTTCGGGTTCAATTCCACCTGTATCTACTAAAGTGAATTTTTTGTTTCTCCATTCAACCTGAGCATAAATTCTATCCCTCGTAACCCCCGGCTTATCATCTACAATTGAAACTCGTTTCCCAATTATTCTGTTAAAAAGGGTAGATTTTCCTACATTTGGTCTGCCAATTATCGCTACTGTAAATCCCATCTTCTTCCCCCCAATTTTATATTTAATATGCTTTGAAGGAGGGCTTTCCCGTTTACAGGGACAACCTTTACCTCTGTATTTAATTCTTCAGAAAGCTGTTTAACTGTAATATCATCAAGAAGCTTTCCTTCATTTACCATTACAGAAGGAATTAGTGCTACATCCCCTAATACCTTTCCTTTTAATTGAGAAATAATATCCCTACCAACTATGAGCCCTGCAACCGTAACCGATTCACCAAAAAATTCATTTTTTATTGCTTTAATTTCTAATTTTAAATTTTCTACGTCCTTTAAGAAATTAAGTTCTTTTTTTAGCAATCTAAATGCAGATAAACCCGTTATAATAGCAATATGCCTTTTTTTATCCAATTTTTTAGGTATCTTATTTTTATATAAACGAATCTCATGGCTCAAAAGCGCAGCCATTCCCACTCCATTTTCCCATTGGGCAAAATCTTCATAGGTTTTATAAGAAGGAAAATTCATCCCCGCCTTTTCGTAAAACTCATCGGCTGCAAAAACAAGCCTTTTACCAAATTTCTTTAAATTGTTTTCTTGGAAATACTTAATTAATTCAATTACACTTACGGCTTCTTCCTTTGTAAAATCCCTTAGTGGGAATAAATTTTCCCTGAAGCGGGTAAGTCCCACAGGGACGACCGCTATAGATAGCACAGAGGGAAAAAGCTCTAATAAATCTAAAATAGTTTTTTTAAGCACTTCACCATCATTTATCCCAGGGCAAAGTACGATTTGGGTGTGAAAGGAAATACCTTTTTCTTTAAATTCTTTTAAACAATCAAGCACATTTTGGCTATTGTTAACACCTAACATGAAATTTCTAATGTTTAAATCAGTAGCATGAACTGAAATGTAAAGAGGGCTTAAGTGCATTTCAAATATTTTTTTCTTATCCTCTACGGTAAGGTTTGTGAGAGTAATATAGGTGCCTTTAAGGAAGGATAAACGATAATCATCATCTTTGACGTATAATGAAGGGCGCAATCCCCTCGGCATTTGATCTACAAAACAAAAGACACATTTATTTTTGCAAACCTTTATGCTATCGATAATAGGACTTTTAAATTCCAATCCTAAATCCTCATCGAAATCCTTTTCAATGTATACTTTTTTTTCTCCTTCTTTTGTTTTTATTAATATTTCTAATTTTTCATCAGTAGTATAAAATTTATAATCTAAAATATCTTCTATGGGTTTCCCGTTTATCGAAATAATTTCATCACCTTTTTTTATACCTGCCTTTTGAGCTAAACTATTTTCCTTTACGAAAATTACCTTTGCCTTCCCCAATTTATTTACTCCTTTATACCATCTTAAAACTTTACAAACTTTATTATTAAACAAAATATAAAACAAGTCAAGAAAATTAATTTTCACTCATTCTTCTTTTAACTTTCATAACAAGATTTACAAAATCAAAATATTTTTCTTGAATACCTCTTATTGTAAGGGGCCTCCCTACATTAACCAGCTTAAACCTTCTCGAAAGTAACCCCCCTATTTTTGTTTTGAGGTTCACAAGATGTAAAGTATCTACCATGTGTATCTGGTTTAAATCTATTCCGCTCTCCTTTAAAAAAGAAATAATCGTCTTTTTTATCATTTCCCTTTCATTAGTCATGCCTATTATATAAACCTCATTACCGTATTCATCCTTACCCATTAAAAAAGGAGTGCCTATTTCATAATTATCAGTTTTGTCGAAATATGGGATTTTTAAAAACTCTTCATCCTTAGGAATTCTATCCTTCGGCAAATACCCTACATGAATAGCAGCAGCAATTACAGAAGAATGTGCACTGCCATAACAATAATAAAAAATTTTCATATTAATCCCCCAATTTATCTTAAAGGCTTCTCTTTCATTTTATGAACAAGATTTTTTAATTTATTAAAATTCTTTTTAATACCTATGAGAACTAATTTTTCTCCTGCACTTTTAAAACATAATTTTTGCGAAAGAAAGCCTCCCATTTTTGTAAAGACGTTTTCATAAATATATAAATCAACAAAGTCTACATCATTTTTCCCAAGCCCAAAGATTTTAGAAATTCCATTTAATGCCCTTTCAGCTATTCTTCCTGATTTTTTGACTCCTAAAATATATATTCTTCTCCTTTTTTGATCTTCCGCAAAAAAGATGAGCTCTCCTAATTTTGAAAAGTTATTTTCTCCAAATCCTTTTATACTCCTTATTTTCTCCTCATCATATTCCTCTAAAATCCCTAAATGAATGGAAGCAGCTACTACCGAAATGTAGCTGCCCCAGTAATCAGCATATATTACTTTCATATATCTCACCTAATCTCTTTTTTATTTTCTTCTGATTCCCCTGTACATCCTGACCCTTCATCGAAATTTTCATCGTTACCATCTTCTGATTTCTCTTCGAAAGTAGATTTCTTGTTTTTTGAAATCGAAATATTTCCCAGGAAATTGGAAAACTCGGAGCTTCCAAATTTTTTAATTTTACTTTTAAACTCATTCCACCCTCCTGTGCTTATTATCATATACCCTATTATCCCTAACACGGCAATAAATATTATCCAAAATATAGTTCCTCCTGAACTCCTTTTTTCTCCAGGTATTTGTGTTACCCTGCCCATAGGCGTAGGTTCTTTTTGATAATCAGCTCCATAGACAGTAGCCATTATGACATCTGCCAAATGTTGAATTCCTTCTTCAGCTTTTTCTCTGTGATTAGTATAAGTACCTGCTTCGATTAATATAGTTCTTGGATACAAATCCTGATTATAACTTCCCTTCCCGTAAAAAATCCCTTTTAAAAGGCCGGGATACTTTTTATCAGCCATTGCCTTTATCTGCCATGCAAAATTATTTATCATTTTGATTTGTGGGTTTTGCCTTCCTACAACAAGCCTAACCTGAGCTATAGGTCTTCCGTTTACACTGCTAGTATATTCTTCAGCAGGTACAGCATCCCTATGAATATCTAAAAGCACATCTGGCCTCTGTTTCAAAAGCTCCATTGCTGTTCGTCTTGATCGATGATAAGCACCTGCATCATGGGGATCATGAGGCTTTTCTGACTGTATAACTTTTACCCCTTTTTGCTCTAAAGCCCTTTTTAAAGCTTCACCCACTTTAAATATTCCACCTCTATAGGGTATGCTGGGTTTACCATCTGTTGGAACGTAAGATTCATCACTATGGGTGTGGTATATAGCTATAACCCTCTGTCCTGCTTCTTTGAATGCTTCTTGGATATTGTCATTCTCATTTGCTTGCAAAGCCTTTTCAATATCTACTTTTTCTTTAAATTTTGCATAAGCCATATCTCCTTTTACTTCAGAAACCTCATATAATCTGTTTTCTTCATCCAAATACTGATCTCCTACTGAAACAAACATGCTTGTTCTGAAAATTATATGGTTGGTACCCTCCTCATAAACCGTAAAATATCCGTCCTTTTTTTCTTCTTCAGCATAAACTGTTGAAAAAAATGAAAAAACCAAAAAAATTATCAAAAAGTTTATCAAAAATATCTTCGTAATTTTACGTTTCATCCTTTTCATCCCCTCTTAACGAATTATTTTCTTTTACCTCTATATTGGAAACTTTATTTTCCTTCCGGGCACTTAAATCAGCTTTGGCCGTTCCCCCTTGCAGTCTTTCCCTGGTTTCACCAACTATTTCACACAGCAAAACCGCAATTACACCGGAAATTACTGTGGCATCAAACACACCAGCTCCTCCTATTACCGTCCCAATAGGCCTACCAGCAACACCAAAAGCATATAAAAGGTCTCCTATTAATATTCCCAAAATACCTGCAATAAAAGCTCCACGCCTTGATCTGCCAAAAATATAGGCAACTACCCCAGCTATAATTGCAAAAGCAAAAAGGGGATCGATTATCATAACTTCTGGTTCTGCAGGTAATAATCTACCTGTGAAGAACACCGCAATCCCGCTTATAATAGATGCAATAATCGACCTTATTTTTTCCGCAGCTTCATCCGCAGTTACTATTAAATACACTGCTAATACGATAGGTACTATTCCTCCGCCGATATTAATTGATAAACTTCTGCTTAAAGGAATTGCTGGAAGGAAAAAACCAACAACCATCATTGCTAAAAACAGTAATGCAGTTTTGTCGTTCAACTTCATTCTGTCAAGGACCCTGTGAAGCACTCCAAAGTAAATTAGCACCCCAATTGCAACAAGTAAAATAATTCCAAAAGGCATTTTATCACCTCTATATACAAAAATTTTTCTTTTTTAGCTTTCCACAGGGAAAATAATTTATACAAATAAAAAAAGCGCCTTTTCGGCGCATCAATTATTTAACTCTTTTTTTCCCCTGTAACCATAAAAATTATCCACTCTCCAAGATTAGTCGCATGATCCGCAATTCTTTCTAAATATCTCCCTACAAAAAGCAGGGATGTAGCTTGGGAAATCGTCTTTGGATCCTGCATCATTATTAATAATAATTCTCTGAATATTTGGGAATATAAATGATCAATTACATCATCCGCTTCGCATACCTTCTTTGCAGCCTCAACATCTTCATTTACATATGCATCTAAAGCATCTTTTACCATATCCTTAGCAAGTTGAGCCATACGCGGAATATCTATTAAAGGTTTTATATATTCTTCAGCTAATAATCTGATAGTGGTTCTTGCAATATCTACAGCATTGTCCGACATTCTTTCTAAATCCGTCACTATTTTTACCCCTGTGAAAATAACCCTCAAATCCTTTGCCAGCGGATGCTGCCTTGCAATTAACTTGATACATTTGTCCTCTATTGAATGCTGCATGTTATCAACAATATCGTCATCCTCAATTACTTTTCTTGCCAATTTTTCGTCCTTTCTAACCAATGATTCTACTGCATTATAAATTTGCTGCTCCACCATGCTACCCATTTTCAAAATATCCTGTTGCAGGGCTTCCAATTCCTTATCAAATCCCGACCTCAAATTCGTCATATAATTTCCCTCCCATCGTATTTATCCGAAACGACCCGTAATGTAGTCCTCAGTCTTTTTATTTTTTGGATTATAAAAAATCTCTTCTGTTCGCCCGAATTCAACAAGTTCGCCACTTAAAAAGAAAGCTGTATAATCGGAAACTCTTCCTGCTTGCTGCATATTATGGGTTACAATAACAATAGTATAATTTTCTTTTAATTCCTCTATCAATTCTTCAATTTTCATTGTAGAAATAGGGTCAAGTGCCGAACAGGGTTCATCCATTAAAAGTACCTCAGGTTCAACGGCCAAAACCCGAGCAATACAAAGCCTCTGCTGCTGGCCGCCCGAAAGGCCTAAAGCTGAAATTTTAAGTCTATCTTTCACCTCATCCCAGAGAGCAGCTGCTTTCAGGCTTTTTTCTACTATCTCATCAAGTCTTGCTTTATCTCGTATACCGTGAACTCGAGGTCCATAGGCTACATTATCGTATATAGACATTGGAAAGGGATTGGGCTTTTGAAATACCATGCCCACCTTTTTTCTCAACTCCATCACATCCACATTAGGATTATAAATATCTGTATCATCCAGTAAGACCTTGCCCTCTACCTTGGCCCCCTCTATTAAATCATTCATTCTATTTAAAGTCCTCAAAAAAGTTGATTTCCCGCATCCTGACGGCCCTATAAAAGCAGTTACTTTTTTATGTTTAATAGTTAAATTGATATTTCTTAAGGCGTGAAACTTCCCATAATAAAAATTTAGATTTTCTACCTTGATTTTGTCTTCTATTTTAATCTCCTCCCTTTAAATAGTATATATTACATTTTAATTGAAGTATGTTAATTGAGATTTTACTGATTGTTAATTATTTGTGATGAGTTTTTAAATGAAATTATAAATTTGCTGCCCCTGTTTAATTCGCTTTCGACCTTTATTTCAGCGCCAAGAGCTTCCAAAAGGTGCTTTACAATGGCAAGGCCTATTCCCGTCCCGCCGCTTTCTCTTGTTCGGGCTTTATCTACTCTGTAAAACCTTTCAAAAATCCTCGGTATATCCTCCTCAGGTATTCCTATCCCTGTATCGCAGACTTTTATTAACACTTCTCCTTCTTTATTTTCAGCTTCTATCCAGACACTTCCCCCTTCGGGAGTGTATTTAACAGCGTTATCTATTAGATTTAAGAGAATCTGCATAAATTTATCCTTATCAGTAAAAATTTCTTCTACAGAGCTTTTATAATAAAATTTTAGCTTTTTTTCTTCAAAGCGCTTTTTAAAGAGAAAACCTAATTCTTCAAAAACATCTTTTAAACTTACTTTTTCTTTTTTTATTTTCAATTTACCTGCTTCTATTTCTGCAAGATTTAATAAGTCAATGATTAGCCTGTAAAGCCTCCCTACTTCAAAATCTATGATATTTAAAAACTTTAATGCAAGTTCTTCATTTTTATAAGCGCCTTCTAGCAAAGTCTCCGTAAAACCCTTAATAGAAGTAATGGGTGTTTTTAGCTCATGGGAAATATTTGCGATTAAATCAGTTTTTATTTTTTCCAAACCCTTTATAAAAGTCAAATCTTTAATCAACAATATGCAGCTTAAAACCCTTTGGTTTTCTTTAACCGGAATAATAATTACCTTATATGACCCTTCTTTTCGAATAAAATTTAAATTTACCTCTTTTATTTCTCCCGAATTTAGTGCGCATTCTACTTCTTTTATAAGCTCATAATTTCTTAAGATACTTAAAAGGTTTTTCCCTTTAATATTTTCTTGTGAAACACTTAAAAATTCTGATGCCTTTTTATTAACATAAAAAATCTTTGTACCGTTATATAGCAGTAAAATCCCTTCATCAATGGAATTTATAACCTCATAAAAATTTTCTTTGAGAAAAGAATGCTCTTCAAAAAGTTCTCGAAATCTCTTTCCTATTAAATTGACAGCATTACTTAAATCTCCCACCTCGTTTGACCATGGGTAATGCACAGTCCTTTCAAAATTTCCCAAAGAAAACTTTTGCAAAATATTTGTAATCTTGTTGATGGGAAATATAACTTTTTCTTTAAACTGAGAATACATCCGAATTAAATAATAAATATTTATTATTACCAAGCTAAAATGCAAAATAATGAGCAAAAATAATCTATTATTACTGATATAGTAACTTTTTAAAAAATTTCTGATTAAAGGGTATTCAAAGAAAATAAATCCTAAGAATAAGACAACCGTAATTATACCTTCTATTATAAAAAACAATTTTGACCCCTTTAAAAGCATTTAATGCCCCTTCCTTAAAATATTATTCTTCTTTAAATTTATATCCTACCCCCCTAACCGTTTCAATATAATTTGTCTCATCCGAATTTTCTTCAATTTTCTGCCTTAAATGCCTGATGTGAACATCTACCGTTCGCGTATCTCCGAGGTAATCATATCCCCAAATTTTTTCTAAGAGATAATCCCGCGAAAAAACCCTGCCGGGATTTAACGCAAAAAGTTTTAAAAGTTCAAATTCCTTTGGTGTAAGTTCTATCTTCTTCCCTTTTACGGTTACCTCATGTTTATCCACATCTATAATAATGTCTGAGATTTTGATTATTTTTTCGTTTTTATCCTTTTTGTCAGCCCTACGAAGCACAGCTTTTACCCTTGCAATCAATTCTCTAACACTAAAAGGCTTTGTTATATAATCATCGGCACCTATTTCTAAGCCAAGAATTTTATCTATCTCTTCGCTTTTTGCAGTGATTAAAATTATTGGTATATCAGAAGTTTCGTTTTTTCTCCTAATAATTTTACACAATTCAAATCCATCAACTCCCGGCAGCATAACATCCAAAAGAATTAGATCCAGATTTTCCGCTTTTATCATTTCAAGGACTCTTTCCCCATTGCAAGCTGTGATTACTTTAAATCCGTTATTTTCTAAATTAAATTTTATAAGTTCCAATATATTAGGCTCATCATCGACAACTAAAATCTTTTCATTAGCCATATTAATCCCCCTATCATCGCAATTCAAGCACAGCTACGAGGCTCCCAGCCTTTTCTTTTTCCCTTCTATAAGAAAATAAAAGATTTTCTTCACAATAAGTACAGTAACCGCTTCCCACAATGTTTTCTTCTTTTACACCTGCTTCAAAGAGGATGATTTTGTTAGCTAAAACAAGATCCATCATCCACCTGTCTTTGCCTTTATAATAAGAAAAATCACCCCAGTTGAAACTTTCCCTTTCAAAAGCTTTTATAACGGGCTCATCCACTTCAAAACAGCATTTCCCAATACAGGGGCCTATTCCCACAAGAAGGTTTTGAGGTTTTGTTCTAAAATGCTCCATCATTTTTAGAACCGTTTTCTTCCCAATTCTCTTAACTGTTCCACGCCAACCCGAATGGGCAAGGCCTATAGCAGGTCTTTCTTTGTCAAGAAAAAACAAAGGAACACAGTCGGCATAAAAAGTAACAAGAGCAACATTTTTTCTGTCAGTAATAAGGGCATCTTTCCCTTTAATATCCGACTCTTTAAAAATTCCTTTGCCTCTGTCTTCTTCAGTTGCAAAATATACTTCATCGCCATGTATCTGGTCAGAAAGCACAAGGTTTTCGGGATCTATTCCTAAAATTTCGCAAAAGATTTTAAAACTTAAAACAGCTTCATTTCTTTTCTCCAGTTTTTTAACAGCAAAGTTTAACGGCTTTGTTGAAAAACCGTGTCTTACAATTCCTGTTTCTTCAAAAGAAGGTATAATAAAGTAATTTATTCCCTTTTTTTCTTTTAATTCAAAAGGCATTTTTGCATCACCCGGTTGAATTTATTTTTCACATATTTTACATACAGCACATTTATTAGGGGTACAGGGTAATGTACTTTCCATTTTCGATGCTTTTTTATATTCTCTTTTGAGCAAATCCTTTTCAAAACCCATATTAATAAAATCCCATGGAAGTTCTTCGTCCAAATCGAAAACTTTGTATGCGTAGCAATATATGTCCTTCCCGTTAATGCTGATGTTTTTAAAATCCGAAGTTTTTCCTCCTTTTTCATAAGCTTTTAATATTAAAAATGCACTTTCTCTATCGCCTCTTGCAAGAGCTGCTTGCAATATTGATAATCGAGGGCTTTCATTCAATACATTTATACCCCATTGTTTCAAAGCGCTTTTCAGTTTTTTTATTCTTCCCCCTACAATATCTTCCTTTTCCATGCCGAACCATTGGAAGGGTGTAAAGGGTTTTGGTATAAAAGGACTTAAACTTATGGTGAGGTCTCCCATTTTATTGCCTATTTTCACCATAAATGATTTTAGGTTAATTAAAAAATTAATCATTTCATCTATATCGGAATCCTCTTCAGTAGGCATACCCAGCATATAATAGAGTTTCAAGTTTTGAATACCGAATTTAAAGGCATCCTCCGCTGCTTTGTAAACATGTTCTTCGCTGATTCCTTTATTGATAATTTTCCTAAGCCTTTCCGAACCAGCTTCTGGGGCAATGGTAAGGGTTTTGTGGTTGCTGAAGTAAAGCCCTTCGAGAAGAGGATAAACCAAGGAATCTGCCCTCAAAGAAGAAACCGAAAATTTTATATTTCTTCTTATTAACTCCGTTGACAGCCTTTCAATATCGGGGTAATCCGACACCGCAGCACCTACAAGGCCTATCTTGTTCGTAATTTTCTTTGCAAATTCTGCCCTTTCTAAAACCACTTCCAAACTTCTAACACGTGGGACCCTATAGCAGTAACCCGCCATGCAGAATCTGCAATTTCTCCCGCATCCGCGGGAAATTTCTATCAAAAACATGTCTTTAAATTCGTTATTTTTTGTAAATACCGCTGTTTCGGTTAAAAAATCATTCAGGTTTTTAATATAGCGCTTCTTTATTTTGCCTTGTTCCTTTTTGTAAAGTAAAGGAACATAAACCCCTTCTATCTCTGATAATAATTTTAATATTTCCTGCTTATTTTTTCCTACATTCTGTTCCATTACTTCCATTATTTCATGAATAACTTCCTCCCCTTCCCCTATCACAAAAAAATCAAAAAACAAAGATAGGGGTTCGGGATTAAATGTTACAGCAGGCCCACCTGCCATTATCAAAGGAAAATCTCTATTTTCTGCCAAAAGGGGTATTTTAGCAGCACTTAATACCTCAAGAATATTTAAATAATCCAACTCATAAGAAATCGAAAATCCTATTAAATCATAAGAAGAAAGCTCTTTTTGCGCTTCGATTGTAAATGGCTCAATACCTTTACCGTAATAAAAAGCTCTATGGCATAAAGAATCCCTTCTTTTATTTATTTCGCGGTAAATAGAATGAAAACCCAAATTTGTCATCCCGACACTATAATTATTTGGAAAAACCAAAGCTACATTAACTACAGTCGACCCGAATTCCTTAACTGGAATCAAAGGTATTTCTTCATCTTTTAATTGCTGCAGCTTTTTTTTAAATTCCCAGCGCAAAATTATTCCCCCTTTTAGTTTCCATTTAAATTATAAACCTTAGCAAAAAAAATAAAAAGGCTTTTAGAGCCTTTTAATATCCTTTTTTTAATGTTTCCTGATATTCCACAAGTATTACATCCTGCCCTATTTTTTTTACTTTTTCCCAAGGAATTTCAATGTCATCACTCCTCAGAAAAATATTAAACCCTTTAGAAATTGCAGGTAAAATCAAGGATTTGATTTTTCCTACATCGGTATCAATATCAATATCGACTATAAAGCCCATTTTTTTACCATCACAAACATTAATAACTTCCTTTTGCCTTAAATCGGTTGCTTTTAACATATAATTTCACCCCACTTGAATATTCTATATATAATTTATTAAACTTATCATCATAAAATGAGCAAAAAATAAAAAGCCCCTAATTTCAGGGCTTATTATTCTGAATTTGTTTGCATTACGACTTTTGTATTCGTTCTATTGTTATCAATCGTTAAATTCTTAGTATTATACGCAACCATAGTTTTTGGTGTTAGAAAATATATTGCCATTATAAATATTATCAAGCACAATGCTATTAATTTTTTTACCATTTCTGATCACTCCCGATTAAATATATTTTTTCATATGCTTAAGCGCAGATTTTTCAAGCCTTGAAACCTGTGCCTGAGAAATACCTATTTCGTGAGCAACTTCCATTTGAGTTTTGCCTTCAAAAAAGCGCATCATCAAAATCATCTTTTCCCTCTCATTTAACTTTTGCATTGCTTCTCTAATGGCTATACTTTTTAACCAGTTTTCATCCGTATTCTTATCATCACTTATTTGGTCCATAACAAAGATGGGATCTCCACCATCATGATATATTGGTTCAAATAACGAAACGGGCTCCTGTATTGCATCCAAAGCCAAAACTATTTCTTCCCTTGGTATTTCCATTTCTTCTGCTATTTCATTAATTGAAGGTTCCCTTGAATTTTTGTTTACAAGGTTATCCCTTATCTGTAAAGCTTTATAAGCTACGTCTCTTAATGAACGGCTTACTCTAATGGGATTATTGTCCCTCAGGTACCTCCTAATTTCTCCGATAATCATAGGCACAGCATAAGTTGAAAATTTTACATTTTGATTTAGGTCAAAATTATCAATAGCCTTCATGAGGCCAATACATCCAACTTGGAATAAATCATCCACATATTCTCCTCTATTGGTAAAGCGCTGTATAACGCTTAAAACCAATCTTAAATTGCCATATATTAATTTTTCGCGTGCTTCCTTGTCTCCATTCTTGGCCTTTATAAAAAGTTCTTTCATCTTACTGTTTGAAAGAACAGGCAGTTTGGAAGTATTCACCCCGCATATTTCCACTTTATTTAAACTCATAAAACTTCCCCCTATCTTTCTACTCTCTTATTTTAATTCTTGCCAGAGGGGGAAGTTTTTATGCACATTTTAAAAATTTACATCATCCTGACAATCTCTCTTTTTAACCTTTTTATAATCCTTTTTTCCAACCTGGAAATGTAAGATTGAGAAATTCCAAGGATCTCTGCCACTTCCTTTTGTGTTTTTTCTTTACCCCCGTTTAGCCCATAGCGAAGTTCCATAATCGAACGCTCTCTTTTAGGAAGTTTATTTAAAGCTATACATAACAATTCCCTTTCCACACCTTCTTCTATACTTTTATATATTAGTTCTCCATCAGTGCCAAGAATGTCTGATAACAATAGCTCATTGCCATCCCAGTCCGTATTTAGCGGTTCATCAATAGAAACTTCAATCGTATTTTTATTATTTCTCCTCAAATACATTAATATTTCATTTTCTATGCATTTTGAAGCATAAGTTGCAAGTTTTATCCTTTTTTTAGGATCATAGGTATTTATAGCTTTTATAAGCCCTATGGTACCTATGGAAATGAGATCTTCTATTGGACAATAGGTATTTTCAAACTTTCTGGCAATATATACCACCAATCTTAAATTCCTTTCAATAAGCACATTCCTTACTGAATTGTCGCCATCTTCTAATTTTTTTAAAAGTTGAGCTTCCTCCTCTACTGTTAAAGGCGGAGGCAAAGTTTCAGCACCAGTAATATAATAAACCGGTTTTTTATAAAATTTATTAAATTTCATTTTAATAAATTTTTTAATTCTATACACTAATCCTTTGTAAAAATCTATTATGTATTTAAACATAAACTACCCCCCATAGCTTTTATTTTTTATTTATATAAATTCACTATTTATTAAAGCCCGGTAACTCCCATCCGATGAAAGGCGTCCTTCAAATAAACCGAGTATGGCATTATCTAACATTGATGTTTTTTCGTCTTTATAAACTTTTAAAAAATCTATTCTAATACCTAACATAATGCCATTTAAATTCCCTATGGTTTTATAAGGGATTATTCTTATCCTTTTTTTAATATCTTCACTTAACTTGCTTATTAAACTATTATTATCACGATCGTCATAAATTTTTTTTATCAACATATAGTCTTGATAAGCCAATAATTCTCTCAATACCAGCAGTTCAACTATAACTACCGGAAACCCATTAATAGGGTCCGTTAATTCATGGCCTGTATCAATTAAAGCTTTTGTCCTCATACTTTTTTGGTCCACCCAAAACTCTATATCTACAATTATTTCTTCCCTGTTTACTTTTCTTAAAAACTTTGGCCAAACTTCTTTTAAAAAAAAGATGAGAAAAATCGAAGATAGCAGTAATAACCACCATTTTATTGAAATATTATTTATTAGAGAGTAATCTAATAAAAATTTGACATTAATTAAATAGTAAAAAGCTAAGGTTATGGCTCCTGCTAAAAAGGACATAAAAAGGAAAATTGAAACAAATTTTAAATACTCTGAAAAACTTGCGGGATTAAAACAAACAATTATTAAAACCACAGGTAAAATTACTTTTAATATCAAACTTAAAAACTTGAATTTAGTAGATAAAAAAATATCAATCAAAGCTAAGTTTCCCAGTAAAGCTCCAAAAAATAGTTTCCAAAAAACAACTTTTTTTTGAACAAGAACTGCTGTTGACCATAAAATTATAAAATTCATAAATAAATTTATTAAAAAAATGATATCTAAGTAAACAATCATTTTTTTCACCATACCCGGCTATAAAAAATTTATATTCACTGTGGGTTTAATTTATGATAAATTCTATCAACATTCTTTAAAAAAAATTGTCGGTTTTAATTTTGTCCAAAACAAAAAAGAGCGCATAAAGCGCTCTTTTTTTATCTTTTTCTCCCCCGCCTCAAAAAAGCGGGTATCTCAAGATCACCCTCATCAAAAGTAATATTTTCTACTTCCTCTGATTTTTGTAATTTTTCTTTTTGTTCAAAACCCGTTGCAATAACCGTTATTCTTATCTCATCCTGTAATTTTTCGTCGATTACTGCACCGAAAATTATATTTGCATCAGGGTCAGCAGCTGCCGATATAAATTCTGCTGCCTCATTTACTTCTAAAATACCCAAGTTGCTACTGCCTGTAATATTTAATAATACTCCCTTCGCTCCTTCAATTGACGTTTCAAGTAAGGGGCTCGATACAGCCTGTTTTGCAGCTTCTATCGCCCTATTTTCTCCCGTTCCTCTACCTATTCCCATATGAGCAAGACCCGTATCCATCATTATAGTTCTAACATCAGCAAAATCCAGATTAATTAAGCCGGGAACTGCAATAAGATCGGATATGCCCTGTACACCTTGTCTTAAAACATCATCTGCAATTCGAAAGGCTTCTAATATAGATGTCTTTTTCTCCGCAATGGACAAAAGCCTATCGTTCGGTATTGTGATGAGTGTATCTACACACGCTTTTAAGTTATTTATCCCCATCTCGGCATGGGCCATACGACGTCTACCTTCAAAAGTAAAAGGTTTTGTCACAACACCTACTGTCAATATTCCTAAGTTTTTTGAAATTTCTGCAACAACAGGTGCAGCTCCGGTACCGGTACCTCCACCCATTCCTGCAGTAATAAATATCATGTCCGCTCCTTTAATTGCTTCTTCAATCTCGGCTTTACTTTCTTCTGCCGCTTTTCTACCAATATCGGGATTTGCACCAGCACCAAGTCCTTTGGTCAATTTTTCGCCTATTTGTATTTTTTTATCAGCCTTAGACAAATAAAGAGCTTGAGCGTCCGTATTAATTGCAATAAATTCTACACCCTTAAGGCCCGCATCAATCATTCTATTTACCGCATTATTCCCTCCACCACCTATCCCGATAACCTTAATATTTGCAAATTGGTGTAAAGGAACATCAAACTCTAGCACTTTATTACCCCCTTGTGTTGCTAAAAATATTCTCTTAAAAACCTCTTTGCTCTTTCAATTAGAGAAATACCTGTCTTAGCTTTTTCTATATTTCTACCTTCATAATGTCTCTGTGAAGCTACACTATTGACTAAACCGAGACAAACATTAAAGGTTTGGTCATAACCGTACATTTCAGTTTTACCACCTCTCAGCGGTATTCCTAAAATCTTTTGGGCAAGGTCGATTGCTCCTTTAATATGCAGCAAGCCACTTCCTGATATTACTCCGCCTGCAGCCAATTTTATTTTCTGATCTTCAAAATCCAATTCCTTTTTTATTAAGCTAATTATTTCATGTACCCTTGGTTCTACTATTGAGGCTAACTCCTTCTGATTAATCTTTTTTGTTGTGCTTTCTCCGATACTTTGTATTTCTATATCTTGTTTTTCAGAAGCTAAGTTCTCCTGAGAGCAAGCATACCTTCGTTTTATCATCTCCGCTAAATTAAAGGGAAGCCTTAAACCTACAGCAATATCATTTGTAATATAGTCTCCTCCTATAGGTATAGTTGCGTATTTTAAAATATCATTCCCCTTAAAAACAGTGACTTCTGTAATTGTTGCACCAACATCTATCAAAGCAACACCCATTTCAATTTCATCCCGTGATAAAAGAATTTTCTTAAGTGCAAAAGGTTTTAATATTATGCTTTGAATAGATAGGTCTGCTCTTTGAAAACACCTTTGAATATTTTGCAGCACAGTTATAGGGGCAGTTACTATATACGAATCCACTTCAAGTCTTGTCCCAATCATTCCTATTGGATCATTTATACCTTCACAGCCATCGACAATAAATTCACGAGGAATCACTTGAACAACATCTCTATCAGGGGAAATTGCAAGAATTTTAGCTGCTTGTATAACCCTATCCACATCCTGCCCGGTAATTTCTCTCGTGCTTTTGGGTATCGCAACTACACCTTTATTTCTTAAAATATCCACATTTATCAAGGAAAGTCCTACTATTACTTCCTCTATTTTAACATTCGACATGACTTCAGCTTGATTTACCGCATCGGAAATTGACCTGGTTAAGCCTTCAATATTGATTACATTGCCTTTTTTTAAGTATGAAGATGGAGATATTCCATAACCTAAAATATCTATATTACCGGACTCCGTAATTTCTGTAACCAAACAGCAAACCTTTGAGCTTCCTAAATCAATCCCAGTTATTATCTCATTTCTTGCCAAACCTTCACCTCCCCTTCTTGGGTAGGCATATTAAATTAATTCCACATTTAAACGTATTTTCCTTTTTTTAAAATAATTATTTTTGATTTTTAAAAAATTTATCTAAAAATTCCCTGCGAATAATTGCCAAATTTTGAAATATCCTAACACCAAAAACAAAAATAGCAGCTAAATATATCGGAATACCTAATCTATCTCCCAAATAAGCTAAAAAACCGGCAAGTAAAGCATTTGTAAAAAATCCAGTTATAAAAATATAAATATCAAAATTATTTTCCCCTACAGCTTTTATGCCACCAAACACCGAATCCAACGCTGCAAGGACCGCAATTGAAACATAAGGTGCATAATACACAGGGATATAAATGGGATATATAAGGCCTATTATAATTCCTAATATCAATCCAATTAGAGGCAATAACATTTTTTACTCACCCGCTTTCTCAGGTACAAAATACTTGAATTGAATAGGACCGGTATAAGCAGGCATATAGATCTTTTCCTGCTTTTTTATTGTAACCTGAATTCCAAAAACTTGGAGGGATTCAATTATTCCTCCCCTCATTTTCATTGAACTTTCGAGATATTCAGGATCGCCAATTGCATTTATTGTAAAAGGAGGTGCCATTCTTATTGAATTTATTATAATTGTCGGCCCTACACATCTTATTTCAGTTGTAGCAATTATCCTCTGTCCGTTCACTGATACTGCTTCTGCCCCTGCTGCAAATAATTCATTTACAACCTTTAAAATATCCTCATCGTGAATTAGAAACAAATTTGGATCTTCTCCAGGCTGTCTTGGTACATTGCTATCATCTAAAATTATACTAATACCCGGTCCATACCCTCCAACAAGACCTGCCACCATTCTTGCTCTCAAAAGTTCTTTTTTCATTGCTTCAGTAACACCACTAATTTTTGATGCAGAATTTTCATATTCTGCAAGACGATTCCTTAACTCTTGAACTTCCCCTTGTAATTTTTCTTTCTCGTCCATTAAAGTTTTCAGCTGGGCAGTTAATTCCTGAACTCTTTGAAGAGATGTAATAGCACTCCCGCTTTTTTCTGTACTTCTAAACTGAGTTACCAGCATAAAACCCAATATAAAACAAATAATTGCAATCATAATATTTGCCTTTAACTTTTCTCTCATTTTACTTCCTCCTTAAGATTTAAAAAAAAGAAATTAATAGGGTCTAAAAACAGGTATATCCTGGTTTAAATCGATTTCTCCCTTCCCCCTATTGTTTTTTCTAATGTCTTCTAATATATTTGCAATCATTGTTAAATTTTCGGGCTTTAACCTATTTTGATTAAAACAAATTTTTATACCATCTATTGTATAAATATAAAAATCAGTGCCATCATTACCTTTTTCAACATGAATTTCGGCAATCTGATTCAATATAGGTAAAATTTCGTTTAATACATAAAGGGTATTAGTATACACAGTTTGTTCATCTTGAATTATGGGCATCTTCCCAATTTCTGCTTGCTTTATTGCAATACCTGTTATGATGGGTACTGAATAGTTTTTGATATCAGAGTCTATTTTTATTACATTGCCATAAGCATCCAAAAGCAAAAAATCAGTGTTAAAGGGTATTGCTGCTTTTACATCCCTTTCAGTAACTTTTACAATAACCGTATTTGGAAGTTTTAATGAAACCTTTACCTCTTTAAAAGGCAGGGAATTTATTAACGATTTTTCAATTAATTTAGGCCTGATGGTTAAAATATTTTTGTCTTTGAGATAAGATAACTTTTCTTCAATGAATTCGGTTTTTATATTATGATTTCCTGTAATTTCTATTTGTTCTACCTTCAAATACAGATTAGAGACCCAGTAAATTAATGTAATTATACAAAAAAAGGCCATCAGTCTCAATAGATTTTTAAGGTTATTCTTCTTTTTTTTGCCTTTGAGATTGTAAACTATCCTTTCCATAAAAAGGCTTGTCCTTCCTCCTTTTACAAAAAAGGGGTGAAATTTTAATCAATCCGTGTAATTTTTGCGCCTAAGTTTTGCAAATTTCTGTCAAAAGCTTCATAACCCCTCTCAATATGGCTCACGCCTTCCACAATTGTATTCCCCTCAGCACAAAGGCCTGCGATTACTAAAGCAGCTCCAGCCCTTAAATCTTTTGCTTCCACCACTGCCCCCGTTAGTTTTTTTACCCCCGTAATTATCGCTGTATTTCCATTTATTTTTATATTAGCGCCCATTCTCCTTAACTCCTCTGCATGCTTAAACCTGTTCTCAAAAATAGTTTCAATAATTACTGAAGTGCCTTCAGCTATTGACAAAAGAGCCATCATAGGAGCTTGCAAGTCAGTAGGAAATCCGGGATAAGGAAGGGTCCGCAGATTTTCCAAAGCTTTAAGAGGTCCTTCGATAAAAATTTCAACCTTATCTTCATAAGCATTAATATTGCATCCCATCTCCTTCATTTTTGCCAAAAGGGGTTCGATGTGTTCAACAATAACGTTTTCTAATAGTATATGCCCCTTTGTAGCTGCGCAGGCTATAAGATATGTCCCAGCAGCAATCCTATCAGGTATGACTGTGTAGTCATCAACAGGTTTCAAATCTTCTATTTTACAACCTTCTATCTTTATCGTATCTGTTCCAGCCCCTCTTATCTGGCAACCCATTCTATTTAGAAAATTCTGTAATTCGACAATTTCCGGTTCTTTTGCTGCATTTCTAATAACTGTTCTACCCTCAGCAAGAGCAGCTGCTATCATTAAATTTTCTGTAGCTCCTACACTTGGAAAATCAAGATGAATATCGCTTCCCTTAAGTTTTTTAGCTTCAGCGGTAATAAAACCATAACCTTCTTGAATTTCAACACCCAGGGCAGCAAGACCCTTTAAGTGAAGATCTATAGGCCTTGGCCCTATTTCGCATCCTCCCGGATAGGATACTTTTACTTTGCCAAATTTTGCAAGAAGAGGACCCATCAATACAATAGAAGAACGCATTTTCCTCATTAGGACTTCCGGAACTTCCCAGTTGTTTACACCCGATGTATCTACAAACACTCCTTCGTTTATTCTTAAAACCTTTGCACCGAGTATCCTCAAAATACTCATCATTACCGAAATATCTATTATATCAGGTACGTTTTTTATAACATTCTTATTAGAATTCAATATTGTTGCAGCTAAAATAGGAAGACTTGCATTTTTTGAACCCTGAACTTTTAGTTTTCCTTCCAATCTGTTGCCCCCGTTTATCAAAAAGGCCCCCATTTATTTTCACCTCCGCATATAAGCGGAAACCAAAATTAACTTACATCCCGTATGGTCATTTTCATGGCTTTGTAAAGTTCATGAGAAACCTTGTTAATATCTCCTGCACCAATCGTTATAACTAAGTCGCCAGGAACTAATTTATATAACAAATAATCAACCACTTCTTCTTTTTTTTCAATATACTTTACATTTACATTATTTTTATTTAACGCACTTACAATCAGCTCGGAAGATACATTGGGAATCGGTTCTTCTCCTGCACTATAAAGTTTTGTAACGATAACTTCATCAGCATCAAAAAACGCAGTGCCAAATTCTTCTGCTAATAACTTAGTCCTTGTATACCTATGAGGCTGAAAAATTGCATATATCTTTCTAGGGTTTAAAAGCCTTGCAGTTTTTAACACAACTTTGATCTCTGTAGGATGGTGGGCATAATCATCAAAAATTTTTACTCCATTAACCTCCCCAATATTTTGGAACCTTCTCTGAGCTCCTCTAAAATTTTTCAAAGCAGATGCAATATCTTTAATATCTATTCCAAGCTGATGGCCAATTCCAACAGCTGCCGTTGCATTATATACATTATGAATCCCAGGAACATTTAGTTCTATATCTCCTAAAAACTTTTCTTTATAATAAACTGCAAATATTGAAGAAATGCCTTTAAGTACAATATCTTTCGGCATATAATCGGCATTGTATTTTATTCCGTAAGTGAAAATTTTCTTTTTTATGTTGGGTATAATATCCCTTACATTTTCATTGTCGACGCACAAAAAAGCGAAACCATCATCCTTAATATTCTCTATAAATTTTACAAAAGCCTTTTTCATATTATCCATGTTTTTATAATAGTCTAAGTGGTCGTTCTCGATATTTGTAACTACGGCTATAAAAGGATTTAGCTTTAAGAAAGAACCGTCACTTTCATCAGCTTCAGCGACAAGATACTCGCCGCTTCCTAAAACAGCATTCCCGCCTATGTCATTCAATTCACCGCCGATGAGCACAGTTGGTTGATACCCATTTTTATCAAGCATTAAAGAAATCATTGATGTTGTAGTTGTCTTTCCATGTGCTCCAGAAATGGCTATACCTTTCTTATGATTCATAAGTATACTCAATATATCTGCTCTATGAAGTATTGGAATATTTTGTTTTATAGCTTCAATATATTCAGGATTATTGGTAGGAATTGCAGAAGATACTACCACTAATTCTGCGCCAATGACATTTTCCGAATTATGCCCTATAAAAACCTTTGCCCCTTGATTCTGAAGTTTATTTAAGATTTCAGAATATTTAATGTCAGAACCTGATACTTCATACCCCATTTCTAGAAGTATTTTTGCTATAGCACTCATGCCAGAACCGCCAATTCCTATAAAATGAATACGTTTATAATTGCCGAGCAAAACCCTTCTCTCCTTCCGCTGTTCAGTTGATAAACTTTATATTTAATATAATATGCTTCAAATTTTATTCTTGTTACCATTAAAAAACCTTGCCAAAATGCACATTTTTTTAATTTATACTACCATAACAGAGCATTTTTAAGTATAGGAAATAAAATACCTTTTTTTAGGACAAAAGTCCTACAGCAATATCAACAATTTTGTTTAAGGCATCGGGTTTACCTAATTTTTTGCTGGCCTCTGACATAATCCTGTATTTTTCTTTGTCGTTAAGAATTTGCATTATATATTCGTACAATATATTACCGCTTAAAAGCCTTTCTTCTATCACTAATGCTGCATTATTTTTTTCTAAATATCTTGCGTTAAAATCTTGATGGTTATCTGCAGCAGTAGGCAAAGGAATTAAAATTGCAGGCTTGCCACATGCAGTTATTTCTGAAATTGTTATGGCTCCTGCCCGAGATACAACCAAATCAGCACATGCCAATGCATCATGCATGTTATAAAGGTATGGCTTTATTTTAATGTACCCTAACCTCTCCCAATTTATTCCTCTTAATTCCATGTCCTTTAAAAATCTTTCGTAATTTTTCTGACCAGTGATATGAAGTAGTTGAAAATCTTCTCTGTCTTTTATTAATTCTATAAGTTCTATTACCGCTTCATTGAGTTTTTTTGCGCCCTGGCTTCCTCCAAAAGAAAGCACCACAGGGATGCCGTGTTTTAAATTTAAATTTTTTAAAGCCACCTTTTTATCCGCAGAAATTATTTCAGGCCTGACTGGATTACCCGTTAAAATACATTTGCTTGAAGGAAAATATTTTACCGATTCTATAAAACTTATAGCTATCTTGTCCACAAACCTTCCGAGAATTCTATTTGTAATACCTGGTTTAACATTTTGTTCATGAATTAATGTGGGTATACCCATAAGGGTTGCAAAAAAAACAACGGGACCAGCAACATAACCGCCCGTACCAATCACCAGTTGGGGTTTTTCTTTCTTTAAAATTCTAATAGAGTCAATACCTCCAACAAACATTTCTTTAAAAGATAAAAAAGTATCAAAAGAAAGTTTTCTTTTGAACCCTCTTACCTTTATTTTTTCTAATCTAAATCCCGCTTTAGGTACAAGGTCCATCTCCATTCCTCTTTCGGTACCTACAAAAACTATTTCAACATCTCTCATCTTTTCTTTCAAACCTTTTGCAATTGCAATAGCAGGATATATATGTCCTCCTGTTCCGCCTCCTGCAAACAGTACCTTTTTGCTCATGATAACTATGCCTCCGTAAACCTCGAGATATTTAAAAGAATTCCTGCCTCAGCAAGGGTCATAACAAGGGAAGAACCACCATAGCTTATAAAGGGCAGTGGCATACCAGTAACCGGCAATGATGCCGTTACTACAGCCACATGAATCAAAAATTGAATTGCAATCTGACAGGTAATACCTGTAGCTAAAAATTTTCCAAAAGCATCGGGCGAATTTATAGCAATTTTAAAACCCCTCCAAATTAAAATCGCAAAAACAACTATAACAAAAACTGCACCAATAAAACCTAATTCCTCTCCTATTATAGCAAAAATAAAATCTGTTTGCGGTTCTGGAAGATAGAAAAATTTTTGCTTGCTATGACCCAATCCTACTCCTAAAAGTCCTCCCGAACTTAATGCAAAAAGGGATTGTATTATATGATAACCCTTTCCCCTTATATCTTCCCACGGGTTTAGGAAGGATGTCAGCCTCCTTACCCTATATTCTTTTCCTAAAGCCAACTTAACAGCCAATACAGCACCGCCTGCTATTAAAACTAATATGTGTGTAAATCTCATACCGGCAACAAAGAGTAACATTAATGTTAAAATAGCTATGACAACCGTTGCAGAAAGATGAGGTTCAATAAGAACCAGTGCACATGTAGAAGCCATAATTAATAAAACCGGCAGAATACCTTTAAAAAAATTATCAATAGAGTCTATCCGTTTTTCCAAAAAATATGAAAAATATATAATTAACGCTAACTTAGATACTTCTGAAGGCTGGACTGAAAAAAAACCTACCCCAATCCACCTTCTTGCATCATTTATTTTTACTCCGATACCTGGAACCAAAACTAAAACTAACAAAACATAGCTTATTATAAGCAAAGGAAAAGCAATTTTTTTAATTCTTCTATAATCAAAATTCAAAAAGTAAACCAAGGCTATTATTCCAAACAAAGACCAAAGAAGCTGTTTTTTTAAGAAATACATGCTATCTTTATAAACATAATAAGCCCATGCACTGCTCGAGCTAAATACCATAACTATTCCAAAACAAAGAAGAATGAGAACGCAAATTAATACAGTAAAATCAGGAGGCCTTTTGTATTTCATTTTTTTACCTCCTTAAATTTTTTCTGTTATGTCAAATTAAGGTATCAAAATTACATACCAATAACCTATAAAACATTGAAACTAAAAGTTTTTTAGAAAAAAGAAGGATTCCCCCCTCTTGGTGTCGTAGGTAGTAGTTGCCAAAAACAAATACCATCAACCCAAAAGAAGGAGGGAATCCTTAATTTATGTTTCGACAACCACTACCTGTTTTCCTCTTAACTTCTTTATTAAATTTTTTACTCAAAATCTTCCTCTTTACTGCTAAACATTTTAAAGTCGATATTGAACCTCCTGCTGAACTTAAATCTTCTACTTACAAAATCTTGTCTCCCTTAAAAGACCCTTTGCCTATTGTAGAGAAAAAAGATTACAGGGAAATTCTCGCTGAAGCTGAAGCAGCTGGTAAGCCTATTTCTCCTGTTAGACGTATTAAACCACTTAGTGTCGATATCGACAAGTGTCCTGTTTGCGGCGCTCCCGCTGAATACCTTTATAGTTTCGGTAAAGACCCTGAAGGCTTTCAAAAGCTTCAGTGTAAAGTGTGTAAACACCAGTGGGCTCCCGGTAAGCCTGCTCCTAAAAAGTCTCATCCTACTTATCGATGCCCTCTCTGCGGCTATGCTCTCATAAAGGTTAAAACCAGAAAAAATTTCTCCGTATTTAAATGCTGTAATGATAATTGCCCTAAGTGGCTTAACCACAGAAAAAGATACCGCTTCAGGGCTTTTGATGTTAATTTTGAGGAACTCTCATGTTCTTCCCCAACTGCTGCTCCCGTTAATCTCGCTAATAGTCGCTTCAGCTCTTTCTTAATTGCCCAATGCGTCAATTTTTACGTTGGCCTCGGACTTTCTTTACGTCAGACTGTTTTTGCTGTAAAGCATATATGGCAAGTTCAGATTTCTTATGAAACTGTCCATAATTGGGTGGTTTCTTTAGCCTCTAAGCTTGCTCCTTTTGTTAGGTCTATCCATCTCCCTTTGTCAGGTATTGTCGTTATTGATGAAACTTACATAAAGGTTAAAGGTAAATGGCATTACCTTTTTACTGCTTTCGATGGCCTGAGAGGTTTCATAATATCCCAGCACCTTTCTCCTCATAGAGATGCTTTGGCTGCTTTAACTATCCTTAAAGAGGTTATTGAACGTTACAATAACCGTGAATTTATCCTCGTTACCGATAAAGCTCCTATTTATGAGGTCGCTGTTTATTCTGCTTCGGTCTTCTTTAATGCCAGTATCCGTCATCGTCCCGTGCTGGGAATTTCTATACCGCCAGGCGGTGATCCACATACCTACAGGCCATACAAAAACCGTATAGAGCGCTTATTTGGTTCATATAAAGCCCATTACAAGCGTCATAAATCCTTTAGTTCCTTTGAAGGTGCTGTGGCTCACGCACTGCTGTATCAGCTATATTACAATCACTTGAAGCCCCATGATGCTTGCAATGGTGATGTGCCTGTTCCCCTTATTGATAAAAAGGGTAGACAGGTCGATAATTGGGCAAAACTGATTCAGTGGTTTATTGAGTCCTATAAAGCTTAAATATATCTTGACAGGTTTTATTCGGTAAATTAGACTGATGTTTAAATACAGTCTTTTTACCTTAAGGGTGAAGTATGCCTTTTTTCCCATTAAAACTCAGTAATTATTTTCAATAACTACGT